>JAICYB010000004.1 GCA_025934435.1 Actinomycetes bacterium | reverse complement strand
TGGAAGGGAGCAAGGTCTTCTGCCGCGAGGTCGCGCGGCGGCACGGCGTCCCGATGGCCGAAGGCGAAAGCTTCGACGATCCGGACGCCGCGATCGATTTCGCGCGGACGATCGCTCCGCCGATCGTCGTCAAGGCCGAGGGTCTCGCGGCGGGCAAAGGCGTGATCATCTGCCGCGATCACGACGAAGCGAAGGCGGCGATCGACGACATCATGCGCGGAGGCGCGTTCGGCGATTCCGGGCGACGCGTCGTCGTCGAGGAGTTCCTCGAAGGACGGGAGACGTCGATCTTCACGCTCGCCGACGGCCGCAGCCGCCTCGTCCTCGAGCCGGCGCAGGACTACAAGCGCGCGCACGACGGCGACCACGGATCGAACACAGGGGGCATGGGTGCGTACTCGCCGGTTCCGTGGCTCGGGCCGCAGATGCGGCAGCGCGCCGTCGACGAGATCGTCGTGCCGCTCCTCGACGGTCTCGCCTCCGAGGGACGGACGTACCGCGGGTGTCTGTACGCCGGTCTGATGATCACCGACAAAGGACCGCGTCTGATCGAGATCAACTGCCGCTTCGGCGATCCCGACGGCATCGTCCTGTTCCCGCGTCTCGCGACGGACCTCGGTGAGCTCCTGTTCGCCGTCGCGGAAGGCGCGCTCGGCGCGCAGCGCGTCGAGTGGAGCGAGGACGCGTGCGTCGCCGTCGTCGTGGCGTCGAAGGGATATCCCGAGACCTACGAGAAGGGGAAGCGGATCGAGGGGATCACGGAGTCCGGCGACGTTGCCGTCTTCCACGCCGGAACGGCGATGACGGACGGAGCACTGGTGAGCGCGGGCGGCCGCGTGCTCGATGTCACGGCGCGCGGTACGACGATCGATGACGCGCGCGCCAAGGCCTACGACGCCGCGGCGAAGATACGCATGGACGACAGCTTCTACCGCACCGACATCGCGAAGGGAGTCAGCACGTGAGTTTCGTTGCCATCTTGATGGGGTCCGAATCCGACGGTGACACCATGGCGAAGGCGGAAGCGGCGCTGAAAGAGTTCGGCGTGGAGGTCGAGACGAACGTCATCAGCGCGCACCGCAAACCCGAGACGCTTACGAAGTACGTGAAGGACGCCGACGCGCGTGGATGCGGCGTCTACATCTGCGGCGCGGGTATGGCGGCGGCCTTGCCGGGAGTCGTCGCCGCGCAAACGTCGCGTCCGGTGATCGGTGTGCCGATCGCGCAGGCGAACGCGGTCGGCGGCGGGCTCGATTCGCTCCTGTCGATCGTGCAGATGCCCCCGCGGGTTCCCGTCGCGACGGTCGCGGTGAACGGCGCCCAGAATGCCGGTCTCCTCGCCGTCCAGATCCTCGCGACTGGTGACGAAGCACTCGCGAAGAAGTACGCGGACTTCAAGCGTAAGCTCGCAGAGTGATCCCGCGTTACACGCGTCCCGAGATGGGCGCGCTCTGGAGCGACCAGGCGCGCTACGAACGCTGGCTCGCCGTCGAGCTTGCCGCGCTCGAAGCGTGGGAAGCCGAAGGTCAGGTCCCGCAGGGGACAACGGCTGCGTGCCGCCGCGACGCGAAAGTCGACGCGGTACGGATCGGCGAGCTCGACGCGCAGGTGTCACACGAAACGGCGGCGTTCGTGTCGCAGGTGCAGGAGACGTGCGGCGAGGAAGGACGCTACATCCACTACGGACTGACGTCCTACGACGTCGTCGACACCGCACAGGGTCTCGCGATGCGCGACGCGCTACAGATGATCGACGACTCCCTCCACGCGCTCATCCGTGCGCTCAAGGAACAGTCCTTGAAGTACCGCGACACGATCACGATGGGACGAACCCACGGCATCCACGGTGAACCCACGACGTTCGGGGCGAAGCTCGCGGGGTACGTCTTCGAGTTCGTCCGCCACAACGCGCGCCTGCACGCCGTGCAGCAGCGCGTCGCCGTCGGAACGATGTCCGGGCCGGTCGGTTCGTACGCGTCCGTTCCGCCGGCCGTCGAGGAGCACGCTCTGGCCGCGCTCGGCCTCGCGTTCGAACCGGCGCCGACGCAGATCACGAGCCGCGACCGTCACGCCGAGTACCTGTCGTTCCTCGCGCTGCTCGGTTCGTCCATCGAACGCCTCGCGGTCGAGATCCGCCACCTCGCGCGCACCGAGGTCCGCGAGGTCGAGGAGCCGTTCGAAGCGGGAGCCCAGAAGGGTTCGTCCTCGATGCCGCACAAGCGCAACCCGTGGCGCTGCGAACGCCTCTCGGGGCTGGCACGACTGCTGCGCGGGTATGCGTCCGCCGGTCTCGAAAGCGTGCAGACGTGGCACGAGCGCGACATCGCACAGTCGTCCGTCGAGCGCGTCGCCCTCCCGGACGCGTCCTGTGTCGCCGACTTCGCCCTCGCCGAGATCAACGAGATCGTGTCGCAACTGGTCGTCTATCCCGAGCGCATGCGGACGAACCTCGATCGCTCGTTCGGGCTGTACTTCTCGCAGCACGTCCTGCTCGCGCTGATCGACGCCGGGCTATCGCGCGATGAGGCGTACCGCATCGTGCAGGAAGCCGCGATGCGCGCGTGGGACGAGGAGCGTCAATACCTCGAGATCCTCAAAGAGAACTCGCGCGTCACCGAGACCATCGACCTCGACGCGGTGTTCGACGAGCGCCGGTTCACGCGCAATCTCGACGTGGTGTTCGAGCGGCTCACCGCCGTCGAGTTCTAGTGCCCGGCCCGCTACTTTCCGATCTCGACGGAACCATCGCCGACACTGGTCCGGCGATCGTCGAGTCGCTCCACGTGACGTGCGCCGCCTTCGAGATCCCGGTACCGGAGGATCTGTCGTTCGTCTTCGGGCCGCCGCTCCACTGGGTACTCGAGCAGCTCGGCTTCAGCGACGAGAACATGGCGGACGCGATCGCCGTCTTCGAAACCGCCCACACGGAACGGATCGATCTCGTCGCGCCGATGCCCGGTGCGGACGTCGTGTTGCGCGAGCTCGCTTCGTCCGGTGTGAAGATCGGCGTCGCCACGATCAAGCCGGAGCCGATCGCGAAGATCGTGCTCGACGTGCTCGGGTTGTCCGAGACCGTGCACGTGCTCTCGGCGCGCGCCGATGACATGGATCCGCGCACGAAGACGGACCTCGTCCGCGAAGCGTTCGACACGCTCGGCGGGGACGACCCGCTCTACGTCGGCGATCACGAAGGCGACGAGAACGCCGCGCGCGCGCTCGGCATCCCGTTTCGCTGGTATCCGGCGACGCCGTGGGACGAGATCAGGCGAGCTGTGCTTGCAGGTTCCGCATCGCGCGCTTGAACGTCAGCGCGAGGAACAAGCGGGCGCCCGGGATCTTGAGGACGAACCTCGGGTCGACGCAGAAGGTCCAGCGAACGAGCGTCCCGTCCGGATGGTCTTTGAAGAGCCACTCCTCGACGAGCGCGCGCGCATACGGCGAGTTGGTTTCGTCGACGTGGTAGATCCAGCGATCCGGTTCGTCCCGCACCAGAACCGTTTCGTTGTACGTGAAGCGTCCGACGGTGATCGAGCGCTTGTCGCCGACGTAGCTGCCGCCCTTCGCGCCGGGGAACCACGTCCACGTCGATGGGTCCGAGGTGATCGCGGCGAACACGCGGGCCCGCTCGGCGCGCACGACGGCCTCGTACGGCCAGCGCTGCGGCGCGGTTTCGACGAACCCGACGCCGACCTGCCGTAACGTTTCTACGGTTGCCGTCCCATGAAAGCGGCGAGCCGGTCCGTCGGTGACGCGGAATCGGTCTCGACGGGCGGGCCGCACACCCCGGGCATGCGGAGCATCGCGTCCATCGGCGTGACGACTTCGAGCACCTCGCTCACGAGGTCCTCCGGGAGCTCCGTCGGCTGGCCCGTTGCCTTGCGCACGTCCCACGCATGGGTGACGTGCTCCATGAATGCGATCGCGGCCATCATCGAGCCCGGCATGTCGCCGAAGGGCATCGACCACGTCCTGTCGAAGACGCCCGGCTGCTTCAGGACGTCGAGCAGCTTCGCGCGTTCCTCCGCGTATTGCTTGCCGGCGTCGTCGCGAACGATGTCCTCCTCGGGCATCGCTGCCTTGCCGCCGGACGCCGCCGTTTGCAGCATCCCGAGCCCGCCGATGATGTGCCGCAGCAGGCCCTTCACGTCGAACTCATCGCACGGCGTCGCATCCCCGAATTGGTCGGGAGTGACGTTGTTCACTGCGTCACCGCAGACGGCGGTGGCCTTCTCGATCCGTTCGTATGGGTCCATACCGAGACCGTATCTCACCCGTCATGGGCCTCGGGTACGCTGCTGCCATGAGCCCAGCGATCACCGATATCCAGCTCGATCTGCCTCGTATCGCGTCCGGCAAGGTCCGCGAGATGTTCGACGCGGGCGACCACATCCTGATGGTCGCGACCGACCGGATCTCCGTCTTCGACGTCGTTCTGCCGACGCCGATCCCGTCGAAGGGGGCCGTCCTCGCCGGCTTGTCGCAGTTCTGGTTCGACCGTACGCGGAGCATCGTCGCCAACCACCTCGTCGCTTGGAAGCTCTCCGAGTTCCCGCCCGAGATGCGCTCGCCGGAGCTCGCCGGACGCGCCCAGCTCGTGCGCAAGGCGGAGATGATCCCGCTCGAATGCATCGTCCGCGGGTACATCACCGGCTCGGGTTGGAGCGACTACCGCAAGACGGGCGAGGTCTGCGGTCACAAGCTGCCGGCCGGTTTGCTCGAAGCGCAGCAGCTGCCGGAGCCGCTGTTCACACCGTCGACGAAGGCCCTGACCGGCCACGACGAGAACATCTCGGTCGATCAGGCGAAGGAAGTGCTGGGCGACGCCGGCCTCGTCGATCGCATCGCGGATGTCGCGATCCGTCTGTACGAGCACGCGCGCGATTACGCCGCCTCGCGAGGCATCATCCTCGCCGACACGAAGTACGAGTTCGGCCTCGTGGACGGCGAGCTGACGGTGTGCGATGAGCTGTTCACGCCGGATTCGTCCCGCTACTGGCCCGCCGACGAGTGGGTGCCGGGCTCCAACCCGCCGTCCTTCGACAAGCAGTACGTCCGCGACTACGCCTCGTCCGTCGGCTGGGACAAGACGGACCCGGGCCCCGAACTGCCCGACGAGGTCGTCCAGGGCACGACCGCGCGGTACCGCGAGGCCTACGAGCGGGTGACCGGCAGCACGTTCGATTCCTATATGAAGGACGCGTCCTGAAGGCCGTCGCCAAGATCGATGTGATGCTCAAGCCCGGCATCTCGGACGTCCAGGGTCAAGTGGTGGAGCGGTCGCTGCCGGCTCTCGGGTGGGAGAACGTGTCCGGCGTCCGGGTCGGTAAGCACCTCGAGTTCGAGATCGAAGGTTCGTCCGTCGAGTCGATCCGGGAGCAGGTCGAGCAGATGTGCGAGCGGTTCCTCGCGAACACGGTCATCGAGGGCTTCCGGGTCGACATCGATGCCTAAGATCGCGGTCGTCGTCTTCCCGGGATCGAACTGCGAGCAGGACGTGGTCCACGCGCTCCGCGCCGAGGGCGCCGACGCCGACTACGCCTGGCACGGCGACGACGATCTCGGCGGCGCGGACGGTGTCGTCCTGCCCGGAGGGTTCGCACACGGCGACTATCTGCGCACGGGGGCGATCGCGCGTTTCTCCCCGGTGATGCACGCCGTGCGCTCGCTGGCCGACGAAGGCAAGCCCGTGCTCGGCATCTGCAACGGGTTCCAGATCCTCGCCGAAGCGCACCTCGTTCCCGGCGCGCTGATCAAGAACGAGGGCCTCCGGTTCCTGTGCGTGTGGACGGAGGTCACCGTCGAGGACACCGGTACGATCGCGACACGCGCCTGCGAGAAGGGCCAGCGACTGCGCATCCCGATCAACCACTACGAAGGGAATTACCGCGCGAACGTGGAGCCGCGCGTCGCGTTCCGCTACGTCGACAATCCGAACGGCGCGTGGCAGAACATCGCCGGTGTTTCGAATGACGCCGGAAATGTCGTCGGTCTGATGCCGCACCCGGAACGCGCGTCGCACGAATCGCTCGGCTCGGCGGACGGGCGGACCGTCCTGACGTCACTCATCGAGTCCTGTCGCTTGCTCCAGCGGGCGTAATGACCGACACGGTTCCGCTGTACGCGGCGCTCGGGCTGACGACCGACGAGTACGAGCGGATCGAGAAGACCCTCGGACGCGAGCCGTCGCACACCGAGCTCGCGATGTTCTCCGTGATGTGGTCGGAGCACTGCTCGTACAAGTCGTCGCGGATGTACTTCCGCGATCTGCCGACGCATGCGCCGTGGGTCGTGCTCGGACCGGGCGAAGGAGCGGGTGTCGTCGAGGTCGCACCCGGTGTGCTCGTCGCGTTCAAGATGGAGTCGCACAACCATCCGTCCGCCGTCGAGCCGTTCCAAGGTGCGGCGACCGGCGTCGGCGGGATCGTGCGCGACATCTTGTCGCTCGGCGCGCGGCCGATCGCCGTGCTCGATCCCTTGCGATTCGGCCCCCTGACCGATGACCGCAACCGTTACCTGTTCGACGGTGTGGTCCGCGGTATCGCGTCGTACGGCAATTCACTCGGGTTGCCGACCGTCGGCGGCGAAGCGGTGTTCGATCCCGCGTATTCCGGCAACCCGCTCGTGAACGCGATGTGCGTCGGCGTGTTCGAGGACCCGGAAGTGCTGAAGGGGAGGCCGCGCGGCCCGGGTGATCTCGCCGTGCTCATCGGTTCCAAGACGGGACGCGACGGCATCGGTGGTGCGTCCATCCTCGCTTCGCAGGAATTCGAAGTGGGGGCCGAGAACAAGCGGCCGTCCGTTCAGGTCGGCGACCCGTTCACCGAGAAGCTGCTCATCGAAGCCTGCCTCGAGCTGAAGCAGAAGGGTTTGCTGGCGGGGATGCAGGACCTCGGCGCGGCCGGTGTCACGTGTTCTTTATCGGAGACGGCCGCGAGCGGCGGCGTCGGCATCGACGGCGATCTCGACAAGGTGCCGCTCCGCGAAGCGGACATGGGGCCGTGGGAGATCCGGATGTCCGAGTCGCAGGAGCGCCTGCTCGCGTGCGTGGCGCCGGACCGCATCGACGAGGTCGTCCGCGTCTGCACGAAGTGGGGGCTCGACGCGAGCGTGGTCGCCCGTTACACCGAGGGCGGGCGCATCGTCCTGAAGGCCCACGGCCTCGATGTGAGCGACGTCCCGGCGCAAGCGCTGGCGGACGGACCGCTCTACGAGCGTCCGGTCGTTCCCGCCGATCGGTCGGCGCTGCACGCGCTCGATCCGCTCGAGCTCGCGTGGCCGTCGGCGGAAGAGATCTTGATGCGGCTGCTCGCGTCTCCGTCGATCGCGTCGAAGGAGTGGGTGTGGCGGCAGTACGACCACATGGTGCGGCTGAACTCGGTCGTCGTACCCGGTGCGGACGCAGCCGTGCTGCGCGTTCCCGAATCACGACGCGGAGAGCCCGGGCAACCGGGCATCGTCCTCGCCACGGACGGTCCGGGCCGCATCGGTTCGCTCGATCCCTACATCGGCGGTGCGCTCGCGGTGTGCGAGTCGGCGCGGAACGTCTCGTGCCTGGGCGGGCGTCCCCTCGCGATCACCGACTGTCTCAACTTCGGGTCGCCGGAAAAGCCGGAAGTGATGGCCGATTTCGCGGCGACGCTTCGTGGGATCCGTGACGCGTGCGTCGCGTTCGGGATCGCGGTGACCGGTGGAAACGTTTCCTTCTACAACGAGTCCCCGACGGGAGCCGTGCACCCGACGGCGGTCGTCGGCATGCTCGGCGCGATCGACGACGTATACGCGCATCGTCCGGTCGTCGCTCGCGAAGGTGATGTGGTCGTGCTGCTCGGCGAGACGAAGCCGGAGCTCGGCGGAAGCGAAGCCCTCGCGGTGATCCACGACACCGTCGCCGGACGCGCGCCGTCGCTCGACCTCGACCGCGAGGTGGCGCTGGCGCAAACACTGCAGAGCGGGGTCGGTTCCTACGCGCACGACCTGTCGGACGGCGGACTCGCCGTCGCTCTTGCCGAGATGTGCATCGCGAGCGGCGTCGGCGCGGACGTCACGCTTCCGGCGGGCGTCGATCCGTTGTGGGGGTTGTTCGGCGAATCGACGGCGCGTGCGATCGTGACCTGCCGGCCGGACGAAGCTCCTGCGCTCGGCGGCGTCGTCCTCGGAACCGTCGGCGGTTCGCGTCTGTGTGTGCGCGACGTGCTCGACGTTCGTGTCGACGACATCGCGCGCGTGTACCGCGAAGCCATCCCTGCGCTGATGGAGCGACGATGAAGCGGATCGCGGTTGCGTGCGCGTGCTTCGTCCTGCTCAGCTCGTGCCTCTTCAAGGGTTCGTCGGGTGAGAGCGGGAACCTCGTGTCGTTCGCTACGCGCGCGGACAAGATCGCGTACGAAGCGATCTACAACTTCGACATCAGCGGACAGCTCGCCGGCGGTGTGAGCGTGCGCGCGACCATCGCACACGACCCACCGGCCGTTCTGCGTCGTCTCGATACGACCACCAAGCCGAGCAGCGGGAGCCCGATCACGGTGTCGAGCTGGTTCGTGACGAATACGACCGGACATTACGCGTGCGCGCAGTACGGCGGGGCGACGCGTTGTTCGACGGACGACCTCGACTCGACGGAGTTCGGCGACGCACGCCTCGATGCGTTCTTCGACGCGCCCCGCCGCGCGGACGCCTTCGCTTCGGTGCGGAAGGCGACGCGGCCGGTCCGGATCGCGAGCGAGAAGGGCACGTGCTTCGAGGCGAGCCCGGCCGAGCCGTCCCCGTCCCCCTCGCACTCCCCGGAGCCGACCATCCCGGCCGAGCATTACCGCTACGACCTTTGTTACTCCGACGACGGGATCCTCCTCCGGGGGCGCCGGATCGACCTCACCGCGGAGGAGGCCGGCGGCCAGGCGCAGACCTACCTCCTCGACGTGGTATCGATCACGAGGGTCGTCCAGCCCTCCGACGTGCGGCTTCCCGGCCCGCTCGTGAGCCCGAGCGAGCTGAAGCCGTGAGGAGGGCCCGGCGCCGAAATCCTCGACCATCACGGATAGACTGCAGAGGTCGGCGAGCATGGGACCACGGCGAAGCGCAGCGGAGCCGGTGATCAGGGATCTAGTGGCCACTCTCGGAGAGCAACCGCTTGATCGTCCCCGCGAGGAGTGCGGGGTCTTTGGCGTATTCGCTCCCGGCGAAGACGTCGCCCGTCTCACCTATTTCGGCCTCTACGCCCTCCAGCACCGCGGCCAGGAGACGGCCGGTATCGCCGTCGGCGACGGCGAGGATCTCCTCGTCTACTCGAAGCTCGGCCTCGTCACGCAGGTCTTCGACGAGAAGGTGCTCGACGGGCTGACGGGTCACCTCGCGATCGGACACGTCCGCTACTCGACGACCGGTTCGTCCGGCAAAGTCGAGAACGCCCAGCCCGCGTTCCAGGTGCGCGTCGACGGCGGTGGCATCGCGCTCGGTCACAACGGGAACCTCGTGAACCCCCTCGAGCTCGCGCGCGAGCTCGCGGATGACGGGATCGATCTCGAGTCGACGAGCGACTCGCACCTCGTGTGCGCATTGCTCGCGAAGCAGGACACGTCCGATCTCGTCGAGGCATGGAAGCTCATCGCGCCGAAGCTGAAGGGCGCGTACACGATCATCGCGATGGACGAACGTCGCGTGATCGCGACACGCGACCCGCACGGTGTGCGCCCGCTCGTGATCGGACGGCTCCCGGCCGGCGGCTGGGTGTTCGCGTCGGAGACCTGCGCGCTCGACATCGTCGGGGCGGACTTCATCCGCGAAGCAGAGCCGGGTGAGCTCCTCGTGTGCGACGAAGACGGGTTGCGCAGCGTGCAGCTCGCCGAACCCACGCCGCGCCTCTGCGTTTTCGAGTTCGTGTACTTCGCCCGTCCGGACTCGTCCCTGTTCGGACGAAGCGTCTACGAGGTTCGCCGCGCGATGGGCAAGCAGCTCGCGGACGAGTCGGGAGTCGAAGCGGACCTCGTCATCCCGGTTCCCGAGACGGCAACCGCCGCCGCGCAGGGTTACGCCGATAGATCGGGGATCCCGTACGCGGAAGGTTTCGTGAAGAACCGCTACGTCTACCGCACCTTCATCCAGCCTACGCAGTCGCTCCGGCAGAAGGGTGTGCGGATGAAACTCAACCCGTTGCCCGAAGTGATCGAAGGCAAGCGGCTCGTCGTCGTCGACGACTCGATCGTCCGCGGGACGACCACAGCCGAGATCGTCGAGATGCTGCGCCGCGCCGGCGCGCGTGAAGTCCACATGCGTATCAGCTCACCGCCGATCAAGTGGCCGTGCTTCTACGGCATCGACACGGCGAACCGCGACGAGCTCATCGGCGCGCATCGAAGCGTCGAAGAGATCCGAGAGTTCATCAACGCCGACTCGCTCGCCTACCTGTCCGTGGACGGGATGCTGATCTCGACGGGGGTTCCGACGGAGAAGTTCTGCCACGCGTGCTTCTCGGGTGGGTATCCGATCCCGATCCCGGACGAAACCGCACGAACGAAGAACGTCCTCGAGCTGCCCGTCGTGGCGGCGCCGAGCGGTCATACGAACGGCCACGTCACGATGGCCGAAGACCCTCTGCCGGGCATCGAAGTTCAGCAGTGACCGCGAGCTACAGGGAAGCCGGCGTCGATCAGGACGCCGCCGACGCGCTGATCCCTCGCTACGCCGCCGAGGCTGCGCGGACGCGTGTCGCGTCCCATGTCGTTTCGCTCGGAGGCTTCGCCGGGCTGTTCCCGCTCGAAGATCTGATGGCCCGCGGGTTCAAACGCCCGGCGCTCGCGCTCTCGACGGACACCACCGGCACGAAGATCGATCTGCTTCGCAAAGCCGGCCTCCACCGGACGGCGGGGTGGGATTGCGTCGCGATGAACGTTGACGACGTCGTCTGTTGTGGCGCCGAGCCGCTCCTGTTCGTGGATTGCATCGCAACCGAACGTCTCGATCCGGACGAAGCCGTCGCCATCGTCGGCGGTGTTGCGGACGCTTGCGTCGAATCCGGCTGCGAGCTCGTCGGCGGCGAAACCGCGCAGCTTCCGGGCCTCCTTTCACCGGGCGCGTACGAAGTGATGGGCACGTGCGTCGGCGTGGTCGATCTCGACAACGCGTGGGGGCCGCACCGCGTGAAGCCCGGCGACGACATCGTCGGGCTCGCGAGCAACGGCGTGCACTCGAACGGGTTCTCGCTCGTGCGTCGCGTCCTCGGCGACGATGATCCGCCTCCGGGTTTGCTCGCGGAGACGGCGATCTACGCGCGCAAGCTGCTCGGCCTCGCCGACGAGGTGGAGGTCCGTGCAGCGGCACACGTGACGGGCGGCGGGCTCGCCGACAACCTCGCGCGCGCGCTGCCCGACGGCTGCGGCGCGACGATCGACGTCTCGTGCTGGGACCGTCCGGGGATCTTCGAGTGGCTCGCGGAGCGTGGCATCTCCGAAGAGGAGATGCGCGCGACGTTCAACCTCGGTGTTGGCATGATCGCGATCACTCCTGCCGGCGCGCGAGCCGTCGAGGTGCTCGGCGGTCTCGGTGTGTCGGCGTGGGTGATCGGCGAGGTCGAAGCGAACCGTCCGATCGAACTCGTCTAGCGTTCCGCGAGCTCGCGTCCGCGGGGGCCGAGCTCGCGAAGGTCGCCCTTCCGGCGCGTGACTCCGGTTGCGTCGAGCTTTTCGGCGATGGGAACGGCGAACTTCCGGGTCGTGCCGATCGCGTCACGTATCTGGGCGAGTGTGGCGTGATCGTTGTCGACGACGAATGAGACGACGCGTCGTTCGATCTCGTTCCAGACTCCGGACGGGTACGCGATGTTCGGCGTGAGGAAGACGAGTTCGCCACTGCGTTCGAGCGCACGCGCGAGCTGCTGCGAGAGTCCGACATCGGCCAGGTCCGGCGGCGACGCGCCGGAGGCGGTGAGCGTTCGCAGGGCTTCGTCCGCCGTCGCCCTGTCCGGCGGGGAAAGCTCCGATGTTCCATGCGTCGCGAGGCGGACGAACCGGCCGTCGACGACCAGTTCGTCCGATCGGTCGAGCACGACGTCGACGACGTCGGGATCGATCCGGCGCTTGAGCTCCGCGATCGGGAGGCCGGGAGCGAGCGGCTGCGTCCGATGGAAGGACGCAACGAGCTGCTTCGCTTCCCGCGTGAGCTCTTCGAGTGCGCCGGGCGCGAACACGAAACCATCCGGTGTCTCGGCGCTGCGCGATCCGGTCAGCAACAGGAGACGATGGGACGAGATGAAGCGGTCCCGGGCGAGCAGCCAATCGGCGAGAGCCGCGCCTGCGAGCGGCTCTCGCGCTTCGAGCTCCGCGTCGTAGCCACCGGGGAGCCGGCGTGGGGGCGATGGATCGATCACCGCACCGCCGGCGACCGTTTCCCACCGTCCGACGTCACGGATCACGAACCTGTCGCCGGGGACGAGTGGCAGCGGACGAGCGGTGGAGACGATCACAAACGCACTCTCATGCGCGCGCAGCTCCTTCGTATTCCCCAGTAAGCGCAATCGGCACGAAGCTTGCGCACTGAATGCGAACAACTCGTACGCGCCCTTGACCTTGAGTGGGTGCTTCAGATCCCGCGCTGCGCGGACACGCGCGGCGAACCGGTCCGTTAGAAGCCACTCCTCCGTCACCACGGCCTGCCCGCGATGCACGAGCCGTCTGTCGATGCCGACGAGGTTCATCGCGAGGCGACGCGGCGCCTCCGCGTATCCGACCGGCCGGCCGTGCGTCTGCAGCGATCTGACCCGCGCGGAGCGCTTGCCCGGCAGCAACTGCACCTCGTCGCCGACCGCGATGCGTCCCGACGAGAGCGTCCCCGTCACGACGGACCCGGCTCCCGTGATCGTGAACGAGCGATCGACGAACAAGCGGGTGCGGTTCGTCCGAGTCTCCGAGTGGTCGTTCGACGCGAGAACCTCGTCGAGAGCCTTCCGGAGATCGTCGAGGCCTTCTCCCGTCTTCGCCGAGAGGCGCACGATCGGGGCGTTCTCGAAGGGCGTGCCGTCGAGATGATCGAGGACATCGCGTTCGGCTTCGTCCGCCAGCTCGCCCGCGGCGTCCGTCTTCGTCAGCGCGACCACGCCGCGCTCGACGCCGAGGAACTCGAGGATCTGCAGATGCTCCGCCGATTGCGGCATCCAGCCTTCGTCTGCGGCGACGACGAACAGCACGGCGTCCACCGAGCCGACGCCGGCGAGCATGTTGCGGATGAAACGCTCGTGACCGGGGACGTCCACGATGCCGACCTCGAGACCGGAGGGGAGCGTGAGCCACGCGAAGCCCAGGTCGATCGTGAGGCCGCGGCGCTTCTCTTCGGCGAAGCGATCGGGATCGATGCCCGTCAGGGCTTCGACGAGCGTCGATTTCCCGTGGTCAACATGGCCCGCCGTCGCGATCACGCGCACGTAGGTAGAGTAGGCCGCCCGAATGGAATCCATGGACCGCCGTCACTTCTTGCGTGCCGCCGGCGCGCTCGGTCTCGGCGCCGTCGCATGGGCGTGTGCGAAGAAGACGCCGGCGGCGTCGCCGTCCGCGGGTGCGAACGCGCTCTCCGTGGAGCTCACAGGACCGCAGCAGTTCGCCGTCGGTGATACGCGTGTCGCGTTCGCGATCTTCCGCGGACCCGATCCGATCGCGCCGTCGGACGCGAAGATCACCCTCGCGCCGATCGGCGGCAAACCGATCCCCGTGCCGTCGCTCCGCCAGCGTGTCGAGCGCGGAGCGGGCGGGAGCAACACCGCGGGCACACAGGTCGCCGAGATCTACGTCATCCATCACGACTTCACCGCCGGCACCTGGGTGGTCGACGCGGCGACGGGCGGCAAGCACGCGCAAGCCGCGTTCCAGTTCCTCGACAAGGTCCCCGAGCCGAAGATCGGCGATCACGCGATCGCGTCGCAGAGTCCGACGACATCGAACCACGAGGGCGTCGATCCGATCTGCACGCGCACGCCGCCGTGCTCGATGCATCAGATCTCGATCGCCGACGCGTTGCAGACGGGCAAGCCGACGGTCGTCCTGTTCGCGACGCCGGAGTTCTGCGTGTCGCGGACGTGCGGACCGACGACGGACATCGTCGAAAGCGTCGCCAAGCAGTTCGAGGGCCAGGCGAACTTCATCCACGTCGAAGTGTTCAAGTCACTCGCGGACGGGCAGAAGGGTCTGTCGAGCGAGTCGCAAGGTCAAGGCGTCTCGACCGATCTGACCTCACAGACCTACACGGAGTGGAAGCTCGCGACCGAGCCCTACCTGTACTTCATCGGACCGGACGGCGTGATCAAGGACCGCTGGACGGGCTCCGTCGGCGCCGACGAGACGAAGACCCGGGTCGCCGCGCTTATCGGTTAGCGAGCGCGGACGCGACGATCTTGTCGTCGCGGGGATCGACGGTTCTGAGATCGATGAGGACGCGGCCCTTCTCGACGCGCACGATGATCGGCGGGTCGCCGTCGCGCAGGCGTTCCGCGAGCTTCGCGTCGGGGATCGCGATCAACGTCGTCGCGATGCCTTCGCCCGGGACGGAGCCCCCGCCCGTCATCGACTCGCCGTCGACGAGCGACGCATCGTCGATGCCCCGAATGACTTTGCGCGCCCGGCCCGCGATCTCGCCGGAGCCTGCGTCGAGCATGCGCGCAACCGGGATGTCGCCGGCGTCGCGCAGGTAGGACTCAACGGTCGCGCCCAGCGCCGCGAGCTGCATCTTGTCGGGACGGAGCGCCCGCAGCAGCGGATGCGTGCGGAGCGCCGCCACGAGGTCGGCGCGGCCCACGACGATCCCGGCTTGTGGCCCGCCGAAGAGCTTGTCGCCCGAGAAGCAGACGAGCGACGCGCCGGCCGCGAGCGCACCGTCGATGGTGGGTTCGTCGGCGATGGTTCGTCCGAAGAGTCCTGACCCGATGTCGTACACGACGGGGACGCCGAGCTTGCCGAGCGCTTCGGTCGACGGCGATGCGGTGAAACCGACGACGCGGTAGTTGGATGGGTGCACCTTCAGGATGAACGCGGTGTTCTCCGAGACCGCACGCTCGTAATCGCGGACGTGCGTCCTGTTCGTCGTACCGACCTCGCGGAGGAGCGCGCCGGACTGCGCGAGGACGTCCGGGATGCGGAAGGAACCGCCGATCTCGATGAGCTCTCCGCGTGAGATGACGACTTCCTTCCCGGATGCGAGTGCGGCGCACACGAGCAGGACGGCCGCCGCGTTGTTGTTGACGACGAGAGCCGCTTCGGCCCCCGTGAGCGCCGCGAGCATCGGCTCGACGTGGACGAAACGATCGCCGCGCCGTCCGCCGGTGAGATCGAACTCGAGGTTCGAATAGCCGCGGGCGACGGTCGCGACGGCGTCGAACGCGCCGTGCGACAACGGAGCGCGTCCGAGGTACGTGTGAAGGAGGACGCCGGTCGCGGTGATGACGGGACGGAGTACGCTGCGGTGGGTGCGGATGAGCTCATCGCGGCACACCGCGATGAGCTCATCTTCCGACGGAACCTGCTTCGTCCGGCGCGCTCGTCGACGCTGCGCGTCGACGACGCGCCTCACCGCATCGACCACCACGGGACGTGGCAGACCCAGATGGTCGAGCTCACCGACCAGCCGGTCGACCTGCGGAAGCTTGCGCCGCGGGTCGGTCATGCCCGGCGGGCCACCGCGTTCAGGCGCACGTAATCGATACGGAGGTCCGGCATCGCATCGACAACGGCGTCGACGTAGGCGTCCTGTTCGTCCGGCGGCAGCAGATCGAGATGCACGCGAAGGCAAACCGTACGCAAGTAAGTCGCGAACGCGTCCCGGGAGTCGAACTGCGTCGGAGCGGGCTCGAGCCATGCCTGTACGTCGCCGAAGCCGGCAACCTCGAGACGGTGCTTCGTTTCCTCCGGCGTTGCGAAGTTCCGCTCGTACGGCTGCGGGCCGCCGAGCCGGCGCGTCACTTCGAGCATGTTCTCGATGTTGCCGAACCCGCCCCACTGCGCCACGAGCTGTCCGTCGGGACGCAGCAGCGAGGCCAGGTTGGCGAACAGCTTCGGGTGATCGTCGATCCAGTGGAACACCGCGTTCGAGAAGACGGCATCCACGGCGTCGATGTGCAACGGATCGGTCAGGTTGCCTTGCAGGACTTCGGCCCGGCTGCCGAGCCTCTGCCGCGCTCGTTCGACCATCGCCTGCGAGGCGTCGACGGCGAAGACGCGCGCTTGCGGGAAGCGCTCGATCAGGAGTTCGGTGACTCGTCCGGATCCGCAGCCCGCGTCGAGGATGCGCGCGGGCGATCCTTCGATGCGCTCGATGACCGCGAGCGCCCACCGCGCTTGCGGATCGGAGACCTTGTCGTAGGTGGCGGCGTCCCAGTCGCTCACGACCGAGACGCTACTTCGGCATCGGTGCGACGGTCCGGGAGTCGCCGATGTCGTATTCGAAGTAGCAGCCCCACCCGTACGCCTTCGGGTTCCAGAGCCAGCGCACCTCGGCGATCCGTGGATGGTTCACATCGGCGGCGGCGATCCGCTGGCACGGTGTCCCGTCCGGCTTGTGCAGCGAGATCGTTCCCGGCTTGAAGACCCCGGTGATGTTGAGCACGACGAGCAGGATGGCGACGGCGCCGATGATGAACAGCCAGAGTTTGACCAGGAGACCGAGCAAAGCGTTACCAGTATCGGACGAACAGGGCCGTCTGTACCGTCAGTTCGCGAGCCAGTGCGCGTAGAGCTTGGCGTACAGCCCGTCCGGGCGCGCGAGCAGCTCGTCGTGCGTTCCGAGCTCGATGATCCGGCCGTGGTCGCAGACCGCGACTCGATTCGAGCGCGCGGCCGTCGAGAGCCGGTGGGCGATGACGATGGTCGTCCGGCCGGCCGACGCGAGCCGGAGGGCTTGCTCGACGTGCGCTTCCGTCGCGGCGTCGAGGTTCGAGGTGGCTTCGTCCAAGATCATGAGCTTCGGATCGACGAGGACGGCACGGGCGAGAGCGATCAGCTGGCGCTCTCCGCCGGAGAGCGCCGCTCCTCGTTCGCGCACCTCGGTGTCGTAGCCCTGCGGCAGGCGGTGGATCGCCTCGTCGATGCCGAGGAGGCGGCAGACGCTTTCGACCTCGTGATCGGTCGCCTCCGGTTTGCCGAAACGGATGTTGTCGCGAATCGTCCCGCGGAAGAGGAACGCTTCCTGCGGCACCATCGACGTCTGCGACCGGAACGACTCGACGGTGACGTTGCGCAGGTCGAGTGAGTCGAGCGACACCGAACCGGTGGTCGGATCGTAGAAGCGGAGCAGCAGCTTGGCGATGGACGACTTGCCGGCGCCGGTCGGACCGACGAGCGCGAGCACCTCACCGGGCGAGATCTCGATGTTGACATCGGCGAGCGCGAGCGGAAGATCGTCGCGGTAGTGGAAGTTCACGTCGTCGAACGCTGCGCCGCCGTGGCCGCCGTCCAGTGCGACCGCCTCCGCGGTGTCCACGATCTTCGAGCGTTCGTCGAGCAGTAACGAGAGCTTCGCGAGTCCGGACATCGCCTGCTGGAACGTGTCGTAGAGCTGCGAGAGCTGTTGGATCGGGTCGAGCGTCGCCGCTTGGTAGAGCACGAAGGACGCGAGCACGCCGACGGTCACGAACGGAATGAACTTGTGGTTGACCGTGTGTCCGTGCATCGCGAGGTATCCGCCGTACATCAAGACGGCGGCAAGGCCGAGAAGGCCGAAGAGCTCCGCGAGCGGGAAGTAGATCGCGCCGGGCCAGAACGACCGGACGTTCGCGTCGCGCCAGTCGTCGTTCACCTGCTGGAAGCGTCGCGAGTTGAAGCGCTCGCGGCCGAACGCTTGCACGACGTGCACACCGCGAACGGTCTCCTGCATGAAGGTGAGCACCGACGCGATGCGGTCGCGAACTTTCCGGTACGCGCGCTCCGAGAACCCACGGAAGATGATCGTCCCGACGAGCATGAGCGGCATCGAGACGGCCAGCGTCACGAGCGCGAGTCGCAAGTTGATCGCCACGAGCACGAGGACGGATCCGATCAGGTACATGAACATCGCGCTCATCTGGACGAGGCCCTCGGTCACGAGAACCTCGATCGTTTCGACGTCGGACGTGAGGCGCGCGACGAGACGGCCGACCTTCTCGCGCTCGAAGAAGCTCATGTCGAGGTGCACGAGATGATCGAAGACGTTGATGCGGATCGAGCGGAGCGCGCTCTCACCGAACCGTCCGCCGACGGACGTCGCGATCCTGAGCGTGATCCACGTGACGATCCCCGTCGCCACGATCGCGAGGACGTACACCTCGAGCGCGCGTTCGTTCCGCGAGAGGATGCCTTTGTCGACGCCTCGGCCGACGAGCCACGGTGCGGCGAGCGCGCCCGCCTGGGAGAACATGAGCGCGATCGAGGCGATCACTCCATACCGCAGGTGCGGCCGCAGGTGCGGCCAGAGGAGCCTCAGCTCGCTCTTTCCGAAGCGAGCCTGCGAATCGTCTTGCTCGGCTTGTTGGCCGATCGCGCGTCCGAGGGAAGAAGGTGGCGGACGCATCAGACGCGCTCGACTTCCTGCGCGGCCTTGATCTCGTCGACGCCGACCGACGAGAGCAGCGTCTCGCGATACGCCGTGTTCTCTCGCCAGAGATCTGCGTGCGTTCCGAAGTCGACGATGCGTCCGTGGTCCATCAGCGCGACGTGATCGGCGAGCGCGGCCGTCTGCGGACGGCGCGCGACGATGATGGTGGTGCGTCCCTTCATCGCTTGGACGAGGCCCTTGCGGATCGCCGCCTCGACCCGCGCGTCGACGTTCGACGTGGCGTCGTCCAGGATCAGGATGCGCGGGTTCAGCAGGATCGCGCGCGCGATCGCGATGCGCTGACGCTGCCCGCCGGACAGCGTGTAGCCGTGCTCACCGACGACCGTGTCGTAACCCTCGGGCAGTTCCTCGATGAATTCGTGCGCTTGGGCGATCGCGGCGGCACGGACGATCTCCTCGACGCTCGCATCCGGACGGCCGAACGCGATGTTCTGCGCGATCGTGTCACTGAACAGCAGCGTGTCTTCGAACACGATCCCGATCTGCGCGCGAAGCGAACGGAGCGTGACGTTGGACACGTTCTGTCCGTCGATCGTGACCGTTCCTCGCGCGGGTTCGATGAAGCGCGGGAGGAGGCGCATGAGCGTCGACTTGCCGCACCCCGTCTGTCCGACGAGCGCGACGGACGAACCGGCCGGCACGTCGAGCGTGACGCCGTCGAGGACCGGGCCGCCGTCGGGATACGCGAAGTGCACGTCTTCGAAGTGCACGCCGGCGCCGGTGACATCGATCTTGTTCGCTCCGTCGTGGTCGGCGATGCCCGGCTCGGTCTCGAGGATCTCGTAGATGCGCGTCGACGCCGTGACCGCGCGCTGGCCCCACGCGATGATCATCCCGATCGAGCGCAGCGGCTGGATCATCAGGAAGAGGTACTGGAAGAGCGCGACGATGGTCCCGGCGGTCAGGCGTCCGTGGATCGCCATGTTCCCGCCGACCCAGAGCACGGCGGCGAGACCGAGTGTCGGGACGAGGTTGAAGAAGGGGACGAACCGCGCGCGGAGGTTGATGGACTCCATCGCCGCGTCGTAGACCGCGTCGGCATCTTTCGTGAGCTTGCGGACCTGGTCCTTCTCGCGACCGAAGGCCTTGACGATGCGGATGCCGACGACCGTCTCTTCGACGACGGCCGCGAACTCGCCGAGATTCTGTTGCATGCGCCACACGACGGGGTCGAAGCGGTCGGCGAAGCGGTAGGTGTAGTAACCGACGAACGGTGCCGCGATGAGGAAGATCAACGCGAGCTGCGGCGCGATGATGAACATGATCGCGAACATCGCGACGACCTGGAGGACCAAGGTCACCGACCAGCCGAGCGACATCATGTACTGGCGGATCGCGTTGATGTCACTCGTCGCGCGCGACATGATCTGCCCGGTCGAAACGCGCTCGTGATAGCCGGCGTCGAGCGCCTGGACGTGGTTGTAGATCTTCTGCCGGAGGTCGCCCTCGACACCGATCGATATCTCGCCCGCCATCTGCCGGCGGGTGCCGAACCCGATGGCCTTGATCACGCTGATCCCGATCATCGCCAGCACGAGCTCCGTCACGACCTTGTAGTGACGGGGCGTGATGCCTTTGTCGATCACGGCGCGGACGAACAAAGGAACGATCGGAACGATCACGGCGACGATCACCGCACCGACGAGGGCGAGCGCGAGTTTCCCGAGATACGGACGCGCGTCACCGAGGAGGCGCTTGTATTGCTTCCACCTCACGGCGCGAACCCGAATGCTCGGACGCCCATCCGGGCGACCTGGTCCAGCCGGTCGTCGAGGGTGGACGGATCACTGCGCAACGTGCCGAGGATGTCCGTGACGCCGCGCACCATGACCGTTGCCGTCAGCTCCAAGTCGTCTCCTTCGAGCGGTGAATCGAGCCGGTGCGCGAGCGCGACGAAGAAGTGGATGATCCGGCGCATGTTGTCATAGCTCGTATCGATGACGTTCGCGTCCATCGCGCCGAGCGAGACGCGAAGCGCTTCCGCGAGGCGCGGGTTGCGCTCGGAGTAGCCGACGAGGGCCCGGATCACCGAGAGCAGGCACTCGTGGGGGCCGAGGTGGATCGTCGCCTCGGCCGTCTCGACCGCTCCGCGGAGCATCTGTCCGCTCGTCCGGCGGTAGAGATCGACGAAGCATTCCTCTTTGGACGTGAAGTGCTCATAGAAGGTGCTCTTCGAGAGGCCGGCTTCGGCCACGATGTCGGCCACGCGCGTCCGCTCGTAGCCGTCGCGGGCCGCGAGGCGGCTCGCGGCGCGGAGCAGGTCGCGGCGCTGGCGCTTGTACCGCTCGGAATGGGAGACCTTGCCCCAGGACCGGCGCTCCTGCGGCGGCTGTGGTTCGGAGACCTCGGGAGGTAGTGGCCACGCGGCCGGGGTCTCCAGACGGGTCTCGGGCATACCTTTACTGTCCTCCAACGGCGGTCCGAACCGGTCCCCCCCGGTACAGATTTGGAACCGAATCCTATCGGAAATCGCCGTCGTCGACGACCAGCCGGGCGACGTGCTCGGGATCGACGGACGGATCCACGGTTATGAGGGTCACGTCCGGCCGTGCTTTGAGGTCGTCGACGAGCGGGACCGCGGCCGCCGGAACGGTCGCGAGGACGCGCGGACACTCGAAGATCCGGCCGATGAGGGCCCGGAAGCCGTCCGAGAGGAGTTCCATCTTCCCGATCTCGTCCACGACGAGCGTGGATCCGAGCTCGATGCCGTTCGAGATCTCGAGCAGTGCGACTTCATCGAAGGCTGCGACGTCGACGCCGTATGTGCCGACGCGCGGACCGTTCGCACCTCGCAGCGCGAGCGTCCGCTCGAGTCCACCGATACCGGTGACGACGAACCCGGTGCGTCGTCCGCCGCGGCGTATCTCGGACGTCGTGAATCCTGCGAGCACTTCACCGCGTTCGCGGAGCACCTCGACGACGCGGCGCGTGAGTGTCGTCTTTCCTGAACCTGGTGCGCCGGTGAGCAGAACACGCGCCACTGCCAGTCATGCTATTGCCGAGCGCTACACTCTGGCGACCACGTCATGACGCGCCGGATCGCCATATCTGCCCTGTTCATCGTGCTTTTTGCACTTGGTGGCGCGGCGATCGCACAGGCGCAGATCACCTTCCCGACGCCGACGGTCACCGCCACGCCGACGCCCACGCCGGCGTGCATACCGGGGTTCAATTGCCCGACGCCGACACCGTCTCCGACGGTGAAGCCGACGCCGGTTCCGACGAAGACGCCCGTGCGCACGTTCTTCCATACCTTCACGCCGATCCCCTCGCACAGCACGGCGCCGATCGCTTCACCGACACCGACGGCGACCGCTTCGCCGACCCCGACGCCGAGCCCGACGCCGACGCCGGCGGCGACCCCCAATCGCGGCCTCGCGATCCTCGGGTTGTTCGGTTCGGGCGCGATGCTGATGTCGTCCTTCTGGATCTGGCGCCGCTACCTCAGCTGAGCCGACTGAACGCGGGTCTTGACAGAATCAGCATCGTCTCTAAAATGACACGAGCGTAATTACAGACCTGTGGCCCCTCGCAGGGAGAAGATCGGGCGTGTGGCGGATCCGTTACGACTGGCAAGAGCACGCACTGTGCCGTGGTGAAGATGCAGATCTGTTCTTCCCCGAACGTGGAAGTCCCGGCGATTCAGCGAAACGTGTTTGCGTGAATTGTTCCGTACGTCTCGACTGTCTCGAATACGCACTCGCGAACAGCGAACGTTACGGGATCTGGGGCGGACTTACTGAACGCGAACGCACACGTTTGCGTCGACAAGCGCAGCGCTTGTTCGCACTCATCGCGGATGGTGAAGACATCCGCGACGTGCTTTCACGCGTTGCTGCCGTGCGCATCGGTCGTCGACCGCGCACGCGCGTTGCGTCGTAGCACGCGCGAAACGCGTTACCGACCTGTTGATCGTGCGAAGAACTCGTTCGAATGAGTTTCGTGAAAACCCTTCACATACGCACGACTTGTCGCTATGGTGAATCTTGACCTCGTTAGTGGGTTATGCATCTGCGTGTTTGTTGGATGCATGCAGAGGTCATCTGACCAAGTAGGAGGGAGGTGAACCGAATGCCACGCAAGGCTGCGAAGCGATCGAAGCGTAAGCCGGCTGCGCGCAAGAAGTCGACGGCGCGTAAGTCTCCGGCTCGCAAGAAGTCGACTGCTCGTAAGAAGTCGACAGGTCGTAAGAAGGCTGCTGGTCGCAAGAAGGCGACCGGCCGCAAGAAGACCACTGGTCGCAAGAAGGCCGCGGGTCGCAAGAAGTCCACCGGACGCAAGAAGGCGACCGGCCGTAAGAAGGCCACGGGCCGCAAGAAGGCCGGCGGTCGTAAGAAGGCCACCGGACGCAAGAAGGCGACCGGCCGCAAGAAGGCCACTGGCCGTAAGAAGGCGACCGGCCGCAAGAAGGCGACCGGCCGTAAGAAGGCCACCGGACGCAAGAAGGCCGGCGGTCGTAAGAAGTCCGCAGGACGTCGTCGCAAGGCTGCGGCTGCTCCTGAGATCGCAATGAAGCGCCCGCGCAAGAAGAAGTAACGCGCGGTTATCAAGGAAACCAAAACTCCCGGCGGAGACCCGCCGGGAGTTTCCTTTTCCACGCGTGATAGCAGTCACACTGTTGACGTGACGGAAGAGATCCGCGCTTCGTTCGATCGCGCACGCGAACGCGTTGAGCATATGCAGCGAAGCGGCGCGGAACCCGACGAGATCCTCCACGCGCATACGGCGGACGCCGACGGACTCGTGATCGAGACGTTCGAACGCGCGCTCGCGTCCGGATCCGTTCCCGGACCCGTCGCCCTCGTTGCCCTCGGCGGATACGGACGTCGCGAGCTCTCGACGGGGTCCGATCTCGATCTCGTCTTGTTGCACGGCGGTTTGAAACCGGCGGACATCAACACGCTGAATCGCGCCGTGATGTACCCGCTCTGGGATTCGGGGCGCGATCTCGGCGACCGCGTCCGCACGCCGCGCGAGGCACTTCGCAACATCGATCGGGTCGACGAGCTCTGCGCGTTGCTCGACACTCGGTTCCTCGCGGGAGACGAGGGTTTGTTCGCCGATCTCGAGGATCAGGTCCGCCGTCATCTCGAACGCAACCGGCATGCGTTCCTGCGCGATCTTGCGGCGGCGAGCGAGGAGCGCCATCACCGTTTCGGCCATGCCGGACACCTTCTCGAGCCGAACATCCGGGATTCCGCGGGCGGCCTCCGCGACATCCAGTCCGTCGCGTGGGCGTCGCGCTGCCTGCGCGGGGGCGACGGCATCGACGCGCTCGCGCAATCCGGCTATCTCAGTGAACGCGACGCCGTCATGCTGGGCAACGCTCGCCGCGTCCTGTTGCGGATCCGCATCGACCTCCATCTCCGGACCTCGCGGCATCAGGATCAGCTCTATCTCGCCGATCAGGACCCGATCGCCGAGAACCTCGGCTATGTGGACGAACCACCGCGGCGCGCCGGTGACATCTTGATGCGGGACGTCTACGAGCACGCGCGGAACGTCGATGCGATCGCGTCCAGCTTCTGGGATCAGATCCTGCATGCGACGCGTCGCCGACGGTTGCGACGCTCGTCGTCGGAATCGGTCGGCGATGGATGCGTCCTGCAGGACGGCCGCCTCGAGGTCGTTGCCGTGACGCACGTCGCGGACGATCCCGCCGGATGGCTCCGCGTCTTCCGTCGGTCGGTCCGTGCGGATGCGCCGATCGGCCGCGCGTCGATCAACCGGTTGCACGACGAACTCGAGTCGTCCGGCACCGTGCGTTGGACGCCCGAAGCACGCGAAGCGTTCTTCGACATCCTCGAGTCGGGACGTCCGGGGTCGGACGCGCTCGAAGCGATGGATCGCGCGGGCCTCATCACGACGCTGTTCGAGCCGTGGAGGGCGATCCGCGCTTACCCGCAGCGAGATCTCTACCACCGGTTCACGGTCGACCGGCATCTGATCGAGGCCGTCGCCGAGCTCGCGTCGAGTCGCAGCAGCGACGACGCCTACGTGCGGGACGCATGGACGCGTGTCGACGATGCGCACGCGCTCGTTCTCGCGACCTTCCTCCACGACATCGGGAAGGGCCGCGACACCGATCACAGCGCGCTCGGTGCCGAGATCGTGGCGAAGGCCGCCATATCGATGAATCTTCGCGACGATCAACGTGCAGACGCCGCGTTCCTCGTCGAAGCCCACCTCTTGCTCCCGACGCTCGCCACGCGGCGCGACCTGAGCGATCCGAAGACGATCGAAGAGGTGACGTCACGCGTCGGCGACGCCCGGCGTCTGGCGATGCTCTTCCTGCTGACGCGAGCCGACTCGCTCGCGACGGGGGCCGAGGCGTGGTCGTCCTTCCGTGCATCGCTCATACGAGAGCTCTACGCGAAGGCACTGGAGCACCTCGAAGGTGTGAGGGTCGACGACGACGCGGCATCGACCAGGTTGAACGAGATCGCGGCCGCGCTCGACATCGACGCCGCCGAGGCCTTGCGTCTCGCCGGACCGATGCCCGAGAGCTGGATGCGGAGCGTCGATGTGGCTTCGGCCGCGCGTCAGCTCGTGTTGCTCTATCAACCGCTCGCAGCGGGAGAGGTTCGGACGGCGACGGCGACCGTCGAGGACGCGGAGGAGTTCGTGCTCGTCGCGCACGATAGGCCGGGTCTGTTCTCGATGGTCACGGGCGCACTCGCGCTCCGCGGGATCGACGTGCACGATGCGGAGATCTACACACGTTCGGACGGCATCGCGGTCGAGATCTTCCGCGTGATCGGCGCGCACGGACCGATCCCGGAGGACCGGTGGGCGCGCGTCCGCTCGGACGTGATCGCCGTATTGGACGGTTCACTGGACCTCGACGCGGAACTGGCACGCAAGACCGCGCAGACGCGGCGGCGGCGCGTCGCGCCGGCGTCGCCATCGGACGCCGAGGTCGTCGTCGACAATGCCGCGTCGGAGTCCCACACCGTCGTGGAGATCCACACGCGTGACAGGGTCGGTTTGCTCCGCGTGATCACGAAGGTTCTGGCGGACGCCGGATGTGACCTGTCGCTCGCGAAGGTGGCGACGTACGGCCTGGACGTCGTCGACGTCTTCTATGTGCGCGATCTCGCGGGACACAAGCTCACGGACCCGGCGCGCATCGCCGAGCTCGAGGCGCACCTGCACACGGCCGTCGCTCAGTCGAAGTAGCGCATAGCGCGCTCGACGCGTTCTTCCCACCATGCGAGCTCGTCGCCCTGCTTCGACCACGCCATCAACACCGTGAGCCCGAGGAGCGACAGGTCGAGCGATCTCTCGAACCAAGCTTCCGTGGCGATCCCGCGCCGTTCGAGTGCTTCGCGATACTGCGCGATCGTCTCTTCCTTCGAAACGGGCAAGAGATCGCAGTTCACCGCGAGGTAGTCGGCGATGTCGACCGTGACCGAAGCTTGCCCGGGTAGCGCCCAGTCGATGAGCACCGTCCGCCCGTCGGGTGTCGCACCGAGATTGCCGGCCTTCCAATCGCTGTGGACGAGGCATTGCGGGTCGGACGCCTGCGCTTGCACCAGCGGGAAGGGATCGGCCAGCAGCGGGCGGACGAACTTCGCGACGACCGCGGAGGAATCGAAGGTAGTTGCCCATCCCTGTGGAACGATCGACGGTACGACGTCGACCGCTTCGCGCTCCGCTTCCAAGGACGCCATCAGCGGCGACAACAAGAAGTACCGATTGCTCACCGGGAGCAGGCCGACGGTGTCCTCGAAGCCCCAGAAGCGAGCGTGGAGCTCCGCCATGTGATCGAGGAACTGGAGTTGGAGGTCGATCGGGATCGTGTCGATCGGGAGCATCGACGAGGACACGTCCCGCATCAAGACCGCGCAACCCCATCCGTTGCGCCCGAGACCGCAGGCGACGTCGACGATCGTGTGGTCGATGGACGGCGGAAGTGCGTCGAAGAGGCCCGACCGCCACATCTCGAGCGGCTTCGTGTACAGATCGCCCATCGAACGCTGGATCCAGTCGTCGTCGACGTGCATGTGCTTCAAGACGAACGGCTCGCCCTCGATCTCGATGCGCTCGAGCATGCTTCCTGAGAGCGACTCAGCGGTCTTCCACTGCTCGCGGGACGTCGCGTTCGCGAGAAGTTCTTCGAGCGAGGACTTCGTCGGACGCGGCGTTAGCGACGTACCCACGTCGTTCCCTGCCCTGAATCGAGAAGTTCGATCCCTCGCTCACGCAGCCGGTCCCTGATCGCGTCGGCACGCGCGAAGTCTTTCGCTCGCCGCGCCTCTTCGCGCTCGGCGATGAGAGACGTGAGTTCGTCGTCGAGTGATGCGTCCGGCGCGAGGTCGAGACCGAGGATGGCGTCCCAGCGTGCGACGAGTGCGGAACGCTCGGACGGCGGCACGGATTCGTCCGACAAGGCTTCGTGCAGCACCTTCACCGCGGCCGGAAGATCGAGGTCGTCGTCGACGGCGGCCATGAACCTGTTGTCATATGTCTCGTTCACCGTCGTCGACGGCGGGCCCAGCATGGCGATGCGCTCCCGCAATCGGCGAAGCGTCGTCGCCGCCGAATCGAGTGCGTCGTCGGTGAAATCGACCTGACGGCGGTAGCGTCCGTTGAAGCAGAGATAGCGGAAGGCCAGCGGGTCGTAGCCGCGCTCGATGAGCGTGCCGATCGTCACGACGTTGCCGGCGGACTTCGCCATCTTCGCGCTGCCCATGAGCAGGTGCTCGCCGTAGACCCACATGTCGACGACGCGATGCCCGACCGCACCTTCGGATTGCGCGATCTCGTCTTCGTGGTGGGGGAAGCGATTGTCGATGCCGCCGGTGTGGATCTCGAACCGCTCGCCGAAGTGATGGAGCGACATCGCCGAACATTCGATGTGCCAGCCGGGGTACCCCGGCCCCCAGGGCGAGCCGTAGACGAGCTCGCGGCGCGGACCGGCGTGGACCCACAGGACGAAATCCTGATGGTTGCGCTTGCGCGGATCGACGGCATCGAGGCGGTGCGCCGCACGCATCGCATCGAGTGACTGCCCGGACAGCGCGCCGTACGCCGGGAACGTCGTGACGTCGTAGTAGATGCTGCCTTCGATCTCGTAGGCGTGTCCGCGCTCGATCAGCTTCGTGACGACTTCGATGATCTGGGCGATGTGCTCGGTCGCTTTCGGATAGAGGTCGGCGCGGACGATATTGATCGCGTCGGTGTGGTCGAGGAAGAGCTGCGTGTACTTCTCCGCGATGCCCTGGGTCGTGAGACCTTCGTCGTCGGCTGCGAGGAGCATCTTGTCGCGGCCGGCTTCGGACAGCTCGTCGGTCATGTGTCCGACGTCGGTGATGTTCATCAAACGCCGGACCTCGACGCCGTGGACACGAAGTGTCCGCGCGATGAGGTCGGGGAGCAGGAACGACCGCATGTTGCCGATGTGCTGCGGCCGGTAGACCGTGGGCCCGCACGAGTACATACGGACGACGCCGTCGCGCACCGGAACGTCTTCCACCTCACGCGTGAGCTCGTTCCGCAGGCGTAGCACGAACTCAGGTTAGCGTTGACGCGTGAGGACGCTCGCCGACGCCTACGACATCGTGACCGGCGGCGGTGTCGTGTGCGTCGAGCATCCGCCTGTCTCGCGTCTGATCCGCCTGGCCGGTCCCCAGCGGGACTGGTTCCTGCAGAACACGGTGACGGCCGATATCGAGGGCGCGTCGCCGGGCGACGTGGTCGAGTCCTGCCTCCTCGATGAGAAGGGACGTGTCTTCGCGCACTTCTTCTGTGGGATCGCCGGCGAGGAGATCTGGATCGCCGACGAGCCCGCGTACGGCGCGAGGCTTGCCGACTGGTTCGTCTCGCGGCGGTTCCGGACGAAAGTCGAGATCGAGCTGCGCGACGACCCACTGCGTACGCTCCTCGGCGCCGCGGGCGACGGGTTCGTGCCCGTGTCGTTTCCACGTTCGCTCGGTGAGGTCCCGATCATCGATCGGTTCGGAAGCGACGACACGCCGGACGCACCACTCGAGCTGTACGAACTGCTTCGTATCGAAGCCGGCGTCGCGCGCTACGGCGTCGACTACGAAGTTCGCACGCTCCCGCAGGAAGCCGGTCTCACCCGGACGCTCGCGATGGAGAAGGGCTGTTACGTCGGGCAGGAAACCGTCGCGCGCATCCACTTCCGCGGACACATCAACAAAGTGCTTCGGACGCTTCGCTTCGATCGGGAAACGACTCCCGGGACCGACCTCACGCTCGACGGCGAAAGCGTCGGACGCGTCACGTCGTTCGCGTCCTCCCCGCGATTCGGCCTGGTCGGGATCGGCATGGCCCGGAGCGAACTCGCCGAAGGCGCAGTCCTCGGCGCCGGTGATGCGTCCGCGACGCTCGGTCCTGTCCCCGAAGGGACGAAGGTCAAAGCGAGCTGAGGAACGCGCGCACCTCGGAGGCGATCTCGTCCGGATATTCGATGGGGAGCGTGTGTGATCCGTCCTCGAAGACGACGAGCTTCGCGCCGCGGATGCGGTCGGCCATCTCGCGTGCGACGCCGATCGGCGTGAACGGGTCGGCCGTGCCGTGGCAGATGAGGACGGGAACGTCGATCTTCGGGAGCAACGACTCGGCGCTGTGCGCGTGCATGCCGCGGATCATCTTCGAGATGATCAGCGGGTCGATCCGCGACACGTGATCGAAGTAGCCGGTCATGTCCGATCTCTTCGTCCGGGAGCCGATCGCGCGAGCGAGCCGTCCCGCGTCGTAGGAGAGGGGACTGTTGACGATCCCGCGCCATGCGAGCAGCGAAAGACGCGGAAGGAGATGCAGCAAAGGTAGAGCGACAGGTGCGAGTCGCGCGCTCGCGTCCGTGCCGTAGAACGTACGCAGCGGCGTCTCGTATGGGCCGGCGATCGAGACCAGAGCGGCGACGCGCCCGGCGTACTGCTCGTACGCCTCGAGGATCACCTGGACGCCCATCGAGTGTCCGATGAGCGCTGCTTGGTCGACGCCTTCGGCATCGAGGATCGCCCGGAGGTCCTTCGCGTTGACCTCGATGCTCAGATCGTCGGGACGGATCGCGTGCGTGTGGAATCCCGGCGGCCGAGGCAGCTCCGACACACCGATGCCGCGGTAGTTGAAAACGATCACGCGGTGATCGGTCTCGAGAGCGGGCACGAGGTACTTCCAATACGAATCCGCGCAGACGAATCCGGCGCACAGCGCAACCACGGGGCCGGACGAACCACGCACGCAGTAACGGATGGTCGCGCCGTCGAAAGACCGCACGGACCGGTCCTTCACCCAGAGCTGACCGGCCGTCGTCGGGCCCCACCACCAACGCGAGATCACATAGGAACGTTACGCGTTGGATCTGCCCGAGATCAGCAGGTCGAGCTGATCGCACGGCCCGGGCACGCAGTGGGCCGTCACTGTGATGGCGCGTCCGGGCACCTCGTAGACGTTGTTGACATAGGTCGAGCCCGACAAGTCGTCGAGTTGGAACGGTTCGCTGAGGTCGGTGATGTCGCGGTACGAGTCGATGATGGGTTCGGTGAGGGTGCCGCGCGGTCGTCCTACCGCGCTCCGAGGGCAGCTGCCTCGAGCACGGCGTCATAACGGCGGCGCACGTCCGCTCGATCGTTTCTTTCCGGTATGGACGACTCGCTCGATCGCAGGATCATGTCCGCCTGCGACTGCAGGACGTCTCGCTGCTCATTCGTGGTCGCGACGCGCATGACGCGCGCAAGCATCGCCAGCTGACGGATCGCGATCGCGGGCATGCCGACACCGGCTTGACGGATCTTGTCGAACGCGCGGTCGACGATACGGTCGTAGCCGATCGTCGCATCGACGACGCGGACGACACCGCCGCGGTCGCGATGGATCAGCGGTTCGAGTCCGCGCGTCGTGATATCCGACAGCCCGTCACCGAGCCAGTCGACGCACGTCATCGCGGTGAACGTGTCGTTGACCGCGGGGGACAGTGCGCGTATCGCGATCTCGACGATCTGATCGATCGCGAAGGTGAGGTCTTGGGCGAGCGTTCGGTACGGACCGGTGATGTGCGCGCGGTCCAGCTCGCGTTCGAAGGCGGCGGCCGCAGTGGGCGGATCGACGATCGCGAATGCGGATCCGCTCGTCACGAAATGCCCCGGTCGATAGAGCAACCGTACGACGGCGTCTTCTTCCACGGCGATGCGTACCAACCGGTCGTGCTCTACGAACTGCAGGTACCCGCTCGTTCGCGCGACGATCGGTGCTCCGTCCGGCAGTTCGGGCGGCTTCTCGTGCCCGGCGTGCGCGTCGATCGCGTGCTTCAGGTCGGCGGCGATGTCGGCGACGACGACCGGAAGCTGGATCGACCGGGCGATGTGATGGATGAAGTAGATGAGAAGAACGGAGTCAACGAGCACGAGCGCGAACGCGACCCACACGGAAAGCCGCACGTTCGTCGCCAGCGACAAGACGCAGTAGACGAACGTCGCGACGAACGCCCCGAGCGTGAACTGTGTCCCGCGGTCGCGGATGAAGTTGCGCAGCATCCGGGGACCGAACTGCGTCGCCGCCAAGGTCAACGCCACGATGACGATCGAGAACACGAGCCCGACGACGGTGATGACGGCCGCGCCCATGGCCGTCAGGATCTGCCGGCCGGCGTCGGCGGCGATCTTCGAATGGACGAGGCCCGACCGGTCGACCATTGCCGTCACCACGAAGAGCGCGACGGCCGAAGCGACGAGACATGCCGGTACGAACCAGAGATTCGTCCGGAGAGCTTCCTTGGTGTGAAGCGAGACTTTCATCGTTCCTCCTGGTCGCACGCTGCATCGGTGCCGACCAGGCTTCCCGGCACTCCCGGATCGGAATCGTACCGCTACACCCTCTTAACGTGCTCTTAACACTCCGACACGGACGGGAAATGCGCGTTCCATAGGTTCGTCCGCATGAAAAAGTTACGGATGTTCAAGGACCCCGGACGGCGGAAGTACTTCTACACGCTGCTCGGAGGGAAGGTGCTGGGGGTCGCCATCGCGTTGGTGGGGATCAAGGTTGTGGCAGGGCTGCTCGACACACCCGCAGGTGCGGCGGAAGCGGTCGCTCACAAGGCGAACGACCTGATCAACCCGGTCAACACGATGTGGGTGCTCGTCACGGCCTTCCTCGTCTTCTTCATGCAGGCAGGGTTCATGGCGCTCGAGGCGGGCTTCGCGCGTTCGCGCGAGACGGTGAACGTCCTGATGGAGTGCGTCTTCGACACGTGTCTGTGCGGGATCTTGTTCTGGGCGTTCGGTTTCGCCTTCATGTTCGGTGAAGGGAACGGGTGGATCGGCCACCAGTACTTCTTGCTGCACGGCGCACCGGCGACCTACGGGACGACCGGCGTCGCGTTCCTCGCGTTCTGGCTGTTCCAGTTCGCGTTCGCGGACACGTGCTCGACGGTCACGTCCGGCGCGATGGTCGGACGCACGGGATTCGTCGGCGACATCTTCTACTCGACGGTGGTGTCGGGCTTCATCTATCCGATCTTCGGTCACTGGGTGTGGGGACCGGGCGGCTGGCTCGCGAACCTTCCGAAGGGCGTCGCGGGTGGTGCGGTGTTCCGCGACTTCGCCGGATCGACCGTGGTGCACACCGTCGGCGCGGCCGTCGCGATCGCCGGTGCGATCGCACTCGGCCCCCGTCTCGGGCGCGTATTCAAGCGCGACGGCGGCGGTCCGCTCCCACCCCACGACCTCACGATCGGCGCGATCGGCGCGGTGATCCTGTGGTTCGGCTGGTACGGGTTCAACCCGGGCTCGACCTTGTCGGCGCTCGACTTCGTGGGCATCGGCCGCGTCGCGGCGAACACGACGCTCGCAGCGTGCGCCGCGGGTCTGACGGGTGTCTTCTTCGTCTACCCGCGCTTCAAGAAGTGGGATCTCGGTATGTCGTGCAACGCCCTCCTCGGCGGACTCGTCGCGATCACCTGCCCGTGCTACTGGGTGTCACCGGCCGGTGCGGTGATCATCGGCGCGATCGCGGGGATCATCGTCCCGCTCGGCGTCGACTTCCTGGAGTGGTGCCGGATCGACGACCCGATCGGTGCGGTGGCCGTGCACGGTTTCGCCGGGATCTGGGGCACGCTGTCCCTCGGTCTGTTCGCGACCGGACGGTTCGGTGTCCCGACGCCGGACGGCGTCGACACCTCGACTGTCGTCAAGGGTCTGTTCTACGGCGGTGGGCTGTCCCAGTTGAAGGCGCAGTTCATCGGAAGCGCGACGTGTGTCATCGTCGTGACTGCGTTCGCACTGCTGCTGATGTACGTCGTGCACCTCACGGGAACGCTCCGCGTCTCGGAGACCGGCGAGCTCGAAGGCCTCGACATGCACGAGCACGGCACGCACGCCTACCACATGGAGTTCGGTCAGGGCGTGAGCTACACGCAACTCGTCGCGTCGACGCCCGGAACGCGCAAGCGCAAGACCGTCAAGAAGGACGAAGCACCGGCGGAGGTGAAGTGATGGGCGACATGAAGCTCGTCACGGCGATCCTCAAGCCGTTCAAGCTCGACGACGTGAAGACGGCGCTGCAGTCCGTCGGCGTGCAAGGGATGACCGTGACGGAGTCGAGAGGATTCGGGCGGCAACGCGGTCACACCGAGGTGTACCGCGGGTCGGAGTACCAGATCGACTTCGTCCCGAAGATCCGGATCGAGGTCCTGACGGACGAGGATCTCGCCGAGCAGGTGGTCGACACGATCATCCAGGCGGCGAGGACGGGCTCGATCGGTGACGGGAAGATCTGGGTCACCGACGCCGGCGGCGTATTCCGGATCAGGACCGGCGAAGCGGGAGCGGAGGCCGTCTAACAAGAAGAGGTCCGACGACCAGCGCGTTCAGGCCGTCCGGAGTGCCTTCCGGGCGGTCTCGACGCGCGTCCAACCCGTAACACCGCTGTAACAAAGGGCAAAGGTCAGGACACATTCACCGCCTACTGTCCGTTCCGGCGCGGGATGCCGTGGCCGGTCCAGGACAGGGAGGCACACTTGTCGAACGGCAAGAAGCTCGTAGCGCTGTCGGTGCTGACGTTCATAGCACTCATCGTCGTCGGGGCGATGTTCAACCACCACACCGGCGACGCCACAGGCACGGCGACGGGAGTGGCGGCCGACTCGTTCGCGAAGGGCGTGCAGATCTCGCAGGTCGGCGTGAACCAGCTCGCGAACGAAGCGGGCCACGCACGGGTGTCCATCAACTTCATGTGGACGCTCATGACGGGCTTCCTCGTCCTGTTCATGCAGGTCGGTTTCGCGATGCTCGTCACAGGCCTCACGCGCGCGAAGAACGCGTCCCACATGATGATGATGAATATCGCGGCGTTCGCGATCGCGTTCGTCGCGTACTACGTCGTCGGTTTCGCGTTCCAGTTCGGCGGGATCGCTCCGATAGCGAACCTGGGCGGTGTTGCGCCGTTATCCCACCTGTTCCCCACCGGGAACTGGGGCCTCATCGGACTCAAGGGCTTCTTCCTGCAGAGCGGACACACCTACGACGTCGGTACGGCGTGTCTGTTCCTGTTCGAAGTCGTCTTCATGGAGACGGCCGGTTACATCATCGTCGGCGCCATCGCCGAGCGGATCAGCTTCGCGGGATTCATCTTCGCGGAGATCTGCATCGGCGCGGTGATCTACCCGATCTTCGGCAACTGGGTGTGGGGCGGCGGTTTCCTCGCACACCTCGGCCAGACGTATCACTTGGGACACGGCGCGGTGGACTTCGCCGGTTCGGGGGTGGTGCACGCGACGGGAGGATGGGCCGCACTGGCGCTCGCGATCGTGCTCGGTCCGCGCATCGGGAAGTTCGACAAAGACGGCAGGCCGCACGCGTTCCCCGGACACAACATCGGCTACGTGGTCCTCGGGACGCTCATCCTCGTGTTCGGTTGGATGGGGTTCAACCCGGGGTCGACGCTCGGTGGGACGGACCTCCGTATCTCGATCGTCGCCGTCAACACGCTGCTCGCCGCGTGCTTCGGCTTCATCGTGGCGATGGCCGTCACGAACTGGACGCAAGGCAAGCCGGACATCTCGATGTCGTGTAACGGGATGCTCGCCGGCCTCGTCGCCGTGACGGCTCCGTGTGCGTTCATCGCGCCCTGGGCCGCGGCACTGATCGGAACGATGGCGGGATTCATCGTGGTCGGAAGCGTCTACTTCTGGGACCGCATGAAGGTGGACGACCCCTGCGGTGCGATCTCCGTGCACGGCGTGTGCGGCGCGTTCGGTGTGCTGTGCACGGGCATCTTCGCCGACGGCACGTACGGTGCCGGTTGGAACGGCGTCGCCGGCAACGTGAAGGGTCTTCTCTACGGCGACTTCGGACAGTTCGGTGCGCAGGTCGTCGACGTCGTCGTCGGTTTCATCTGGGCGTTCGGCATGATGTTCATCCTGTTCTCCATCTGGAAGATGTTCGCGCAGGTTCGTGTGTCGCCCGAGGCCGAGATCGAAGGTCTCGACGTGCCGGAGTTCGGTGCGGCGTGCTACCCGGACTTCGTGTTGCACCAGTCGTCCGGAGCGCTTCGTCCAGACGAGGTCGCCGCGACGAAGCCCCGCAGTTCGCAGTCGTCCGAGTCGGTGAGTTAGGAGACGACGATGAAGCTCGTCACAGCGATCATCAAGCCGTTCAAGCTCGAAGAAGTGAAGGAGGCGTTGAAGGAAGCCGGCGTGCAAGGCATGACGGTTACCGAGTCACGCGGTTTCGGCCGTCAACGCGGCCACACCGAGGTGTACCGGGGCGCCGAGTATCAGATCGACTTCGTTCCGAAGGTGAAGATCGAAGTCGTCGTGGAAGACCAGATCGAGCTCCAGGTCGTCGAGGCGATCATGCATGCGGCGCGACCCGGGACGATCGGCGACGGCAAGATCTGGGTGACCGACGCACCCTCGCTCTACCGGATCCGCACGGGGGAGGTCGGCGCCGAGGCGATCTGAGTTCGAACGGTTCGAGGGGCGCGGCTTCTTCGGAGGCCGCGCCCCTTCTTTGTGCTAGAAAGTCGGTGGGCATGCATATCAGTGCGGGTGATACGGCGTGGCTGCTCGCTTCGGCGGCGCTCGTCATGTTCATGACGCCGGGTCTGGCGTTCTTCTACGGGGGCCTCGTCCGGACGACGAACGTCCTGTCGACGATCATGTACTGCTTCATGGCCCTCGGCATCGTCACAGTGCTCTGGGTGCTGATCGGGCACACTCTTGCGTTCGGTCCCGACATCGGGAAAGCGATCGGGAACGGCGGCTGGATCGGCGGACTGGACTTCCTCGGTTTCCGGAACGTCGGCGCGGCCCCGATCGGACTCGCGCCGACCGTGCCGCATCTCGCGTATGCGTCGTACCAGATGATGTTCGCGGTGATCACGCCCGCACTCATCGCGGGCGCATATGCCGAGCGGTTCAAGTTCAGTGCGTACGTCATCTTCACCGCCGTGTGGGTGCTCGTCGTGTACGCGCCGGTCGCACATTGGGTCTGGGGTAACGGGCTCCTCGGCCCCCACGGTCTCGGCGCACTCGATTTCGCCGGTGGGACCGTCGTCCATCAGAACGCAGGTATCGCCGCGCTCGCGGCGATCCTCGTCCTCGGCAAGCGGAAGGGATGGCCGGAGGGTGAGTTCGTCCCCCACAACGTGCCCTACGTCGTGCTCGGTGCGTCGATCCTTTGGTTCGGATGGTTCGGGTTCAACGGTGGGAGCGCGCTCGCGTCCGGCGCGCTCGCCGCTCTCGCGTTCACGAACACGCACCTCGCGGCGGCGGCTGCGATCTTCGGATGGCTGATCCCCGAGTGGGCCGAGCACGGCAAGCCGACGACCGTCGGCGCCGCGACCGGCGCGGTCGCCGGACTCGTCGCGATCACGCCGGCGTCGGGATTCGTCCGGCCGTGGGCGGCGCTCGTGATCGGCGGACTGGCCGGGTTCATCTGCTATTTCGCCGTGAACCTGAAGCGACGGTTCAACTACGACGACGCGCTCGACGTCGTCGGGGTCCATTACGTGGGAGGCCTCGTCGGCGCTCTGCTGACCGGCGTGTTCGCTGCGAAGGTCGGCCTTGTCTACTCGGGGACGTTCACGCAGGTCGGCAAGCAGGCGCTTGCCTCGTTGATCGTGACCGGTTGGTCATTCGCGCTCAGCTTCATCATCCTGAAGGCGGTCGACTGGACGATCGGTCTCCGGGTAACTGTGGATGAGGAGAACGTCGGACTCGACCTCTCGCAGCACGGGGAGACCGCCTACGCGGCGGGTACGGGAGGCTAGGAGATGAAGCTTGTCACCGCGGTAGTGAAGCCGTTCAAGCTCGAAGACGTGAAAGAAGCGCTGAAGGAGGTCGGTGTGCAGGGCATGACGGTTACCGAAGCCCGCGGCTTCGGACGTCAGCGTGGACACACCGAGGTGTACCGAGGCGCCGAGTACCAGATCGACTTCGTCCCGAAGGTGCAGATCGAAGTGCTCGTGGACGACGCCCTCACCGACCGCGCCGTCGACGCGATCCTCGGTTCAGCGCAAACGGGGACGATCGGCGACGGCAAGATCTGGGTGACGAGCGTCGGCTCCGTCTACCGGATCAGGACCGGCGAGTCCGGACCCGAAGCTCTGTAAGCGCGCCTGCGACGACGACCAACGCGAGGACGGTCAGCTCGATCGGTTCTTTCTTCGTGTTTGCCTGACCGAGATTCCGATCGATCCAGTGCGCGATCGCGTGCAGGACCGTGCCGACCGCACCTCCGCCGAGGACGACGAGGAGCGCGTCGCTCGTGACGAGCGCGAGGAACAGCGCGACGCCGAATCCGATCTGGAACGCTCCGACGTCGTGCAGGAGATGGAGGTTGTACGTGCCGAATCCGGCGACGTTCGCGTAGAAGGACTGCGGTGCCGCGAAGGCCCAAACGCCGAAGACGACCATGACCAGTGCGAGCAGGGCGACGACGAATCTCGGGAAGTTACGCACGCGGTGAAACTTCGCGATCCGCTGCTTCGGCGATGGCGGCTTCGTCCATCACCGCGGCTCCGTCGGACGAACCACGCGCACTGATCTCTTCCGCGGCTTGGAGGAGCTCGCCGATCGACTTCTCGAGGCCCTCGGCGAACACGCCGAGGTCGGGGATCGCGTCGTAATCGGCGAGCAGACCGAAGCCGAACTGGCCGTTGTACGACATGACGGCCACGTTCAGTGCCTGGTTCGACGAGAGCGGTGCGATCGGGAAGAGATCGATGAGCGGATGTCCGCCCGACCACAGTGGGAACTGGGGGCCGGGGACGTTCGTCACGAGCAGGTTGAAGAAGCGTTGGTTGTTCTGCAGACGCGCGGCTTGACCGAGGATCGTCGGAGGCGCGAAACCGGAGAGCGAGGTGATCATCTCGGCGCCGACGGCCTGCTTGCTCTCTTTCACGTCCTTCATCGACTCGCGGACGATCGCGAGACGCAGCGCGGGCTCCTCTTCGTAGACGGGGAGCGGAGCCGCCATCGCCGTGACGCGGTTGCCGAGCGCGCCTTGCTGCTCTTCGGCGCGCGTCGACACCGGCACCATGGCCTTCATCTCGAGACCGCGGACGTCGACGCCGCGGTGCTGGAGGAACCGACGGAGCGCACCGGTCACGACGGCGAGTACGACGTCGTTCACCGTGCCACCGAGCACGTTCTTGATCGCTTTGAAGTCGGCGAGCGACGCCCGCACGAATTCGACGCGACGGTGGGGGCCGATCGGGACGTTCAGCGCCGTGTGCGGGGCGGGATTCAGGCCCGCCCACGCGAGTGCGCCGAGTGCTTCGAGGACGTCCGTCGCCTGCTTCGCGATCCGGCGGGGCGTCCGCAGCGTGCGGCGGATGTTACGTGCGATCTCCACCGGTTCCGTTGCGCGCTCGACGAGGGCTTCGGTGAGGAGCTGCGCGGGAGTCGGCTCCGGTTCCGGTGTCCACGGCTGCTGCTCCACGTCGGGCGGATCGGCTTCGAGATCGAGGAGGACGGCGGTGATGTCCGCACCGGAGACGCCGTCGACGAGGCAGTGGTGCGTCTTGCTGATCATCGCGAACCGGTTGCCCGCGAGCTTGTCGACGAGCCAGATCTCCCAGAGGGGCTTCGTCCGGTCGAGCTGTTGGGACATGAGCCGTCCGGTCAGGTTCTTGAGCTGTTCCTCCGATCCCGGTTCGGGGAGCGCGGTGTGACGAAGGTGGTATTCGAGATTGAAATGAGGATCGTCCACCCACACGGGACGGCCCGCTCCGAGCGGAACGGATGCGAGTCGTTGACGGAAGCGAGGAACGAGGTGGAGTCGCTTGCGCAGATGTTCGACGGCTTCGGTGTAATCGACCGAACCTTCGAAGATCGTCACCGAGGCGACATGCATGTGCGTGACGTCGTCCTCCAGGTGGAGGAACATCGCGTCGGCAGGTGTCAGGCGTTCTCTCGTCAACTCAAAGCCCCCTCTCGGACCATCAAGGGTAACGGGCCTCAGCAAGCCGATAGGCTGGGAGCGTGGCGGAGAAAGCCAAGCAAGACGATGCGGATCTTGGCCTGCTGCGGAAGGCGGAGGCGGTGCTCGCGGAGATCGACCGGACGCAGGGGCTGATCGACCGGCACGCGGACGTCCTCGCGGCGCTCCGGATCCGTATCGAGGGCGGGCCACGGAAGTCGCTCGAGGAGTTGATGGAAGCGGCGGGGGATATCAAGGGGAAGTCGGCGCAGCTCGAAGCCCGATTGTCGGAAGAAGCAACGAAACCGAAAGGTGACCTCGGAGACCTCATGGCACGGGAGCCCAAGAAGAAGAAGTCGTTGGACGACCTCCTATGACGAAACGACTGGTGGTTGCCTTCGCCGTCTGCGTCGTCGCGCTGATCTGCCTGCCGGCCTTCGCCGCGACGGCGAACGTCAGCATCAAGAACATCCAGTACAACCCGTCGACGATCACCGTGAAGTTCGGCGACAAGGTGACGTGGACGAACAACGACACGAGCACCGGCCACAGCGTCACGGCCGACGACGGCAGCTTCAATTCGACGAAGGCCGGTCAGACGTGCTCTCCGAGTGTGATGAGCGGATGCATGGCGCCCGGCGACCGCTTCTCCGTCTCCTTCAACAAGGCCGGCACGTTCCTCTATCACTGCACGGTGCACAGCAGCATGCACGGCAAGGTGATCGTCGAACCGAAGGCCGCGACACCGACCCCGAAGGTGACGCTGCCGCCGAAGACGGCAACCCCGACGGCCAAGCCGACGGTCGCTCCCGTCGCTCGAACGGCGGCGCCGACGACCGCGCCGCCTTCACCGACGGCGACCGCGACACCGGTCGCCACGCTCGGAGCGGCTGTGTCGCCGATCGGTTCGCCGTTCTCGTCGCCGATCGCTTTCGGGACGACGACCAAGTCGAACCGTGGTCCGCTGATCGGGATCGCGATCGCCGCCGTGGCGCTGGCCGCGGCCGGTGGTGCGCTCCTGTTCTTCAGGACTCGAGGTACGAGGCCGTAACCACGGGGTCGATCGCGTTCGCGCGGCAGATCTCCGCGAAATAGGACGCCGACGGCTTCGGTGTGCGCTCGAATGTCGTGCGGTCGACGGCGATGAGTCCGAACGTGCGTGAGAAGCCGAACGTCCACTCGAAGTTGTCCATCGGGCACCAGTACATGTAGCCGCGCACGTCGGCGCCCTCGTCGATCGCTTGGCGGACCGCCGTGAGATGCCGCGCGATGAACCGGACGCGCTGATGGTCGTCGTCCGTCCCGATGCCGTTCTCGGTGACGTAGACCGGGAGCCCGGTCTTCTCGTGCGCGAGCTTCAGCACGGTGACGAAGCACTCGGGGACGACCTCGTAGCCCATCTGCGTCGTCTCGGCTCCGGGCTTCGGCATCTGGGCGTTCCCGCGTTCGTTCACGTCGATCACCGTGCGGGTGTAGTAATTCACACCGACGAAGTCGGACGTTCCGCCGACGCCGCGGAGCTCCTCGTCGTCGCCGAATCCCGTGAAGACCCCGGTACGCAGCGCGTCGTGATAGACGCCGACCATGCGGTGATGCACGCGGTCGCGGAGCTTCACCGATTCTTCGTTCGCGGCCTGGTAATCGGCGGTCGCGAGGACGAGGCCGATCTGCGCGCTCGGCTGATGCTCCTTGAAGACCTCGACCGCCGCGCCGTGCGACGCGATGAAGTTCCGCGTCACGGGACCGAACAGGTAGTTCTCCCCGGCGCCGGGCGGGAAGCCGGTGCCCTGGTAGCCGATCTGGGCGACGATCTGTGGTTCGTTGATCGTGCACACGAACGGAACCTCGAGCCGTTTCGCGACGACCTCGGCGAAGCGGCGGAAGCGGTCCACCGCCGTCTCGGATGCCCATCCACCCTCAGCCGCGAACCAACGCGGCGAGGAGAAATGGTGGAGCGTCATGAACGGCGTGAGGTTGTTGCGGTGGAGACTTTCGATCACGCGCGCGTAGTGATCGAGCGCCGCCTTGCTGATCTCGCCCGGCTCGGGCTCGATGCGCGCCCACTCGATGCCGAAACGGTGGGCGTTGTGGCCGAGTGAGGCAAGCAGCTCGAAGTCGGAGTCGTACCGGTTGTAGTGGTCGATCGCATCGCCCGAGACTTCGATGCAGGGCGTTCCCGGACGGTGCTCCCACTCCCACCAATCGCTGTTCCAGTTCCCGCCTTCGGTCTGGTGCGCGCACGCGGCCGATCCCCACGCGAAGCCGTCCGGGAAGGCGATGCGTTCGGTCGGAACCTCGATCGTCACAGGTAATTCGGGGCGATCTTCGGCCACGGACGAGCGCGCTCGAACGCGCGCGCGAGCTGCATCACGACGTGGTCTTCGTGGCGTCGTCCGATGATCTGCAACGCGACGGGGAGCCCGTCGGCGTCGAGTCCGCACGGGACGCTGCACGCGGGGTGTCCGGAGACGTTGAAGGGATAGGTATAGATCGAGTGCATCGCCTTGATGGGCCGTCCGTCGATCTCGGTCGGCATCGGCCCTTCCGCGCGGAACGCGGTGGTACCCGTCGTCGGCGTGAGGATGATGTCGACGTCGCGGAAGACCTCGGCGAGGATCGCGTTGTTCTCCTGGCGCCGTTCGACCGCTCGCGCGACCTGCTCGACGGTGAACCGATCCTGGCTCCGCACGCCGGCGCGGATGACCGGCGTGAAGTCGTGCTCGCGATCCGGCCAGAAGTCCTTCACTTCGAGCCACGTTCCCGGCATGTTGAACAGTCCCCACGCCGCCGACATGTCCTTCAGCGCAACGGGACGATCCACGAGATCGACGTCGAGCGCTTGCGCGGCCGCGCGCGTCATCTCGAGGATGTCGTTCCGGCACTGCTGGTAACCGAGATCGTCCGACCATGTCGCGCGCACACGTGGTGTTTCGTCCAGCACAGCTTCGTAGGAGAAGCCGGGATGCGGCAGCGAGAGCGCATCGCGTTCGTGAGGGCCGACGACGCAGTCCCAGTAGCGCGCGGTGTCGCGAAGTGAGCGCGCCATGCAGCCGTATGCGGTCGTCATGGACGCATCGACGCCGCCCTTCGGGATCCGTCCGAACGTGCCTTTCATGCCGGCGAGTCCCGAGTACGACGCGGGGATGCGGATGTACCCGCCGCCGTCCGATCCGCTCGCGATGGGAAGGATCGCGGCGGCGACGGCCGCGGCCGATCCGCCGGACGAACCGCCCGGTGTTCGCTCGAGGTTCCATGGGTTGCGTGTCGTGCCGTGGAGGATCGTCCGCGTCATCGCTTCCGCGCCGAACTCCGGCGCGGCGGTCTTGCCGACGATGATCGCGCCCGCCTCGCGGAGGCGAGCCGTTTGGATGCCGTCGGCTTGCGGGACGTTGTCGGCGTAGGGGACGGAGCCGTAGGTCGTCGGCATACCGGCCACGTCTTCGAGGTCCTTGATCCCGATGGGTGCGCCGGCGAGGGGGCCGGGGTCGTCGCCCTTCGCGATGCGCGCGTCGATCTCCGCGGCGTCCGCTCGGGCGCGATCGATGTCGAGATAGACGAGCGCGTTCAGCTCTTCGTTGTAGGTCTCGATGCGCTCGACGAACGCTTCGAGGACTTCCTTCGCCGCGAGCTCGCCGCCGCGGACGAGGTCGGCGATCTCGTAGGCGTCCCGTTCGAAGATGCGTTCCGTCACCTTGCTCGCGAGCCTAATGAGTTGCCGCGCCGAGCGAGAAATCGGGCAGGCTTGTAGCGATGCGCAAGCTCTTCGTCGCGGCCGCGCTCCTCGTCGTCGTCGCGGCCTGCTCGTCGGGTGAGTCGCCGGCGCTCGAAGGACCGCCGTCGTCCCCCGCCACGCCGGTCCCGGGTGTCGCGAGCTTCCACGCGGCCGCGTTCAGCTTCACGCTCGATGCCGGGAACGATACCGCGGGCTACTACTTCACTCCCGCGAAGATCGAAGCAGTGAAAGGATCGACGGCGACCATCACCGTGCGCAACGTCGGAACCGTGAAGCACAACCTGACGATCGTGTCCGCGCACATCGACACCGATGTCGATCCGGGACACACCGCGAAGGTGACGGTGCCGCTCGGGAGCGCGGCGTCCGTGCCGTTCTACTGCAAGTACCACCGCGCGTCCGGGATGACCGGAACGTTCAGCTTGAAGTAGTCGACAGCGCGAGCTCTTTGCTCGGCAGTGGTTCGTCCTGCACGGCGAACTCGGTCGGCACGTACATCCGTCGCTCGAGCAACAGGCATCCGAGGACGAGACACGCGATCGCCGCCGCGAGCTCCGGCATGCCGAATCCCTGAGCGCGCGCGGGCTGTGCGTTATCGACGGTCGAAGGTGAGAGGAGGTCCGTCCTCGGTACTGCGACAACCGCAGGTTTCGGCGCGGGCGTCGCGCTGGGAGCCGCCGTCGTCACGGGCGCCTGATACGCGGGAGCCGACGGGTAGTAGTGCGATGTCGACGACGTCGCCGGGGGCGCCGTTCTCGTCGGCGTCGACACGCCGCTCGGGAGCTGCGGTTGCACCTTCGTCGGGTTGCTCGGGTTCGTGACGTCCTGCGTTCGCGGTCCGGTGCTCGCGCCGCCCGGCGGTGTCGTGTCCGACTCGGCGACGAAGGTTGCCCAGTACGTGCTGCCGTCCCAGTAGATGCCGACCGCGCCGACGTTCTTGCCCGTGTTGTTCATGCACGCGTTGTGCGGGGGCGAGTTCTTCCAGTTGTTGTAGATCGCCGTCGCGGGGTCGCCTTGCGCCGGCGTGACGTAAGTCGCGTTCTCGCACCAGCCGTAGAGGTTGAAGCCGTCGTCCGGGGCGCCGTTCGCTTCGGCCGGGTCGGGGGCGGCGTTGTCGACGCGTTCCTGCGCGTCGTCGTGGTTGAGGTTGCCCGTCGACGCCATGTACTGCGAGTGGGACTCGGCGTCGCCGAGGAGCCCGTGGTGGAGGACGAGTCCGGTGCCTCGTCCGGCGTTGATCATCGCGAACACCTGTGATTCGACGTCACCGGCGGAGGCCGATCTGGCCGGTATGAGGACCCCGGCGGCGATCACGAGGATTGGGAAGACTCGGCGGAACGCCATCCGGACCCAGGTTCGACCAGCAGCGCGGCGATGTCACGGAACTTGGCAGACTGGGCCGGACAAGACCACGCCGCAGCGAAGCGGAGGCGCAAATGAAGCTCGGGATGCAGATCGGCTATTCGGGCGCGGGTGTGTCCGACAGCGTCAACGCCGCGAAACTCGCCGATGAGCTGGGGTTCCATTCGATCTGGACGGCGGAGGCCTACGGTTCCGACGCGATCTCGCCGCTCGTCTGGATGGGCGCGCACACGACGAACGTGAAGCTCGCGACGGGGATCATGCAGATGCCCGCGCGCACACCGGCGATGACCGCGATGACCGCGGCGACGCTCGACGCGCTCTCCGGCGGACGATTCATCTGCGGGATCGGACTCTCCGGCCCCCAAGTCGTCGAAGGCTGGCACGGGATGCCGTACGGGAAGCCGCTCGTGAAGACGCGCGAGTACGTCGAGATCCTCCGCGCGATCTGGAAGCGGGAGAAGCCGCTCGAGTTCGAAGGCGAGCACTACCAGATCCCGTACGCGGGACCGAACGCAACGGGCCTCGGCAAACCGCTGAAGTCGATCCTGCATCCGCGCGCGGACATCCCGATCGTCATCGCGGCGATCGGTCCCAAGAACATCGCGCTGTCCGGTGAGATCGCCGACGGTTTCATCCCGGCGTTCTTCAACCCGTACAAGTCCGAAGTGTTCAACGAGCCGCTCGCGCAAGGATTCAAGCGACGCGCAAGCGATCTTCGTCCGTCGTCGGAGTTCGACGTCTACGCGAGCGCGGCCGTGATCGAAACGGACGACATCCAGCAAGCGCTCGGTTTCGTGAAGCCCGGACTCGCGCTCTACATCGGGGGCATGGGCGCGCGCGGACGCAACTTCTACAACGACCTCGCGTGCCGCTACGGTTTCGAGGCGGCGGCGAAGCAGATCCAGGATCTCTACCTCGACGGCAAGAAGGCCGAAGCGATCGCCGCCGTTCCGGACGAACTCGCGGACGCAGTGTCGCTCGTCGGACCGAAAGCGCGCATCAAGGACCGGCTCGAGGCGTGGAAGGAATCGCCGTGCACGGTGCTGCTGCTCGGCGGGGGCCGCCGTGAGACCTTCGAGATGATGGCGGAACTCACGGCATAGACGGCGTCGATCTGTTGAGCGACGACGTTCGTGACCGGCGATTTCATCGGTCCGGAGCAGCCGGGTCCGAGAGGGTGAGCCCGTCACATCCGGCCCGCGCGCTCCGCACTCCTGCAGCGGCGGTCGGCGCGGTGGCGCGCCGCACGGCACGCAGTCGAGTGCGTCGATTACGACCTGAGCGCCGACTTCGCTCCATGGATGCCGCCGGCTCCGTTCGCGGGGAGCCGCACCGGATGCTGACGGCGTTGCTAGCGAGAAATCCGCAACGAACACTCTTTCTAAACGGTGAATCGTGACATCACATCAGGCGTCGGCATCAGCAGCCGACGCGACGTCAAGCTGCTTGAGCACCACGTTACATTTCGCCGGCTGGGTGTCATGCGTTCTCACGGAGGTACGGACAGTCATGGATCATGGTCCATGTCGCCAGTCATGACCTCGACGAGCGAGCGTGCCAGCGTTTAAGGAGGAAGAAGGTCATCGCAGTTGCGAAAGGACCGAAGATCAGGGCGAAAGGTAGCCAACCTACGTTGGAAACAATGATCGCAATGCTGATAGCGATCGTTCCTCCGGCAACTACGCCGAATATGACCCACCTCACGAGGGACGCCCGTCGCGTTCGGGGTCGGGAAGGTCGATTCTCCGTCCGGACGAGAACTCGCCCAAGGATCGGTCCGGCTATCAATCCGAACACGACAAAGGCGACATCCAGAGCAAGGATGCCTCCGTAAATGCGGAGATGGAGCGCCAAGAGCAGATTCAAACCTGCGACAAGGACGGTGCCGAGATGGATTGCTACTCTGTTGCGCAAGTACCAGCTCACGGCTGCGGCGCCTCCACATGACGTTGACCATTACAAATCTCGTTGTGCGTTCCGACCGCGCCCGCTGCGCCCCCGAGGAAGGTCGCGGCAGTGACTACTGCTCGGGCGACGTCGGAGACCGCGTCGGGGATGAGCGGAGCGTTTCCCGCAAGAACCGCGCTAGCAACGGTAGCAATTGCCGCACCGCCGGCGGCGACACTGCCCGCTGCCGCCGCGCCTGCTACAAAACCGCCGACAACTGCAACGCCTATATAGAAACCCAAGCCGTGGTGGTGCTTAGAGCTACACGGCTTTGACCGCAAGCCATTGAGATCGGGATAGCTGACAGGATCACCGAACGCAAAGACGTACGCGTTCGCACACCCACCTTCAACCGGATCAACGCTGAGGAATCTCCCGAGACCCGAGACATACTGACGCGCTCCCATCTCGATGGTCGCGATGTCGTCTTGATGCTCCGTCAGCTTCTCTTTCGATCCTTCCCAGCCGAACGAGAAGTTGCTCGACGTATCGGACGCGTTTCCCGCGAGCGGCTGACCATACGGATCGTAGGTGAGTGTCGACCCAACCTTGGCGCCGCTGCCGTTCGCCGTCGCAGCCACGTCTCCATGCACGTTCGGGTAGCTCCAGGTGTCGGTGGAGGTTGCCGTGGCGACGGTGCGCGTGACGACCACGCCACCGGCGAGCGACACCGTGCGGTCGATAATGCTGCCCGCGCCGTCCATCTCGAGTGACGGTGAGTCGTCGTGGCCCTCGTAGCCGTAGCGTGTGCGGCTCACGGCCTGCGGCCGAAGGGCGATGGAGCGCATGATCCCGCGCGCCGCGGTCGCCGTCTTGATCGTTCGTGTGCCCGTTGCGCCGGCGGCCGCGATCAGCTGGTCGGCGCCGTTGCTCTGCACGTTGGTGGCTGCCGTCGTCGCCAGGTTCCAGCGCTGCGTCGTCTGCGCGTCCGGGGTGACGGCACTGTTACCGGCTGCGTCGAGGATGAACAGCGCGGTGTCGGCGGGCGAGGTCGTCGTGACGCTCGGCGCCGTGTGCGTCGTCGTCGTCGAGCCGTCGGTGGCCACGGCTGAGACGTCGATGGGGTTGAGCGGATCGACGCCCGAGTAGGCGGTGATGGCGCCGGTGGCCGAGGTGGCCGCCGAGAAGGCGAAGGAGTACGAGGTCGGCTCGGAGGAGGTCGCCACCTTGTAGAAGATCTCGTCGGTGAGCAGGCCCGCGATGACCTGGGGCGGCAACGCCGTCCATCCCGGCGGCGTGGTGATGGTCGGTGCGCCGACAAGGGAGACGTCGGCAACGAGCAGATCGCCCGGCAGGGCCTTGGCCGGTCTCGGCACGACGAGCGGTGTGAGGATCGAGGCTCCGGTGGTGGCCGTGGCAACGTCGCGGAAGGCGATGGGCGCCACCGGGCGCGACTTCAAGGCGATGGAGCGCACGACCGAGCTCTGCGCCGTGGCCGTGGTGACGCTGCGCGTACCTGTCGAGCCGGTCTTGGTGACGACCTGGTCGGCGCCGTCGGACTCCACGTTGTTGCTGGCCGCGGCGCTCTTGAGGAACCACTGCTGCGTGGTCTGCGCGTCCTTGGTGACGGTGCTGTTGCCGTCGGAGGCCAAGATGACGAGCAGCATGTCGTCAGGGCTCGTCGTGGTCACGGCGGGAGCGGTGTGCGAGGTCACGTTGGTGTCCGTCACGACACCCGAAGTGTCGATGGGGTTCGTGGTATCGACGCCCACGTAGCCCATGATCGCTCCGGTGGCCGAGGTAGCTGTCGAAAACGAGAAGGTGTACGACGCCGGCTCGCTCGATCCCGCGACCTTGTAGTAGACGGCATCGGTCACCGTCGTGCCGCTCGCCGTCGAGTTGAGCAGTGTCCATCCCGACGGCGGGGTGATGGTCGGCGTCCCGCGTTCGGAGATGTCGGCGAGCAGGAAGTCGCCGGAAACGGTTCCTGCCGGTTTCGGGACAGCGATGCTCGTCACCGTGGTCGATGTCGTGGCGATGGTCCCAGGCGTGCGGCGGCCGAGCGGCGGGATCACGGTGGCGTCGCGCTCGGCGATGCGGTCGAGGGGATCGCGGAGGTAATTGACCGTGGTCGGCAAGGCACCGCCGGTCGTCGTCGTGGCCAGGTGGCGGTCGGCGGCGTCGTAGGTGATGGTCTCGTCGCCGATCGAAGACGTGTTGCCATGATCGTCGTAGGTCGGCGTCGTGTAGCGGGCGTCGGAGGTCGAAGTGAGACGGTCCGCGTTGTCGTAGCAGTACGTCGTGGTCGTCGCGCCGTCGACCACGCTCGTGCGGTTCGTGTTGTTTCCCGCCGCCGCTTCAGGACCGCATCCGCCGGTGGCGGCGTAGTTGTAGGTGAGGGTGTGGCCGGGGACGGTGGCCGTCGTGAGCCGGCCGGCGCCGTCGTAGCCGAAGGAAGAAGGACTGCCGGAGTTGCCGTCGATGGTCTCCGAGCTCACCCGCGCGCCAGCGCTGAAGACGTCGCTGTCTGAGGTGATGAGGGCTGAACCCGGCCCCGTGGCGCTCAAGGAATTCTGGCGGCCGTTGGCGTCGTATCCGATGGCGAGGTTGCTGCCGTTGCCGCCGTTGCCGGTCCCCGTCGGGTAGGACACGCTCGTCATCCGTCCGGTCGGCGCGTCGTAGCCGGGCACAGCGACCTTCTGAGCGCCGAGCATCTGATCTGAGACTCGTCCGGCGCCGTCGTAGTCGGTGTGGCGCGCCCCGACTGGTCCGGCGGTGTCGGTGACCCGGCCCGCTTGGTCGAAGGTCGTCGTCGTCGTCTGTCCCCAGATGTCGCTGTAGCTCACGGTCCGGCCGAGCAGGTCGACGGTCGTCGAGATGGACTGCGCCGGCCACGTCGTATCGGTCACCGAGTTGACGAGCGGATTCGGCGTCGGGGAGCCGACGCCGTATGTGTACGTGGCGGTGCGTGACGGCTGCGATCCGAAGGCCGGCCACGACTGCGTCACCATGCGACCCGCGGCGTCGTAGGTCGTGCAGTCCCAGCCGACCGACGAGATGGTGGCTGTCGTGCCGATGCGGTGTCCGGCCTCGCGGCCGAGCGAGTCGTAGACGTACTGCTCGACGCGCGCCGAACCGACGGCCGGAACGGGATCGGTCTCTTGTTTGGGAAGCCCGGCTTGCAGCGTGGACGCCGTGACCCCGCACACGTTGGCGATGGGCGGATCGTTTCCCGCGTAGTTCGCATACGTCGTCTGGTTGCCGGCAGGAAGCGTCTTCGATACACGCCGCAGGAAGCTCGTCGCGCCCGGCGGCTCGTAGGCGGTCGACGTCTTGAGATTCAGCGTGCTCGGGTCCTGGATGGTCGCCGTGGGCAGGCCGAACTTCGGGTCGATGCCGTTCACCGCGTCGGCGTACTGCGTCTGCGTGATCTTGCCGTCGGGGTCGGTGGTCTGGGTGAGCAGCCCGTAGTTCGGACCGAACGTCGCTGCCGCCGACGTGACCGTGAGGTGACCGCCGGCGACGAACTGCTGGTCCTGCACGTCGATGCGGTGATCGGTGACCGGAGCCGGTGGCGCGGTGATGCCGGCATTGCGGTGGTTCGCCACCTGGTCGCTCGACAGTGCGCGGTCGTAGAAGGCGACGTCGGACATCGATCCGTTGAAGTTCAGACCCGTCGCGCGCGACCCGATGGTGAACGGGTTCGAGGAATTCGTCGGGTTCGTCGTGCCGAGCGTGTCGTGCGAGATGGTCACCGTATCGGCGACACCGTCGGCATAGAGCTTGACGCCGGCAGCGACTCCGCTGCCGTCATAGGTCGCAGCGACGTGGTGCCATGCACCGTCCTTCAGCACCTTCGTCCCGTCGACCTCGATGGCGCTTGCCGTCCAGCTCGAGATGAGCTGGAAGTAGAGCTGACCACTGGGATTCATCACGAAGTCCCAGCCGGTGAACGGAGACGTGTTGGCCATCTTGGCTGCGATCACTTGCGTTACCGCCGCCGTCGTCTTGACCCATGCCTCGATGCTCGCCGCCTGCGTACGCCCGACCCGAAGGCTCGGCATCTCCCCGACGCTTACGTTGCAGTTCGTGCCGTCGAAGGTGGTGGCACCGTTCGCATCGCCGTTCAACCCGCCCGTTGTCTGTCCGCACCCGAGGGGGCTGTACGTAGCGTTGTTGGCGCCCGTCATATCGAGCGCCTTGACCTGCGGGAGCGACTCGCCAAGCCGCCAATACGAGGCGGCGCCGTCCTGCTGCACGGTGAGCGGCACGGGACCTTGACCGGCTACAGCATGACGCGCGACGTCGTCGGCGCCGAGCGCATTCGGATACATGGCGACGTTGGCCAGGTTCCCGAAGAACCACAGGCTGTTCGCTGCCCGCGAACCGATGTACAGCGGCACCGACGATGCCGACGATGCCGAAAGCGAATCGCCGAAGATGAGGCCGGGACCGCCGTCGATGTGGCCGTCGATGTACAGATGCACGCCCGATGCTCTCGAGCTGCCGTCGTAGGTTCCGACCAGATGATGCCAGCGGCCGTCCACGACGCTCGTCGAAGCGGCGACATCGATCCAGTTCGTAGCGACCGTATTGATCACCGTGAGATACGGCTTGCCCGACGCGAGCCCGAACTCCCAACCCTGCAATGAGCCCGTGCCCGGCATTTTCGAAGCGATGGCCATCTGGCTCGACGTGGTGGTCTTCACCCACGCTTCGACGCTGAACGGCTGCGACTGGTTGACACGCAGCGCCGGCGAATCTGGAACGCTCACCGTTCCGGTGCCGCCGCCGAAGATCGCCGACGTCGACGGGTCTCCAGGTATCGGTCCGGGCTGGTTCAAGGTCACCGACCCCGTGTACATGCCGTTGCTCGAACCGTTGGAATCTGTCGCGGTGGTTCCCGATGCTTCGCCGAGACGCCAGAACGACGTCGGTGAATTCGCGTCCACAGCGGTGGGGTAGGGCGAGTTGTAGATGATCGGGCTCGCCGCCGCGCTCGACAGTAAGGCGGCGGCGGCTTTGTGCGCGGCGATGCGGGCGGCGCTCACCTGCTGGTTGTAGACGGCGACGTCGGCGATGGTCCCGTTGAAGAAGAAGCCGTCGGCCGGACGTGACCCGATGTTGAGTCCCGACGTTCCCCGCGGGTCCGAGGTCAGGGTGTCGACGTTCGTCACCGGCGCCGGATCGGCTACGCCGTCCTCGTAGAACGTCACGCCGGCGGCCGTCGATGATCCGTCGTAGGTCACCGCGACGTGATGCCAGTTGCCGTCGGTGAGAGTTACGGATCCCGAGCGCTGGATGGTGTTGGACGGATAGGAGTTCGTCAGCAGGAACAGCAGCTTCCCGCTCGACACATCGAGCTCCCAGCCGCTGCCGGCGTTGGGAAGCTTGGACGCGATGACTTGCGTCGTGGCGCTCGACGTCTTGATCCACGCCTCGACGGAGAACGGCTGGAGACGGTCGAAGCGAAGGGTCGGATCGTCTGGGATGGTGATGTTGCCGGCCGTTCCGTCGAATGTCGCGGCCGTCGCGTTGTCGCCGCTTGCCGGCCCGCCAACCCCTCGCGTCGTACCGGACGGACTGTAGGTGCCGGCGAGGGCGCCGCTCGAGTCGGCGGCGAGCGTCGATCCCGTCGCGTCGGCCAGGCGCCAGAAGTCGAGCGGATGATCGGCACGCACGGCCGCCGATAGAGGTCCGTCCTTCTGATCCACAACGAGATGTCCGTCGACGAGCACGCGGCCGCCGTCGCCGTCGAAGCTGATCCGGCCCGGTGAAGGAAGCGTCACTTTCCCGCTGAGATCGCCCGAGAATCCGGAGGCTGGGATGACCGTGCCGCCGCCGTTGCATGCCGACGGCGAGTTGCACGCCCCCGACCACGTGTCCGCCAGGTTCGACGTCGTGTGGTAGGCGGCTGATCCGCTGAGATCGGTCGTCGGATACCACGACGCCGCGAGACCCGTGATGCCGCCGTCGTAGGTTTTCTGCGTCGTCGGCGCGCTGCCCGGTGTGATAAGCGTGCCGTCGGCGTTGAACAACGCCTTCGCCGCCGGTCCGTAGTTCGTCACGGCGTGACCGAGCGCGTCGTAGATGGTCGAGGTTTCGAGGCCGGCAGGATCGACCGTCGTCACCTGGCGGTCCTTGTCGTCCCACGTGTAGCTCGTCTTCAGGCCGGCTGAGTCGAAGGAAGCGACCTTGCGGTTCCGCGAGTCGTACTGCTCTTGATACGCGTAGCCCACGGTCGGGTTGAAGCCGTACACGCCGACCGATGTCGTGTTCGCCTGCGCCGTGTTGCACGACGGCGCGCCGGCCGAGTACGCCTTGGCCGATCCGTAACAGTACAAACGCTCGGGACGCGCACCGCCGGCGGCAGGCGCCGGCTGCGTGATCGTTTGCACGCGCCCCGTCGCCGACGACGAGTCGTAGGTGATATGCGTCTTGGCCGTGGCATCGTCCACGCGTACACCAGCCTGGATGGCGTTGTAGGCCAACGGGTCGCGCACATCCGTCACTCGCCCGAGCGAGTCGTAAGCGAAGTCGTACACGACGTTGCCCGGCTCGATGATGCGGCTGAGGTTGCCGAAGCTGTCGTAGGTGATGATCGTGGCCGAGGCGTCGAAGTACGAGATGTAGCAGAGCATCCCGCTCGGCGCACCGTTGCACTCCGCCGGTGCGCCGGCATCGCCGCCGTAGTTGAGCGACACCTGGCTCGACGACGGGCAGGGGACGGCGCCGGCGCATCGCACCGGATCGGTGATCGTGTGTAGGAGCGGCGGCGTGCCCGTGAACGAGTGCTGGGGGGCCGCCGGGTGGAGATCGTCGCTGGTCGTGACGATGGAGATCGCGTCGCCCGTCGGACCGAAGGTGTAGGTGTATCCGCCTGACACGAGGTTGAACTGTCCGTTCCCGACGTTCGTCAGCAGGTCTTGGGGTGTCTCTGGAGGCGCGACGTAGCGACCACCCGATGCGCGGGTGAATACATGGCCTGTCCCGTCGTCGGCATACAAGGTGACGAGGTCGCCGTGATCGACAAGCCGCGTCCACTGCGCGGTTGCGGCCGTCGAGTTGAAGGCCCACCCGGCCGGAAGCGTCTTCGGTGCCCTCGTGAGCCAAGAAGGGTCGAGCGCGTAGACCTTGCAGTTGTTGCCGTTCGCGTCGCAGGTGGCCATGTCCTTGGCGTACATGGCGATGACCGACGGACGACCGCTCGAGTGGTGCCAATCGATCTTGATGGGCATCTGCGGCGTGGCCGCGAAGCTCGTTCCGAACGTCGGCTTGGGCTGTGCGGCGTGCGGGCCGAAGTCGCTCAACCGGCTGACGCCGTTCACGGTGGCCGTCACGCCGTCGGAGGAGATGTCGCCGATCTCCCACGAATCCGAGTTCGGCAGCGTGAGAAACCCGGTCCACTCGGCCAAGGCCTTCGCCGGGCTTTGCGCGTCGACGATGCCTTGCACGGGGAAGCCCGTGTTGAACCACACCGACGGATCGGTGCGCTCGGCCACGAGGGCGTCGGTGCCCGGATCGAGCGTGCCGTTGCCGTTGGTGTCGTTGTAGTAGTCGCCCTGCAGACCGCGCACGCCTTCCTGCGCCGTCGCCAGCGAGTTGTAGGTGAAGCGAAGCTGCGCTCCGCCGGAAACGGTCTCGAGCTTGGGGTTGTCGACTGCGATGGCAGCGTTGCCGTCGACGAGGTTCACCGTGACCTTCGACGGCGGCAGCGCGGGGTTCGGTGCTCCCTCCGAGGGCGTCTGCGCGCTTCCGGGAACGGCGCCGACGGCATCCGTCGGGAAGTTGCCGCCGTTGCCGAGACCGAGATCGACCTTGAAGGGAACGCCCCACGACGCGGGCGGCGTGGTTTCCGGCGCGCCGTCGTGGAACAGCGCATACGGCCTGTTCGACCAGTCAGTCAGGACCCAGGCGTAATAGGTGACGCCGTCCTGCAGCGCGCCGGGCGGCACGTTCCACGTCGGGATCGGTCCGCCGCCGTCGGTGTCCTGCGAACACGACCAGACCCCGGGATCGCTGTTCGAACACCCGAGGTCGCCCGACGACGCCACGATGCTCTTGCCCGGGACCGGCGACGTGGTGATCTCGTAGTCGTAGATCGGCTCGTAACCGCCATTGGCGAATTCGGTGTTTGGCGCAGGCTGTATGGCGAAGGCCTGAAGCGACGGTGTCGTCGTCGACAGGATCTGGTTGGCCGTAAGGTTCGTGACCCGAGACGCCGCCGGTTGGAAGTACACGTCGAGTGTGAGGAAGCCGTTCATCGAATCTTCGGTGTTCGAGCTCCCCGTCTCCGTCCCGGTGATACCGAACCAGCGCTTGGTCAGGTTTCCGGCGTACCACTGGTCGACGGTATTGGTCGCGTCGAACACCGTCGAGCTGCCGGGGATGGTCGAATCCCACGTCCCGACGATGGGAACGCCCGCGTTGGAAAGCTGCGTGTAGGTCCATGTCGGTGACGTCGGATCGTTCGATCCTTGATCGGCGACGGTGAGCGTGCCGACGCCCGGGCTGACGTTCAACGCGAGCTGTGAGTCGTAGACGCGGTAGTCCTGCTTCAGCCAGGTTTCGTAGTCCTGGAAGTACATGGCCGCGCGAAAGATGTTCCCGGAGCTGTCGCGTCCGACGTCCACCGTCGTATTCGAGCTCGAGAACCCGTTGCTACCGAGGGTGATGGCGTTCGTATCAGGGCATTCGCCGACCGTGCCACGGCAGTCGCCGAAGGTCGGATCGACGTCGAGCGGGAAGGCCTTGTTCGGAAGTGAGCGCAGCCACCACTGATCGAGAGTGACCGTAACGCGTGTGCCTTTGCCGTGAGGAAGAGCGGTGAGCCCGTAGCGCGCACGCGACGGCGACGTAAGCAGCGATCCGTCCGCACCCCGAACCATCAACGCAGGTATGTAGAACCGCCGACCGAGTGGCCCGGCGAGAGCGAGGCCCCCACGCTTGTCTGCTTTCAAGATGGCGCCGAGGACGTCGAAGGCGTATGCCGCGGGCGCCTTACTCGAACGGACTTGGATGTTCTCCTTCAAGCCGTTCCCGCTGACCTCGTAGCGGAGGTCGACGTCGCGCCAAACCCCCCTGTAGCCGACGAGGCCGGCAGGCGGGATCGCCGTGTGCGCCAAGGTTCCGCGGGCACTCCTGAAGCGCAGACGGTTCGGCGAGCTGATGACATCCGGCCGGGCGTTGCCCCTCGGCCCGACGGGAACGATGCGAACCGTTCCTTCCGGCGCGCTGAGCTTCATGCCGGACTTCGTCGCATCAAACGCAGTCCGCCACGCGTTCCCTGTCGTTTCGAGCAGGTGACCACGGCGCACGATGTCGTTGTGGATCGGCACCCAGCCCCGGTGCGTCTTGTGGAAGATCGGCGTCAGATAGTTCTGGATGGTGATGGTGCCGTCGTCGTTGGCGAAGGCGCGCAACAGCGCGGTTCGGTCCGAGCGCAGTTCTCGCACGGCACGGTGCTTCTGACGCTTCCGATCGCCCGAATGGAACGTGACCGGCGCCACGCCCGACACCCTCGGCCGAATCGCGCGTGGGTGCCTCGAGTGAAGAATCTCGACCTTCTTGAGAGGTTTCTGCGCCTTCGGGCGCGATACCGAAGCGTTCGCCGGTTGGACGCTCGTTGCCAGAAGCGCACACAGCGTGATCAGCGCGGCGGCTGAAAGACGCACGCGCTCGCGTTTCCGGGACGATCGCTTACTAGCCGCCGACCTCGAACGGAACGACACACGACGGAACAAGCGCCGCTGAAAGAAGGGTCGCATCCCCGCCTCCCCAAGCTGGGCCCCCGCCCAGGTTCACCCATGGATCGCGCGACACGAGGCTGCCCCCGCGCGTCGATCGGTCCCCGCACCACAGTCCCCCAACCGTGGCTCGGAGAATCTACATCACTGCGTTGACCGTCGCACGCCTACGAGCGGTCGACCCTCGTCATCCCTTCGGGTGATTACGGGGCGTAACCCAGCGCATATGCAACGGACGGCCGCTTAGGTCTTAGTACTTCGACGCACTCACGACGATCGACGGATCGATCGCTTTCGCATCCGTCTGCCCCGACAGCGCCATCGCGTTCGCGAGCTCGGCCTTGAACCGCTCCAGCAGCTCCCGGACGCCATCTTCACCGGCGATCGCGAGCGCCCACAGGTAGGGTCGTCCGATCAGACACGCACGCGCGCCGAGTGCGAGCGCGCGCAGTACGTCGACACCCGTGCGGACGCCGCCGTCGACGTAGACCTCGATCCGTCCGTCCGCGGCGTCGACGACGTCGGGAAGCGCAAGCGCCGGCGGGACGGATCCGTCCATCTGTCGGCCACCGTGGTTGCTCACGATCACCGCGCTCGCGCCGTGATCGGGCGCGCGGCGGGCGTCCTCGGGATGGAGGATCCCTTTCAACACGACCGGGAGCGTCGTGTTCGCCGCGATGCGTTCGAGTTCCGTCCAGTCGAGACGGTCGCAGAACGTGAGCACGGGGTTCGTGACCTCTTTCCGTTCGAGTTCGTTGAGGAACTCGACCACGTCGGCGAGACCCTGGTAGCGCACGCCGAGCGTCGGTGTGTCGACGGTGATCACGACGGCTTCGAAGCCGGCGTCCGCCGCGCGCGCGACGCGTTCGTCGGTGACGGCGGCGTCGTTGTCCGCGTAGAGCTGGAACCATTTCGCTGCGTCACTCGCGTCGGCGACGGTCTTCGGGTCGAGTCCGGTGGCCGTCGATAGCACTTGCACGGTCCCGACGGCCGCGCACGCACGCGCCACGCCGAACTCGCCGTCGTCGTGCGCGAGCCGGTTGAAGCCGCAGGGCGCGGTGAACACGGGCATGGAGATCGGCGTGCCGAGGATCGTCGTCGACGTGTCGATCGACTGGACGTTCACTCCCATGCGCGGCCGGACGTACCACCGCGACCAGGCCGTCACGTTCTCGACGACGCTCCACTCGGCGTACGAACCCGCGGAGTAGTAGGCGTAGGCGACGGGCGAGATGAGCTCTCGTGCGGCCGCCTCCATCGATCGCACGTCGGTCGGGATCGTCATAGCCCTGCCTTTCTCCTGACTTCGATCGCCAATGCTGACATGTCCTCGTCTCCATGCTCGGCGACGAGCCGCTCTTCGGTCTCCTTCACCATCCGCGCGACGGGGAGGTCGATCCCCGATTCGAGCGCGATCTTCAGGTCCTTCAGGTGGAGCGCGAGCTTGAAGCCGAGTGGGTACGTCTGCTCGATCATGTTCTTCGCGCGCATCTCGAGGACGGCCGATCGCGCCATCCCGGCCGACAGCGCTTCGACGACCTTGTACGGATCGAGCCCGGACTTCATCGCGAGGACGAGTCCCTCGGCGACGCCTTCGAAATAGCCGGAGATGATCACCTGGTTGACAGCTTTCGTGAGCTGCCCCGATCCGAGTGGACCGATGTGCGTGACCTTCCCACCGAGCACGTCGAGCACGGGGCGTGCGCGTTCGACGTCGGCTTCGTCCCCGCCGACCATGATGGTGAGCGTCCCTTTCTCGGCTCCCTCCGATCCCCCGGAGACGGGCGCGTCGATCATGGCTATGTCGTGTTCGGCCAGCCGCGCGCCGAAGTCTTTCGTCGCGTCGGCGGAGATCGTCGACATGTCGACGATGAGCGCACCGGGCGGAGCACCGTGCACGACTCCGTGGGGGCCGAAGAGCACCTCCTCGACGTCCGGCGTGTCGGAGACCATCATGACGACAAGGTCTTTGTCGCTCGCGACTTCGGCGGGCGACGAAGCGCGCTTCTCGAAGCCTTCCTCGCGCTGCCGCGTGCGGTTGTGCACGGTGACGTCGAACCCGGCGGCGACGAGGTTGCCCGCCATCGGCGCGCCCATCGTGCCGAGCCCGACGAAACCGATCTTCATCACGCGAGCGTACTGTCGGTGCTCCGCCCTACGCTGCGCCTCTTCCCCTCCGGACTTCCCCCGTCACGGAGGTACTACGATGGCCACAGGCCTCGAGTTGTACGAAGCCTTGAAGCCCACGGTGGGCGAGGAGGCGGCGAAGATGATCGCTGAGTCGATGCCCTTGTCGGACCAGATCGCGACGAAGTCGGACCTCGAGCACTTTCAGCTCGCGATGCGGGCCGATCTCCATGCGTTGGAGGCTCGGATCTCCCAGCGGATGGTGACGTTCAACATCACGCTGTTCCTCGGCCTTGCCGGGATGATCGTCGCGATCGTGCTGAAGCGCTAGATCCGCCAGCCCCCGGCGATCTCGAGCAGCGCCCCCGTGATGTAGTCGGCTTCCGGACGAACGAGGAACGCGACCGCTTCCGCCACGTCTTCGAAGGAACCGACGCGCCCGACCGGCGTGTGCTTGACGGCACCGATCGCGCGAGCCGCGTCGCGGGTCGGTGCGTTGTCCGACACGATCCCCGGCGCGATCACGTTGACGGTGATGCCGTCGGGTGCGAGTTCGCGCGCGAGGGCACGCGAGAAGCCAACCACGGCCGACTTCGCTGCGGCATACGCGGCGAAGTTCGTCTGCCGTGCTGCTTGATCGGCCCCCGACGCGGCGAAGTTGACGATGCGTCCGGACTTCGACGCGCGCAGATGCGGGAGTGCCGCGCGGATGCAGAAGAACATCGTGTCGGTGTTCTGCGCGAACTGCTCGCGCCACTCGTCCGTCGTCGTTTCGTCGAAGGGCTTGCGAAGGAAACCGCCGACGTTGCACACGAGTGTGTCGAGGTGACCGTAGTGCGCGACTACGGAGTCGATGAGTCCTTGCGCGCCGTCCTCCGTCGTCAGATCGGCACCGAAGGCCTGCGCGTTGCCGCCGGCGCCGCGGATCTCTTCCGACAGCTCCTCCGCAAGATCTTTCGACCGGACGTAGCACACCGCGACGTTCGCCCCGAGCTTCGCCAGGTGCGCGGCGGTGCCTCGTCCCATGCCGCGGGACGAACCGGTGACGATCGCGACGCGGCCGCTGAGCTCAGCCACGTGAAGCGAGCTCCGTCCGCACCTGCTTCGTCGCCTGTGCGATCACCCGCATCTTGCCCATGGATTCCTCCACCGTCCGCGTCTTGAGCCCGCAGTCCGGGTCGGGCCAGATGGTATCGGGCGGGAGGATGTCGACGGCTCGCCGGAGGCGCTCCGCGACGAGGTCGACGGACTCGATCTCGTGCGTGTGGCTGTCGACGAGACCGAGCGAGAGGTCCTTGTCGAAGCCGAAGTCCTTCAGTGCTTCGAGGAAGACGAAGTCGGAGTTCGCGAACTCCATGTCGAAGTTGTCGACGGCGAGATGCAAGACGTCGGGGAAGACCGTTTGCGGGTAGCCGTACTCGAGCGCGTGCGTGATGAAGTACGCGTCGATGCCTTCGCAGGTGATCGCTGTGGCTTCGAGGGCGATGTCTATCTCGTCGGGACGAACCGATACCGCGGGTTCGTCCACCTGGATGATCTTGCATCCGGCTTCGACGAGCGCTTCGACTTCCTTACGGAACTCGTGCGCGAGCGCGAGGGCGGTAGCGCGGCGATCGGGGTAGTGCTCGTTGAACGACCAGTCCATCGTCGTGTACCCGCCGGTGAACATCCCCTTCACGGGTTTGTCCGTCAGTGATTGCGCGAAACGCCACCAGTCGACGGTCATCGGACCGCGCCAGCGCACCTCGCCGGTGACGATCGGCTTGCGGTAGTAACGATTGCCGTAGCTGCGGACCCAGTCGCCGACTTCGAAGCCGTCCATGTTCTCGGCGAAGAATTCGACCATGTCCGTGCGGTACATCTCACCGTCGACGGGGACGTCCACGCCGATCTCGTTCTGGAACCCCATCCACATGGCCGTCGCTTCTTCTTGCTCGGCCCGCAGCGCGGCAGCGTCGATGTCGCCTCGGACGAACCTCGCGCGCGCCTGCACGAGCGAGCGCGGCTTCGCGTAGCTCCCGACCGCCGTGATCGGGAGCATCGGGAGCTCGATGCCGAGCTGCTTGAGTTTGTCCCGTCCCTTGCTCATAGAGCCTCTTTGATCTCGCGCATGCGTTCGAGCTTCCGTCGCGCGCGGTCGCGCGGCAGGAACTCGAGACCGCACGACGGTTGGAGATGCACCTCGGGCACGCCGCGCGCGTCGAGCGCGTCGACGATGCGCTTCAACCTATCGGCCGTCGACGTTACGTCGTCGAGTTTCGTGTTCCGTCCGTCGATGAGACCGAGCGCGAGTGGTTTGTCCGCTCCTTCGTGAAGGATCGTCTCGATCAAACGCTCGCCGTAGACGAGGTCGAGCGCGATCATGTCGACCGGCATCTTGAGGAGTTCACCGTAGATCGTCGTGGCGTCGCCGAAATACGTCGCGAGGCTGACGAAGAGGTCGCCCTTCGATTCCATCGCGCGTCCGAGCACCGACCGCACGAGCTCGGCGTCCTCGGGGAACTTCAGGAGCGATGGTTCATCGATCTGCACCACCCGCGCCCCGACCTTCGCGAGCGCGACGAGCTCGCGGCGGAGCGCTTCGGCGTAGCCGAGGGCGACTGTCGAGATATCGGCGTCCGTCTTGATGATCGAGTGGCGGGCGAGCGTATACGGCCCGGTCACGACGGCCTTCAGCTCTGCGGTCGCGATCTCGGAAGCCGCCGCGAAGTCGTCCGCGAGGCCGAACTGGCCGGAGACATCGCCGACGACCTCGGGTTGCCGCACGTAGGTGTTCGTGTCGAAGAAGCGGACGAGGCCGTTGATCGTGACGCCCCCGAGCCGCGACGCGGGACGGGACATCAGGTCGTACCACGTGACGAGACCGTCGGTGACGAGCTCGACGCCGGCGTCTTCTTGCTCCTTGACGATCTCGGCCGTGTAGTCGCGCGCGACCTCGTCATAGTCCGCGCCGGTGATCTTGCCCGTCTCGCGGTTCGCGTACGCGCGCCGCAGCCGAGTGCCGTCGCCCGCCGACGCAACACGCGGGTAGCTCGAGTGATTCGCCAGAACGATCCGCACGGTCCGGTGAGACTACCGAGCTACGGGCGGCGTTCGCGTATGCGCCGTACCACGAACCAACCGAGTAGCACGAGAGCGGCCAGCGGCAGCAACCCGCCGAGCAGGATGAGCAAGCCTGCGACGAGGGCGACCGCGACGTGTGCCGACGTTCGAACGGCGTGACCGAGCGTGCCCGTTCCGAGGATCGGTTTCCCGGGTTGCGTCCCCTTCTCGAAGACCGTGGCCGTGATCGTCGAGTAATCGACCTCGTCCTGGTACGAGTTGAGCTGCGATTGGAGCTTCTCGACCTCCGTGCGCGTGTCGTTCAGCTGGTTGCGGATGTCGATCACGTCACCGAGGCTCCCGGCTTGATTCATCAGGTTCACGAGCTGCGTCTCTTCCGCTTGCGCATCACGGAGTCGCGCGCGGAGATCGGTCATCTGTGACGTGACGTCGTTGCCGTTGGTCGCGAGCGCCGTCATCGTGCCGAGCTCGCGCAGATCGCGAAGCGTGCGCTCGAGGCGGTCGCTCGGAACGCGGATCGTCATCGTGCCGCTGCCGACCTGGCCACCCGACTCGGACGTGTTCGAGTTCGTGACGTAACCACCGTCGTTCGGGCCGACGTCCGTCGCGTCCTTCCACGACTTCTCGAAGTCCTTCACCCGAACGCTGATGCTCGCCGTCCTCACGATTGACGGGAGCGGAGCGAGCGTCGCGGGGCCCGCGACCGCGGCGGGGGCACTAGACCGCCCGCCCGATACGACGGCCCCGACCTGTCCGGCGACGGCGTCGCCGCTCTTGGACGTCCCGGCGTCGCTGTTGGCCCCGACGAAGGAATTCGTGGTTCCACCGGTCGCCGCGCTGTACTGGTTGGTCCGAGGGGAATGCCCAGCTGCCGGCGGCGGGCGCCGCACCGCAACGAACGTCCCGATGACGAGCATCAAGATCGCCGCGGCGCCTGCGACCGCGACGTACGCCCAGCGCCGGAACGTCGGGCGCTGGCGAGGCTCTATCGCGCGAAGGGCGGCGATGGTCCGTCCAGCGAGATCGCTCGGAACATCGACCTCGTGCGCCATGACGGCGAGCGCCATCCGCACGTCGGTTTCGTACGTCATCGCTCCACCGCCATCTCGAGATCGCCGGCGAGCGCTTTGCGTGCGAGGTGGAGACGAGACTTCACCGTGCCCGCCCGCACGCCGATCACCGACCCCATCTCAACTTCGGAGAGGTCGAGGAAGTAGCGGCAGATGACGGCAACGCGCAGATTGTCCGGGAGCTTTTCGGAACTCGCGATGGCTTCCGACGGCGCAGCCTCACCGACCTTGGCGTACGCGGACGATTCACGCTTCCGGCGTCGCAGCTCGTTCAGCGCGGTGTTGACCGCGATCTTGTAGAGCCATGGGCGCGCACCGTGGCCGGGGTCCGTCCGGTCGAGAGCCTTGAAGGCTCTGATGAAGGTCTCTTGCGCCACGTCTTCGGCCCCCGATCTGTCGCGGAGGATCAGATAGGCGGCGCGGTAGATCACCGGCTGGAACTCGGCGACCCACTGCTCGATCCGCGCTATCCGCTCGTCTTCGTGCATCCCTCATCTGTTACGACACCGCAGGCGGTCGTTCGGTTCACCGGCGTCGGCGACCCGAAGTACGCTACGGGTCCATGGCCGAGATCATCGACGGCAAGAAGGTCGCCAAAGAGATCCGCGCGGAACTCAAGGACCGCGTGGCCGTCCTTCGTGACAAGGGAGTTCAGCCGGGCCTCGCCGTGATCCTCGTCGGCGACGACCCAGCGTCCGCGACCTACGTGCGCCTCAAGAACAGCGACGCGCAGAAGACGGACATCGAAGCCGTCACCTACAAGATGCCGCCGGGGACCGAGCCGGACGATCTCGAAGAGCTCATCGATTCGCTGAACGCGGATCCGTCCATCCACGGCATCCTCCTGCAGACGCCCATCCCGAAGCACTTGGACGAACCCGCGTTCCTCGAGCGCATCGACCCGAACAAAGACGTCGACGGCCTGACCTCACGCAACCAAGGCATGCTCATGCGCGGTCAGCCGCGCTTCATCTCGTGCACGCCGTACGGGGTGCAGCAGCTGCTCGTACGGAGCGGTTACGAGATCGAAGGCAAACACGTCGTGATCGTCGGACGAAGCAACCTGGTGGGTCGTCCGCTCTCGGTGTTGCTCTCGTCGAAGATGGCCGACGCGAACGCGACGGTCACGCTCTGCCACACCGGAACGAAAGACCTTTCGCGCTACACGCTGACGGCCGATATCCTCGTGGCCGCCGCCGGCTCGCCGGGGATGATCACGGCCGATCACGTCACGCAGGACTGTGTCGTCATCGACGTCGGCACGACGGCGAACGCCGAGGGCAAGCTCATCGGCGACGTCGACTTCGACGCGGTTTCGCAGAAGGTCCGCGCGATCACGCCGGTTCCCGGCGGCGTCGGTCCTATGACTCGGACGATGCTGATGTGGAATACGGTTCGGGCGGCCGAGCTTTCCGTCTGAAGACGCTGCAGATGTTCAGCGTTTCCGGGTTGCGTTCCTGTGGCTGCATGAACGCCGTGGCGACGCCGATCGCGAGCGAGCACATCATCGCCGCGGCGAGGAATCCCACGAAGACGTCGTTCGGTTGTTGATGTTCGACGGACGCCCATAGGTAGAGCACCGCAACCGACAGGAACACGTTGATCGCGCCGCGCGCGATGACGCTTCGACGCGCTTCGCGGCGGTCCGCGCCTTTCTCGAAGCCGCGCACACGCACGATCCCGACGAAGAACCCGATCCAGCGCCATGCGATCCAGACGCTCACTACGGTCGCGACGATGCGCACTACGAGGGCTTGAACACCATGTCGGCGATCACGAGGATCACGATCACGAGATCGATGTTCATCGCCGCGAGCAGCTTCCGTGACGCGGCTTGCACGCTCGGATCCGTCGGTCCGCGCTCCGCGCCGAGGTTCTTCATCTTGCGGGAGAGACGACCGAGCACGGCGCCGCCGTTCACCGCGGTCAGGAGCCAGCCGAGGAGGCCGAGCTTGATCCACAGGGGCTTGAACGTCCAGTGTTCGGTCGCGACGGTCGCCAGTCCGAAAGCGAGCGTCGCGACGGACGCCGGCATGAACACGCGGTTGCCGGCCCACGCGGCGCTCTGCGCGAAGCCGTAGACGTCGTCCGGACCGGCGGCGCGCGCACGCGCCGCGAGCGCTTGCATCATGATCCCGCCGCCGACCCAGGTGACGACGGACAGGATGTGTCCGGTCAACATGAGCTTCGCCAGCGTCACGAACGAAGCTCCGGGCTCTTGAGGTCGAGGAACTCGACTTCGCCGGCGACCTGGCGGAACTTCTCCATCGCGGCTTTCACTTCGTCCGACATCGGTTTACCCTCGGCCGCTCGGGCGTCCGCTTCCGACGTGAAGTAATTCGCATCGAAGATCGTTCCGTCGTCGGCGATGACCATCATGCCGCCGAGGATGTCCGGGCGTTCACCCGCGACGTTCTCGAAGGTCTTCGCGACATCGCGTATCGCGCCGAGATCGGATGGCTTGTACACCATGACTTGGACGAAGCCGGCGGAATCGTCCCCGCCGCCCATGAAGAGGTCGACCTCGCTGCAGTTGAAGAAGGAAACGTTCTCCAGGTGCGGTGCGAGCTCATTGTTGAACCACTCGCCCTGCTCCGGGCGCTCCGAGTTCGCCTGCGCGGCCTCCGCCGACTCGAAGCGCACGATCGTGATCGACTTGCCGTCGTCCGTAGCGCCGCTGGTGACGCCGAGGTAGCCCTTGGCCCCCGGCTTCAGTTCCTTCTGCCACTTCTCGCTCGCCGCGGCGACCGCGGCGGTGTCCTTGACGGTGGCTCTGATCACCTGTGCGAACATCTCTGCCTCCTCTTCGGTTACGCCGGCAGCAGCTCCTTCACCGCATCACGCTCTTCGATCAGTTCCTGGGTCGTGACTTTGATCTTCTCTTTCGCGAAGTCGTCGTGGGTGAAATCGTCGACGATCTTCCACGAGTCGCCTTTACTCCTCACCGGGAAGCTGAACTGCAACCCTTCGGGAACGCCGTACGAGCCGTCGCTGCAGACGGCGAGCGAAACGCAGTCGTCCTTGTCCGTCTTCTGCCAGATGCTCACGACGGAGTCGACGGCGGCGTTTGCCGCGGAAGCGGCAGAGGATTGTCCGCGCGCCTTGATGATCGCGGCGCCCCGTTGCTGGATCGTCGCGATGAATTCACCTTGCAACCACGCGTCGTCGTCGATCACCTTCGGCGCGCGCTTGCCGTCGATGCGCGCGTTCTGGAAATCGGGGAACTGCGTCGCCGAGTGGTTGCCCCAGATGGCGAGGTTCGTCACGTCCTTCACGTCGGTTCCGGACTTCTTCGCGAGCTGCGCCTTGGCCCGATTCTCGTCGAGGCGCGTCATCGCGAACCAGCGGTCGGCCGGGATGTCACGTCCGTTCTCGCGCGCGATGAGGCAGTTCGTGTTGCACGGATTGCCGACGACGAGGATGCGTACGTCGCTCGCGGCCGCTGACGCAAGCGCTTGACCGTACGGACCGAAGATGCCGCCGTTGATCGTGAGCAGGTCCTTGCGCTCCATGCCTTCTTTGCGTGGGATCGACCCGACGAGCAGCGCCCACGACACGCCGTTGAATGCGGTTTTCGCGTCGGAGGTGATCTCGACCGAGCGCAGGAGTGGGAACGCGCAGTCGTCGAGCTCCATCACGACGCCCTCGAGCGCGGGGAGCGCGGGCTCGATGTCGAGAAGTTGCAACGCGACGGGTGTGTCGTCCCCGAGGAGTTGTCCGGACGCGATCCGGAAGAGCAACGCGTAGCTCACGTTCCCACTGGCGCCGCTGATCGCGACCTTGACCGGTTTCTTGCTCACGCTTCCTCCCTGATCCAGGCGTCGATGCCTTCGAGCATCTGGCGTTTGATGTCCTCGTCAGCGTACGAGGCTTGGACCCCGGCCCGCGCGAGCGCCGCCAGGGCCTCGTCCGGCATGCCGAAGGCCCCCCGCGCTGCCTCGTATTCGCCGAGGGCGGACGAACCGAACATCGCGGGGTCGTCCGAATTCAAGGTGACCGTGAGGCCGGCGTCGATGAGGCGCGGAAGCGGGTGCGCGTCGAGCGAATCGATGAGTCGAAGCGCAACGTTCGACGTCGGACAGACCTCGAGTGCGATGCCGCGGTCGCGGACCTCGTCGACCAGAGCTTCGTCCTCGAGGATGCGGAAGCCGTGGCCGATCCGTTCCGCCCCGAGAAGATCGATCGCTTCCCGGATGCTCTCGGGACCGGCGGCTTCTCCGGCGTGCGGCACGGAATGGAGGCCGGCGTCGATCCCTTTCTTGAAGACGGGGGCTGCCGATGCTCCGGGCACCTGTTCCGGCCCGCCGAGGCCGATCGCGACGACACCGCGATCTTTGTACGCGAGCGCCGCGTCGAGCGTCTGCTCGGCGAACTCGACGGGGAACCCCCGAACGTGATCGAGCACGAGGCGGCAGCGGACACCGAACCGGTCGAACCCTTCGTCGAAGCCGTCGAGCGCGGCGGAGACGTCCGATCTGCTGCGTGTCGAAAGCGTCACTTCCGCGTAGCGGACGCCCTGCGGTGCGAGGTCCTCGCAGATCTCGGTCGCGACGCGTGCGAAGTCGGCCGGCTCCTGCAAAGCGCTGCAAACGATGCCGTACTGACGGATGAAGTCGATGAAGTCGTTCCACGAGTAGCTGTCGCCCTCGAGCCCCGGCGGCAGCTCGGTCCCGTGCTTCGCCGCGAATTCGCGGAGCGTCGCGATTCGGACGGACCCCTGGAAATGCAGATGCAGATCGGTCTTCGGGAGCGTCCGGAGGTCACGCGCGGTTAGGCTCGTCACTCTCGAAACGTTAGCCGGAGGACCTTCATGGCGTTCAAAGACGTAACCCCGCCTGCGCAGGGCGGCACCATCTCGATCTCGGACGGCGTCCTGCAGGTGCCCGACGACCCGATCATGCCGTTCATCCGCGGGGACGGGACGGGTCCGGACATCTGGCATGCGTCGCAGCTCGTCTTCGATGCCGCCGTCGAGAAAGCCTTCGGGGGCAAGAAGAAGATCAATTGGTTCGAGGTGCACGCCGGACAGGACGCCTTCGACCGCTTCGAAAACTGGCTGCCGGACGACACGATCGAAGCGTTCCGCACCTATCTCGTCGGCATCAAGGGTCCGCTCACGACGCCCGTCGGCGGCGGTATCCGCTCGCTGAACGTCGCGCTCCGCCAGATCCTCGACCTGTACGTGTGTCTGCGCCCCGTCCGCTGGTACCAGGGTGTGCCGTCGCCGGTGAAGGAGCCGGGCAAGGTCGACATGGTGATCTTCCGCGAGAACACCGAGGACATCTACGCCGGCGTCGAGTGGGAAGCGGAGTCACCGGAAGCGCAGAAGGTGATCAAGTTCCTCCAGGACGAGATGGGCGTGAACAAGATCCGTTTCCCGAACACGTCGGGGATCGGCATCAAGCCGGTGTCGCGCGAAGGGACGGAGCGCCTCGTCCGCGCAGCGATCGAATACGCCTTGCGTTACAAGCGGCGCAATGTGTGCCTCGTCCACAAGGGCAACATCATGAAGTTCACCGAAGGCGCGTTCCGTGACTGGGGCTACGGGCTCGTGCACAAGGAGTTCGAGGGCCGCGCCGTGACGTGGGACGACTGCGGCGGCAAACCACCCGAGGGTCAGATACTCGTGTGGGACAACATCGCGGACATCACGCTGCAACAGGTGCTGACCCGTCCCGATGAGTTCGACGTCATCGCGACGATGAACCTGAACGGCGACTACCTGTCCGACGCGCTCGCGGCGCAGGTCGGGGGGATCGGCATCGCGCCGGGCGGCAACATCAACTACGACACGGGGCACGCCATCTTCGAGGCGACGCACGGCACGGCGCCGAAGTACGCGGGCCAGGACAAGGTGAACCCGTCGAGCGTGATCCTGTCCGGGGTGATGATGTTCCGTCACATGGGCTGGGACGCCGCCGCCGATCTCATCGAGCACGGCATCGAGCGCGCGATCGCGGAGAAGGTCGTGACCTACGACTTCGCCCGGCTGATGCAGCCGCAGGTCGACCCGGTGAAGTGCTCCGAATTCGGACAGGCCATCGTCGACCGGATGGCCTAACCCCTGACTTCGGTGCTTCAACGGTGCTCTGCTACGGCGAGGCACCGAAGTCGCGATCTGACGTAAAGGAGCCTTGACAAGAAGTAAAGCCTGCTTTACTCTCGCGTTCATGGGGGACGAAGGGCAGGGCAAGCAGAAGGCATCGCCGTCCGAGCGGGACTCGAACCGGATCTCGTTCTTCATCGGGGCTGCGTGCGGGGTAGCGCTCGCCGCGGTGATCATCGCCCGGCTCGGCCACTTCGAGCCGCTGGTGACTCGCTATCCGCTCGCCGGAGGGATCGTCGGCGGGGTGATCTTGTTGGCCTTCGTCGGCTATGCGCTCTACAAGCGTTCGTGGCTCGGCCTCCTGATCCCCGTTGTGGTGACTCCCGGGATCATCGCCGGCGTCCTCGATAAGTCGGCCGGGCACCACACGGCGACGTCGGGAGCGCTCGAAGCCGTGAGTTTCATGTTGGTCTTTAGCCTCGCGATCGGGACCGCGTTGTTCTATTCGCGCCGTGTGCGCGAGCTAGAACAGCGGTTGTTCAGCGACGCGACATCCGCCGCGTTCTTCGTGACCGTGCTCGCGGCGGGGATCTACGGCGCGCTCGAGCTGTTCGTGAAAGTGCCGCGGGTCGGGTTGATCTGGGTACCCGTGTTCGGTGCGGTGGTGTGGGCGACGCTCGAATGGTTGTTCAGGCGGCGGTACTCGTGAACGAACCGAGCAAGGCGTACCGAGCCGGTCAGTTCGCTGGAGCCTGGTTCCGATACCTGACGTTCACCGTCGGTATCTCCGGCTTGGCGCTCGGCCTGATCGCCGGCTTCGGCCCGCGCTCCTGGCGAACGCCCGTCGCGATCGTCGCGATGGTGATCGGGGCGCTGCTCGTCTCGACGCTCATCGCCGCGACTCGTTCGATAAGCCTCGCCTGCTTCGGCTTCTACTTCGTCCTCGTCGGCGCGGGGAGCATCTTTCAGTCGCACAAGCCGCAGCCGACGTGGGCGCTCATCGCGATCGCCGCGGGGACGATCGTGTCGTCTGTGGCCGGAACGCTGAGCGCGTTCCTTGGAGGTCGTCGGAGCAAAGAGGTCGACCGGCTCATGTTCACGGAGTCGATCACGATCGCCTTCTTCGTCACGATGCTTTTCGCGCTGTCGTACGGCCTCCTCGAAGCGTGGTTCAAAGCACCGAAGCTTTCGATGTGGCTCGTCTTCACCGTCGGGATGGTGTCGTGGGTCGTCTCGTCGCTGGTCTTCCGGCGGAGGTACTCGTGAAGGCGAAGATCCGCGACTTCTGGGCTGAGGACCGCCTGATCTTCATCCTCCTGACCGGCGCGGTCGTCGTCGGTCTCGCGGCGATGGTCGGGTTCCTCGTCCCGCAGAAGAATCGGGACGCTGCGTCCTATACCGGCATCGCCACCATCATCGTCGCGGGATACGCGGCGGGATGGGCGCGAGCCGTTCGGAGTCGCGCGCGCACGGGCGAGAAGCGCTCACGAGGCACGGCGTCGCTCGGCAAGAACGTCCTCAGGTTCGTCAGTGAGTACGCGTTCCTCGCCGGGCTTGCGGCGTACGCGTGGGAGTCCGGGAATGGGCACGATTCGTTGATCCGTCTCGCCGGCGCGATTTGCTTCCTCATGTGGTCGGGGGCCGAGATCGCGTCCGCTCGATCTTCCAAGGGTTCCGCCCTATCGCGAAACCGTCGGCACGTTCCCGTTGGGGTCGCGGCACTCGCTGGGCTCGCGATGGCCTTCGAGCTCACGACGCCCCAGCCACATCGATCGCAGCCGGCGTGGCTCACGGCCCTCGGCATCGTGTTGGTGGTCGGGCTCATCGCAACGACCCCGTACGCCGTGATCGAATGGATCCGGCGCAGTGACGAGCGAGAGTCGCTGATCGCGAACCGATCGTTGGCGTTCGCTTTCATCGTGACGATGACCCTCGTCCTCACGTTCTCGTTGCTCGAAGCGCTGAAGGTGGGGCCGTCGCTACGTCCCGACTACGTGATCGCGACGGCGACAACGTCGTGGTTCGGTGCGTGGTTCGTCCTGCAGAGGCGCATGTGAGTACCGACGTCGCGAAGGACAAACGGAGCCTGCTCGGATGGCTCGTGAAGGTCGTCGGTGATGGCGCCTTCGTCGCGGCGCTCATCGCATGGATCGCGACGGGATCCAAGACAGGGACACCGCGCGACCGCGGGCTGATGGCGCTGGGGTTCTTCGTCAGCGGCGTGGTCGATATGGCGGATCTCTGGCGCAAGGCTCGTCAAGCAACGGCACGGCCGGACGGTTCGATCACCGTGAGCTTCTCACTCTCGCTCTTCCTCGCGTTCGACCGCGCGACGGCGAACTACGCGCACGGCCGGCCGGCGTGGTTGACCGCGTTCTCGCTCGTGATCTTGTTGTGCCTCGTCGTTTCGGTCGGCATCGGTGTGTACCGCTTGCGCCGCTCGGAGGACGAGCGTCAGCGCGCCCTCGTCAACGGTTCCCTCGCATTCGCGTTCCTCGCGACGCTCGCGGTCGTGATGGTGTTCGCGTTCCTGCAGTCTTCGAACATCGGCCCGAAGCTCGAGCCGTCATACGTCTTCATCACCGCAGCGGTTGCTTGGTTCGCCGCGTTGTTCGTCCTGAAGAGGCGCATGTGATCCGCCGGACGCACCGCAGACGGACGGAGCTCATCGACCAAGCTGCCGTCCGGGTGGCGGAGGCCTGATGCTCAACCGACTTGCCGCCTTCAGGACGCGGCGCGACATCGCGCAGGCCGATCTCGCCGATGCCGTCAACGTCTCGCGCCAGACGATCGTCTCGATCGAGAAGGGCAAGTACGATCCGAGCCTCCCGCTCGCGAAGGAACTTGCTCGCTTCTTCCGCGTAGCGGTCGAGGACATCTTCCCGGCGGCGTCCGAAGACACCGAACGGACAACCGCCACATTCGTGATGACAGACATCGTGGAGTCGACGGCGCTCGCGAGCGAGCTCGGCGAAGATTACGTCGACGTCCTGCGACGACACCGCGAGATCCTCATCGAGGCGCTGACATCCCACGGTGGGCGCGTCGTCGACGATTCGGGGGACGCGAGCTTCGCCGCGTTCGAACGTCCGGAAGATGCGATGGCGGCGGCGCTCGCGGCGCAACGCGCGATCGCCGCGGAATCTTGGCCGCGCGGCGCGCAGGTGAAGATCCGCATCGGGATCCACACGGGCGAAGCCTTCGCTGTCGGCAACCGCTTCGTTGGTCTCGCGGTCCACGAAGCGGCCCGCGTCTGTAGTGCGGCGAAGGGCGGGCAGATCCTCGTTTCCGAGGCCACGGCGACGGCGACGGACGAACCGCTGAAGGACGCCGGCTCGCACGACCTCAAGGGCGTCGGCCAGCGGCATCTCTATCTGATCGAGCCGGCATGAGCGAGCAGCGCGACACTTCGCGACGGTTCAGCGCGCCCGAGCGCGCGATGTTCCTCGTGATCTTCGCCGTCGCTGTCGTCCTTCTCGGTCTCGGTGCTGCGGCGCCGGACAACTCGATCCGCGGTGCTCGATTCTTGATCGCCGGAGACGCGTTCTTCCTGCTCGGCATGACGACGCAGTCGGTCGTCGGTCGTCGTCGCGGGCGCAAGATCGAGCCTCTCACGTTGGTGTCGACCTTCATCTTTGCGGTAGGGCTGGGCGTCACCATCGGACGTCATCCGAACGTCGCCAGCCATGCGGTTCTTGGAGCCGTCGCCGTCCTCTTCTTCCTGGCGCCGCTCCCGCTCCTCGCAGTCCTCGTCGAACAGCAGGGCGACGAGTTCCAACGTACGGTCCTCGCGCGATCAGCCGTCGTCGCGCTCGGCGCGTTCGTGGTCGGCGGGCTCGGCTATGCGATCCTCGGCCGCGTCTACCACTTCGCGGCCCCCGATCTGCTCATCGTGGTGCCGGTCGTCGCCGGCGTGTGGCTCGTGACGTACGTCGTCCTCTGGCTCATGCGGACATGAGGAACCGGCTGCCGGTCCTACGCGCCGAGCGTGATTGGACGCAGGCCGATCTCGCGGAGCGGCTCGACGTTTCTCGTCAAACGATCGTGTCGATCGAGAAGGGGAAGTACGACCCGAGCCTTCCACTCGCCTTCAAGATCGCGAGCCTCTTCGAACTGCAGATCGAAGAGATCTTCCAGCCGGACGGCGAGGACGAAGCCCTCGCGGGCTGACTACCTCCGGCGGATCTTCCGGATGATCCACGGGATCGGGTCGTACTTCGCGCTCATGGCCCGTTCCTTCATGGGGATGATCCCGTTGTCGGTGATGTGGATGTGCTCCGGACAGACATCGGTGCAGCACTTCGTGATGTTGCAATAGCCGAGACCGAAGTCGTCCTGTGCGCGCTCCGCGCGGTTCGGCTCGGTGTCGAGTGGGTGCATATCGAGCTCGGCCATGCGGATGAAGAAGCGCGGCCCCGCGAAGTGTTGCTTGTTCTCCTCGTGGTCGCGGATCACGTGGCACACGTTCTGGCAGAGGAAGCATTCGATGCACTTGCGGAACTCCTGCCCGCGGTTGACGTCTTCCTGGAACATGCGGTGGTGACCGTCGTCGCCGGCGGGCGCCACGGGCTTCAGCGGGCGGATCTTCGCGGCGACCTCGTAGTTGAAAGAAACGTCGGTCACGAGATCTTTGATGACGGGGAAGGTCCGCAGCGGATTGACCGTGATCGGATCGCCGGACTCGAAGATCGACATGCGCGTCATGCACGTGAGACGGGGCTTCCCGTTGACTTCCGCCGAGCACGATCCGCACTTGCCGGCTTTGCAGTTCCAGCGCACGGCGAGGTCGCTCGCTTGCGTCGCTTGGATGCGGTGAAGGATGTCGAGGACGACCTCGCCGTCCTCGTAGGGGACCTGGAACTCTTCGAATCGTCCGCCGGTCGCATCACCGCGCCACACGCGCATCGTCGCCACCTTCTGTCCGGTGGCTTCCGCCTTGCGCTCCGCGGACCACTGCCCGAGGCCGCTTCCCTTCTGGATGAGGGTCACTCTGGGTTCTCCTCGACGATCTGACGCAGATCGTCCGGCATCTGCGGCAACGGTGTCGGTGTGATCGTCACCTCGCCGTTCTCGTAGCGAACCGCATGGTTGATCTTCGCGAACTCGGGATCGGTGACCGGGAAGTCCTCGCGGGTGTGACCGCCGCGGCTCTCCCGCCGGGCGAGCGCCGCTTTCGTGCAGCCCTCGGCGACCATGAGCATGTTGCGCAGGTCGATCGCCGTGTTCCATCCCGGGTTGTACGCGCGCGTCCCGATCACGCGAACCTTTCCGGCCCGCTCCTTGAGCTCGACGAAGCGCTCGAGCGCTTCCTTCAGCTCGGCTTCGATCCGGATGATGCCGACAAGGTTGTGCAGCATCTCCTGCATGTCGTTCAGAACCGTGTAGGGGTTCTCACCGTCGACGCGCTCGAACGGTGCGAGGACTTCGCGTGTGGCGTCGGTCACCTGCGTTTCCGGGATCGTGGGCGCGCCGGCCTTGCCGGCCGCGTACTGCGCGGCGTGCTCGCCCGCACGCTTGCCGAACACCAGCAGATCGGAAAGAGAGTTCCCGCCGAGCCGGTTCGCGCCGTGCATGCCGCCCGCGGATTCGCCGCATGCGAACAGGCCGGGGATGGTCGTCGCTTCGGTTTCGGCATCGACGCGGATGCCGCCCATCGTGTAGTGACACGTCGGAGCGATCTCCATCGGCTCCTTCGTGATGTCGACGTCGGCAAGTTCGAGGAACTGGTGGTACATCGACGGGAGCCGGCGCTTGATCACGTCCGCGGACAGACGCGACGACACGTCGAGGTACACACCGCCGTGCGGGGAGCCCCGTCCGGCCTTCACCTCGGCGTTGATCGCTCGCGCTACCTCGTCGCGCGGGAGGAGGTCGGGTGTACGGCGAGCCGCGGAGTGGTCCTTGTACCAGAGGTCGGCTTCCTCCTCGGTTTCGGCCGTCTCTTTGCGGAACAGGTCGGGGACGTAGTTGAACATGAAGCGGTCGCCGAACTTGTTCGTGAGGATCCCACCGTCGCCGCGAACGCTCTCGGTCACGAGCGCCCCGCGGATAGAAGGCGGCCACACCATCCCGGTCGGGTGGAACTGGATGAATTCCATGTCGATGAGCTCGGCGCCGGCGCGGAGCGCCATCGCGTGGCCGTCCCCCGAGTACTCCCACGAGTTCGAGGTGACCTTCCACGCTCGTCCGATCCCGCCCGTCGCCATCACGACGGCTTTGCAGGCGAACGAGATGAAGTCACCCGTCGGACGCCAGTAGCCGAACGCGCCGCAGACGGCACCCGAATCGTCGAGCAGGAGCTCGACCAACGTGCATTCCATGAACACGTCGATCTGACCCTCACCGACGGCGTGCTGCTGCAACGTCCTGATCATCTCGAGACCCGAACGGTCGCCGACATGCGCCAGGCGTGCGTACCGATGTCCGCCGAAGTCGCGCTGCGAGATCTTGCCGTCGGCCGTGCGGTCGAACAGCGCGCCCCAATCCTCGAGCTCCCACACCCGTTCCGGTGCTTCTTGTGCGTGCAGCTGCGCCATGCGCCAGTTGTTGAGGAACTTCCCGCCACGCATGGTGTCGCGGAAGTGCACCTTCCAGTTGTCCTGCGGGTAGACGTTGCCCATCGCCGCGGCGATCCCACCCTCGGCCATCACCGTGTGTGCTTTGCCGAGGAGCGACTTGCACACCAGGGCCGTCTTCGCGCCGTTGCCGGAGGCTTCGATCGCGGCTCGCATCCCCGCACCACCCGCGCCGATGACGACGACGTCGTAGGTATGCGTCTCGTGATCGATCATCACTTGCCCAGCAGGATGAGGTGCGGGTCGTGGAAGACGCCGTACGAGAGGAGCCGCACGTAGATGTCGACGAGCATGACGCTCACGAGACTCGCCCACGCGATCGGCCCGTGCTTCGGGTTGAAGTAGGACGAGAGCTTCCAGAGACGGTAACGGATAGGCGCCTGCGAGAACTTGTCGACGTGTCCGCCGAGGAAGTGACGTCCGGCGTGACACGACAGGACGTAGAGCGAAAGCAGGACCGTGTCGAGCCCCATGAGCAGCGTCCCAAAGCCGATCCCCCATCCCGCTTTGAAGTGGAAGGACAGGACGAAGTCCGACCAGTGCAGCAGCGCGAGGATGAACGCGACGTAGAAGAAGTAGCGGTGGATGTTCATGACGATGAACGGGCGCTTGCTCTCGCCGAGATAGCGCGGCCACGGCTCGCGCACCGCGCACGCAGACGGCATGCCCATCCCGCGGTAGTAGACCCGACGGTAGAAGTAGCAGGTCGTCCGGAAGCCGAGCGGGAACAGGATGATCAGGAGCGCCGGCGACCAGCGCCAGAATGATCCGATGATGTGGAACGACACGTGCGCGCAGCGGTCGGCGATGCACGGCGCGTAGAGGGGCGAGATGTACGGGTCCGAGTAGTAGTGCGTGCCGATGATCGCGGCCCACGTCGCGTAGACGACGAAGATCCCGAGAACGGCCATCGAGACGAACGGCTCGGCCCACCACGCGTCCTTGCGGAGCGTCGCCTGTTCGATCGCTGCGCGCGCGCGGGTGCGGACCTGCCCCCGGCGTTCTTCGGTCAACATCACTCGGGAGGATACAGATTCGAGACCAGCAGGTTCCGGGTACCATCCCGTCCATGAGCGACCGTGACGCGACTCGACGAGATCTTGTCTTCGCCTTGCCGCAGATCCTCCGGCTGCTATGGCGCGTGGTGCGCGACGAGCGCATCTCCTGGACCGTTCGCGGCGGACTGATCGCGATCGCCGGTTACCTGGCGCTCCCGTTCGACGTCATCCCGGACTGGATCCCGATCGCCGGTCAGCTGGACGACTTCGTCGTCCTCACGGTCGGCGTGCGCGCGATGATCCGTCGCATCCCGGAGCCGCTCCTGACCGAGCACTGGACGGGCGACCGCCAGATCCTCGAGACGCTCCTCGGTCGCAAGCTGCGCGACGGCTCACGGAACGGCGCGTAGCCGTCCTTTGTAGTCGGCCATCGCGCCGAAGGCGTCGATACCGTCGATACGCGTGGAGGGACGCTGTCCGTCGAGCTCGAGCCAGAGGCGCATGAGGTTGAGGACGATGCGCTCGGGATCCGTCCACGAGGCGTAGGCGCCGAGGTCGATCTCGTACGCGGCTTCGAGCGGTGTCAACCCTTGCTCCTTGAGCTTGGCCCCCTCCGACACGACATGCCGGAGATACGCCTCCATCGAGCGCAGGCCGTTGATGTCGCTGACCGGGCCGTGTCCCGGAACGATGACCTCGGGTCGCAGCGCGATCAGCGCTTCGACCGTTTCGATCCAGTTCAGGATCGACCCCTCCCAGACGAGCGGGGTCGACTCGATGAACGCGATGTCGCCGGCGAAGAGCACGCGCTCGTCCGGCACCCACGCAACGATGTCGCCGAGCGTGTGGCAGGGACCGAAGTACTCGAGTCGCACGCCGATGCCACCCGGGTGCAGCCACAGCCGATCTTCGAAGGTGACGGTCGGGGGAACGAGGTCGATCCCGTTGAAATCGAACGGCGCGAACGCTTCCTTCATGTAGCGCAGCGGGCCATCGACGTCATCGGCGTTCTGGAGCGCGGCGAGCATCGTCGGCTGCGTCCCGGTGATGAGCTCGGCGCGGCAGCGGTGATGTCCGATCACCCGCGCGCCCTCGACGAGCTGGTTGCCCCAGGTGTGATCGGCGTTGTGATGCGTGTTCACGAGGTTGCGGACGGGGCGATCGGTCGCGTATTCGATCGAGTCGAGCAGTTCGCGCGTGTTGCGGAGGTCCATGAAGGTATCCACGAGGACGGCCTCGTCATTGCCGATGATGAGGCCTGCGTTGGACCAGCCCCAGCCGCCGTCGGGTTGGAGGAACGCGTAGGTGCGGTCGCCGACCTGCACCAACCCGCGCTCGTACGTCACGCTGGGCACATTACCCACCTAAGGAGATTCCAAAGATGACCTATTCGATCGTCGCGAGGGATCCGTCCACCGGGCAGCTCGGCGTGGCCGTCCAGTCGCACTGGTTCGGGACCGGTTCGGTCGTCACGTGGGCCGAGCCGGGCGTCGGCGCCGTCGCGACGCAAGCCTTCGGCGAGCCGTCCTACGGACCGCTCGGCCTCGGGCTGATGCGGGGCGGCAAGACGGCGCCGCAAGCGTTGTCCGCCCTCCTCGCCGCGGACGAAGCGTCGTCACGGCGGCAGGTCGCGATGATCGATTCGTCCGGGAACGTCCACGCGCACACGGGGGCCGAGTGCCTCGGCGAAGCGTCCCACGTCGTCGGCGAGAACTACTCGTGCCAGGCGAACATGATGCTTCGCGACACGGTTCCGTCCGCCATGGCATCGGCCTTCGAAGCCGCGTCGGGCGACCTGATCGATCGGTTGCTCGCAGCGCTCGATGCCGCCGAGGCGGAGGGCGGCGACATCCGCGGGAGGCAGTCGTCGGCGTTGCTCGTCGCCGGCGTCGTCGAACTGCGGGTCGAGGACGATCCCGAGCCGCTGCACGAGCTGCGTCGCCTCGTCCGCGTGCACCGGTCGTATGTGTCGATGAACGAAGGGGACGCCCACCTCGCCGCGGGCGACCTCGAAGCCGCGATGCAGGCGTACGAAGTGGCGCAGGAAGGCGCGCCGGACAACATGGAATTCACGTTCTGGCGGGGCGTCATGCTCGCGAACTTCGGCAAGGTGGACGAAGCACGTTCGTTCCTCGAGCGTGCCTACGCCGCTCCGACCGGGCACTGGAGAGAGCTCCTCCGTCGTCTTCCATCCGTGGGCCTGTTGCCGCAAGATGTAGCCGACCAACTCGTCTAACAGGAGGGCAGGATGCCGGAGTTCCATGGGATCCACCACGTCGCGTTGACCGTGCGCGATCTCGAAGTTTCGCGTCCGTGGTATTCGGAGCTGTTCGCTGCGCAGCCGGTCGTCGACGAGATGGAGGACGCCGGCACGTACCACCACGTCGTGTGGGGCTTCGAGAACGGAACGCTCTTCGGCATCCATCAGCACAAGAACCTGCACTCGACCGATCCGATGGACGAGCTTCGTCCCGGCCTCGATCACGTCGGTTTCACGTTGCAGCACCGCGACGAGCTGAAGGCGTGGGAAGCGCGGCTCGACGAGATCGGGATCAAGCACGGCGGGGTGGTCGAGGCGTCCTACGGCGCGGGCCTTTCGTTCCGTGACCCGGACAACAACGCGCTCGAGTTCTTCGTCCTCGGCCCAGCGAGCTAGCTCATCGTCAAGGGTTAGCCCTTGACATAGCGCAATAGTTGGCTTATGGTGCCTGCATGCACCACCTCATGGGCATGGCCGAGATCGCCGAGATGCTCGGCGTCAGTCGCCAGCGGGTCGCGCAGCTGATCGAGACCTATGACGACTTCCCGAAGCCCGAGGTCGAGCTGACCGGGGGCCGGGTGTGGTCGCGTACGGCGGTCGAAACCTGGATCTCGACCCATCCGGACCGGGGGCCGGGCCGAGCTGCGGAGTCCGACGAAACCGCGCCGTTCGCACGATTCACCGATCGCGCGCGGCACGCTGTCGTGAAAGCGCAAGAAGAAGCGCGACTGATGAACCACAACTGGATCGGGACGGAGCACCTGCTGCTCGGTCTGCTCGCTATCGGAGAAGGCATCGCGTTCGACGCTCTGAGCGACTACGCCGTGACGCTCGACGTCGCGCGCGCGCAGATCTCACACATGATCCCGAAGGGACAGGAGGCGCCGCAGGGACACATCCCGTTCACGCCTCGATCGAAGAAAGTGATGGAGCTCACACTGCGCGAGGCGCTGCGGTTCGAGCACAACTACATCGGGACGGAGCACCTCCTGCTCGCGTTACTTCGGGAAGGAGATGGCGTCGCGCCGCAGGCACTGACCGCGATCGGCGTGCCGCTCAAGTCGTTGCGTACGACGATCGAAGAACGGATCGGGGGTCGCGTGAAAGAGAAGCCGCGAGAAACTACGGCGAACGAGGACGTTTCCTGCTCGTTCTGCGGGAAGTCGCGACACGCCGTGACGAAGCTCGTCGCTGGTCCCGGCGTATACATCTGCGACGAGTGCATCGCGCTCTGCGACAAGATCATCGCGGACGAAGGCGTCGAGACTGAGGCGTCGCGAAGCAAACACGACCTCCAGCTCCGCATCGACGATCTCGAGCGACGTCTCGAAGAGATCGAGAAGAAGTAGCTACTAGCGATAGCCGGCGGCTTGCAGCTCGAACAGCTCCGCGTAGCGGCCGCCGCGCGAGATGAGCTCGTCATGTGATCCGCACTCGGCGACTCGTCCGTCTTGGATGACGTAGATGCGGTCGGCGACGCGAACGGTCGAGAAACGGTGCGAGATGACGACGCCCATCCGTCCGTGGAGTTGCTCCTTGAGCTCGGCGAAGATCGCGGCTTCGGCCTCCGGATCGAGGTTCGACGTCGGCTCGTCGAGGATCCAGAGATCGGCCTGGCGGTAAAGGAGACGCGCGAGAGCGAGGCGCTGCCATTCACCGCCGGACAGTTCGTGCCCGCCTTCGAAGAGACGTCCGGCGCGCGAATCGAGACCGTACTTCATCGTCTTCGGCAGGTATTGCGCGCGGGCTGCGTCCAGATATTCCATGACCTCGTCGTCATCGCTCGTGCGATCGACGCGTCCGAGCTGGACGTTGTCGCGCAGCGACAGCTGGAACTTGGCGAAGTCCTGGAAGAGCACGCCGACGTGCGCACGTAGATCGACGGGGTCGACGTCGCGTAGGTCTTCGCCGGCGACGGTGACGGTGCCCGCGTCCGGGTCGTAGAAGCGCAGCATCAGGTTCACGATCGTCGACTTCCCGGCGCCGTTCTCGCCGACCATGGCGATCAGTTCGCCCGGACGAACCTCCATGTCGAGTCCCGACAACGCCTCCTGGATCGCGCGCGGATATGTGAAGTGGACGTCCCGGAACACGATGCTGCCGTTCAGATGCTTCGGCAGCTTGTGTGGTTCGTCCGGCACGACGACGAGCGGCTCGATCACGAGGAAGGAGAAGTAATCGTCGAGGAAGGTCGAGTGCTGCTCGAGCGAGATGAGCGTGCTCGAGATGAGTCCCGTCTGTTGTGTCACCGATGCGAACGCGCCCATCACTGTGACGAGAGCGCGCAATTGCGTTGGCGTCGCCGCGCCGGCTCGCGCGACGAAACTGTACGCGCCGAAGAGCGCGAGTCCACCGATGAGGCCGGACAAGAGCGCGGCCCAGTTCCAGCGGCGGTACAGACGCGTCAGCGAGTTCTGCCGCTTGTAGTTGATCTTCAGGAACCGATCGAGGAAGTGCGCGGACAAGCCGAAGGAGCGCATCTCCTTGGCCGACGTCATCTCGCCGAGGATCTGTCCGAAGTACTCCTCTTCTCGCTCCTCGACGGTGTTCGACTCCCACCACTCGTAGATACGTCGCGTGATCCGCCGCTGCACCGTGATCCCCGGGACGAGCGAGATCAGTGACAGGACGATCAGCAGCGGGTTGAGGTTGCCCAGGAGGCCGAGCATCCCGAGGACCGTGACGATCGATGCGCCGAGACCCATCGTCGAGTACGCGAGCTGGTACGGACGCCACGAGATGTCGCGCTGCGCGCGCTGCATCCGGTCGTGCCAATCCGAGTTGTCGAAGTGTCCGAGATCGACGTGCGACGCGGTTTCGTAGAAGCGCTGACGGGCGCGGATCCCGACGAGCCGGCTGAAGAGCTCTTGTTCCGCCGACTGGATCGACTGCATCGCGCGGCCGAGCCCGGCGAACGCGCCGAGCGCGATGAGAGTCGGAAGCAGCTCCTTGAACGCACGGCCAGATGCGATCAGGCCTGTCAGATGGGCGCCGAGCCAGACGACGACCGGCGGCATCAAGGCCGTAACGATCCCGACGCTCGTCAGAACGCCGAACGCCGCCGGTGATGCGTCCCATGCCAAGCGGACGCCACGTTTGAAGTTGTCGCGCGCGCGAGCACGCGTTCGTGGTGTTTGCATCGCGTCTCCCCGGGCTGCGCCGCGAGGACGCGCAGCGGGTCACATCCTACTACTCGACGACGATCGTCACCGGCTCCGGACAGTTCCGCGTCACGATGACTTCGAGCGCTTCGGTGAGCGAGACGTTCGCCTCGACGTGGATCTCGTTCGCCGGCACGTACACGAAGTCGCCGGGATCGGCGATCGTCTCGTGCTCCGTCCCCGTCGGCCCCCACGTGAAGCGCGCACGTCCCGAGATGATGTAGATCGACGTCTCGCAATCTCCGTGGTGGTGGATGAGGGTGCGTCCGCCGGGGGGCGTCCGGAGCACCGACGAGTAGATGCCGCTGCTGCCCGTCGTCTCTCCGCTGATCGCGGTCTCGCGCGAGAGCCCCGGGTGGTTGTCCGTCTCGCGGACGCGGTCGTTCGGCCGGACTCGTTTCACCATTTGCGCCTACCATCAGAACATGCCCGAGGACGAAAAGCCACGTCAGACCTCATCTGACATCGAGGTCAAGGCGGTGTACACCGAGGCCGACCTCCCCACCCTCGACCTCGGTCTCCCGGGCGAGTTCCCGTTCACGCGCGGCGTCTACCCGAACATGCACCGCGGCCGTCTGTGGACGATGCGCCAGTACGCGGGCTTCGGAACCGCGGAGGAGACGAACGCGCGCTTCCGGTATCTGCTCGGTGCCGGGCAGACGGGTCTGTCCGTCGCCTTCGACCTGCCGACACAGATGGGCTTCGACTCCGACGACCCCATCGCGATGACGGAGGTCGGCAAGGTCGGTGTCGCGATCGACACCGTCGAGGACATGAAGACGCTCTTCGACCAGATCCCCCTCGAAGAGGTCACGACGTCGATGACGATCAACGCGCCGGCCGCGATGCTCCTGCTGATGTACGAGCTCGCGGCTGAGGACCAGGGCGCGGACACCTCGAAGCTCGGCGGGACGATCCAGAACGACGTGCTGAAGGAGTACATCGCGCGCGGCACGTTCATCTATCCTCCGAAACCCGCGCTCCGGCTCATCACCGACACATTCGGCTACTGCGCGTCGAACCTTCCGCGGTGGAACACCATCTCGATCTCCGGTTACCACATGCGCGAAGCGGGATGCACCGCCGTGCAGGAGATCGCGTTCACGTTCGCGGATGGCATCGCGTACATCGAGGCCGCGATCGCCGCCGGCCTGTCGGTTGATGCGATCGCGCCGCGGCTGTCCTTCTTCTGGGGCTGCCACAACAACTTCTTCGAGGAGATCGCGAAGTTCCGGGCGGCACGCAACCTGTGGGCGCACATCATGAAGGAACGCTTCAACGCGCAGGATCCGAACTCGATGAAGCTCCGCTTCCACACCCAGACGGACGGCGCGACACTCACCGCGCAGCAACCGGAGAACAACGTCGTCCGTGTCGCGTATCAGGCGATGGCCGCGGTGCTCGGCGGAACGCAGTCGCTTCACACGAACTCGATGGACGAAGCCCTCGGGCTCCCCACCGATAAGTCGGCGCGGCTCGCGCTCCGGACGCAGCAGATCCTCGGTTACGAGACCGGCGTCGTCGACGCCGTCGACGCGCTGGCCGGTTCCTATTTCGTCGAGTCGCTGACGGCCGAGGTCGAGCACCGTGCGTCCGAGCTGTTGCAGCGCGTGCTCGATCGCGGCGGCGCCGTCGAGTCGATCACGTGGATGAAGCGCGAGATCGAGGAAGCCGCGTACCGCGAGGCGAAGCGGATCGAGTCCGAGGAGATCGTCGTCGTGGGCGTGAACAAGTTCGTCGCCGACGAAGAAGATCCGGCGGAGATCTTGAAGCTCGACCCGGAGATCGGACGTCGCCAAGCCGCGAAGCTCGACAAGATCCGCTTGGGACGGGACGGCGCCGCGGTGAAGGAGTCGCTCGAAGACGTGCGCGCGGCCGCGAAGGGGAGCGACAACATGCTTCCGCCGATGAAGGAAGCGTTCCGCCGCCGTGCGACGCTCGGGGAAGTGTGCGGCGTCCTGCGCGAAGAGTGGGGCGTCTACCGTCCGGAATCGACGCTGTAGGTCGTTTCCGCGCACGATCGGACGCGATCTCGGAGGGTTCCGGCGTTCCGTGGTGCGCGCATCGTCCCCCGAGGACCTTCCCGCGCACGATCGGACGCGATCTCGGACGGTTCGGGCGTTCGGTGGTGCGCGCATCGTCCCCCGAGGACCTTCCGCGCACGATCGGACGCGATCTCTGACGGTTCCGGCGTTCCGTGGTGCGCGCATCGTCCCCCGAGGACCTTCCGCGCACGCTCGAGCCGTAATGCACGCCTCGCGACCCGTCTGCAGTGCGCAACGAAGCCATTTGTCGTCGCCGCGTGGTTGGATGACCTACCGCTTCCCCGAGCGAAAGGGGAAGTGTGGACCGCGAAGTGTCGCTCCTGCGGATCGCGAGTAAGCAGTACTCCGTCTTCCATCGCAGGCAGGCGATCGCCAACGGCTTTTCGGCGAAGGCCATACAACGTCGGCTCGATTCCGGGGTCTGGCTCGCGCTGCACCGCTCGGTCTACATCGCTGCGGGAACGACGGTGGGTTGGGAGGCGCGCGTCTTCGCATCTCTACTGTCTCGGGACGGCCACGCGGTCGCCTCCTTCTTGTCGGCGCGAGCCATCTGGGGTTTCGCTGACGAGGCTCCAACACTCCACCTGACGGTTCCTGAGCGAAGGTCGGCGCGATCGCGGGGAGTTGTCGTCCACCGCGCGGCTTCGCTCGATGGAGTCTCGTACCGCGGCTTTCGCGTTACCAACCCGATGCGGACGCTCCTCGATCTCGCCCAGATCCTCTCCGACGAGGAGCTCGAGCTCGATCTGGACGAAGCGATCCGCCGGCGAATCGTCGATGTCGTCCGGTTCGTGAGCTACCTCGATCAGAGGTCGGCGGCCGGTGTCGCGACACTTCGCGAGCTGGTCGCGCTGCGCGATCCGGGGAGGCCGATCGCGAGCGAGCTCGAGACGCTCTTCCTCCGGGCCGTTCGGGAAGCTCGCCTCCCTCTTCCCGTGAAGCAACACCCGGTTCGCACGCGTCGTGGCGTGGCGTACATCGACTTCGCGTATCCGCACCACAAGCTCGCGATCGAGCTCGATGGCTGGGACGCGCACGGCACCGTCGCCGCCTTCGCCGCCGACCGCGCGCGGCAGAACGAACTCGAGGAACTCGGATGGCACTTCCGTCGATTCGTCTGGCGACACGTCCGGAACGACCCGGCGGACGTCGCGTTTTCGGTCGCGCGCGGTCTAGGGCTTCGTCCGGTTCGGTGGTGTTGAAGCTGGGTAGACCCCACCTATGAGCGCACAACGGGAAAGCGATTACGAAGGCGAACCGGACTTCGACGACGCCCACCTCGAAGACGACCTCGACATGGATCCCGATCGCCCGCGCGAGTCCGACGACCAGGTCACCGTCCGTGAGCAGCTCCAAGGCGACTCGATGAACACGCGGTTCGCGCGCGAAGAGCCCGACGTCGAAGCGCGACCTGAGGACAGGGTCGGCCGACTCGTCGAACAGACCGTTGGCGGACGCGACGTCACGAAAGAGCTCGAAGCGGACGAAACCGCCGACCGCGACGACCTGTCACCGGAGGAGCGCGCGCTCCACCACGAAAGCGAGTAGGAGAACGTGATGACGGTCACCAACGTGCTCGCAAGCGTCGCCGTGCGCGACCTCTCGACGGCCGTGCCGTTCTACGAGCAGTTCCTCGGACCGAGCCGCCGACCGATGGACGAGGTGGCCGAGTGGAAGCTCAGTGACGGCGGAGGGCTGCAGGTGTACCTGCTCCCCGAGCGGGCCGGCGCGTGCTCCTGCACGATCATCGTGCGTGACATCGACGAGGTCGCCGCGCAGTTGCGCTCGAGCGGGATCGCGCCGGGGGCCGAGCCGTCCCGCACCGAGCGCGTCGACACGCTGATGATCACCGATCCGGACGGGAACTCGATCGCCTTCTCGCGACCGAAGGATCCGGCGCTCGCGCGCTGACGCCCTACAGGAACCGCAGCACGGCGTCGACGGTGTCGTCCGGATTCTCCATCGGGAAGAAGTGGCCGCCGCGGATGCGTTCGGCGTGGCCGTTCGGCAGGCGGTCGACGGCTTTCACATGCCGGTCCTCGAACCACACAGGTGAATCGGTTCCCGTCAGCAGCAGCGTCGGGCAATGCAAGCGCTCCATCCGGGTCCAGCCGTTGTGCTTGCCGCCCATGATGTAGATCTGCGCTTCGACTTCGGGCGGACACTTGAGGCGGACCGTTCCGTCGTCGAGTGGTTCTGTTCCGTAGGTCACGTACGCGCGCAGGAAGTCTTCGCGCCAGCCGGCGAGCGGGGACCCCTTCTTCAATCGTTCGACCATCTGATCGGTCGAGTCCCACACCGCGCGGCGCCGGCGCGCGGCGTCCGACATCGGGTTGGCTTCGCTCGCCATGACCGCTCCGATGTCGGGTTCGGGCGTGACGGGATCCATCAGTACGAGTTTCGCGAACGTACCGGGACGCGACGTCTCCGCGAACACGAGTGCCGCGGCGCCGGCGGAGTGCCCGATGCCGACGGGCGAGCTGAGCGCGAGCTCGTCGATGACGGCGAGCACGTCGTCCCCGAACTTCGTCCACTCGTACCCGTCTTCGGGTTTGTCGGAGTCGCCGTGTCCGCGTTGGTCGAATGACACGATCGAGAAGTGCTCGCGGAGCCGTGGGACGAATGGTTCCCACACGCGTCCGTGGAACCCCGTCGCGTGCACGCAGACCAGCGGCGGCCCGGTCCCGCCGAGATGGTGGATGCGGATACGGGTACCGTCCGGCGTCGTCGCGTAGGTCAGATCAACCCTCGACGATCGTCGCTTTGTTGATGTAGGTGTATGCCGTCGGAGGAGCGCCGTCCTGCGTTCCCGTTGCGCCGATCTTGTCGACGACGTCGGATCCGGACGTAACACTTCCCACGTCCGCGTAATCGGGTGTGAGACCGGCGCCCCCGCTGTCGCTCAGCACGATGAAGAACTGGGAGCCGGACGTCCCGCTCGCTTCCGCGCCCCCCTTCGCCATCGCGACGGTGCCCTTCTTGTACTTGAAGCCGGACGGAAGCGGTTCGACGACCTTGTATCCGGATCCGCCGATGCCCGTGCCCTGCGGGTCACCGCCCTGGATCACGAAGCTCGGCGCGATGCGGTGGAAGAACGTCCCGTCGTAGAAACCTTGACGAGTGAGGAAGACGATCGAGTTCGTCGTCTTCGGCGCGTGCTGCACGTCGAGCGCGATGTCGATCTCGCCGCAGGACGTATCGAGCTTCCACGTGTAGGTCTTGCTCGGATCGAGGTGCTGATCGACGGGCGACTTGAACGTCTTCTTCGTGCTGCCGGCGGCCGGCGGCAGCGAGGCGCCGCACGCGACGGGTGTCTTCTTCGGCATAGTGATCGACGCCGGTCCCGCGCTCGCGCTCGGCGTCGGCGACGCCGCCGTGTTCTTCTTCTTGCCCGGCTTGAACAGCAGGAAGCCGGCGACCAAGCCGGCGATGACGACGATCGTCAGAACACCGAGCAAGATCGCGTTACGCCGACGACGACGACGACGGTACTCGCGCCACAGCTCTTCGCGGCGCGCGTGCCTGCGGTCCTTCTTGCGCGCGCGTTTGGGGTTTCGTCCGGTTGCCATGGGCCTCCCGTATCTATCAGATCGTTGAGTGGTAACGCCGACCGGTACGATGCCGTTCCGAATGTTGACCGTGATAGGTGTCCGGCACGGCGAAGTCGAAAACCCTGAGGGTGTGATCTACGCCGGGCTGCCGGGTTATGGGCTGTCCGAGCTCGGGCAGACCCAAGCGGTGGCGATCGCCGAGGCGGTCCGGGACCTGCCGGTGACGGCTATCTACGCCTCGCCCCTCGACCGCGCGATGCAGACCGCGCAGTTCATCGCGGAGGTCGCCTCGGTCGAGATCGTCCCGGACGTTCGCCTCCACGAATGGCGCCACTGGCACCAGTGGGCCGGTATGACGTGGAACGAGTTGCGCGAGAAGGGCAAGGATTCGTGGGAGGCGTACCTCGCCGACCCCGGCTCGGTGACGTCCGGCGAGTCGCTCGCCGAGCCCGGCGAGCGGATGGAGGCGTGGCTCGCCGACGTCCGCCGCGACCACGTCGAGGGCATCGTCCTCGGCGTTACGCATCTCGAACCGCTGCGGACGGTGCTCCTTCGCGCGCAGGGCCGTCCGGCGAAGGACATGTTCGACGTGCACATCCCCGTCGGTCAGGCCGTGCGGCTCGAACCCGATCCGGACACGACCGCGCTCGACGGACGCCACCTCCGGGAGCTCCTCACCGGAGTGTGACCTATTTCACAATCTCCATCGGGAGCGGGCCCTACGCTGCGCGGACCTTGCTGGACCCGAACCTCAGTGGAGTACGCTCAGGCTGATGAGCGCGATACGTCAACGCAATGTCGCGCTCATCCTCGCCCGCGAGCTCGCCGTGAATGTCGCCACGCCGATGTGGGTTTGGGACGAGAGCGGAAGCCTCGTCTACTACAACGATCACGTCGCGGCGATGCTCGGGATCACGAACGGCGGCTTCGACATCAGCGAGCTCGGCGAGCTCTCGCAGTTCTCTCCGAGTGACCTGGACGGGACACCGATCCCCACGCCCGAACTGCCCTCGGCGATCGCGACCGGTCGTCGCGAGCCGGCGCACCGGGAGATGACGATCCTCGGGCGCGACGGTGTGAGGCGTACGCTCACGGTGACGGCGTTTCCTTTGTTCGGGCGAGGCGGGGCATTCGTTGGCGCGATGTCCGTCTTCTGGCAGCGGGATGGGGACTCGAGTTGAAGATCCGCATCTGGGGGTGCAGGGGATCGCTCGCGGCACCGGGGCCGAGCACGGTGAAGTACGGCGGCAACACGTCGAGCGTCGAAGTACGTCTCGAGGACGGATCACTCATCGTCCTCGACGCCGGAACGGGGATCCGCGATCTCGGCCGGCATATCGCCGCCGGCGAACCCGTCAAGAAGATCAACCTGTTCCTGTCCCACTTGCATCTGGACCACGTCGAAGGGATCGGTTTCTTCTCAGCGCTTTGGAACCCGGACATCGAGTTGCATGTATGGGGTCCCCCGTCGCCGCTCCGATCGTTGCAAGATCGGATCGCGACGCTCATGTCGCCGCCGCTGTTTCCCGTGCATCTCGCGGACGTTCCGTGTCGTCCGATCTATCACGACGTTCCTGAAGAGGAGTTCATGATCGGCGACGCGCGGATACACGTTGCGCCCGTCGCGCATCGCAACGCGACGGTCGGTTTCCGGATCGAAGAGAACGGGCGATCGTTCGCGTACATCCCCGATCACGAACCGGCGCTCGGCATCGACCTCGAACGCGTCGAGCCCGAGTGGGTTTCAGGTTTCTCGGTCGCGCACGGCGCGGACGTCTTGTTCCACGACTCGCAGTACACCGAGGACGAATACCCGGATCATCGCGCGTGGGGGCACTCGAGCGTCGCGCACACCGTGCTCTTCGGGCAGATGACGAAAGTGAAGGACCTCGTGCTGTTCCATCACGATCCGGCACATTCCGACGAACAGCTCGAGCTGCACCGCAAGCGGGCGAAGGAACTCTGGGGCGGGAACAACGGCGCTCCTGAGCTCGCCTACGAAGGCATGGAGATCGAGCTCAAGGGCTAAGTCGCGTTCGCTTCGACGAACCGCTCGATCCGATCCCGTTCGGCGCCGGACATGTTGCGGTCCCGCAAACGCCACTCACCGGCTGCCTTGAGGTACCTGCGTACCTCGCTCTTGTCGAAGTGCTTCATGACGCGGTTCAGGAAAAGCTTCCGTCCGTAACCGAGCATCTTCGGTGCGAGCCCGTCGCCGGGGATCGTCGCGATGGAGAGCAACAGCCAGAGGTCGGCGACCTCGGCCCCCGCGTGACCGGCGCCGGCGTTCGACCAGTCGATGAGGACGGGTCCGTCCGGCGTGATGATGATGTTGTCGGGGTGGAAGTCCATGTGGACGATGACCGGTCCCCCGCCGAGCCGCGGTTGGAGCCATCCCGGCGGAGGGATCTCGTGCAACCGGTTCATCAACGTCGCGAGTGCGTCCGCGTGCCGGAACAGCCGCCACGGATGGGCGCCGAGGTCACCGAGCATCGTCGGACCCGTCAGTCGCTCCATGACGAGGTCGCGCCCCGCCGCTTCGACGACCTTCGGGACCGGCAACCCGTGCGAACGCACGTGCTCCATCACTCGCGCTTCGTACTCGGAGTCGAAGTCGGTGCGGTAGCGACGCAGGACGAGTCCGTCGTCGTACGCGAAGACATCGGCGGCGCGACCTTGCGCGATCAGAAGTCCCGGTTCATGCAAACTGACCCCCGTGGTCTACCACGACCTCGTCCGTTTCTTCATCGTGGGCTTCGTCTCCGGATGGATCGCTGCGATCGCCGTGCGCGGCCGTATCTTGCCGCGCGGCTGCGCGCCGTACATATTCCTCGGACTGATGGGCGCGTTCGGGGGCGGACTGCTGTTCCGCACGCTCGGGCTTCCCGCCGTCGCCCGCGTTCTCGCCGCCGCGCTCGGCGCGGTCATGGTGTTGCTGCTCGGACGGGCGCTCCGCGGCAACCTCTAGACACAAGCGCGGATCCGTTCCGCGATCGCCTTCGCACCGGGCTCCGTGAGGAACAGGGTGAAGTGGTTGATGTCCGGGAGCATCTCGTCTTCGAGCTGCGGGAGCCGGTCACCGCGCCAGAGCGCAAGCATGTCGTCGCTGATGAGCGGCTGCGGCTGGTTGAGGAGACCGCGCGGTGCGCGCAAGAGCCACACCGGCGCCTTGATGTCGGCGATGCATCCGTGGACGGCCTTGTTCGTGAGGAGATCGCGGCCGTCGGCAACGATCGCGTCTTTGCTCACCTTCGTCTTGATCTTCCCGTCCGGCGTCGCTTCGTGGTCGTAGACGACGTACGCCTCGATATATCCGTTCCAGTCGTCCGCGAGTGCGGGATGCTTCCGCCAGAACGCGACGTAGTCGTCGAGCGAGTCGAAGGTCATGTCGAGACGTTCCATCGTCGGGCCGAGCGTGACCTTCAGCATCTCGTCGGGATCGATACCGTCCGGCACGGGCAGCGCGACCCCACCGTCGCCGAGACCGACCGCGCGGACGCGATCCGGATGCTCTGCCGCGAGGAGCACCGCGACGTAGCCGCCCATCGACCCGCCGAGGACGATGGCGTCGTCCACATGCATGGCATCGAGCGTCGCGATCGCGTCGCGCACGTGCGCGGCCATCCCGTACGGACCGGGAAGCTTGCCGCTGTCACCGCGTCCGCGGAGGTCGGGCGCGACGATCTGCACCTCGCCCGCGAGCATGTCCGCGATCGGTTGCCACATCAGATAGTTCGCGGTGATGCCGTGTGCCGCGTAGACGACGGGCCCCCGGTCGCCCCACTTCGCGACGTTGAGCTCTCCGCCGTCGACGGGCACGCTGAACATCTGCGGCGTCGCACTCATCGTTTGCTCCTTGCCTTCGTCGGTTTACGTTTCGTCACCTTCGGCTTGCGTCGTTCGCGTGCGTACAGTGACCCCGCGCCGAGCTCGTCGAGTAACGCCCGGCGATCCGTGAGCTTCGATGGGGACGTCTCGCGGATGATCTCGCCCTTCTGCATGAGCAGCACACGCGTCGCGAGTTTCAGCGCGACGCCGACGCTCTGTTCGACGAGGAGGATCGTGACTCCGTCCGCGTTCAGCTCGCCGACGAGCTCGCTCATCTCATGCGTCGCCGCGGGGGACAGACCCGCCGTCGGTTCGTCGAGCAGGAGCATCGTCGGTGCGTCGATGAGCGCTCGTCCGAGCGCGAGCATCGCTTGCTCGCCACCCGAGAGCGTGCCCGCTCGCTGCTCGCGCCGTTCGGCGAGGCGTGGATATCGCGCGTAGATCGGCTCGACCTTGTCTTTGAAGTCGCGCGACTTCACGCGGTACGCGCCGACGCGCAGGTTCTGCTCGACGGTGAACGCTCCGAAGATGCCGCGTCCTTGCGGAACCATCTTCAGCCCGGCGGCGACGCGAGCTTCGGGCGTGAGCTTGGTGATGTCT
>JAICYB010000016.1 GCA_025934435.1 Actinomycetes bacterium | reverse complement strand
GGAGGGAACGGTGCAGGATGACTTCCGCTATTCCGTCGTTCTCTCGACGGGCGACGGTGCACCCGTCGTGCAAGAGATCGCGAGCGACGACGCGCTCGCGATACGACTGCTTCGTCCGAGCTTCGCGTCGTCGATCTCGAACAGTCTCGGTCATCCGACCGTCGATACGGCGCTGCGTGCCGGGAAGTGGGTGCTCGATCCATCCGGGGCTCCGCCGCTCATCCAGCCCAACGCAACAGCCGGCAACGAAACGACGAACGACCCGTTCCGCGACGCGCTCCAGTCACTGCTCTACATCACACAGTCGGCGTCGACCGCGGCCGGCGTGAAGAAGTTCTCGTTGGAAGACGTCACGTATCGTCCGCAGTTCGATCCGTGGCGTTATCCGACGGGAAGCGAGATCCGTTACGACTTCGCGCGGCCGCCGCTCGCGAAGAGCGCATCGACGAATGGCGGCGGGCAGACCATCGGTCCGAACGTGTTTCGGAAGCTTTCGGTTTTCGTGCGCGATTCGCGTGTCGAGAGGACGTGCGAGAACGTCGACATCGAGGGACACGAGGAGATCGTCGCACTCAAGCAGCGAGGCTTGAACTCGAATCCATACCTGCGTGATCTCTTGCGGCGGATCGAGAAGAAGCAAACGACGACGCCGATCGTGCCGAAGGTCGCGATCCTCGATGTCTCCTATCCGAAGTCGGCGCCGGTCGGACTACCGTCCGATGCCGTCATCGGCAATCTCGCGACATTCCAGTCCGCATTCCTCCAGGCGTTCACGAGCGGTGTGCTGAAGCCGAAGCCGGGGGACAAGGAGCCGCGGGCGTGCAACCGCCCGCACGCGAAGACGATCTAGGCCGCGCTACGCCGTGTCGCGGCGTATGCGCACGATCACGATGCCGGCGCCGGAAAGGGCGATGAGCACCGTCGCTATCCCGAGCGCGATGGCGAGTGCGCTGTGTCCCTGCTTGTGCGCGGACGCTTGCTGGCTTCCGCTCAGGGCGTCGAGCGACTGACCTTGGACGGGCCCATTCGGCCCGGGCGTCGCGACGACCTCGGGCGGAACGGTGGCCGACGGCGGAGCTGCCGTCGGAGGCGCCGTCGGGGGGGCGGTGATCGGAGGCGGCGTCGACGGCCCGGGCGTCGCGGGCGGGGGCGAGTAGTGATACAGGGAGAGCCGCGTCGCCGAGAAGTCGATCGTGACACCCGTGTTGACTCCGTTGAAGTTCACGACGCACAGGCCGTACGTGCCGTTCGGGAGTCCCGCGAGGTTGATGACTTCCGGGTCGCCCGATCCGGCCGACCGGCCGACCTCGGTCCCGTCGCTCGAGAAGAAGTACACGTCGATATCGTTCTGAGCGGTCGCGTCCCACTGCGTCGCGATGCGTTCCTTCGTCGTCGCGGACCGCGAGATGTTGAGCTTGATCGGGATCCAGTCCTGTCCGGGAAGGTTCTGGCATTGCTGTGGGGTCGGGTCCGCGACCTGGCCCGCGATGGGGTCTTCGCCGGCGACGGGGCCGTACTTCGTGACGACGTGCAGGTGGTGATCGTCGATCGTGATGGGAGCCACGCTCGTCGCCGATGCGACGAGGGCGGGAGCGAGCGCGAGTAGCACGGCGCCCAAAGCGACGACGAAACGCCGCATCAGCCGGGCGTCTTCGTCTGGATCGCCCCGCCGAAGTCGTTGCAGGGGTCACTGGGATTGGCGAACACCTGGTCGCCGCCGGACCACTTGCCGGCGAGGTACCGCTTGCCCTGGTTCACCATGCGCCAGCATCCGGGCTCGGCGGCGCCCTTCGTGCGGCCCGCCGGATCCCACCACTCCTCCTGCGCGTCCTTCACCGACGTGTAGTCGCCGGGATCGAAGAAGAACGCCGCTTCGTAGGGGTCCGAGCTCGACCTCGACGGGATCGCGTGGAAGCCCTGGTCGATGGTCTGTGGTGTCAGACGCGGACCCGCGGCCTGGATCGACTCGAAGAGGAAGAAGTGGTCGCGATAGAAGTCTTCCGAGAAACCCGCGGCATTGGCGTCGCCGTTCGGGTTGCCTTCCTTGTACGCCCGGTAACCGGGTTCATCGCTGAGGCGGTCGGCGCGAACCTGGTAGGACGCGACCCACGCGTTCCGCCAAACGTTCTGATTCTGGAGCGACCCGATGAAGTTGTTGTCGTTGTTCAGATCGCCGGCGACCACGATCTCCGGGAAGTAGTTCACGGCGTTCGCCGCGGAGGAGAACCGGTTCTCGGTCCCGATGTACAAGACGGTCGAGACCGCGTGACCCGAAGTACCGCGGAACTTCGCCACGGCCTGCTCGGCGTCGGTCGTCGTGTCGCTCGAGTCGACGGCGTATCCCTCGTGGGTGTACGCGGCCAGGATCGGATGTACGCCGCATGCGCCGATCTGAGCCTTCACGAGATCCGAGAAGAGCTTGAGCTCGGGGTGCGAAGGGTCGTCCGGATAGAACATCCCGATCGTCCTTTTCTGACCGTTCGGAGCACCGGCGTGCGGCGGAGCGTTGAAGTGCTTGACCGGGAACGGCGCAACCTTCTGACAGATGTAGGTCGAGTAGAGCTTCGCCGAGTGTTCGATGTCCGGCCAGAACCCCCACGCGAACGGAGCGTTCTGCCGGTAGAAGGAGTTCGGCAGGCTTCCGGCCTCCGAACTGAACGACATGACGCTCAGCTGGGACATAGCTGCTTCGAAGGCCGTGTTGTAGCCGTTGAAGATCGCTTCGTCCAGGACGGCGAATGGATGCATCTTCTCCCAGATCGCGACGGCATCGCCGTTGCGTCCGGCAGCGGTCGAAGCGCTGCTGACGTAACCCCAGTAGTGGACGTGCCGCTTGTAGGTCTGGAAGCGGGTGTTGAAGTAGTGCGAGAGGGCCTTGATGAGGCGCGTCATCGTGAAGTCGCACTGTTTCGGGTCGCTCGTCGTCGACGCCGGGAAGTCCGGCGTGCACGCGGGCAACGGGGCTTTGTCCATGTCGATCCATGAGCCGGCCGCAGGCGAAGCTTCCGCCTCGCCCGCCGGACCGTATCCGCCGGCGTCCATGTACACGACGACCGTGATCGTGTCCTTCGTCACGCCTTGGTATGTGCTGCCGAAGTTGTCGCCCTGGAAGAAGGGAACGCAGGGGGGCGACATCGGGTCGAACGTCTGGCGCGGCGGAGTGCCGACGCACTGGAACTGTGTCGGGGTCGTCCCGATCCCGCTGCTCGCCGGCGGCGGGGGAGGCGGCGGTGGCGCGCCTTCGGCCAACGTGTTGGACGAACCGAGCCCCAGGGAACTCAGGTTCCCGTTCTGCGCGGGTGGGTTCGTCTTGTCGGTCGGGGGAACCGGCGCGTACTCGAGGACGGTCGTCGGGTTGGACTGCGGGAGGTTGAGCGACGACGGAAGGATCAGGACGGCAAGCAGGATCGCGCCGGCAAGCAGGAGCAGCGGTGGATACGAGCGGGTCCACCGCTTGCTTCCTTCCGGGGCTCTCGGTTCCATGCTCATACGTCGGCCGTGCGCGCCAATCCGCTCTTCGTCAACGCTCCCGCTCTCATGTTCGGTTCCAGGGGTCCCCGAGGCCGAACTTCCCTGGCCGGAGCGACGTTACCATGAGAAAGCCCCGGATGTAGCCCCACAGATGTAACCCGAGGGAGCCTTCATGAGACACACGCGGAAGCTCGTTGCCGCCCTGATCGTGGCGCTGATGACGATGGTCATCGTCCCGTCCTCGTTGGCCTCGACGTACCCGAACGATCCGCTCTACCCGGGACAGTGGGGACTCCAACGGACCAGCTCCGTCGCCTCCTGGAAGTACTCGACGGGCAAGGACATCGTGATCGCCGATATCGACACCGGTATCACGCCGGGCCAGGAGTTCGCCGGGAAGCTCGTCCCGGGAGCGCACGACTTCGTGACCAACGGCTTCCCGACCGACTACGAGGGTCACGGGACCTATACGGCGTCGATCGAGGCTGCGAACACCAATAACGGCACGGGCGTCGCCGGCGAGGCGCCGAGTGCGAAGATCCTGGCGCTCGGCGTATTCGGCCACGGCGCCAAAGCCACCGGACATGCCGAAACAAGCGCGATCCTCTACGCCGTCGCCCACGGTGCGAAGGTGATCAACATGTCGCTCGGAGCCGACTTCAAGGGCGTCCCCATCCCAGTCGACCCTACGGGCCTCGCTGATGCTGCTGTGGAATACGCCGTCGCGAATGGCGTCACGGTTGTCGCGTCGGCCGGGAACGAGGCGACACCGTTCTGTGCGTCGCCGTCGTTTGGTCCGGGCGTCATCTGCGTTGGGGCGTCTGACGAGTTCGACCGCCTCGCGTCCTTCTCGAATTACGGCGCCCGTTTGGACGTCGTCGCGCCGGGCACCGATATCTGGGGGGCATGGCGGCGATCCGGTAGCTACGTTCGCGCCTTCGGAACGTCGGCGTCGGCCCCCTTCGTATCCGGCCTCGCGGCGCAACTCATGGCGATGGGTGCGAACAACGTCCTCGCCGGGCTCATCATCCGCTACACCGCGAAGGACCTCGGCCTCCCGGGCTACGACATCACCTACGGCTTCGGACGGATCGACGCGCTGAAGGCCGTCCAGCTCTGCGCGAAGATCTGCTGATACCGTCTCCCTACCGACACTCGTAGGGAGACGACGCGATGGCCTGGGACTTCTCGACCGAACCCGACTTCGAAGCGAAGCTCGAATGGATGCGCGGTTTCGTCCGTGACGAGATCATGCCGCTCGAAACACTCGATCTTTCACCGGAGCAGATCGGGCGCGCGACGGCACCGCTCAAAGAAGAAGTGAAGAAGCAGGGACTGTGGGCGGCCCATCTCGATCCCGACCTCGGGGGCCAAGGCTTCGGTCAGCTCAAGCTCGGCCTGATGCACGAGATCCTTGGCGAGTGTTATTACGCGCCGCAGGTCTTCGGGAACAACGCGCCCGACTCCGGCAACGCCGAGCTGATCGCGATAGCCGGAAGCGACGAGCAGAAGGCGCAGTGGCTTCGGCCGCTCCTCGACGGCGAGATCCGTTCGGCCTTCTCGATGACGGAGCCCGGGGCCGGTGCCGATCCGACGCTCATCAAGACGAGGGCCGAGCGCGTCGGCGACGAATACGTCATCAACGGACACAAGTGGTTCACGTCGAACGGTTCGATCGCCGACATCCTGATCGTGATGGCCGTCACGAACCCCGACGTCCATCCGTATCAGGGGATGTCGATGATCGTCGTGCCACGCACGGCGCCCGGCGTGAACGTATTGCGCAACATCCCGACGATGGGCGAGCACGACGTGCCGCTCGACCATTCCGGACACGCGGAGATCATCTACTCCGACGTCCGCGTGCCGGTGACGAACCGCCTCGGCGACGAGGGGCAGGCATTCGTCCTCGCGCAGAAGCGTCTCGGACCCGGACGGATCCATCACGTGATGCGCTGGATCGGGCAGTCCAACCGCGCCTTCCGGATGCTCTGCGAGCGGGCCGTGTCGCGCGTCGCCTTCGGCGAACCGCTCGCGAGGAAGCAGACGATCCAGAACTGGATCGCCGACTCCGCGACCGAGATCCACGCCCTTCGCCTCATGACCCTGCACGCGGCCTGGAAGATGGACCAAGAAGGGTCGTCCGCCGCTCGGAAAGAGATCTCGATGATCAAGTTCTGGGGCGGGAAGGTCCTCCACGACGCGATCGACCGTGCGATCCAGGTCCACGGGAGCCTCGGCTACACAACCGACCTGCCCTTGGAGGCGATGTACCGGGCCGCGCGGGCGGGGCGGATCTACGACGGGCCGGACGAGGTCCACCGGATGACGGTCGCGCGCCAGATCCTCAAGGGGTACGACGCGCACGACGTCCCGACGGAGCACGTCCCGACCCGGCGCGAGGACGCCCAGCGGAAATTCGCCTGGCTCCTCGAGCAGGCCACCGCGAACCTTTAGGGGACCCCGGCGGTTCATCCCTTCAGTCGGCCATGCGGAGGCCGATGAGGAGGGTGAGATGGGGATGTACACGCGCAGCTCGATGCTGCTCGCCGCCTTCCTGGCGGCGGTTTTCCTTCTTGCCGGACCCGTCGGCGCGGTGAGCAACGGTGAGCGGGCCGCCGAGAGCTACCTGCTGGTTCTCGTCAACCGGGACCGGAGCTCGGCGCACCTGGGTTCACTCAAGGAGCAGTCCTACATCCGGGGTCAGGCCGAAGCGCACACGACGGACATGCTGAACCGGCAGAGCATGGATCACAACGGGTTTTCGCAGCGCGTCTCGAACATCCGGACGCACGTCGTCGGGATGAAGTACAGCGGGGTCTGCGAGAACGTCGCGTATGCACGGGGCTACACCGACTCGGCGAAGGCGATGGCCGCGATCAACTCAGCGTGGCTCGCGTCCTCCGACCATCACAGATGCATGATGGACCAGCTCGGCTGGTCGTCGCAGTCGGCCGGGGTCGGGGTGCGCTACGACGGCCACACCTATTGGGCGACCTTCATCTCCGGACACAACACGTCGCCGTGAAGAGATTCGCCGTTGCGGTTGCGATAGCGGTTTCGCTCGTGGTGGTTCGTCCGGCCGATGCTGCCGTCACGCGTAGCGAGCGCCGAGTCGAGAACTCGATCTTCGCCATGATCAACAACCAGCGGACGGGCGGCGGACTCGGTGCCGAACATCTGCACACGTTCGCTCGCCGGCTCGCCGAAGGTCATTCGGCCGCGATGGCTCGGCGTGGCGTGCTCGGTCATTTCGGATTCACTCGCCGCGTGAACCGGCTGCGCGCGAACGACTCGGGTATCAACGGTTTCGTCTGCGAGAACGTCGCGTACGTTTCCGGGAGCAGCATCACGCGCACGCAGGCCGCTTCGATGATCTTCAACGGCTGGATGAACTCGCCCCCGCACCGCAAGTGCATGCTCGATCAGGAAGGCGGGACGACGCAGTCCGCCGCGGTCGGCATCAAACACGCCGGGAACACCTGGTGGGCGACGTACATCGCCGCCCATGACACGTCGCCCTGATGTAAGAAACGGCCCGCCCTCCCGGTCCTCGAGGCCCGTGCCGATCCCTTGATCGGCTACCTGATCGTGAAGCCGATCGAGCTGCGCGCCACCTCGTCGTTCTGTCGACACGCGGCCGCATGCTCGAACGCGGGCGGCGTGTACAAGAACGACTGATCAGTCGGTGCCGTGGCCGTGCTGCTCGCCGTTGTCGCTTCCTTCCGGTGATTCGGACGGTTCGGGGCGGTCGCCGTGCCCGTGCTCGACTTCGGTCGGCGAAGACGACGGTGACGCTTCGGGGTGCTCGGGCTTGCCGCAGTCGGAGTGCGCGGCGGCTTCGTGGTCGTCGCTCTGCGAGACGAACCGGCCGTGATTGCCGCTGAACCCGTCGGGGCAGCCGACCGTGGAGCGCACGGGTCCATGCGACGCCTTCGGGGTGTGTTCCGGCTTCGGCGTGTGGGAGGCCTCAGGCGACTCAGCCGGATCGTCCGGCTTCGGCGCCTCGGGGCTCTCGCTCGCCTCCGGCGAGTCGGACGGGTCCGGGGAGACTTCCACATGTGACGTCGCGTGGTGCGAGACGAGGTTGATCGGGTTCGGACTGCCGGTCGCAGCGTAGGCGAAGCCGTACGCGGCAAGGACCACGACGACGGACGGCGCGATCGCCGTACGGAACTTGTTCCACATGGTGTTGCCTCCGTGCTGGGTGCGGTGTTGCTCCGTTAGCGCCGGAGCAGCACGGAGGGATACGGACTAGTCCCAGCGGGATCTCGCGCGTGGAGGGGCGTCGCCGCGTTCCCAGACGCGTCGCCAGCGCGCGGCTCCGGGGCCGCCGTGCGTCGCGTCCGTCTGCTTGAGCGAGCTGTACCAGTCCCGCGTCGACTCCGTCGCGAGCCGCAACAGGGCCTCCTCGAAACGGACTTGGAGCTCCCGCGCATCTTCCTTCTGCTTCGGGAAGATCGGATCGCCGATCAGGACGTCGACCTTTCCGCGACGGAGGCCCTTGGCGCCCTTCGGCAGCAGGTGCTCCGTCCCCGTGATCCACATCGGCACGAGCGGGCGTTTCGTCCGCGCCGCGATGAACGACGCCCCAGGCTTCATCTCTTGCAACCACCCGTCCGGGGAGCGTCCTCCTTCCGGGAACAGGATCAGGTTCCAGCCTTCTTCGACGAGTCGCACGGCCGCTCGGGCGGACGTCGCGCTCGCGCGTTTCCGTTCGACGGGGAACGCGCCGAGCACGAGCGCCGCAAGTGAACCGCGCACCTTGCTCGTGAAGAAGTAATCGGCGGCGGCGCCGACGGCGACGCGATGACGCCACTGTTGGGGGAGCGCTTCGACGACGACCCCCGTGTCGAGATGGGAGACGTGATTGGACGCGATCACGACGGGCTGTTCGACGTGACGGAGGCGTTCGCGTCCGCGGATCGTCGGCGATGCGACGTAGCGGAGCGCCGGGAGCAGGACGAGCTCCTGCAGGAGATCGCGCGCGGTGTTCGCCCACGGCTTACGCGCCCACGCGGTTTCGAAGTTGCCCTCCGTCTTCAAGGCGGGGACGGGCGCGGACTTCGGCTGCGCCGATGGACGGCCCCACCTGAACCCCAACGCGATCTTCTTCAGGTCGTTCTTCACGGCGTGACCTCCGGCAGAAAAAGCGGCGGGCAGTGCAGGTGCGTGATCGACGCGCGGCGTCCAACGGTCTCGCTCGCCATCTCGAGTGCGTCGGCCATCGTCGTCGCCGTCCGGAAGCCGAGTCGCGAGACGACGGCTCGGTCGCCACCGACGAAGATGACGTCGCCGAGATAGTCCATCGCGTGCGCGGCCCAGTACCACATGTAGAACGGATGCACGCCGTGGTAGGCGTACGACGTGCGGTAGAGGTGCCGGTACCACTCGTCTTCCGCGAACTGCTTCTCGTACTTCTGCTCGATCACCTTGGGATCGGTCGAATCCGCGAGCACGACATCGAAGAAATCGATGTAACTCGGATGGTGGACGGGATGGAATGCGCGCGGCGTCGGGTGCGTGAGGATGAGGACGCCGCCGGGACGAACCAGCGGCGCGTTCCGGTAGAGGTTGAAGAAGTACCCGAGCCCCATGCATACGACGAGGATCGGATTCATGATCGAATTCACGTTGTACGGCCCGATGTACGGGACGCCGCACGTCATGATGTCCGCTTGTCCTTCGACCTGAACGACGTGCTGTCGATGGAGGTTCTCGAGCGTCTTCGCGTGGGTGGCTTCGGTTTCGCCGGCGTTGACCCCCGTGAGTTCGTACGGTGAGGCGATCGAGTGCAGGAGCTTGTGCCGCATCTGATCGGGTAGACGTTTCAGGCCCGACGTGACCGCGAGATAGGTCGCCTGATCTCTCAGCGACCATTCCAACTCGCGCTTCGACAGGAAGTCGTACAGCGATGGGAATGCCGCGTTGTTCAGCGTGGTCTCGATGGTGAAGATGTCGAGCTTGTCGGCGAGGAACTTCCCCATCCGCGATGCGGAGTGGTGCAGGGCACTCCGTTCAGGATGCATGTACGACTTCGACTCGAGCAGCGTCCCGACGTTGTGGTGGTGGCGGATCGATCGATACGTGCCGAGCCCGACGGGCACGGACTTGTGGCCTCCGTCCATCGCGACCAGGTTGATGTTGACGTAGATGAGCAGGTCGGACTCGAACGCACGCTTGCACAGTTCGACCTCTTCGCCGTGCTCCGTCGTGCCGACGAAGACGACGTCGTCGGGGTCCTCGGCATCGAAGTTGCGGAGCCGGTCGGGCCAGAAGGACCGGAAGACCCGCTCACCGACCATTCGTCGGATCTCCGCTTCGGTCATCCGCCGGTGCAGCGAGTTCGCGACGACGAGCTCCACGTCGTCGACGCCCGCTTCGGCGGCCAGCGTGAGCACACGCTCCAGAACGAGCTGGCGTGCGTCGGGCAGCTGCATCTGCGGGAGGGGGAGCGAGATGTCGTCGATCGCGATCGTGAGCTTCATCCCCGGACGAAGCTTCGCGCGCAGCGGATCGGCGTTGTGTGGGTTGTCGACGGCGCGCGCGATGGCGTCTTCCGGATGCTTCAGTGCCTCGAGCGGCTCGGGGGGATACACGATGCGGCTTCCGGAGGGCAGGCGTTCGAGCCGGAAGTTCTCACCGTTGTGGAAGAGAACGGGGGGCGTCCTTCTGTCGACTTCGAGGACGAGCCCCGGACGACTACTTCGCGTCAAGATCGAACACCACCTTCACTGAATCGAGTCGGCCCGCGTCCATCGCGTGATCGATCGCTTCGGCGTAGCGGGTGAGCGGATATTTCGCGGACACGAGCGGCGCGAGATCGACGCGCTGTGCGATGCCGATCGCGAGGTCGAACGTCCGTTGTCCGTTGCTTTCCATTCCGTATGTGTAGGCGCCGAGGACGTCGAGCTCGCGGTGCCACACCGGAGCGAGGTCGATCTTCGCTGCGCCGGGCAGGCCGACGAGAACGACACGGCCGCGCCCGCGGGTGATGCGGAAACAAGTGTCGAGCGCCGCGGCGTTGCCGGAGCATTCGAAACTGACGTCCGTGCCCCCGGCGAGCCACGCATCGCCGATGTCGGGCGAGTGCAGGTGAGCACCCGTTGCCAGGCGTACCGCGCGGGTGGCGTTCGATGGCGTGGTGACATCGTCGGCGCCGAGACGAAGTGCTTCGCGCTGCTGACGGCCGTGCTTCGCGACGGCGATGACCCGTCCGGCGTTCGTGAGTTGCCTCAGGGCGGCGATCGTGAGGAGGCCCATCGTTCCCGCGCCCGATACGACGACGGTTTCGTCCGGTTCGATATTCGCGCGCAGCACGGCATGTGCCGCACAGGCGAGCGGTTCGATGAGTACGGCGGCTTCGTCCGGGAGGCCGTCGGGGACGCGGTGGATCTGACTCTCGTGCGCGACGAGCATCGTGCCCCAGCCGCCGCCGGTGTCCTCGCAGAAACCGGTTTGGAGCGCGGGCGCGATGATGCCGTGCGCGGTGCGTACGCACAGCCCGACGTCGCCGCGCGCACAGGCTTCGCACGGCGGTTCCACGCCGCGCGCCGCGCATGCGAGGACCGGTTCGATGACGACACGCGTCCCGTCGTCGAGCGTTCCGACGACCTCGTGCCCGGGGACGAACGGCATCGAGACGATCGGAGAGAAGTAGAAGGACGCGTCACCGCTGATCATCGCGAGATCGCTCCCGCAGATCCCGGAAAGCCTCGGAGCCACACGGACCCACCCCTCGCCGGGGATCTCCGGATCGTCGTAGTGACCGACGCGCAGCGGCGCGAGATAGGGGAGCAGTCCCGGAGTGGTTCGTCCGGCGAGCTTCGACGCCGCGTAACGAGGGACGGAACGCTTCAGCTCGATGGCGATCACGTGAATGCCTTTTCCGGGGTGGTGAATCGTGACGTTCCCTCCGACGGCGACCAGCGCTCCATCGGCCAGCGACGATCGCGCGCGATGCGACGGAGGCGCGGATCGGGGTTGACGGCGACGGGATGTCCGACGGCTTCGAGCATCGGAAGGTCGGAGATCGCGTCGCCGTAGGCGTAGCTCTGCGAGAGGTCCGCGCCCAGTTCTTTCGCGAGTCGCCGCAGATACGAGGCCCGCGCGTCGCCGGCGTACGGCACTTCCTCGAGTTCCCCCGTGTAGCGGCCACCTTCGGTTCGTAGACGCGCGCACGCGACGATGTCGGCGAGGGGAGCGAGCGACGCGATGGTGAAGTCGAGGGCGCCGGTGAGGAACACGACGCGGTGTCCCGCGGCGCGATGTTCGCGCACGCGCCGAAGTCCCGCGGGGAAGGATCGCGGGAGGATGAGCTCGCTGAACGCTTCGGCTCCCAGCTCGAACATCTCGTCGACCGGTGCGCCGTCGTAGCGGCGATAGAACTTGCGTAGGAACTCCCCGCGGTCGCGCCGTTCTGCCGCGAGCATCGACGGAACGCCCCGCGCAAGGTCGAGTACGCGCTTCGACCATTCATGGCGAGGCGACGCGGCAAGTCTCAGCCAGAGGTAGCTGTCGACGACGTTCGTTCCGAGGATCGTCCCTTCGAGGTCGAACACGGCGATCGCGTTCTGCGCGCCCGTCTTGACCTCGGACTTCGGGGAGGGCCGGGAGCGGCGGCGCACCGTACCCCGCCGTCGCGTGATCTCGGGGAGGTGGAGGTCGTGGAGGTACGCGCGCCAGTCGATCGATTCGGCGATCGGGAACATCTCGCGCTCGGTCTCGTCCAACGCGTCGTGCAGAACTCGGATGCGTTCGTCGTCGAAGACGGCTTCCGACTCCGCGTAGCCGCCGTAGAGCTTCGCGTACGTGTCGGCTTGATCGACTTCGCCGAGGAGTTCGTCCACGCGGTCGGCTCTGGCGTCGAACTTGCCGCGCGGCGCGTGGTCGAGCACGCGTTTCGCGAGGTTCAGACCTTTGGTCGCGAGCCTCAGTTTCCGTTCGACGGAGCGACGGCCGGGGAACGTCCACATCTCCGGAAGGATCGGTTGCCCGTCTTCGTCGAGATACGGGTGCTCGTGGAAGTAGTCGTGCACGTGCAGGACGAGATCGCGGTAGAGCATCGGCGTGCGCGCGCCGGTCGTGACGTGGATGACGCGTTCGGCGGGTTCGACGGCGGCTGCGGCGAGGATCCCGTTCACGACCTGGTCCACAGGGACGACGTCGACGACGGCGTCGGGGATGCCGGGGAATTCGGAGAGCGCGCCGCGTCCGTAGGCGAGGATGATCGGGTCGGCCATGCGGAAGCCGCGCACCCATCCGGGGAACGGTTCGCGAAGTGCCGACTCGATGATCGAGGGACGAAGGATCGTGATCGGGAAACGGTCCCGGTAGGACGACACCGCCATCTCGGCGAGCGCTTTCGTGAACGAGTACGCGTCCGGCCAGCCGAGTGACTGCGCGCGCCCACGCCCCATCTCGATGAGACGGTCGGACACGAAGTCGCGGCGGAGCTGCTCCGAGCGATGCGCGATCGCCGGAGCACCGGCCGGACCTATCTCGCTCCGCGCCTTCTTCTCGAACTCCTTGGCGCGTTCCGGCGTCCGCGAATCGGCTTCAACCGTCGATCTGGTCGTGCGCGCGGACGCGAGCTCGGCTTGCCAGTCGAGCCGCGGCCGTCCCGGCGTATCCATCCACGGTGCCTCCGGGACGTGTCCTTTGACGAGTCCGGCGACGTAGGCCGTCGACACGTGGACGATGCGCTTCGGGTGCGCACCGGCGGCTTCGAGCGTGTCGAGCAGACGCTGGGGGCCCACGAGGTTCGTCTCGAAGGCCTCGTCGACCGGTGCATCGAACGCGACGGTCGCGGCGCTGTGGATGACGTAGTCGATGCCGGTCAGCCGCGCGAAGTCATCGTCGGAGAGGCCGAGGCGGTCCTCGCGGAGATCGCCGTCGAGCGTCGTAACTTTCGCGGCGAGCGACTCCCAGTCGCTGCTCTCGCGGAGGCGTTCGAAGGCATTCGAGCCGAGGACGCGGCGCTGGACGCGGTCGGCCGCCGGGGCGCCGGGTTTCGTCCGTACGACGAGGAGGATCTCGGCGACATCCGGAAGCGAGGTCAGGATCTTGCACACGAGGGCCGTCCCGAGGAAACCGCTTGCTCCCGTGACGAGAACGCGAGACCCGGCGAACGCGTCTCGGATATGGAGTTCGGGCCCTGCGCCGTTATCTACCAACTGGTAGATTATGAGCATCCACCGCGGGAGCTGTCCACATGGCGCGTACGACGGGCACGGCGACCAAGGCCAAGATCATCGACGTCGCGCTCGAGCTCTTCGGCGCCCAGGGTTACGACGCGACGAGCCTCGACGGCGTCGCCGCCGTGGTCGGCGTACGGAAGCAGACGCTCCTGTATTACTTCTCGACGAAGGCCGACCTCTTCGCCGCGGCGGCCGCAGAGGCGGCGTCGGCTCTGTACCAGAACCTCGAAGGGGCGCTGCGGGACCACGACCCCGGCGGACTCGATCGCATACCGGTCTTCATCGACAGCGCCATGGCGCTCTCCAAGGAGCGGCCGGAAGCGCTGAGCTTGATCCGCGAGGTCGCGCGCGCGGGGCCGCCCGTGTCGGATCGCGTCGTCGAAGCGCTTCGTCCGCTGCTCGACTCCGCCGTGGCGTGGTTCGAGCGTGGCATGGACGACGGTGTGATCCGCCGCCAGCATCCGCGGATCGCGTTGCTGACGATCTACTCGGCGGTGATGGGGCACCTGACGGAATCGTCTGTGACGGAAGCGCTCCTCGACGACGACGCGCGACGCCGCGCGGCGGGTGAGCTCGTCGCGTTCCTGCGCGCCGCGTTAGAACCGCAGTGACGCAACGAACGCGGCTTGCGCGAAGTGATACGTGACGATGATCGCGAGCGGCGCCCATCGCAGCGGCCGGACGAAGCGGTTCCACGCGATGAGCGTGTCGGAGACCAGGAACACGACCGCCGCGACCGCCGCGATCCACGGTCCCGTCCCGATCGCGAAGGCGACCATCACGGCGATCACGGCGATGTACGCCGCCACCGGTACGCGCATGTCACGTGGTGCGCGCCGCAGGACGTGGAGGCCGAGCGAGCCGGCGTACGTCGACACGAACAGCACGCCGAGGAAGAGGGCCAACGCGTTCGGATGCGACAAACGGAAGCCGACGATGTACGCGACATGCGCTCCGAAGAACGATGCGAGACCGGGGATGAACGCATCCCTCGGAAGCATGAGGAACACATCGCCTGCGAGCGAAAGAAGGAGTGCGACGACGAACGCCGCGCGCCGCGATGCGAGATGCGGATGTATGAGGACCGCGATCCCGATGAGCGCGGCGATCGTCGCCGGCTTGCAGACGTACTCGAGGGGCTTGATGTGCCGGACGACGGCGTACCAATCCGCGACGGCGAAGATCGCCGCGGCGGCGACGAGCGGCGTCACGCTTTCGGACGCGGGAACTGCGTTCGCATCATCAGGTCGTACGCGCGGTCGGGAAGCAGCTTGCGGGTCGCGAGGATCATCCGTGCGCCCGCGGTCACGCGGTATCGCGTGCGCGGATTGCGCGATGTGATCGCTTGTTCGATGGCCCGCGCGACGGACCCGGGACCCGCGGCGGCGATGCGTCCCATGAATCCTTCATACGAACCCGCGACCCGCTTCACGACCGCCTCGTTGAACTCCCGATAGACGGACGAACCCCCGCTCGACGCGGTGGCCGTATCACCGAACGCGGTCTTGATGAGTCCCGGTTCGACGATCGAGACGTGCACGCCGAACCCCGCGACCTCGAAACGCAGCACATCGCTGAGGGCTTCGACCGCATGCTTCGTCGCGTGGTAGTGCGCGCCTCCGGGGAAGGTGACCTTGCCGCCGACGGAGCTGACGTTGACGATCCGGCCCGAGCTTTGCTCGCGCATCTTCGGTAGCACGAGCTGGCACATGCGTATGAGACCGAAGACATTCGTCTCGAACTGACGGCGGACGTCGTCCATCGATGTGTCCTCGAAGGCTCGTTCGACCGCGAAGCCCGCGTTGTTGACGAGAGCGCCGACCGCGCCGTGCTCGGCCTCGACGACCGCGACGGCGGCAGCCATCGACGCTTCGTCGGTGACGTCGAGCTGCAGCGTGCGGCAGCCGGCGTCGAGGAGGCCGCTGATCGAATCGAGACGCCGCGCGGACGCGTAGACGGTATGACCGCGCTTCGCGAGACGCTCCGCGGTCGCCCGGCCGATGCCGGTCGAGCAACCGGTGATGAGGACCGCGTTCGAGACCATCGGCGATTACAGTCGTCCACGTGTCGTCCGAGGGGCCAATCGGCAACCTCCTGCACCTGGCGATCTTCGTCGCCGGTGCCGCGCTGCTCGGCGTCGTCGCGCTCGCCGTGATCGAACGTCTGTCGGAGGGGGAGTCGCCGCCGAGGATCGGCCCCCGTCACATCCTCACGGCCGTCGTCGTGCTGCTCGTCGTCATCGCGGTCGAGGTCGGCTTCCACCTGCTGGGGCACGGTTAAGGACGGAGTCCGTTCGCGATGCGCAGCAGCTCGGCGGGCCCGATGCCGCGCGCGAGCAACGCGTAGGGCGTGTCGCACCGATCGCGCCATTCGACGGCGAGCGGTGCGGCCGGGAGGCCCGTCGCTCCGTAGGCGGCAACAAACCCGCGCACCTTGGTCGAGCGGACGTTGTCGCCGAGGTTCGCCGTGACGTGATCGACGAGTTGCACGAGCCGGTCGCCGTCGCGCCACGTCCGGGCGCCGCCTCCCGGCACGAGCGCGCGCGCCGCAACCTGCCGGAACCGCGCCGGCAGGTACGTGGGCTCCAGGCGCGATGGGCATCCCGACGTGTGAGCGGCGCAACCCCCGGCGGCCAGCAGCAGGATCGCGGCGAACCGTTTCACTTCTTGCCCCACGCGGCGCGCTGGACGCGCTTGTAATGCCACCGGATCAGATCCCCCAGACTGCGATTCACTTCGACGACGCCGTACGCCGCGCCGCGTGCTTCACGCGTCATCCACGTGCCGTCGCTGTTGCGTCCGCGGAGCAGGCCCATGTGATCGCTCGGACCTCCCGCATGCGAGTCCCACACGAACATGTCCATCCAGTACGGGTTGCGGTTGTTCCCGTTCGAATACCAGAAGCGACCCCCGTGATACGGGTACGACCCCGTCGGACCGTAGCCGTCCTTCCCGACGTAGTAGAACGCGAAGGTCGGGTAGGGGTGGTACACCGTAGTTTCGGGCGTGAGGTACGGAACGGCGTAGACCTTCGCCGCGAACCCCGAGCAGTCGATGCCCTCCTGCGACGATGTGCACGACGAACTACAGGACGCATCCCAGCGATCGTTGTTGATGAACTTCGCACCACCGAAGACGTATCGCTCGCGCAGCCCGTGGAAGGCGTAGGACTGTGCGTCGTACCGCGTCCAATTGCGGTTGAAACCGGCGGCGTCGGCCTTGCCCGTCGACATGACCACGACGAGAGCCATGATGGATGTTGCGATCGCGGCCCTCATCGCGAGTACCTCGTGAACGTCATCAGTGTGTTCGAAGCGTTCATCACGACGACACCGGACCGCAGCGCAACCATGCGCCGGCTGACGTCGCCGAAGACGCTCGCATCGACGGTCCGCGTGGTGACGTCATCCGGATGCGCCGGATCGACGGAGACGAGACGCATCGATGCGTCGTCGAGATCGACGAGCGACCACAGCACGCCGCCGGCGTCCGTTTCGGACTCGACGACGTCGAGCGCGGGTCGTCCGAGATCGATGCGGACCCCGCGCCTCCCGTTCGCGACGAGCACGCTTCCCCGATCGAGAACGGCACGCAGCCCCGGCCGGCGGCGGCGCGCGGCCGACGACATCGACGCGGCCCCCGGAACATCGGTGAGCCGCGCGTTCGCGGGTTGCTCGCCGACGTTGGCCGGCGTCGTCGTCCGGCCTTCCGGCGTGAGGTGCGTGATCTCGCCGCGCGGGGCGTCGAACACCAAGTGTGTTCCGTCCTGCTCGCGAATGATGTCGTTCGCCGTCGTGCTCGCGATCGGTGTTGCAGCAACTCGTTGGCCGGACGGATCGAACGTCACGACGCGGGCGTTCACCTGGTCGAGGACGTCGATGCGCCCGGTGGGTTCGTCCACGTCGAAGGACGCGGGCAGGATGCGGGCGGCCTGACTCGCGTCCGTCGCGCCGACGTCGTGCCCGATGGCGAGCGTCAGGACGAGCGCCGGCGACGACGTGGCGAACGAGATGCGCGGCGAGGTGATCTCGTCGAGCGCCGTGACCGCGCCGGCGCGGCTCCGCACCATCCGTCCGTTCGGGTAGCGAGCCTCGACCCGGTAGTGGGTGAGCCGGTGCGTCGCGCGGAACACCCCGTGCCACGCGCCGGTCGCATCGGGTCTCATCCGGTGACGCCGTCCCGACACGACGAGCGACAGACCGTCCGGCGATCCGGACGCGGTGGCCGTGACGGCCACACGTGTGCCGTGCAGCGCGAACACCGGCGGTAACTGCACGAGCGGCGGCGTCTCGGCGCCCGACGCGTCGCCCGGCGGCGACGGCGCGAGCGCGAGGAGCGCCGGGACAACGAACGCCGCGCAAGCGGCGGCACAGCGAATGAAGCGGTTCATCGAGACGACCTCCCAACGCGTGGCGGACAACTCGGCGGGGAAGTCGAGGAAGTGATCGGACCGTAGCATGGGCCCGTGACAACGCCGTCATCAGCGAAGTTGACGAGCTTCTCGCACGGCGCCGGATGCGCGTGCAAGCTCGGGCTCACTGATCTGCGGGAAGTGCTCGCGCTCCTCGGGCCGCCGGACGAGCGGAGCGACGACGTGCTCATCGGCCTCGACGAAGCCGACGACGCCGCGGTGATCCGGCTGGACGGCGACGACGCTCTCATCCTCACGATCGACTTCTTCACGCCGCTCGTCGACGACGCCTACACCTGGGGGCAGATCGCGGCGGCGAACGCGTCGAGCGACGTCTATGCGATGGGTGGGCGTCCGCTCGTCGCGCTCAACGTGACGGCGTGGCCGCGCGACACGTTGCCGCTCGAGCTCCTCGCCGACGTGCTCCGTGGCGGACGCGACGTCGCGCGTCGCGGCGGCTTCTCCGTCGTCGGCGGCCACACGATCGACGATCCCGAGCCGAAGTACGGGATGGTCGTCGTGGGCCGCGCGGATGCGACGAAGCTCATGACCATCGATGCCGCTCGGCCCGGGGACGTCCTCGTCCTCACCAAACCGATCGGTACCGGGATCCTCACGACGGCGATCAAGCGCGATCTCTCCGACGGCGGAAGCGCGATCGCGTCGATGACACATCTCAGCGACAGGGCGTCGAGGGTGCTCGTCGAGGCCGGCGTGCGCGCGTGCACGGACGTCACCGGATTCGGACTCATGGGTCACCTGCAGCGGATGCTGCGCGCGTCGGGAGTCGGAGCGGAGATCGACGCGGACAGCGTCCCGATCCTCGACGGCGCCCGCGCCCTCGCGGAGGACGGCTGCGTCCCCGGCGGGACGAAGCGCAACCGCGACGCGGTTGAAGTCGACTGGGGTGACACCGACGAGACCACACGTGTCCTGCTCTGCGACGCGCAGACGTCCGGCGGATTGCTCGCAGCGGTTCGTCCGGACGATGCACCGGACGTCGTGCGCGCCCTCGACGGTGAGCTCGCGAACGCGATCGTCGGACGGATCACGAGCGACGTCGATCGGATCGTGGTGCGGTGACGTCCCCGGTCGTCTCGAGTGTTCTCGATGTCGTCGGCGACAGCGTGATGGTGTCGCTCGGTGCCGAGCCCGAGTGCGCCGAGATCAGGCTCAAGGTCGAAGGCGACAACCCGTCCGGTTCGATCAAGGACCGCGCCGTCCTGGCGATGATCGAAGACGCCGAAGCGCGCGGCACCCTCACGAAGGATCGTTCGATCGTTGAAGCGTCGTCGGGTAACACGGCCACCGCGCTGGCCGTGATCGGCCCCGCCAAGGGATACCACGTCGTCGTGGTGGCTCCGTCCGACATGCCCGAGGTCCGGAAGGCGAATCTCGAGACGCTCGGTGTCGAGATCGTCCTCACCGACCCGCGTGAGCGCATGACCGGCGCGATCGATCACGCCGACCGGCTCGCGCGCGAGGGTGCGTTCGTCCTGCGTCAGTTCTCGAACCCCGCGGCGATCTCCGCGCACCACGCCACCGGGGAAGAGATCTGGTCGCAGTGCGAAGGTCGTGTCGACGCCTTCGTCGCCGGTGTCGGCACCGGCGCGACGATCTCCGGCTGTGCCGACGTACTGAAAGGACACAACCCGGAGTGCCGGATCGTCGCCGTCGAGCCGGCCGAGTCGCCGGTGCTCTCGGGCGGGAAGCCGGGCCCTCATCGCATCCCCGGCATCGGCGCCGGCTTCGTCCCCGCGTTGCTACGCCGCGACCTGGTCGACGAGGTCTATCCGGTGCCGTGGTGGGAAGCGCACGAAGCGGTGCGCGAGCTCGGTCGTCACGTCGGGTTCTTCTTCGGACCGTCGACGGGAGCCGTCCTGATCGCGGCGCGGGCGCAAGCACGCCGGCTCGGTGTGGGCAGAGTCGTTGTCGGCATCGCCGCCGACTGGGGAGAACGCAACGTCGGCGTGATGATCGAACCCGTATGAAGCTCGAACGTCGCTTCGCCGACGCGATCATCGAGCAGGCTCTCGCCGAGCAGCCGAACGAAGCATGCGGCTTGCTGGCGGGTAACGATGGCATCGCGACGCGGATCTTCAAGATGACGAATGCCGAACGTTCTCCGGTGCTCTACCGGATGGAACCCGCCGAACAGCTCCGTGTCTTCAACGAGATGGACGAAGCAGGGCTCGAGCTCGTCGCGATCTATCACTCGCACACGCGGTCACCGGCGTACCCGTCGTCGACCGACGTGCAGCTCGCGTACTACCCGGAAGCCGCGTACTTGATCGTGTCGCTCCGCGACATCGAGCAGCCGGAGCTCCGCGGATTCCGGATCGTCGACGGGAAGGTCGAGGAGGTCGAGCTCGAATATGAGTGACTTCACCGACGAGCAGGTCAATCGTTACGCGCGTCACATCATCCTTCCCGAGGTCGGCGGCGCCGGGCAGCGCAAGCTGCTCGACGCATCGGTGCTCATCGTCGGCGCCGGGGGACTCGGCTCCGCTGTGGCGATGTACCTCGCGGCGGCCGGTGTCGGACGGATCGGTCTGGCGGACCACGACGCAGTCGATCTCACGAACCTGCAGCGACAGATCTTGCACACGACCGCGGACGTGGGTCGTCCGAAGACGGTTTCGGGGGCGGAGACGATCAACGCCATCAACCCCGGCGTCGACGTCGTCACGATCGACGCGCGTCTCGACAGCTCGAACGCGTCGGACGCCATCGCCGGCTTCGATCTCGTCGTCGACGGAAGTGACAACTTTCCGACGCGGTACCTGCTGAACGACGCCTGTTATCTCGCCGTCAAGCCGCTCGTGTCGGGCGCGATCTTCCAGTACGAGGGACAGGTCACGACGTTCAACGGGGGGCGTCCGTGCTACCGGTGCCTGTTTCCGAGTCCGCCCGCCCCCGGAACCGTCCCGAACTGCGCGCAGGCCGGTGTGTTCGGAGCGCTCGCGGGCACCATCGGTACCATCCAGGCGACGGAGGCGATCAAGCTCATCTGCGGCATAGGAACACCGCTGGTGGGGTTCTTGCTCCTGTACGATGCGTTGGAGGTCCGGTTCAACCGGGTTCGTGTGACGCGGGACGAGGCGTGCCCGCTGTGTGGTTCATCCCCCGAGATCATGCGGCTGATCGACTACGAGGAGTTCTGTTCGAGATGACGGTGACGGTGAAGATCCCGACGGTCCTTCGTAAACATACGGACGGCAACGCCACCATCGAGGCGAGCGGTGCCAGCGTGAAGGAACTGATCCAAGACATCGTCCGGCAGTATCCCGACTTCAAGGAACGCGTTCTGTCCGACGACGATCAGCTCCACCGCTTCATCAACGTCTACGCGAACGACGAGGATGTCCGCTACCTCGACGGCATCGACACGAAGGTGAGCGACGGCGACACCGTAGCGATCCTGCCCGCCGTCGCCGGGGGGTCCGGGGGGTCGGCGAACGAAGTGAGCGAGACCAACCGGTCTGATAGGCCGGCGTAACGGGAGCGCGATAACCAGATGCGGTTCGAGACTCTCGTCGACGCCATCGGGGAAACGCCGCTCGTCGGCCTGCCGCGTCTGTCCCCACCGGGCCGACGTCTGTACGCGAAGCTCGAGGGACAGAACCCCACAGGATCGGTGAAGGACCGCATCGCGCGGTCGATGATCAACGACGCCGAGGCGAAGGGACTCCTGACGGACGACCGCATCCTGCTCGAGCCGTCATCGGGCAACACCGGGATCTCGATGGCGATGATCTGCCGCGCGAAGAACGTCGCGCTCGAGATCGTCATGCCGGAGTCCGTGTCGATGGAACGCCGGCGGATGCTCGAGATGTACGGCGCGACGGTTCACCTCTCACCAGGCGACCAAGGGACGAACGGCGCGATCCGCGTCGCCGAGCGCATGGCGGAAGAGAACGCGAAGTACTTGATGCTCAATCAGTACGAGAACGCCGCGAATCCGGGTGCGCACGAACAGGGGACGGCGCAGGAGATCTGGCGCGACCTTCCGGAGATCGACACCTTCGTCGCCGGGCTCGGGACGGGTGGAACGCTCACCGGATGCGGGCGCGGACTCAAGCGACACAACGCGAACATCAACGTCGTCGCCGCGGAACCGCCCGCGGGTGATCTCGTGCAGGGCCTGCGTTCGCTCGACGAGGGTTACATCCCGCCGATCCTGGATCCGTCCGTCATCGACCGGAAGTTCATCGTCCAGTCGAAGGATGCGTTCAAAGCGACGCGGGACCTCTTCGAACTCGAAGGCGTGTTCGCGGGCATCTCGTCCGGCGCGGCGGTGCACGTTGCGCTCCGGGCGATGGAAGCGCTCGATTCGAAGGCGTGCGTCGTCCTCCTGGCCGACGGCGGATGGAAGTACATCTCGACGGGTGTGCACGTCGAGGACCCGGAGAAGGTCGAACGCGACATGGGCGACCAGATCTGGTGGTGACGTCGCGACCGATCGGGATCTTCGATTCGGGTGTCGGCGGGCTGACCGTCGCGCGCGCGGTGATCGAAGCGCTCCCGAACGAGGCGATCGTGTACTACGGCGACACGGCGCGCACGCCGTACGGACCGAAGCCGCTCGATGAGATCCACCGGTACTCGCTCGAGATCATCGACTACCTCCTCGAGCAAGACGTGAAGATGATCGTCGTCGGTTGCAATTCGGCGTCCTCGGCGTTGAACACGCTCGGGCGTCCGAAGCTCGACGTTCCGATGCTGACGGTGATCGAGCCGCCCGCACAGGTGGCCGCACGTCTGACGCGCAACAAACGCGTCGGCATCATCGGAACGGAGGCAACGATCACCTCACGTCAGTACGAAGAAGCACTGCTGCGTCAGCGGGTGCCGGTGCAGGTCTTCTCGAAGGCGTGCCCGCGGTTCGTCGAGCTCGCCGAGCGGGGTGAGACGACGCTGCGAAGCACGCTCGAAACGGCCGAGGGCTACCTCGGCGAGCTCAAGGAAGCGGATGTCGACACGCTCATCCTCGGTTGCACGCACTACCCGCTGCTGCAGGGAACGATCGGCTACGTGATGGGTCCCGACGTCCTGCTCGTCTCGTCGGCCGAAGAGACGGCGAAGGACGTGTACACGGTGCTCGTCGCGAACGGATTGCTCCGGGAGGACGGATCACCGCCCGAACACAACTTCGTGACGTCGGGATCCGAAGACGACTTCAATCGCCTCGCGCCGAAGTTCCTCGGACCCGTCGTCAGCAGCGTGAAGCGCCATCCCTTATAGGGTGACGAGGTGCAAGTAACGGTCCTCGGGTGCAACGCAGCCTTCCCGCGCGCCGGCGGTGCTTGTTCGGGGTTCCTCGTCGACGGCGGCGGCGCGAAGGTGTGGATCGATGCCGGCAACGGAACGTTCGCGAACATGCAACGTGTCGCATCGTGGCGCGAGCTCGACGCGATGATCATCACGCACGGCCATGCCGATCACATCTCGGACGTGCTCCCCTTGATGTATGCGATGGGCCTCGACGACAACCCGCGGGACGAACCCCTTCCGGTGCACGCTCCGGCCGAAGCGGAGCAACGTCTTCGCGCGCTCCTCGGCGGCGGACGTTCGAGCGAGCTCTTCAACAAGGTTTTCGCCTTCCAGCCGCTCGGCGGCGACTTCTCCGTGAAAGGTTTGTCGGTTCGTCCGTTCCGGACGGAGCACCCGATCGACAGTTACGGCGTCCGGCTCAGCGCCGACGGACGCGACGTTGTCTACACCTCCGACACGGCGTTCTTCCCGGACCTTCCGGATGCATGCGCGGAGGCGGACCTCTTGATCGCTGAAGCGACCTATGTCGGCGAGGTGTCCGCCGACGGCGGGGTCCATATGTGGGCGCGCGAAACGGGACGACTCGCCCGAGACGCCAAGGTGAAGCGCCTCGTCCTCACGCACATCTGGGCGACGTTCGATCCGAAGCAGGCGGAGGCCGAAGCGCGTGAGAGCTACGACGGACCGATCGAAGCCGCGACAGAAGGGAATGTGTACACGGTATGAGTGAACGGTCGTATGGACGAACCCCCGAAGAGCTTCGTCCGATCACGTTCGAACGCGGCTACCTCGACTTCCCGGCGGGATCGTGTCTCGTGTCGTTCGGGCGCACGCGTGTCGTCTGCGCCGCGACGCTCGAGCAAGGTGTGCCGCGATTCCTCGAAGGAACCGGACAGGGCTGGATCACGGCCGAGTACTCGATGCTCCCCGCGTCGACGATGGAACGGTCCGGCCGCGAAGCCGCGCGCGGACGCCTTTCCGGACGCACCCAGGAGATCCAACGTCTCATCGGTCGTTCGCTCCGCGCGGTCGTGGATATGCAGAAGCTCGGCCCGGTGACGATCACCGTCGACTGCGATTGCCTCACGTCCGACGGCGGAACCCGCACGGCCTCGATCACCGGCGGATACGTCGCGCTCGTCGATGCGATCCGTGCGGCGGGCGCCGAAGCGGCGATCAAGGATCACGTGGCGGCCGTCAGTGTCGGGATGCTCGGCGACCGCGTGTGCCTCGACCTCGACTATTCCGAAGACGTTGCCGCGGACGTCGATATGAACGTCGTCATGACGGGCGCCGGAAACTTCGTCGAGGTGCAGGGCACGGCCGAGGGCGAAGCCTTCGACAAGTCGATCCTCGATCGCATGCTTTCGCTGGCGGCGAAAGGGATCGGCGAGCTCGTCGACGCTCAACGCAAGACGCTTCAGTGAGAGTCGTGCTGGCGACGTCGAACCCGGGCAAGCTCGCGGAAGCCCGGGCGATCCTCGCCGGCTCGCCGATCGAGATCGTGACGGTGCCGATGTGGCTCGGCGAAGTCGAGACCGGCACGACGTACCTCGAGAACGCGCGTCTCAAGGCGGCGAACGCGCTGCGGTTCGTCGGGCGTCCCGTTCTCGCCGAGGACGCGGGCCTCGAGGTCGATGCGCTTCACGGCGCGCCCGGCCCCCGTTCGGCCCGGTTCTCGGGCACGGCGGCGACGGACGCGACGAACAACGCCAAGCTGCTCCGCCTCCTCGAGGGCGTGGCTCTACGGTCCGCGAGGTACCGGGCGGTGGCCGTGCTCGCGCTGCCGAACGGCGAGGACTTCGTCGGAGAGGGCGTGTTCGAAGGATCGATCGCGACCGAGCCGCGGGGGAGCGGCGGCTTCGGCTACGACCCGTTGTTCGTGCCCGACGGCGAGCGCCGCTCGGCGGCGGAGATGAAGCCCGACGAGAAGAACCGGATCTCACATCGCGGCCTTGCCCTGCGCGCGCTCGTCGCCGAGATCGCCGATCTCTAACACCGCAGCTCGACCTGCGCGACGCTCGGGTCGTGAAGGTCGTCGCCCGGGAACTCCGTGCGCAGCATGCACTCGCCTTTCGCTGCGCGAGCGAACGACGCGCGGTACGAGCTCGATTGATCCAGGACGGGACGCTGCAAGGCCACGAGCTGCCAACCCGACTTCGTTTTCCGCAACAGCCGGACGACGACCTCGAACCCTCGATGGTCCGGCGAAACGAACCCGTGGACGTCGAGTTCGCGATCGAACTTGTTGAACGCGACGCTCGTCTGCGACCGTCCGGACGCGCTGCGCGGGGCGACGCCGAGCGTGACGGTTTCGTCGTCCGTCGAGAAGCCGTCCGACACCGCGAACCGCACGCCGGGATGCGTCCCGACATCGGCCGGAGTCGGCCGCCACGCGAACGTGCGGCTGTCGGCGTAGAAGGTCGATCCGCTCGGCAGGTTCGAGGCCGAGTACGTCAAGGCGTCGCCGTCGGGATCGAACGCGGAGAGCGTGAAGCTCAGCTGCGAACCCGCGTGCGCCGCGTGATTGCCGACCGTGTTCAATGCGGGTGGCGAGTCGCAGCGGTTGAACGCCGAGGAATGGTTCCGCGCCGTCACTACCTCGAGATCGAAATCGGACGCGTTGTCGTCTGTATCCATGCAGCCGATCCGCTTGCGGGTCGTCGCGTGCTTCGGGTCCGACGTCCCGGGTGCCGGACGCCGCTCCGACGTCGTTCCGGCGCCGTAGCCGACGAGATCGACGGTCGTTCCGGCCGCGTCGATGATCCGGACGACGCCCGCCGCTCCGTTGAGATTCGTCCCGCCCGTTACGTCCGGGGCCGGCAATGCCGCTCCGCCGGACGAACCACCGCCGAGCGCCACGAGGAAGTACCGGTAGGGCGCGATCTGGGAGGTGAGCGCCGTCGAGGACCAGCGGTCGCTGTCCTTCGGCGCGTATTGCAGCTTCCAGCCCGCGAGGGACACGGTTTGCTTCGAGCGGTTGAACAGCTCGACGAAATCGCGCGAGTAGGTCGCGCCGGTGTTGCCGCCGCTGCCATATACCTCGGCGACCACCGCGCCGGCGGACTGGGCCGCGACGCGTGGCGGTGGCACCGCCAGCAGGGCAACGCAGATCAAGACGAGAACGGGGACGCGCATACCTTCCTCCTGGGAGCCGTGGGGAAGGTGAGGCGGGGAAGCCGACGGCCGCATCGTGGCACATGCCGCCGACAGGCGATCTACCCCCGGATTTCGTAGCGATGGGCTACTATTTGCCCGCACACCCATACGGAGCGGGGAGGCTTCGCTTGAGACGTAAGACCCTGGTCGCGCTTGTCCTCGTCCTTTGTATGCCGGCCCTGAGAGCCGCCGCTACGACGCCGCCGACCGCGAAGCCGAAGGCCCCCGTCGTCGACCGCCAGCTGCAGCAGGAGATCCGCGACGCGCGCGCCGGGACCACCGTTATCGCGATCGCCGAGTTCACGTCGCAGCTCTCCCACGCGCAGGCGCTGACGGCGCTCCGCGGCGCCGGCCTGCACACCGGAACCGATTTCCCTTCAGTCAATGCGACGGTCGTGTACGGGAGCGCGAGCGCGTTCACCGCGTCGACGCGGATCGACGGACTCCGTCGCCTCGAATTCCCCGAGCGTCTGAAGCTCGACAACACGACGGCGGCGTGGGCGACGCGCGTCCGGGCGCTTTCGGACGAGACCGGCGGTCTCGATCTGCGCGTGAAGGACGCGAACGGCCGCTACATCGACGGTACCGGCGTCGGCATCGGCATCGTCGACTCGGGGACCGACGGCCTCCACCCCGACCTCTCCTGGTGCGGTGCGCCGAACGCCGACCAGAACACGTGCAAGACGAAGGTGAACTTCAAGATCACGTGTCCGACGCAGGGGATCGTCAACGACGCGAACGGCAACTGTCCCGTGCAGGTCATGGAGAACGTGCCGAACTCGGACACGACGGCCGGGCACGGTACGCACGTCTCGGGTATCGCCGCCGGGGACGGCACCGCGAGCCACGGTCTCTATCGAGGGACGGCGCCGGGAGCGAAGCTCTACGGATTCGGTTCGGGCGACGGCGACAGCATCTTCACGCTCAACGCCGCGACGGCGTTCCAGTGGATCCTCGACAACGGCGCGAAACAGAACCCGCCGATCAAAGTCATCAACAACTCGTACGGCGACCCGGGGTTCTACGACGCGAACAACCCCGACATCCTTTCCCTCCTCGGGGACAAACTGATCGACGCCGGCGTCACGGTCGTGTGGGCGGCCGGCAACAGCGGCCAGTCGCCGTGCGCACCGACCGGCGATCCGACGGCATCGGTCCCGTGCACGGGTCCCGACGCGAACAACCCGAAGCCGGGGAACCTCAGCGTCGCGAACTACGACGACGCCGGAACGGGGAGTCGTGACAACGGCCTCGAGAGCGACTCGAGCCAGGGCTATCCGGGCCGGCCCGACACCAACCCGGACTTCGCCGCTCCGGGCTCGAACATCATCTCGGCGTGCAATGCGCCGAGTGTCGCGTGCGATAACCCGGCCTTCGGATTGCCCGCGCCGGGATACGAGCCGTATTACACGCACCTTTCCGGCACGTCGATGGCCGCTCCGCACACGACGGGCGTCGTCGCCGACCTCTATCAAGCCGATCCGAATATCACGCCGGCGCAGATCGAGAAGATCCTCAAGGACACAGCTCACCGCTTCACCGCCGGAGCGGCCTACGACGAAACCGACCCCACCGACCCGGACTCGCCGACTTCGATCGACAAGGGCCACGGTTTGATCGACACGCGCGCCGCGGTACTGAGCGCGATGCAGCTCGCGGCCGACACCGGGCTGTCTGGCGGTTCGCCGACGACGGTCGTCGCCACCGCAGACGGCGGGGACGAATCGACGGATTCCCTCGACCTCACGTCGGTCGACGTTCACGAAGTGCACGGCACAGAGGCGTCGAACGTCCCGGGTGCACCGTCCGGCGATCGCATCGAGCTGATCTGGAACCTCACGGGGATGACGTCGAAGCCGACGTCGGCGCCGAACCGCTATCAGCTGACCGGTTCGGTCGACGGGGTGAAGCGCACCTTCTCCGTCGATTGGGACGGAACGAAGGCCGTGTGCACGAACGATCTCGCCGACAGTTGTGTCGCCGCGGTGACGCCCACCAGCGTCATCGCCTCGTACGACGCGAGCGCGTTCGGCGCCCACCTGGGTGCCCCGTTCTTCGATCTCGTCGCGACGACGTGGGGAGACATCCAGAACGCGCCGAAGATCGTGCAGGAGCACTGCAACGCCTCCAACGACGTCGTCATCGGAACGCTCAACACCGACATGCCGACGCTCTGCGCCGCCGACCGGGCCCCGGGGTTCGACTCCGTCCCGCCGGCGGAACTCGCGACGACCCTCACGCCGCTCCGGGGCACACCGCACGTCTTCACGTTCACGCCGGCCGGTGGTACGTCCACCTGCGGTCAGAACTCACCGGAGATCGTCGATCCCGAAGGGGACGCGACGGCGTTCCTGGTGGACACGGGTGCGGTTCCTTCCGATCCGTCCCTCGACATCCGTGAAGGACGGATCACGTGGGATGCGGCGACGCGCAACCTCACGTTCCACATCAAGGTCTCGCAGCTTTCGTCGACACCCCCGACGGGAGCGACAGGCAAGCTGTTCCGCTTCCTCTTCGACTACGCGGGAACGACCTACGAGGTGCAAGCCGAGTCGGACGACACCGCGGGAACGACGTCGTTCACGATCGATGCCGCGGACGCCGCCGGCACATTCGGAAGCGTTGCCGACATCACCGGCGCGTTCGACGTCACGAACAACGAGATCCGTGTGGTGATGCCGGTCGCGACATTCAACTCGGCCATCGCGACATTCGACGCGGGACAAACCCCGGCCGTCACGCCGCCCCCTCCGATGGATTGGGGTTCGGCGCTGTCGAACCTCGAGATCGACGCGCAGCGCGAGATCGGGACCGGCCCCGTCCCGGAGCGCATCACACCAACGGCCGACACGGCCACGGGGACGTGTAACTACTCGATCGGCGCGGACCTCGGCGTGCATCCGCCGAAGGCCGTCGACGACGCCGCGACAACGCGCCAGCCGCAACCGGTGACGGTCGATGTCCTCGCGAATGACAACGACCCCGACGGCTCGACGCTGCACGTCGTCGACGTCTCGCAAGGCGCGCACGGCGGCGCCGTGCGGAACCCCGACGATTCCGTGACGTACACCCCGAGCAAAGGCTTCTTCGGGACGGATCACTTCACCTACACGATCGCGAACACCGCCGGGATCACCTCGCAGGCGACGGTCACGATCGACGTCACGTCGTTCTGTCCGGCGACGCCGACGGGGACCTTCACGGACACGCTGGAGCCCAACCCGGATCCGAACTGGCAGTTCGATACGTCGGCCGACTTCGTGCCCGTCAACACGTGGGCGAGCGTGACGGACTCGAACGCGCACAGCCCGACGCACTCGTTCAACACCGACGACACCGCGCCCGAGAAGGACGACCGCCTCGTGTCGCCTCCGGTCGATCTCACGTCGAGCAGTCACCTCGTCTTCTTCCATCGCATCGACACCGAGGACCCCGATACCACGACGCCGGGCGACCCGCGATTCTTCGACGCCGGCGTGCTCGAGATCAGCACCGACGGCGGCAAGACCTGGCAGGACGTTACGGCGGGCGGCGGAACCTTCGTCGAAGGCGGGTACAACGGACGCGTCCTGAACGATCCCTCGTACGTGCTCGGCGACCGGCCGGCGTGGGGCGGCGACAGCGGTTCGTCCATGACGAAGGTGGACGTCGATCTCGGCGCGTACGCCGGGACGTCGCGCCTCGTCCGCTGGCGTTTCGCGAACGACGACAGCAACGCTCCGAGCGCCACGAACCCGGCCCCCGACGGATGGTGGGTCGACGACATCTCGTTCACCGGGCTGCCCGTCGTCTCGGATTGCGGCCCGCAAGCGGTCGACGACACCGCGGCGACGGACCTGAACAAGAGCGTGAACGTCGATGTCCTCGCGAACGACTTCGATCCCGACGGCGAGGCTGTGACGATCGACCACTTCGACGCGAGTAGCGCGCACGGAGGAACGATCCAGCCCGCCGGCGATGGATCCCTGACGTACACGCCGCCGTCCCGCTTCGCGGGCGCGGACACGTTCGCGTACACGATCACTGATCCGTCCGACAAGACGGCTTCGGCTACGGTGACGGTGAACGTGGCGAGCGCGCCACCCGTTGCCGTCGACGACCACGCGCGCGTGAAGGCCGGCAAGACGGTGAAGATCGCCGTGCTCGCGAACGACTCGGATCCTCAAGGCGAGGCGATCAGGGTCGCGTCGGCCGACGCTCGCGGCGTGCACGGCGGAGCGGTCGTCGTGAACCCGGACGGAACGATCTCGTACACCGCTCCCCGGAAGGGCGCGAAGTCGGACTCGTTCGTCTATACGATCACCGACACGCACGGCGGACGTGACTCGGCGACCGTCACGATCACGATCGTCAAGAAGAAGTAGCCGCGCTCACTCGTACTGCAACGCGGATACGACTTCGAGGCGTGACGCTCGGCGTCCGGGTGCGATGGCCGCGATGACGGCGATCACGATCGCGAAGAGACACACGAACGGAACCCAGACCCACGGGTAGAGCGTCGGGATCGAGAACCCGAAGCCGTCCGACGTGCCCCTGACGACGAGGTATGTCATCAGCGCGCCGAGGGGGATCGACAGGACGAATGCCGTCAGTCCCAGCGTGGACGATTCGACGAGCACCATCCGCCACGTCTGCGATGCGGTGACGCCGATCGCGCGGAGGATCCCGATCTCGCGGAAGCGCTGCAGCACAGACATCGCGAGCGTGTTCGCGAGCCCGAGCAGCCCGACGATCGCGGCGATGAGCAGGATCGCCCAGATGATCTCGAAGTACGTCGCGATCTGGGACTTCGCCTCCGATTTCGCTTCAGCCGAGGTCTGCGTCATCGGCTGATACGCGGCGAGATCCTTCTTGATCGCGACCGCGACGGTGTCCGGGTTCGATCCCTTCGCCACGTTCAGCGCGTACGCCTGCGGCCGGGACGTCCCGAGGTACGTCCGGGCGTCCTTCAGACCCATCGAGAGCTCGGGCGGGCCCGCGGTCCCGATGTAGATGGCGGCCAGCGTGAAGTGCGTAGGTCCGCGTGCCGTGTTGAGCGTGACGTCGTGTCCGACGGACGCGCCGAGCGCCTTCGCGACTTCGTCCGACGCGATGATCGAGCCGCCTCGCGTCAACGCCGCCTTCGCCGCAGCATCGCTCCCGCTGCCGCTCTTCCAGAAGTAACTCGACACCGCGAAGTACGAGGACGGATCGATCGTACGGATGAAGAACTCCTGCGTCTTGCCTTTGGTGTCGATACCGGTTCCGAATCCGAAGCGGATGGGAGTGACGTGTCCGACACCGGGAACGTTCGAGAGTCTCGCGCCGACCGTGCCGTCGTCGGGTACTTGCGGCTGAACGAGCATGTCCGCGCCGAACTGCCGGTCGACGATCTCGGCGATCCCGCTGCGAAGCGAGAGGAACAGACCGCCGGTGCCGAAGAGCATCGCCATGACGATCATGATGAGCGCGAGGGTGTACGCCGACCGGCTGCGTTCCTTCGACAGGTGGAGCACCGCGATGTCGCCGACGCCCCGAGCGATGTTGTGTGTGAGTCGTCCGAGCAGTTGCGAGAGCGGACGAAGCACGAGCGGAACGAGCATCACGGAGCCGAGAAGGATCACGATCACGCCGAGCGGGCCGGTCTTCGAGGACGAGACGGAGATGGCCGTTCCGACGGCGAACAAGATGAGTCCGGTGATCCACATGCGGGACAGCTTCGTGTCGCGCGCATAGTCACCTTTCATCGCGACGATGGGCGCGAGCTGTCCCGCGCGTCGCGCCGGGATCAACGCCGAGACGATCGTGACGACCAGCCCGACGAAGATCGTCGCGATCAGCGCGCTCGGCGTGATCGCGAGCCCCGGGATCGAGATCCCGAACAGTTTGCTGATGAAGACGAGCAGGCCCTTCGCCAGGCCGAGGCCGAGGACGAGCCCGGCGACGGTCGATACGAGGCTGAGGACCAGGGCTTCGCGCATCACCACGCGACGCACCTGTTTGGACGTAGCCCCGAGAGCGCGCAACGTGCCGTAGATACGCGTGCGCTCGATGACCGCCATCGAGAGCGTCAGGTAGATCAGGAACGCCGCGATGAACAGGACGATCGCCGCGAAGAACGTGAGGAAGATCCCGAACGCCGTGAGGAACTGCTTGAACCCTTGCGCCAGGTTCTGCGCGTTCTGCATACGTACTCCGGTGATCGCGTCCTTGTGGGCGTCGAGCCACGTATCGGTGTCGACGCCCTTGGCGAGGACGACGTCCGCGCCGTCGAGCGCACCGGCCGGATCACCCTGCATCTTGTGCGCGACATCCATCGGTACGAAGCCTTGTCCGCTGCCGCCGCGTCGTCCGCCGACATCCTTCACGTCGACGATGCCGACGACCGTGAACGTTCTCGCGAGCTTCCGCCCGCGGAGCGGGAGCTGCTCGCCGACCTCGAGGTGATAGTCGTCGGCGAGCTTCTTGGACACATCGATCTCGAACGCGCCGGGGTTCGGGAATCGACCGGCCGTGAACGGGTAATCCCGGATCTTCTGCGACTCCGACGGGACGATGCCGGACACGTCGAGGCTCGCCGGCTGCGTCGGGTCGGACTTCGAACGGAAGCCGGCCAGAGCCGTCGAGAAGCCGTATTCACCGATCACGTCGGTGACTTGGGGAAGCGAGCGCAGTGTGGCGACCGCGCCGCGAGGAAGCTTCGCGTCGAAGGCCCCGATCGGTCCGGCGACGACGTCGGCCTTGCCGGTGAAGCCCGAGATGAGGTCGTCGACGCCTTTCTGTGTCGTCGCGTTCGCGACGAGTACACCGAACAGGATCGCGACGCCGAGGACGATCCCCGTACCGGTAAGGATCGACCGTCCCTTCCTATGCGCCAAGTTTCTGGAGCCAAGCGAGGACAGCCTTCGCACGAGCTTCACCTCCTCTCATGCCGTTGAGCTCGATGTTGCTCGTGATCTGGCCGTCCTCGAGATAGATCACTCGGTCCCCGTAGGCCGCGGCTCGGGGATCGTGCGTGACGATGACGATCGTCTGGTCGTGTGCCTCTTGCAGCTCACGGAGGAGGTTCAGGATCTGCTGACTCGTCCGTGTGTCGAGATTGCCGGTCGGTTCGTCCCCGAGGACGACGGCGGGAGCCGGGAAGATCGCGCGAGCGATCGCCGTGCGTTGCTGCTGGCCGCCCGAGATCTGGGACGGCAATTGATCGCGGCAATCGGTGAGGCCGACCTGCGCGATCACTTCGTCGAGCCGTGCCGCATAGGACGAGGGTTCGTCCCCGGCGATGACCAGCGGGAGCGCGATGTTCTCGGCGACGGTGAGCACCGGCACGAGGTTGAAGAACTGGAAGACGAATCCGACGGAGCCCCGCCGCGCGAGAGTTACCTCCTGATCGGTGAGACCGGACAGCTTCTTGCCCCGCAGGAAAACGTCGCCGGACGTCGGCGCGTCGAGTCCTCCGAGCAGGTGCATCAGCGTCGATTTCCCGGAGCCGGACGGCCCCATCACGGAGACGAAGCTCCCCGGTGCGACCTCGAGCGAGACGCCGTCGAGGGCCCGGACGCTCGAACCGTTCGTGTTGTACTCCTTCACAAGGTCGCGGGCGGCGAGGATCGGCTCGACGGCCGGCGCCTTCGGCTTCCGGCGCGCGGCGGCTTTCGGTTTGGCTTTCGCTTTGGAACGGACGGGGCGCGGTTTCACGTCGCGCATACTCGCCGCCAGCGCGCGCGTGTGCAATCGGGAACGACCCGGCGCGCCCCCGTCCGACCCTTACCGCACCTCAGGGACGACCCTGAGCCGTCGCGACGGCGACGAGCCTGCCCGTCGCGTACAGCTCGCGGCATACGCTGCGCTGGCGCTTGCCCGACGTCGTTTTCGGAAGGGTGCCCGGCGTGACGAGGACCACTTCTTCCGGACCTCGCGGCAGCGTCCGTCGCAGGTGTTCGAGAGCTTCGCGGGCGATGTCAGGAGCGTCGTCCGCGTTGGCCGTCGTTTCGGCGACGACGACCATCCGCTCGACCTCGGGCAACGCGAACGCGATCACGTTGCCTTTCCGGACCCCCGGGACGTGCTCGGCGTGGAACTCGTAGTCCTCGGGGTAGAGGTTTCGTCCGCCGAGGATGATCATGTCCTTGCGTCGGCCGCAGACGACGAGGCCGTGGTCGCCGATGTAGCCGAGATCGCCGGTGTGCAGCCAGCCGTCCCGGAGGGCTTCCGCGGTCGCCTCGGGGTCGTTCCAGTACCCGAGCATCACGCTCGGCCCCCGGAAGCAGATCTCGCCGACGTGGCCGTCCGGAAGGTCTCGTCCGTCGCGCGCCTTGATCGCCACATCGTGACCGGGGATCGGACGTCCGCAAGCGACGAGTGCTTTCGCCCTTTCACCTACCGCCGGCCTCGCGACGCCCTCGGTCTCGAGCGCCGTGCGATCGACGTGTTCGACGAAGACGGGCTGATCGGGACTCGCGAGCGTCACCGCGAGCGTGCCTTCGGCGAGTCCGAACATCGGACACATCGCGTTCGCGTTGAACCCGTACGTTCCGGCTTCGCTCGCGAAGCGTTCGCAGGTCTCGATATCGATCGGTTCGGCGCCGTTCGCGGCGATGCGCCACGCGCCGAGATCGAGCGCGCGAGGCTTCCCCCGCAGGTCGCGTGCGGCCAGCCCGTAGCCGAAGTTCGGTGAAGCCGTGATCGTCCCTCCGTAGCGCGACATCGCGTCGACCCACACGCCCGGCCGCCCGAGGAACTCTTCGGTCGGGATGAGGACGAGATCCGTCCGGAACAGGACGGAGCCGACGAGCATGCCGATCAATCCCATGTCGTGGAAGAGCGGGAGCCAGGACACGAACACATCACGATCGGACGTCACGTTCGCCATCGCTCCCGCGTTCGTCATGTTCGCGATCAGGTGACCGTGCGTGAGGGCCACGGCTCGTGAGCTCGCCGTCGTGCCCGACGTGAACTGCAGGTAGGCGAGATCTTCTTCGGCGGACGGAACCGGCGCCGTCGGTGGTGCGTCCTGCGCGAGCGTTTCGATCGAGACGACGGTTGCGTCGACGTCGGGCGGCGGGGTGAGGTCGAGGAAGAGGTCCGCGACCGCAAGGACGCGCGCGCCGACCTTGTCCGTCCGGGCGCCGACCTCGGCGATCAGCGCATCGACGTCGGACTGGCGGCGGGGGAGCGAGAGGACGACGGGGACCGCTCCGGCCCACCACGTCCCGAACAGGACGGTCACCAGGTTCTTCGTCGTCGGGCCGAGGATGCAGACCCGGTCGCCGGGCTTGCACCCGAGGTCGACGAGCTTCGAGGCCACCCGGGCCGCGCCGTCGGCCAGATCGTCGTAGCGGAGCGGGGTCTCGTTCAGGTCGCGGTCGACGAAGGTGATCCCACGGCCCGTGGCGGCCGCCGCGACGAGGGCGTGGGGGACCGTGCGGACCAGCTCTGAGGTCTTGGTGGCGTCCACGTCCGCGAACAGACTCGGCCTTGCTTTCGTTGGTTACGAATAGGAAATCGTCATTTCGGGACCCTGCGGAGACCCCGAAGCTGTTGCCGAAGGAGGCAATCATGGGTTTTTCGCGTTCGAGCACGAAGAAGGACCCCTTCTGGCAGGTCGTCGGGGACCTCGAGTGGAGGCTGGACGACGGGAAGAGCGGCGGCACCCCCCCGGAGGAGCCGGAATTCGATCACAGCGGGGGCGGGGGCAGCACCTGGCCACGGTGGGCCACCCACGTCATCGCGTTCCTGCTCGGCGGACTGACGTGGGGCGCGCTCCTGCTGGCGCCGATGTTCCTGCCGGTCATCGCGCTCGGCGTGGTGATCGGGCTCGTGACGGTGGCCTACAGACGTCGCTGGCACTGACGCGCGACGTAAACTCGGCTCGTTCCGCGCGGGCGTGGCGGAATCGGTAGACGCCCGAGATTTAGGATCTCGTGGGCTTTGCCCGTGGGGGTTCGAGTCCCTCCGCCCGCACCTACGGCGACGACGCGATGATCTCGACGGTCGAGCCGACGTCGACGAAGCTCCCCGGCGCGGGCTCGGTGGTGATCACGTGGTCGGGCGCGACGGTTGCGTCCCGGCGGAAGACCACCGTTCCCGGCTTCACGCCCGCGGCCTGCAGCGCGCCGCGGACGTCCTCGACGGCCTTCCCCTTCACGACAGGAAGCCGGACCTGCGGGACGCCTTTCGTGACGACGGCTGTGATCGGTTCGTCCTTCGACAACGGGGTGCCGGGTTGCGGATGCTGCTCGACGACGGTGCCGGCGCGTCCGCCGCCGGCGCGTACGACGATGCGCAGGGCGAACGAGTGCGCGAGCGCGACACCGTTCGCCTGCTGGATCGGCATGCCGGTGACCTTGGGCACGAACGCCGTCGCGTTCGGAGACGCGCTCAGGAACCAGAGGAGCGCGACGCCGAGGAACGCGAGCACACCGCCGATCGGAACGCGCTTCAGGTAGTAGAGGATCTCGTCCACGCGGCGGAGCGTATCGTGGCCGTGCCCATGCCGCGCATATGGTTCAACGGCGCTCTCATCGCGCCCGAACACGCAACGATCTCCGTGCTCGATCGCGGCTTGCTTTCGGGACACGGACTGTTCGAAACGCTGCGTGCGTACGACGGTGAGCCGTGGGCAGCGGACGAGCACTACGCGCGTCTCGCCGAGGGCGCCGAGTGGATCGACCTTCCGATCCCCGACGGACGAACCGTGACGGAAGCGCTCCGCGACACGGTGCACACGAACGAATTGCGCGACGCGGGAGTGCGCGTGACCATCACGCGAGGTAGCGGCCCGATCGATCCGCAGAGCGAAGCGGACGCCGAGCCGAACATGTTCGTCCTCGCGTGGGCGCTCCGCGACTACACGAAGCTGCACGCCGACGGCGCCGTCATCGTCACGTTCGCGCACGGCGCCCGCTCGCTCGCCCACGTGAAGTCGACGTCATACGCGATGAGCGTCGCCGGACGCGTCGCCGCGAAACGCGCCGGCGCGGACGACGCGCTCTTCACATCGGAGGGCCGCGTCCTCGAGGCGACCGGGTCAAACGTGTTCGCGGCGTTCGGCGATCGTCTCGTGACGCCGCCGCTCGACGACGGGATCCTTCCCGGCGTCACGCGCCGGCACGTGATCGAGGTGGCGCGTGAAGAGGGCTTCGAAGTGGACGAAGCACCGCTCCGCGTCGACGAGCTCGCGGGCGCCGACGAGGTGGTCCTGACGTCCTCGCTCCGCGAGGTCTACCGCGCACGATCGATCGACGACGTCGAGATGGGTCGTGTGGGCGTCGCCGACCGCCTCCGCGAGGCCTACCGGCGGCGCGTGCTCAGTGCTTCGTCGGGATGAAGATGCCTTCCTGCCAGGAGACCCGTCCTTCACCGGGCAGCTCCTCGAGTGAGGAAGGGTGGACGAACCCCACGGCCCGGCGCGCTCCCGAGATCGCGTTGAGCAGACGCATGAGCTGCATCGTCGTGATGTGTCCGTCGGACAACGCACGCTCGATCGAACCGTCCTTCAGGAGCGCCTCGCGGATCTGACGTGCGACGACGATCAGATGCTCTTCGAGTTCACCTTCGGGTGCGCGGTCGGTCATGGGTCCGCAGTCTAATAGGAGCGTGATGTCCGGCCCCTACCCGCTCGAGCCATCGGTGAACGAGATGCGGTCGATGGGCGAGGCGGCTCTCGCCGCCTATATCGAGTTCGTGGCCGGGCTTCCCGATGCTCCCGCCGTCGACCACGACGGCGTGATGGAGCTCGCCTCGCGCTTCCGCGAGGAGGCGCCTGAGTTCGGCGAGTCGTTCGAGAAGGTGCTCGCCCAGGTGATGGAGGGTGCGGCGAAATCCGTCGAATACGCGGGCCCGGGATTCTTCGCCTACATCCCCGGTGGCGGGCTGTACGCATCCGCGCTCGCCGGGCTCATCGCCTTCGGGACGAACCGCTACGTCAGCCTCTGGGGATTGACGCCGGCCTTCGCGCAGATCGAGGCGTCCGTCGTGCGGTGGCTGTGCGACATGTTCGAGTTCCCGCCGGAGGCGCGCGGTGTGCTGACGTCCGGCGGTTCGATGGCGAATCTCTCCGCGATCGTGACCGCGCGGACGGCGCTCCTCGGCGAAGACTTCCTGGACGGGACGATGTACACGTCCGAGCACGCGCACCACTCCGTCGCGAAGGCGGCGATGATCGCGGGCATACCGCCGCGAAACGTCCGGCTCGTGCCCTGCACGCCCGACCTTCGGCTCGACGTCAACGCGCTGCACGGCATGATCGACGCCGACCGGCGTACGGGGCTTCGTCCGTTCTGTGTCGTTGCGAACGCCGGAACGACGAACACGGGAGCGATCGATCCGCTGGTCGAGCTCGTCGGCATCGCGCACGAGCGGCGCATGTGGGTGCACGTCGACGCCGCGTACGGGGGCTTCTTCCAACTCACTTCGCGCGGACGCCGGGCTCTGCGCGGTATCAACGGCGCCGACTCGATCACGCTCGATCCGCACAAGGGGATGTTCCTTCCATACGGCACGGGGGCACTCGTCGTACGAGATGGACGCCGCCTGCGACAAGCGCATCACCTCGACGCGAACTACCTGCAGGACGTCGGCGAAGAGGGAGAGATCCCGTCCTTCTCCGATTACTCCCCGGAGCTCTCGCGCGACTTCCGTGGGCTGCGCGTGTGGTTGCCGGTCAAGCTCCACGGATTGCAGGCGTTCCGTGACGCGCTCGACGAGAAGCTCGATCTCGCGCGGTACGTGTACGAGGAGCTTCGTGCGGACGAGCGCTTCGATGTGCCGTGGGAGCCGCAGCTGTCGTGCGTGCCCTTCCGGTTGCGCGGTGTGGACGATGCGACGAACCAGGCGTTACTCGCGCGGATCAACGGTTCGCGTCGCGTGTTCCTTTCGAGCACGACCATCGGCGGACGGTTCACGTTGCGCGTGTGCATCCTGAGCCACCGGAGCCACCGGGACCGTGTGGAGGAATGCGTCGCGATCGCGAAGCGGGCGGCCGGGGAATTGTGGGGCGCCCGGGACTCGAACCCGGAACCCTCTGATTAAGAGTCAGATGCTCTAGCCAGTTGAGCTAGCGCCCCGCAGCATGTTAGCCGGTCGGGGCATAAGCGTCGCACAGGCCGTCGATCCAACCAAGGACGCGATCGAGTAGCGCCGCACTCTTCGTCACGCGGATCTGCGCGGTGCCGTTGTAGAGCACGTTCTTACGGTGGCCGGTGCCCTCGTCTTTGACAAAGGTCTTTCGAAACTGGTCGTCGGGTAATCCTGTCACCGCAGACCAGAATGTGCGACGTTCCGATTCATCTTGTCCGCTGTGCAGGTGCAACCCGATCGTGAAGCGGTCGGTGGTGAGGTCGAGGTATCGACGAGACCATTCGATGAAGAGTCGGATCATATTCGGATCCGAATTCGCGAACGTCAGGCGCCGCGAAGACTTTCCACCCTCGGCCCAGTACGCCGTCGTGCCTGCGACCCAGAGTGGTTCCTTGTTCAGCTCGACGGCCTCGATACGAGCCGCGCTGCGTCGTTCGGACGCGCTATCGACCGTTCGATAGCGACGCGTGCGACCGATCTGTCGTTGCGAGATCAGCCGCGCCTGCCGCCCCGCGAGCATCTTGGCTTCTGCCACTGTGAACGACAGATCGCGACACCATGCGGACAGTGTGCCTTTGCAGACGGGGATGATCTGTCCGATCTCGCGGTAGGAGAACCCAAGGCGGCGCAACGCCTGCGCGACGTCGCGCTTCTCCCAACGCTTCAAGCGGTCCCAGCGCAGGATCGCGTCGACGAGGGCAGTGTCGAAGAATAGGAACATGTGTTCTATCCTACGCCGGCGCAGTGACACATCTAGAATCGGCCCCCATGGCTCGTTTCCCGCGCAACGCCGCTGAAGCCGTCGACGCGCTCGACCTCGGCCGCAGCGCGACGGTCGCCCTCGTCGGCCCCGACCACGGATTCATCGGCGCCGTCGCCGAGGCGATCGGCGAAGGGAAGGTCATCGTCATGTCACCGCCGCCGGACGAAGCAACCGACGGCGCGAGCGTCGTCGACGAGATCGCCGACGACACGAAGGCCGACGCGCTGATCGCGTGGATCAACGTCGTCACGATCCACACCGCGCGCGAGCTGGCGGCCAACGTCGCGGACGGCGGATCGCTGTGGCTCGTCGTGCCGAAAGGCGACCGCGAGACGCGCGCTCCCGTCACGGAAGGCGAGATCAAGCGGACGATGCTCTCCGCCGGTTGGCGCGAAGACCGCGTCGTGCAATTCTCGAAGGACGCCGCCGCCGTACGCTTCCGCCGCCGCCGCTAGCGCGTCCTACAGGTCGTCGAGCGGGATGTAGGTTCCCTCGTTCTTCGATCGCGACGTCGACGACTTCTTCTTCGCGGCCGAAGGTTTGCGTTTCGCGGCCGGCTTGCGCTTCGCGACGTTCTTCCGCGCCGCCGGCTTCCGCTTGACGGGCGCGGGCTTCGCCCCGCGTTGCCGCGCCGGCGGCAGATCGTCGACGTCATCTTCGTCGTCGACTTCGTCGAGCTCGTCGTCATCGCCGTCTTCCGCGGCGTCGATGTACATCGGTTCGTCCACTTCGACAAGGAGTTCGTCGTCGAGCATCGGACGGTCTTCGTTGTCGCGTTCGTCGTCCTTGTTCGTCGATCCGAGACGACGTATCACGGGAAGAGATGCGACGGGGATCGCTTGCAGATGGTCCGCTCCCTCGACCTCACCCGGCGCAACGACGCGATCTCGCGTACGCCGTGAACGACGCCAACCGATCAGGACGAGCGCGATGACGAAAACGAGTCCGATGATGGCGACGATCACCCACGGCGAACGCAGCAGATACGGCCGTACGCGCGTCGATGTCGTCGGGGAGTTCGGTGGGACCGTTCGTACGAGAATGCTCAACCGTTCCGCGAGATCTGCTGCGAGCCCCGACGCCGTGTTCTCGACGACGATCGCCCCGATGGCCGGTGACGGGTTCGACGACTTCACGTCGACGTTGAAGAGAACGATCGACTGGCCGTGCGGCGCGAGCGTCACCTTCGAGCGCGAGATGGAGATCCACGAGCCCACGCCTGTCGGATGCTGATCGCGGAATCCGACGGCGAGGTTGGCGGGGCCTCTGCCCGTTGCGTCCGCCGCATAGAGCGAGAGATCGAGCGGTTGGTCGGTCTTGTTGAAGACGCGCACGGCGTCCTGGAACGTCGCACCGGTTTCGAGGGGGATCTCGAAGCTCGAGCGCGTGACGCCGTTGACCGTCTGCGGCTGCGGTTGGATACCGAACGATTCGTTCTCCGCCGCGAGCGAACCGTGCGACCAGAACGTCAGGGCGAGCGCGATGACGAAGAAGACCGCGGCCCGCTGGACAACGACGCGCATGAGCGTCTTAGCGTACAGGTCCGCGACCGACGACCTTCGTCAGTTCGGCGAGATCGCGGCGGAATGTTCGGACGAGCAGCGGCCGGAACAGACGTAGTCCGAGCGCGCCGAGCACGCCCCACGGCGGACGGAGCTCTTCGCGCCAGACGAAGCGCGTTCCGCGGTCCGCACGAGCGAGCGTGAGGTCGCCGCGTCCGCCGACCCATCCGAGATGGACGATGCCGAGCGCGCGCTCCGGCTCCCAGATGTCGACGCGGATGCGGTCGCGTGTCGCGATCCCGGCGATCCTCACCGTCGCCTCGGCCTCGACGCCGACACCTTCGCGGTTCGGGGACACGACGACGAAGTCGCTCGCTTCGAGCATCCACTCGCCCTGCGTTTCCCAATCGGTGATCGCCCGCCATACGACGGACGGATCGGCGGGAAGGACGCTGTCGAGCGTGACCACGACGGGCTTCACGCCGGGACGAAGCTCAGCCGCACGTGCCGCACCGGGTTGTCCGGATTGCGATCCACGAGCACGAGGTACTGCCACCTTCCGAACTGCGGCTCGCCGTCGATGACCGGGACGACGATCGACGGTGAGAACACCGACGGGATCAGATGGTCGGCTCCGTGTCCGGGTGCGCCGTGCTGGTGGTTGTACTCGATGTCCTTCGGGAAGAGAGCTTCGAGCAAGTGCGCGAGATCCGGTTCGGAGCCGTCACCGAGTTCGATGATGGCGAGTCCCGCGGTCGCGTGAGGGACGAAGACGTTCACGAGACCGCTCCCGCCGACGTGATGACAGAACTCGCGGACGTCCTTCGTGAGGTCGGTCAGCTCTTTCGAGCGTGTCTCGATGACGAGCTCTTCGGTCTCCATTCGCACAGTTTCTCAGGCGCGGGGGCCGGGTACCCAACGTCGCATGAGGGCCATCTGGAGCGGGTCGATCACCTTCGGTTTGATCACCATTCCCGTGAAGCTCTACTCGGCGATCGGACGCGAAGACAAGATCGATCTTCACCAGTTGCACGAGAAGGACGGCGAACCGATCCACTACGAGCGGGTCTGCGAAGCCGGACACAAGGTCGAGTGGAAGGACATCGTCAAGGGCTACGAGTACGAGAAGGGGAAGTGGGTCACCTTCAGCGACGAAGAGCTCGAGGCGCTCGACACCGAGTCGATGCGCGCCGTCGACGTGGTGACGTTCGTCGACGCGAGTGAGATCGATCCCATCTACTACGACACGACCTATTACGTCGCGCCGGACGCATCGGCGGCGAAGGCATACAAGCTCTTCGTCGACGCGCTCGAGTCCGAAGGACTCGTCGGCGTGTCGAAAGTCGCGATCCGTAACCGCGAGCGTCTCGCGGCGATCCGGATCCTCGACGGCGAGATCGTCCTGCAGACGATGCACTGGCCGGACGAGATCCGGAAGGCGGATTACAAGAAGCCGTCGGGCCGCGTCCAGCTCCGCGATAACGAGAAGAAGATGGCGCGCCAGCTCGTGCAGCAACTGACGGACGAATTCGATCCGACGCAGTTCAAGGACGAGTACCACAAGGCGCTCCGGAGCCTCGCGAAGAAGAAGATCGAAGGCGAGGAGATCGTGGTGCCCGAGCGCCGCGAGGAGCCGGAAGCCGCCGGTGACCTGATGGAGGCGCTGCGACGCTCGGTCGAAGAGGTGCGGGGAGCGGGCAAGCGGAAGCCGGCGCGCCGGACGAAGCGCAAAGCCAGCTGACGCGTTCGGTCTTTCGGCGAGATACGCCGTTCGGCCTTAGGATTCCGGCACGGATGGGCGGACGAACAGACGTGCGACCACTGCTGCTCGAGCGCGACGAACAGCTGGAAGCGCTCCGGGCGCTGATGGAAAGGGCCGGGGGCGGGCACGGCGACCACCTCGTCATCGAAGCCCCCGCCGGCCTCGGCAAGACGGTGCTCCTGAATGCTGCGCTCGCGTCGGTACCAGGAGATGTCACGGTGTTTCGAGCGCGCGCGAACCTCCTCGAGTCCGAGTTCGCGTTCGGTGTCGTCCGGCAGGCTCTCGAACCGGCGGTTCGCCGGATGACGTCGGTGGACCGCCGGACGTTGCTCGCGGGAGCGGCGCACCATGCGGCGCCGGTCCTCGGGCTCGAGACCCCGGACGAACCGCTCGAATCGTCCGAAGCTTCCTACCGCGCACTGCACGGGCTGTACTGGTTCCTGTCGAACCTCTGCGAACGCTCGCCCGTCGTCATCGGGATCGACGATCTGCAATGGGCGGACTCGTCCTCGTTGGATTTCCTCGACTTCGTCCTGACGCGTCTCGACGACCTGCCGGTGGCGCTGCTCGCGACGATGCGGAGCGGCGAACAGCGCGACCCCCGAGGCTCCCTGTCGACCTTTCTCGAACATGCCGGGCGGACGATGCCGCTCGAGCTCCTTACGCGACGCGCGGTCGCCGAAGTCATGCAGCGGTCTGCCGACCACGAGATCGACGACGCGTGCGTCGACGCCTGTCATCGCATCACCGGCGGCAACCCGTTCTATCTCGAGCAGCTCCTCGCCGAGCTCGCCGAGGAAGGGATCGACGTCACGGCGGAGCATGTCGATCGGATCGAACGGATCGCACCGGCGTCGGTGAGCCGCGTCGTGCTCGCACGCATCGCGCGCTTCGGCGCGCCCGCGCTCGCGCTTGCGAAGGCCGTCGCGATCCTCGGGGGAGCCGGAACGCCCGCTCAGGTGAGGTCTCTCGTCGATCTCGGCGATCTCGAGATGGAGCGCGCGTCCGACGCGCTCATCTCCGCGAACATCCTGCGTCATGGTCAAGACCTCGCGTTCCTTCATCCGATCATGCACAACGCCGTGTACGACGAGATCGGTCCGGCTGAGCGTTCCCGTTTGCACTCGACGGCCGCGCGCGCGCTTCGCGCGGAGGGCGCGGCGGAGGAGCGCGTCGTCGCGCACCTGCTCGCGACGACGCCCACGAGCGATCCTGACGTCGTCGGCTCGCTACTCCACGCGGCGGGTCGCGCCGTCGCGAATGGCGCACCGAGCGCCGCGGTGGTGTACCTCAGACGAGCGCTCGACGAATCACCGGACATCGGATCACGGCGAGAGATCCTCAGCGAGCTTGTGACACTCGAGGTGGCTGCGGGCGTCCCGTCGGCACCTGATCGCGCTCGAGACTGGCTCGCTATGTCGACGTCGCCGCTCGAACGCGCCCGTGCCGCGATCATCGCTGCGACAGCCCTCATCTTGCAGGGACGTGAGGGCGAAGCCTTCGGACCGATCCTCACCGTACGCCAGGAACTGCTCGGTGAAAGCGACGGTGTTGCGAGGGCCTGGCTCGATTCGCAGATCGCGCTGTACGGCTGGTTGACCGCGGAATCCGCGCCGTTCGGTGCCGTCGCCGCTTCGGGGCTGCCGGACGCCGCGGGCGTCCCCGATGTCGACCGCATCATCAAACTGACGCGAGCCGTCTTCGGTGTCCTCCGGGGCGACCCCGAGGCCCGAACACTCGCTGCGGCACTGGACGAGGCACTCAGCGGTCCAGACGTCATGCTCGAGGTACCGCTCGAGCATCCGGGCTTCGCCGCAGCGATGTGGACGACGACGGTGTGCGGCGCGTACGGCGTCGTCGACGCATTCCTCGAGTCGGCGCTGCGCGATGTCCGCGCGCGCGGGTCGGCGCTCGGTACCGCGTTGTCGCTCCATTGGCGCGCGTTCCTTCGATTGCATCAAGGCGCCGTCGCGGACGCAGCGGAAGACGCCCGCCTGTGCCTCGACCTTTGCGTCTCCGGCGGATGGCCGTACGGGGTCAAGAGTGCGCTCGCGATCCTGATCGAAGCGATGCGCGACTGGCGTGGTTCATCGGACGCAGCCGCTGCGATAGATCCGGCATGGACCGTCGAGCTCGCGACCGGGATCCCGGATGCCCAACTCCTCGGCGCGCGCGCTTTGCTCGCGTTCGATGACGGCGACTTGGACGCAGCGGGCGACGCGTTGTCGCGGTCGGCCGAACTGTACGCGGCACTCGGGATGCCCAATCCCGGCTGCTCGGTGTGGCGATCGCCGGCAGCGATGATCGCGCTCCGGCGCGGAGATCGGGCCGAGGCCGACCGTTTGACGGCCGAGGAGCTCGAGGGCGCGCTGCGTTTCGGCGCGAAGCGGACGATCGGAATCGCGCTCCGTACGCGGGGCATCGTCCTCGGAGACGTCGATCTGCTCGATGCTTCCGTCCACGAGCTGGACGGATCCGGTGCGCATCTCGAGTATGCCCGTTCGTTGATGGAATTCGGTGCGGCGCTGCGCCGGACGAACCACCGCAAGGATGCAGAACGTCCTCTCCGCTCGGCGCTCGACGAGGCGCGCACGATCGACGCACGTCCGCTCGTCGCGGCGATCGAGGGTGAGCTCGCGGCGCTCGGCCGGCCCGTTCCTCGGCGTTCGGTCACGGGGATCGATGCACTTACGGGCAGCGAGCGGAGAGTGGTGGCGCTCGCGGCGTCCGGCATGTCGAACCCGGAGATCGCGCAGATGCTTTTCGTCACCCGGAAGACCGTCGAGAAACATCTCGGGAACGCGTACCTGAAGCTCGGTATCTCGTCGCGGACCGAACTCCCGAAGACACTTCCGACGGGCGAGTCGTCGATCAGCTGAGCCCGAAAGAGTAGGGAGCCCTCCCGACTGTCGTAGGGGAGTTGGCGCGCAACGATGACGTATGCGCGTCACGATCGACTTCGACGAAGGCTCGTCGCCCCTCTCCGGCTCTGTTCGCATCGGCGACAGCGCGCTGCCGTTCGTCGGGATCCTCGAGCTACTCGTGCTCCTCGAACGCATGCGCGACGCCGAGAGGGGCGTCAACGAAAAGTAGGGAGGTCTCCCTACTGCCGGTCGGGCCGCGCGCTGCGAAGCTGCCGAAGTCAGCCGTCGGAAGAAGGAGGGTGCGATGCAAAGTTCCACCAGGAAGGTGTTGCGAAGTGGGGGACGCGGTCTCTCCGTCGTGGGTACGACGATCGTCATCGGGCTCATGCTCGTCGCGGGGATCGCATTCGCGGGAGACGTTGCGCCGCGCAATTCGGTGCACACGCGTTCGATCAAGAACGGTGCCGTGACGAACCCGAAGCTCGCGGCGAATGCCGTGACGACGGACAAGGTCCTCGACAACAGCCTGACCGGCAGCGACATCGACGAGTCGACGCTCGGTGAAGTGCCGTCGGCGACGGTCGCCGGACATGAGCTCTCCACGTTCAAAGACGCGGGTGTGAACGCTCCGGCTTCGAGCGGTCAGTTCACCGTCCTCACGCTCTCGAGCATCCCGGCGGGGAACTGGGTGATCTTCGCGAAGGGGATCGCCGGGAACGCCGAGCTCGGTTCGACGGTGCGCGATTACACCTGCGACCTGACCGCGGGAGGCAACAGTGACGAAACGGCCGTTCTCGGAACGCCTCTCACGCTGGTCGGCTTCTCGGTCATGGCGGTTCACTCAGCCACGTCGTCGTTCGACGCCGTGCTGACCTGCAACAACCCGGCCGGGACCGCTTCAGCGGTCGAGATCGAGCACACGAAGATCGTCGCGGTGCCGGTGGCGTCCCTGAACGACACGGCGGCGCCGTAGTCGGCGGAAGCGGACACGAGACGCGGCGGGGGCCTTTGGGCTCCCGCCGATTCTCGTTTGCGAGGGTGGCTGAGGGGACTTGAACCCCCGACCTCCTGAGCCACAGTCAGGCGCTCTAACCAAGCTGAGCTACAGCCACCACGTGCTCTCCTCAGGATACGGGTCGGCGACTGCAAGGTTTCGCACCGGCCGTGCGTATTAGAGGTAAGAGTCGCCCGGCGGGGACGGCTCCTTGCCCAAGGAGGCAGGACAGATGCGCGGGGAGCACCGAGGTCGTTTCTTCAGGCTGGCCATCGCGGCCGGCCTAGCTGTTTCTGTGCTGGGTGTCGCGGGGACCGCGATGGCGCAGGTTCCGGCCTTGCCGGATCCGCCACCGCAGGTCATCAGCGCGATCAACACGGTCGAAGGCGCGGTGTACCCGCCCCTCGACCAGCTCGCGTTGCAGGGCTCGGCGGGCGCGACTGCCATCGGGTTCGCGCTCAGGCCGGAGTGCAGTGAGCTCGGCTACGTCGCGTTCCTCGGCGCCGTCGCCGGTCCGTCGCTGCCCGTCGGCGTCATCGGGCTCGCGAGCCCGCTGTTCGTCATCTGCGGCGGCGCGTTCGCGGACGGCCCGGCAGACCCGTACCTGCACAAGGCGGACGTCGCCGCGGGTCCGGACATCGCCAAGGAGTGGCGTTCGGTCGTCGTCCAGGCGCACTCGCTGCGCACGACGACACCGCAGGCCGGCACGTACTTCCAGGAGGGTTGCTCGGTGATCGGCTTCGCGCCGCCTTCGTCCGAGTTCCCGCCGCCGTCCGAACGCTTCCAGTACGAACAGCTCTTCTGCTAGATCCAGCGGACCGAGGGCCGAGGTGGGGCGCCTCGGCTCTCGGTCCGTCCCTTTCCTGTAACGTACCGACACATGTCCGTTCTGAGTGGGGAAGACCAACAGGCTCTCCTCGCCTACGTCACCGAGCGGTACCGGAGCAGCGGACAACCCCCCGACGTCGTCGAAGCGCTGAACCAGCACAACTACCGCGTCCTTGGTCACGTCGACGCGATCGCCGAAGGTGAACAGCTCTCGCCGGACGATCACGCTCTCCTACGAACGATCGCGATCCTTCACGACGTCGCGAAAGCGGATACGCATCTGATGCTCCATGCGGACGTCGGATCTGACGTCGCTCGGCAGAAGCTCCAAGAGCTCGGCAAGGACGAAGCACTCATCGCCACCGTCGAGCAAGCGATCCGATGCCATCTCGGACCGTTCCCGTTCATCGAAGAAGAGGCGGAGAAGTACGCGCAGCGGACGGGAGAACACCTCCACCTACCGCGCCCGCAGGCACGCATCGAGTGGCTGTTCTACGACGCCGACATGCTCGCCTTGATGGACGTCGAAGGTATCGAGAAGGTGCGCGTGTTGCGCGAGACGACCCCGGAGTTCATGGCCGAGGACGAAGCCGTCGCACGCACCGAAGGTGGGACGCCCCGGGCCGCGGCATATCGTTCCGCGCTTCAAAGCGTTCGGCGCGCGGCGGACACGCTGCACAGCGCAACAGCGAAGGGGATCGGCGAGCGTCTGATCGATCAAGCGCGCCGGCACATCGACGCACGGTTGTCCGAAGAACAGACCGTCTAGAGCACGATGTCGCTGCGTCGCAGCGGCACGCCGGACACACCACCGGTCGCTTTGACGGCGAGTACTTGGTGCACCTGCGTCCGTCCGGCTTCGAAGTTCATCGCGGACGCCGCCATATACAACCGCCAGACGCGGTAGCGTCCTTCGCTCACGTGGGTCAACGCTGCTTCACGATTGCGTTCGAGGTTCGACACCCAGGAGCGAAGCGTGAGGGCGTAGTGCTCACGGAGGCTCTCGACGTCGCGCACTTCGAAGCCCGTGCTCTGCATCGAGCTGACGACGTTTCCAACCTCGTGGAGCTCGCCGTCGGGGAACACGTATGAGCCGATGAAGCTTCGCGGGCCGAGCTCGGGCTTTCCGCCGGCGGGCCGCGAGATGCCGTGGTTGAGCAGCCGCCCCTGCGGACGGAGCAGTTCGTACAGATGCGCGAAGTATTCCTCGAGTCGCGCCGCGCCGACGTGTTCGTACATGCCGATCGAAGCGATCGCGTCGAATGGTTCGTCCGACACATCGCGCTCGTCCTGCACGCGGATCTCGACGCGATCGGCGACGCCGGCGTCCGCGACGCGCTTGGCCGCGAGATCGGCTTGAGCGCGCGAGAGAGTCACGCCGACGACGCGCGCGCCGTGCCGGGTCGCGGCGTGGATCGCGAACGTTCCCCACCCGCAGCCGACGTCGAGGAGGCGCTCGCCCTCCTTGAGACGCAGTTTCCGGCAGACCAGTTCGTGCTTGTCGCGTTGCGCATCCTCGAGTGTGTTCTCTGGGGACGCGAAGTACGCACATGAGTACGTGAGCGTCGGTCCGAGCACCATCCGGTAGAAGTCGTTGCTGACGTCGTAGTGGTGCGCGATCGCGGCAGCATCACGCGTACGCGAGTGGAGGCGACCGCGGAGCCGTGCTTCCTCGGGAGGCGGTGCGATGCGCCGCAGTCCGAACGCGCCGATCGCGATAGCCGACCGCAGGAGTGAGAGCTTCTCCGCAATCGTGAGTGCGAAGTCGCTCCGGATGTCACGGAGCGCAAGCGCGTTGTAGATGTCGCCTTCGACATCGAGGTCGCCGGCGACGTACGCGCGACCGAAGCCGAGTTCGCCCGGAGCTTGGGTGATCCGCCGCAGCGCATCCGGTGACCGGACGCAGAGTCGCGCGCTCGCATCGCTCGGCCCCCAGGACGATCCGTCCCAGAACTCGACGTAGAGGGGCGAGTGCTGACCGATGAGACGTTCGAGGAACGGCGCGAGCCTGGTTCCGACATCCATCCATCTCGATGGTAGTGCCAGGTGTTGTGGGTACGTGGTAAGCATGACGGTCCAGACGGAGCGCGCCCTCGTGCCGGTCCCGAAGAAGCGCCCGCGGGTCCTGCAGCGCCCGCCGACGGAGCGCGAGCAGATCGCGTGCGCGATCGAGGAACGACTGCACGGGCCGATCGTCATCGCCAGTGCTCTGTTCGTCGTCGTGATCCTGGGCCTCCTCATCGCGCGGCCGTCGAGCGTGCTGCATCTCGTCTTCTTCGTGGCGTCGTGGGTGATCTGGGCATTGTTCGTGTTCGAGTTCTGCGTCCGGATGGTTATCGCTCCGTCCACGGCGAAGTTCCTTCGCGAGAAGTGGTGGCAGATACCGATGCTCGCCGTGCCGTTCCTCGGTTTGTTCCGTTTGGCGTCGATCGTCCGGCTCGGACGAGCCGCACGCGTGCTCTCGTCGAGCGTGCGCGCGACGCGTACCGCCGGGAGTGCGCTGCGGGCCCGCCTGTACTGGCTGGCGAGCATCCACTCCGTCGTCGTCCTGTCGTCGGCGGAGTTGCTGGTCGAATATGGGCCGCGGCATCTTCCGCTGCTGACCGCGATCCACGGAACGGCGCTCGCAGCGACGACGGGCCAGCCGCTGGGCATGCACTCAGCGTTCGCGCGTGCGCTCGAGGTGCCGCTGGCGATCTACGCCGTCGCCTTCTTCGCCGCAGTCGCCGGCGCGCTCGGCGCGTTCTTCCTCGAGCGCCGCCGCGACGACGAACGGGCCGTTGCGGACGGAGCTACTTCTTCTCGCAGACCAGAGACGACTGGACCGGCTTGATGACGATGAGGTTGACCCCGCCGTTCACGCAGAGCGGCGGCGGCGGTACAGGTAGATGCGACTCAACGGTTTGCACAGTGCCGACCGGAGTGGTCCCCGCATGTGCCGCGACGGCAGGGATCAAAGACATGAACACTGCAACGATGATGACAAGGCGCTTCATCTAGTTCCCTCCACATACCGTCGGAGCGCGGTCGCACGCCGCGCTGATCTGTCCTTCGACTTTCTGTTCGATCGGTCCGCTGTGCTGGGGGTCCTCCCAGATGTTCAGCCAGACGATCGGTTCCTTGCCCCCGTCCTTGCTCTTTACCGCCGGTCCTTTGACGTGCACGCTCGGATCCCGAACGGTCACCTGAACCGCATGTGTATTGCCCCCCGCTGTGCTGCCGTGTCGTGGCCCGGAGATCGGCGACGCGCCCTGTAGGTCATGTGTGCGCGAGCGGCGCACGTTGGCAACGGACGCATGCCGCGCGGCGATCACACTGCTGCGGGACGCGTTCCGTGATGCGTGCAACGACGGAGCGACGACCGAGAGCAATGCCGCGGTCGTCACCACGGCGATCGCCGTTCCGATCGGCATGGGGTCGGCGCTGTACGACCAACGCGTCGCGCGATAGCAGACGCGTCGCATCTTGTTCCAGAGGAGCAGTCCCGCGCTCCATGCAGAGTCGCGGACATCGTCGAGGCGCGTCGCCAAGTAGCGGCGGGAACGATGGAGCAGGACGTCGACCGCGTTCCGCTTGATCCCGAGGTCGACGGCGATCTCGGCGGCGGTCAGTCCTTCCAGCCAAAGCAGGATCGCGCGTCGCTGCTTCGCCGGTAGTTCTTGGATCGCCTGGTTGACGAGTCGTGCGCGGTCATGCGTCAGCGCCTGCTCCTCGGGATCGGGGCCGATCGCCGGGATGCGCTCGTCGATCGCGACGGCGACCTCGCGCCCGCCGGTGCGGAACCGTTCGACGATCAGGTTCTTCGCCACGGTGTGGAGGAGCGGGGTGAGGTTCTCGGCGCGTCGTCCATGACGGCGCAGGTGGGTCAGCGTCCGGAGGATCGTCTCCTGGGCGAGATCGTCGGCCTCGTCGGGCCGGAACCCGCGGGAGCGGAAGATCCGGGCGAGATAGCTGAAGGTCGAGCCGAAGCGTTCGTCGAGCTCCGGCGCGACGTCGTCCCAGGTGGAAACCTCGGCCTGCAGCATCCCAGCCCTCCCGTCAGTCAGCTTATCGGCGTCTCGACGGCCGCCCTTGAGGGCCCTCCTCAGGTACGAAAGCGTCCGTCGACTCCGTACATACGGAGTCGACCCCGGATCTCTTACATCGCCCGGCGACGAGTTCTCGGGCCGCGTCGATGTAAGAGATCCGAACCTTCGACGGTACGTACCTCGACGCTGGAAGGCGGGAAGACCCAGATGGTGCACTCGGTCGGGGAGGCCAGACCTGTCGATCGAGGCATCGCTGAACGAGTCGGAACGTGGCGTCCGCGCTACTGCTCCGGAGAATCCGGGATCCGGCTGCGTACCGCGAACGGCACGGACGCGAGCAAGACGTCACCGTTCCCGAAGACCTCGACGGTCGCGATCGTCGGCTCGGTGAAGGTCACGCTCAGCGGGACGAGGAACGGGATCCGCGTCGGCACGCCGCTTTCGGCGGGCGGACGGTTCGTGTTGATGATCGTCGAAGCTTCGAATGTGCCGAGCATCCCGGACGGAGCCCTCACGCGAACGCGAACGCTCGGTATCTCCGCGAGCTCAGCGGTGTCGAGCGCGACAACACCGACTACGCCTCCGGTCACGGTGACCGGAAAGATGTCTGAGTCGAAGTTCTCCCACGCTGCGCCTTGGACGTCGAGCAAACCGTTCGGCGCGATCCCCGCCTGGTTCGCGAGCAGCACCGCTTCGAGCTTCATAACCGACCCTCCTGCCGTCGCGGCGAAGTGTACGGCCCGTCCACTGACCACGGCTCCCGCGACCGCACCGACACCGAGGATCGAAGGCGCTCGAAGGCCGCAACAACACTCTGACCTGGCGCGCCCGCCGGGACTCGAACCCGGAACCTGCGGGTTAGAAGCCCGCTGCTCTGTCCAGTTGAGCTACGGGCGCGTGGGCCAAGTATGACCGTGGAGCGGGAGACGGGAATCGAACCCGCATAACGAGAGTGGAAGTCTCGGACTCTGCCATTGAGCTACTCCCGCAAATCCTCGTCAGGTTAGCTGACGTCAGGCTGCGGATGGTTCGCGAGCGCCAATACCCGAGCGAAACCCCCTCGCATCGCGGTCCGCTTGCGATGACAGTTTGCGCAGACGCCCTCGCACTTCTCGATCTCGGTTCGGATCTCCGCCCAGGCCTTATTTCGAAGCGCTTGACTGATGGCGAAGGACTTGTTTCCAACGTGGTCGAACTCGAGAACCAGCGGGTCGTTTTCGCTGCAGTCGACACACGCACGGTCTTTGAGGAAGTGCAACAGCTCGCGATAATTTTCCGCCCGGAGCCGCTCCTTGCGCACCAGCGCTTTCCGGATGTAGCGCTCCTTATTGAGCGCGTAGTGCATCTGCTTGTACTCGGCCCGACAGCCGCGGCAGTAGCAGTCACGTGTGCCCCTTTTCCTGTTCTTCCACGCGAACTGACTGTCGTCTAAAGAGTCGCCGCACACAGAGCACCGCTTCACAGCCGGACGTTGGCAGCGGGCACGGACAAACGTTCGTACTGAGTCGATGCAGCGCCCTCGCGGCACAACCGGTCGGCGACTTCGTCGGGGCGGCGGGATTCGAACCCGCGGCCCCCGGCTCCCAAAGCCGGTGCGCTACCGGACTGCGCTACGCCCCGAGGGTCCTATCGTACGGGCTGGCGTAAGCGTCTCCACCGGGGGTTCGTCCCGCAGGTAACCTTTCTCCACCAGTGAAAACGTCCGCCGAGGAGATCGGCAAGAACAAGGTCAAGCTGACCATCGAAGTTCCGGGGGAGGACGTCGACAAGCTCCTCGGACGGACCTACAAGCGTCTCGCGCAGCAGGTCAAGGTGCCCGGGTTCAGACCGGGGAAGGCGCCGAGGTCCGTGATCGACCAGCGTCTCGGGAAGGACTACGTCCGGAGCGAAGCGCTTCGCGACGGCCTCCCCGAGCTCTACGCCGAGGCCGTCCGCGACACCGATCTCGACGTCGTTGCTCCGCCCGAGATCGACGTCAAGACCTTCGAGGCCGGCCAGGACATGACGTTCGAGGCGACGGTGGAGACCCGTCCGACGCCCGAGCTCAAGGAGTACTCGAACCTCGAAGCGTCCAAACCGCGGGTCGAAGTCACGGATGCGGAGATCGACGAGCAGATCGATCGCCTGCGGACGCGGTTCGCGACGCTCGAGCCGACAGAGCGTCCGCTCCAGAAGGAAGACTTCGCGTCGATCGACCTGACGACCTACCGTCACGACCAGACGATCGACGAGCTGACCGCGAAGGACCTGCTGATCGAGGTGGGCTCCGAGATGGTCGTGCCGGAGCTCGACGCGGAGCTCGAAGGCAAACGGAAGGGCGACATCCTGAAGCTCACCGCGACGCTCTCCGAGCGGTTCGGTGAACGCGCTGGGTGGCAGGTCGGCATGCAGGTCCTCGTGAAGGACACGAAGATGCGCAAGCTGCCGGCGCTCGATGACGAGCTCGCGAAGACGGTGTCAGAGTTCGACACGCTCGCCGAGCTCCGTGACGACATCCGCACTCGACTTACAGAGATGAAAGAAGCGCAAGCGGTGAACGCGCTGCGTGAAAGCGTTCTCGAGTCGTTCGTCGAGAAGGGTCTCGAGGTCGATCTACCGCACGGCATGATCGACGTCGAGGTCGACAATCTCGTGACCGGTCTCGCACAGCTCCTCGCGGCGCAAGGCATCCCGATCGACCGGTATATGGAGGCGCAGAATCTCGACGCCGACGCCCTACGCGCGCGCTTCCACGAGCAGGCGGAACGCAACCTCAAGACACGCCTCGGACTGGACGCCGTCGTCGCCGCCGAAGGGCTCGAAGTGTCCGATGACGAGCGCGAACACGAGGTCGAACACATGGCGCAACGCACAGGACGAACGCCCGACGAGATCAAGGAAATCATCGAGGAACGTGACGATTGGAACTCGGTAGACGGTGATATCCTGAGGGCCAAAGCCCTCGATCTCCTCGTCGAACGGGCCGATGTCAAGGAGACCGATCCCTTGACAGAAGGGGACGCAAGCGAATGAACGAAGACCGTTTCCGTAATCAGATCGTCCCGATGGTCATCGAGAACACCGGTCGGTACGAGCGCGCCTTCGACATCTACTCGCGTCTGCTCAAGGACGGGATCATCTTCCTCGGAACGGGGATCGACGACCAGATCGCGAACCTTGTGATGGCGCAGATGTTGTTCCTGGAGTCGGAGGATCCCGAGCGCGATATCCGCCTGTACATCAACTCTCCCGGCGGCGACATCTACGCGCTCCTTTCTATCTACGACACGATGCAGTACGTCAGGAACGACGTGTCCACGACGGTGATGGGCATGGCTGCGTCCGCCGCCGCGGTGATCCTCGCCGCCGGCAGCCGGGGCAAGCGCTATGCCCTCCCGAACTCGCGCGTCCTGATCCACCAGCCTCGCGGTCAAGCGGGAGGCCAAGCGGCCGATATCGAGATATGGGCTCGCGAGGTCCTCGGTCTGCGCGCTCGTCTCGACGAGATCCTGGCTTCACATACCGGCCAGTCCATCGAAAAGATCAAGCAGGACACCGACCGTGACTTCATCATGACGGCCGACCAAGCGAAGGAGTACGGGATGGTCGACGAAGTCATAACTGCCCGTAAGCTGGTTGAGTTGCACGCGGGCAACGGTAAGGCCGACGGGAAGAAAGACTAGGGACGGGGGGCAGGGCGTTGGCGAAATTCCAGGACGAACTCCTCAAATGCAGCTTCTGCGGCAAGTCGCAGAAGCAGGTGAAGAAGCTCATCGCCGGTCCTGGTGTCTACATCTGCGACGAATGCATCGATCTCTGCAACGAGATCATCGAGGAGGAACTGTCCGAGTCCGCTGAGCTGAAGTTCGACGAACTGCCCAAGCCCGCGGAGATCAACGACTTCCTCAACAGCTATGTGGTCGGGCAGGACCAAGCGAAGAAGATCCTCTCCGTCGCGGTGTACAACCACTACAAGCGCATCTCGATGGGCCAGTCGCGTACGGACGGCGACGTCGAATTGCAGAAGTCGAACGTCCTCATCATCGGCCCGACCGGCTGCGGCAAGACGCACCTCGCGCAGACGCTCGCGAAGATGCTCAACGTTCCGTTCGCTATCGCGGACGCAACCGCGCTCACCGAAGCCGGCTACGTCGGCGAAGACGTCGAGAACATCCTCCTCAAGCTGATCCAAGCTGCCGACTACGACGTGAAACGCGCCGAGACGGGGATCATCTACATCGACGAGGTCGACAAGATCGCGCGCAAGAGCGAGAACCCGTCGATCACTCGTGATGTGTCCGGCGAAGGTGTGCAGCAAGCGCTCCTGAAGATCCTCGAAGGAACGGTTGCCTCGGTTCCGCCGCAGGGTGGACGCAAGCATCCGCACCAGGAGTTCATCCAGATCGACACGACGAACATCCTGTTCATCTGCGGCGGTGCCTTTGCCGGTCTCGAGAAGATCGTCGAAGGACGCATCGGTCGCAAGGGCATCGGCTTCGGCGCGGACATCCGCAAGCTCGAGGAGAAGGACGTCGGCGAGATCTTCGCGCAAGTCATGCCGGAGGATCTCCTGAAGTACGGACTGATCCCGGAATTCATCGGGCGGCTTCCGATCGCGACGTTCGTGCACAACCTCGACGAGGACACGCTGATCGAGATCCTCACGCGTCCGAAGAACGCGTTCGTGAAGCAGTACCAGCGCTTCCTCGAATTCGACGACGTCGAACTCACGATCACGCCGGATGCGCTTCGCGAGATCGCGCGTGTCGCGCTGAAACGAGGTACCGAATGCCGGGCGCTTCGCGCGATCCTCGAGGACGTCCTGCTCGACGTGATGTACGAGATCCCGTCGACGCCGGACATCGAGAAGTGCGTCGTGACGAAGGAGACCGTCCTCAAGGAAGCGCCGCCCACGCTCGTTGCGCGCGGCGGTGGCGCCGGGAAGTCTTCGCGCGCGAAGCGCGAGCGTTCGGCCTAAGCTCCCGCGGTCTTCCTGTAGTCGGTCGCGGTCTCGAAAGCGCCGACGACACCACAGAGCGCGCGCTCCGTCCATGCGCGCCCGATGAGTTGTGCGCCGATCGGCAGGCCCTCGTTCGAGAAGCCGACGGGGAAGGCGAGGGCCGGCAGCCCCGCGACGTTCACCGGGAGCGTGAGCCGCGCACATCCGCCGAGATGGACGTCCACGGTTCCGCCGTCGACCACCACCTCGTTGTCGGTCGCGTTCGGCGCTGGGAACGAGGTGCACGGCGCGAGCAGGACATCCGCGCGCTCGAACGCCGCGGCGAACGCGCGCGAGATCTTCAGACCGAGCTCCCGTCCCGCGAAGGCGTCCGCTCCCGAAAGCGACCGCCCGACGTCGATCAACTGACGGAGCTGTGGTGAGATGCGTGGGTCGTCCCAGAGATCGCGGTAGCGATGCGCGAGTTCGGTGAGCCGCGTGCCGAAGGTTCCGAACGCTTCGTCGATGTTGGGTCCGTCGACGTCGACGATCTCGTAGCCGAGCGACTCGAGCGTCTTTGCTGCATCCTCGACGGCCGCCTTGACCTCGGGATGGACGCGATCGAAGAACGAACGGGCGATGCCGACGAGCTTCGGCTCCCGCACGTCCGGCGCGTCCGCACGCGACCACAGATAGCCGTCGTCGTAGCCCGAGATGATCTCGTGGACGAGTAGACAGTCGGCGGCGCTCCGCGCGAGCGCTCCGCCGGTATCGAGCGATGGACACATCGGCATCGCACCCCGCAGTGACACCGAGCCGTGCGTCGGTTTCAGTCCCGTCACACCGCAGAACGATGACGGGATGCGGATCGAACCGCCGGTGTCCGAACCCATCGCCATCGCGACGACGCCCGCTGCGACGGCTGCGCCGGATCCTCCGGACGAACCGCCGGTGATCCGCTCGCGGTCCCACGGGTTGCGCGTCGCGCCGTGCGACGAGATGAGGTTCGTCGCGCCGCACGCCAGTTCGTGCTGGTTCGTCTTGCCGACGATGATCGCGCCGGCCGCTCGCAGCTTCGCGACGACCGCGGAGTCGTCCGACCTCCTCCGCTCCTCGTACGCCGCGCAGCATCCCGACGACACCGCTCCGGCGACGTCGTAGAGATCCTTCACAGCGATGGGGACGCCGCCGAGCGGTCCGTCCATCGGGGCCTTGGCCTGCTCGAGGGCTTCGTCCGCGAAGACCTGGGTGAAGGCGTTCAGCAACGGTTGCGTTCGTTCGATCGCGTCGAGGGCGGCCGACACGAGTTCGACGGAGGACGCATCACCGGACGCGATGTCCCGTGCCTGCTCGAGCAGCGTTCGCATGGCGTAGACAGTACAGTGAGGAGGTGTTCGCGCAGCGCGTAGGTCCTCGAGTATCGGGCCGCTAGGCCGAACTCTTCCGCGCCCACAGATCCGAAGAGAGGACCGTCATGACCGAACTCGCGAAGGCGTACGACCCGAAAGGTGTCGAAGACCGCTGGTACGCGACGTGGGAAGAGCGCGGCTACTTCGTCGGCGATACGGGTGCGTCCGGCGAGCGGTTCAGCATGTCGATGCCGCCGGGCAATGTCACCGGCGCGCTGCACATGGGCGGCGCCCTGAACAACATCATCCAGGACGTGATCGTCCGGCGCGCGCGCATGCAGCAGCGTCCGACGCTTTGGGTCCCCGGGACGGACCACGCCGCCATCGCCACGCAAGCCGTGCTCGAGCGCCGTCTCGCCGCGGAAGGGAAGTCACGCTTCGATCTCGGACGCGAAGGCTTCGAGGCGCTCTTCTGGGAGTGGAAGGACGAATACGAAGCGCGCATCCTCGGCGCGCTGAAGCGGCTCGGGTGCTCGGCCGACTGGACGCGTACACGTTTCACGATGGACCCCGGACTGTCGTTCGCGGTGCGGACGGTGTTCGTCCGGCTCTTCGACGAAGGAAAGATCTACCGCGGCTCCCGGATCATCAACTGGTGTCCGAAGTGCATGTCCGCGATCTCGGACATCGAAGTCATCCACCGTGAGACCGAGGGCGAGCTCGTCACGCTCCGGTATCCGCTCGCCGACGGGAGCGGGTACATCCCCGTGGCGACGACGCGCGTCGAGACGATGCTCGGTGACACAGGTGTCGCCGTCCACCCGGACGACGAACGTTACAAGTCGCTCGTCGGCAAGACGGTCATCCTCCCGCTCGTCGGCCGGGAGATCCCGATCGTCGCGGACGACGTCATCGAGATGGACTTCGGCACCGGCGCCGTCAAGGTCACGCCCGCACACGACCAGAACGACTTCGAGATCGGGGAGCGTACCGGTCTCGAGATGATCAACATCTTCGACAAGACGGCACAGATCAACGAGAACGGCGGACGCTTCGAGGGACTGGACAGGTTCGAGGCGCGCCGAGCGGTCCTCGAAGCACTGCGCGCCGAAGGCGTCGTCGAGCACGAAGAACGTCCATATGTGCACTCCGTCGCGTACTGCGACCGCACGCCGGACACGGCGATCGAGCCGTGGCTCTCCGAGCAGTGGTTCGTCGCGATGAAGGAGCTTGCCGAACCGGCGATCGACGTCGTGAAACAAGGCAAGGTGCGGTTCATTCCCGAGCAACCGTTCACGAAGGTCTACCTCGACTGGATGGAGAACATCCGCGACTGGTGCATCTCGCGGCAGCTCTGGCTCGGCCACCGCATCCCGGCGTGGTATTGCGCCGACGGACACATCACGGTCGCGCTCGAAGATCCGGACGCCTGCGCCGCGTGTGGTTCGTCCGACATCGAGCAGGACCCCGACACGCTCGACACGTGGTTCTCGTCGGCGCTCTGGCCCTTCTCGACGCTCGGTTGGCCGGACGACACCGAGGATCTTCGCTACTGGTATCCGACGAACGTCCTCGCGACGGCGCGCGAGATCATCTATCTCTGGGTGGCACGGATGATCTTCACGGGTCTGCACTTCGTCGGTGACATCCCGTTCACCGACGTCGTGATCCATCCGATCGTGCGTGACGAGAAGGGTCACAAGATGTCCCGTTCCGTCGGTAACGTCATCGATCCGCTCGAGATGATCGACCGCTTCGGCGCGGACGCGCTGCGCTTCGCCGTTATGCTCGGCTGCAACCTCGGTCAGGACATGGCGTTCTCGATCGAGCGCGTCGAGGGCGCGCGCCGGTTCTGCAACAAGTTGTGGAACGCGTCGCGTTTCGCGCTCCAGCAGTTCGACGGTGACCCGGGGCCCGTCGGCGACGATCTCGCGCTCCCCGAGCGCTGGATCATGTCGCGTCTCGCGCAGACGGTGAAGACGATCAACGACGCGAGCGATGCCTACGACTTCCAGCGTCAGTCCGACGTGCTGTATCACTTCATCTGGTCGGAGTTCTGCGACTGGTACCTCGAGATGTCGAAGACCGATCCCGGACGAGCCGCCCCCGTGCTCCGTCACGTCCTCGAAGTGAGCTTGCGTCTCGCGCACCCGATGATCCCCTTCGTCACCGAAGAGATCTGGCAACTGCTGCCGAAGGACGAAGCCGCGGAGTCGATCATGATCGCGGAGTGGCCGTCCGCCGAAGGACGTCTCGACGAGGACGCAGAACGCGAGATGGCGCTCCTGCAGACCGTGGTTGTCGAGATCCGCCGTTTCCGGCACGAGCACAACATCCCTCCGCGCCAGCGGCTCGACGTGATCGTCGCCGACGGCCCGGCGGCCGCCGTCGCGAAGGGCTACGCCGCCGAGCTGAAGGCGCTCGCGCTCCTCGGTTCGGTCGAAGTCGGCGCGCAGCCCGAAGGCTGGTCCCGTGTCGTCGCCGGATCGACCGAGGTGTACCTGCCGCTCGCCGGTACGGTCGACGTCGGTGCGGAGCGGACGAGACTCGAGCGCGAGATCGACGAAGCCGCCAAGCTCGCGGACCGCGCGCGCGCGAAGCTCGAGAATCCGAACTTCACCGCGAAGGCGGCTCCGGACATCGTCGCGAAGACGCGCGGACAGCTCGAGGAGCACACCGAGCGGATCTCGCGTCTCCGAGCCCAGCTCGCCGAACTGTGAGCTACGCCGACGCGATCGACTTTCTGAACGCGCGGATCCGCTTCGGGATCCGTCCGGGGACCGAACGTGTCAAAGCGCTCACCGACGACCTCGCGCGACCGCAGGACTCGTATCCCGTCCTGCACATATCGGGGACGAACGCGAAGTTCTCGGTTCTCGCGATGGCCACCGCGATCCTGACGGAGCTCGGTATGACGGTCGGGACGTACACGTCGCCCGATCTCGGAAACGTGCGCGAACGGATCGGGTTCGGGCTCGAGCCCATCTCGGAAGAGCAGTTCGAAGAAGTGCTGTCCTACCTGCGTCCGTATATCGAGATCGTCGAGGAGCGGATGGGGGAGCAGCTCACGTATTTCGAGCTACTGACGGTGATGGCGTTCGAAGCGTTCTTCGATCGCGCCGTGCACGCCGCGGTGATCGAGGCGGGGCTCGGTGGTGAGTTCGACGCGACGAATGTCGCGGACGGTGTCGTCGGCGTGCTGACGAACGTGAGTCTCGATCACATCCGCCAGTTCGGCGGCGATCTGTCCAAGGCCGCGTGGGAGAAAGCGGGGATCGCGAAACCCGGGTCGACATTCATCACCGGCGTCGAGCAGGACGACTTGTTCGATCTCATCACGAAACGCGCGACCGAGAAGGGAGCGTCGTCCGTCGTTCGACTCGATCGCGAGATCAAGCTGCTCGATCGACAGCCGGCCGTCGGTGGCCAGCTCCTCACGATCGAAGGGATCGAAGCGACCTACGACGAGGTGTTCGTCGCGCAGTTCGGTGAGCACCAAGCCCGCAACGCGGTGCTCGCGGTCGCGGCATGCGAAGCGTTCGTGGGCGAGCAGCTCGATCGCGACGTGCTCGAGCGCGGACTCACTGCCGTTCGCACACCGGCGCGTATGGAGATCATGCAGCGGCAGCCACTCGTGATCGTCGACGGCGGGCACAACCCCGGTTCCGCGAGGTCCGTCCGCGATGCACTCGAGGACTCGTTCACTTGGCAGCGCATGATCTTCGTCGTCGGGATGGTCGACTCGAAACCGATCGAAGAGGTGGCTGCGATCTGGCGTCCGATCGTGGATCAGGTGATCGTCACCGTCCCCAACACGGAACGTGCCGGTGATCCGCAACGGATCGCGGACGCTTTCCCGGGGGCGGAGATCGTGCCGGACGTCGCGCGGGCGGTGGCGCATGCGATCGCGATCGCCGACCGCGCCGACCTGGTGATGATCTACGGGAGCTTCTACACGGCGACCGAAGCACGTCACGCGCTCCACGCGCATAATTGACGACCATGCTCACGGCGCAGCGAATGCGGAGACGATGATGGAGAGGACGCTCGTACTCGTGAAGCCCGACGGCGTGCGCCGCGGTCTCGTCGGCGAGATCGTCGGACGCATCGAACGCAAAGGGCTGACCCTCATCGCCGGACGGTTCTTCACCATCGACGAGGAGCTCGCCGGGAAGCACTACGCCGAGCACACCTCCAAGCCGTTCTTCCGCGACCTCGTCGACTTCATCACGTCGGGCCCGGTGATGGCGCTCGCCGTCGAAGGGCCGGACGCCGTCACCATCGTGCGGACGCTCATGGGTCCGACGAACCCTGTGGACGCACCACCGGGCACGATCAGGGGCGATCTCGCTACCGAGATCACCTTCAACCTGATCCACGGGTCCGACTCGCCCGAGTCCGCGTCCCGCGAACTCGGCCTGTTCTTCCCCGAACTCTAGGGAAAGCAAAAGGCCCGCCGAGGGCGGGCCTTTTGCCGTGCTTCCGTGCGGATCTGCCTGCCTAAGCGAACTTCCTTCGGAGGAAGACCGCCGTTCCTGCCAGCCCCAAGCCGACCAGGACCGAGAGCAGCGCGCCGGCGCCCGTACGGGGCAGGTTCGGCGTTGTGCTCGTCACCGGCGCGGCGAGCCGCGCGGCGACCGAGGTCTCAACGGTCGGGTCGATAACGATCTTGAGCAGTGGGTCACCTGCGTGGATCCCAAGCGCGGCGAGATCAACGGGCGCCTTCGGCGCGAGCTCGATGCGGATCGCCGACACACGCTGCGCGGCGGCGGTTCCGTCGGACGAAGCGTCCTGCTGCGCGGCGTCGCAGAGCGACACCGACAGACCGAGCTGCGACGTGACGCTGTTCACTGCGCTCTGGATCGTTGCGAGGTTGCCGAGCGGCGTCGGGATAGCCGTGCCGTTCACGTAGAGGTTCTTGCCGTCGAGCGACACGCCGTCCAAGCCGCCGAACTTGACGTCCGCGATCTTGCAGGACGACGTGTTCTTGGCCGAACCCGCCACTCCAGCCGCTTCGGAGTGCGACGCGATGTCGATCGCGTCGACGTTCAGCAGGTTCAGGACGTTGATGTTCGCGAGCGTCGTGGACGCGTCGGACGTCACCTTGTTCGTCGACAACTTCGCCGAGTTCGCGATGTTGTGGAGATCCTTGATCGCCGCGACGTTGCCGCTGAGCAGACCGCCGACGTCGAGCTTCGGCAGTTTCACCGCGCTCGTCAGTGCCGACGTGAGCTGCGTCGGGCTCGACACGACGTTACCGAGGCCGGCCTTCTGCAGCAGACCGCCGAGCACCGGGTCCGTCGAGTTCGACAGTGTCGTCGCAACGCTCGAGAGTTGCGTACCGAGCGTGGTGTTCGCTGTGTCGACGACGCCGTTCACATTCGTTGTCAGCTGGTCGAACACGCTCTGCAGCTCGCTCTGGATGTTCGCGGGGAGCAGCGACGTGATCGAAGCGAGCGACGCGTTCACTTGCGAGAGCAGACCATCGGTGTAGACCTTCGGTCCGTCGGCGACGTGTGCGTCGAGGACGCCGGCCGCGACACCGAGCAGCGGCATCGTGTCCGACGGGAGGTTCAGGGCTCTCGTGACGGTGTGTGATGTGCCGTTCGCCGTCGCGGTCGCACCGTCACTGCCGCCGAGCAGCTTGCCGAGGTCG
>JAICYB010000056.1 GCA_025934435.1 Actinomycetes bacterium | reverse complement strand
AGGACGACGTCGGCGCTCGCAAGCGTGCTACGAAGAGCGCGCCGCGCGAACGGAAGCCGTGCCGGCAGCAGGATGTCCCCCGTGCCGTGCGCGACGACGGTGAAACCGACCCCGGTTCGCGTTCGCACCGACGGACCGAGACGCCCGAGCGGAAGCGTCGCGAGGAAGTGCACGGCGTCCACGTCGAGACGTTCGACAGCTTCGACGATCCCGCGGAAGACCGACCGCGTCGCTCGCAGATACGACCCGGCGAGGCGGACGACCTCGTAGGGCAGTTTGGCATCGATCGTCTCGTGTCCCTCACGCGCCGGCGCAACGACGGCGATCTTCGACGGATCGAATCCGGACGCGAGGTTCATCAGGTACGACTCGATGCCACCGAGCTTCGGCGGGAAATCATTGGTGACGAAGAGGTGTCTCAAGGAGAGACTTCGACGACGAACTCGATCTCGACCGGGATGTCGAACGGAAGCTCCGCGACCCCGACGGCCGAACGTGCGTGTCGTCCCGCCTCGCCGAACACTTCCTGCAGCAATTCGGACGCACCATTCGCGACCTTCGGCTGGTCACCGAACCCCGGCGCGCTCGCGACGAACACCGTGAGCTTCACGACCTGCGTCACCTTGTCGAGATCGCCGACGGCGGCCTTGATCTGAGCCAAGCCGTTCAGGCAGGTGACGCGAGCTTGCTCCTGCGCCTCCTCGACCGTGACCCCAGCGCCGACCTTTCCGGATACGCCGGTGCCGAACGGCCCTTGCCCGGACACGAAGACCAGATTGCCCGTGCGAACCACCGGCACGTATGCCGCGACGGGCTTCGGAGCTTCCGGGAGTTCGAGACCGAGTTCCTTCAGACGCTCTTCGGGATGCACGTCAGCCTTCCTGTCCTTCCGGGTGTGGATGAGCTTCGCGGACCTCGAGCTCGCCGCGCGCGAGCGCACGCAGATCGCGAAGCACGCGAGTCATCGCCCCGAGGAGGAACATCGTCATCGCGATCACGCCGAAACCGATGATGAACGGCGACACCTTCAGGTACGGCCCGGCGAACAGGAAGATCGATCCACCCGTGAGCGCGAGGAACCCGACGACCGTCAGGGGGCCGAGATGCTCGGTCGCGAGGTCGACACAGAACGCCGCGACGCCGAAGCAGATGATCGCGAAGGCTGCCCACGAGCCGCGCAGCGTGATCATGCCGTACACCGAGAGCGCGATCGCGAGCAGACCGGCGGCGCCGGCGGGTCCCGTCGACGGATGGAAGAGCTCGAACACGACACCGACGAGCCCGACGAGCAGCAGCAGGTAGACGATCGACGGCTTCGCCGCCGCGTGCAGCGCGCCTCCGATGATCCCGAGCTTCCGCAGCCGGATCTCGGTCGTATTCGGATCGACGCTGAGCGTCACCGAACGGTCGCCGACCTTGAGCGTCTTGCCGTCGAGCTGCTGCAGGACTTCGGTGACGGATTGCGCCATACCGTCCGCGTCGTGAACGCGGATGGCGGTGCGCGGACCGAGCGAATGATCGAACGGGACGACCCGCTTCGAGCCGCGCGCCATCCGACGCAGGAACGCGACCGATCGTTCGCCCGCTTTCGTCGACAGATCGTCGGTCTTGATCGGGCCGAGACGCGACCCCGCCGACATGGACGTGTAGTGGGCCGCGAACGCGAGCACGGCCGCGGAGTTCGCGGCTATCCCATCCGGCGGGATCCAGACGGCGACCGGCACTCTCGACGACGACACGCGGTCGATGAGGTTCGAACCCCGATCCGACCCGACGGCGCCGCGAGAGTTGAGCTGTATGACGACGAGCAGCGCTCTCTCCCGGTTCGCGTCCTCGATCGTGCCGTCGATGGCGTGCTCGGCGGACGGATCGATGATCCCGGTGACCTCGACCACCTCGACGCGTCGTGGCGTCCGCGCGCCGGCGAACGCCGGCAGGGACATCGCCGCCACCAGGACGGCCGCGAACAGCAACGGACCTCGTTTCATCGCGGGTACACGATAGCCTCGGCCTACGTTGTCGAATCCGCAGACACCGAAAGGCAAGCCGAATCACGCCGTCGAGGACGTCAAGCTCCTCGACCGCCGCGATCCGAGCTTCCTCGAGACCGACGCCTGGCTCGCCCTCAAGGTCAACTCGGAATTCGTCAGCGGCCTCGACGCGCTGGCCCGGATCCCGCTCACCGTGGCGGTGTTCGGCTCGGCCCGGATCGGTCCCGACGACCCGATGTACGAGGCTGCGCGAGAGATCGGCAAGGCGCTCGCCGCTGAGGGCTTCGGCGTCATGACGGGCGGCGGACCGGGCGCGATGGAGGCAGCGAATCGCGGGTGCCAAGAAGCGGGCGGCTATTCGATCGGCTGCACGATCGAGATCGAACGGTATGAACCGGCCAACGCGTACCTCGATCTCCATCTGCACTTCAGCTACTTCTTCAATCGCAAGACGATGTTCATGAAGTACTCGGAAGGCTTCGTGGTGCTCCCCGGCGGCTTCGGGACGCTCGACGAGCTCTTCGAAGCGCTCGTCCTCATCCAAACAGGCAAGGTGCATCACTTCCCCGTCGTTCTGTACTCGAGCGAGTACTGGAAGGGCCTCGTCGACTGGCTGAACGATCGCCTCGTTGCCGAAGGGAAGCTTCGTCCGGACGAAGCACAGCTGTTCTCGGTGTGCGACGACCCGGCGGACGTCGCGAAGATCGTCGTCGACGCCTGCCGCGCCGCCACGTGATCGACGTCCTCACCCTCACCGACGGCGGGCAGACCGCCGACGTCGCGTCGACGTTCATCACGAACTTCATGTTGTCCGCGACGAAGACGCTCGATATCGCGCTGTACGACCTCGCGCTGCGCGACACGACGTGCGAGCAGATCGAGAAGGCCGTGGACGATGCCGTCGCGCGCGGCGTCGCCGTGCGGTTCGTCCGGAACGTCGATTTCGGCAAGCCGATCCCCGTACCACCTCCGCCGCACGACGATCAGTCGCCGCTTCATTCCGCCACGGGCGAGGACATCCCGGGCGTTCCCGACCTCATGCACCACAAGTACGTGGTCCGCGACGGCGACTCGCTGCTGACGGGCTCCGCGAACTGGACGCAGGACTCATGGACACGTGAGGAGAACGTTCTCCTCACGTTGCCGTCACAAGCCGTCGCCGCGCAGTACACGCGCAACTTCGAGGAGCTCTGGACGAAGCGCGCCGTGCAAGACACCGGCAAGTACACGATGGATCCCGTCGACGTCGACGGCGCCGAGGTGCGCGCGTGGTTCTGTCCCGGACGCGGCCCCCGTCTCGCGCATCGCATCGCGAGCGCGATCTCGTCCGCGACGAACCGCATCCGCGTGTGCTCGCCCGTCATCACGAGCGGTCCGGTGCTCGGCTCCCTGAACGAAGTCGCGGCCGCGCACAAGGTCGACCTCTCCGGGTGTTACGACGGCACCCAGATGGACGAGGTCCTGCGGCAATGGAAAGCCGAACAGCAAGCTTCGTGGAAGATCGGCGCCTTCCAGTCGCTCGTTGCCGCCGCCCCGTTCGGCCGCAAGAAGTCGACGCCGTACGCACCCGGCGCCGTTCACGACTACATGCACGCGAAGGTGACGGTGTGCGACGACCGCGTGTTCGTCGGCAGTTACAACCTCTCGCACTCCGGCGAGGAGAACGCGGAGAACGTCCTCGAGATCGCGGACGCCGCTCTCGCGGGGAAGATGGTCTCCTTCATCGACGGGGTCCGCGCCCGGTACACTGCTTCCTTCGGGACGTAGCGCAGCTTGGGAGCGCGCAGCGTTCGGGACGCTGAGGTCGCGGGTTCAAATCCCGCCGTCCCGACTCAGCTTTTTCGGGGGTAGCGGTGCCAGAGATCACGGTAGGCCCTCCGGCGGACGACGCCGAGCTCAAGGCCCTTGCCGACCAGCGCACGCGGACGTACAACCAGTCTCCGGACGACGCCGTCGATTGGGCCGAACAGCGCAAAGCCGGCATCGACGACATACGCGTCGTCCGCATCGGCGGCAAGGTCGCTGGAGGCCTCGGTCTGCTCCCCGGAGGTCAGTTCTTCGGCGGACGTTCCGTCCCGATGACGGGCATCGGCGGCGTCGGCATCGACCCCGAGCATCGCGCGGCCGGACTGGCGTCGTCCTTGATGCGATCGGTCGTCGAGGAGCTGCGATCGAACGGCTGCGCTCTGTCCGTTCTCTATCCCGCGACGCAACCTGTCTACCGCCGCGTCGGCTACGAACTCGCCGGTTCCCTGATCGGCTACCAGGTCGAGACGGACCTCCTCGATGTACGCGACCGGGAGTTGACCGTCGAGCTTTCGGACGACTTCGACGTGTTCAAGGAGCTCTACGCCTTACGAGCGCGCATGACGTCGGGGAGCCTCGATCGCAGCGACGATTTCTGGACGCGCGTTTTCGATCCGCCGAAAACGACGCAACATCGGTATGTCGTGCAAGGGCCGGGCGGTCCGGAGGGATACGTCCTGTTCACGCAGCCGTCGCCGAAGGGATGGATGTACGACCTCGCGCTCCGCGACGTCGTCGCTCTCACACCCCGGGCCGCTCGTCGCCTCTGGACCTTCTTCGCCGACCATCGCTCATTCGCCGGCAAGGTCAAGTGGACGGGGCCCGTCGGCGACCCCTTCACCCTCGCCCTCCGCGAACAAGCGTGGGAGCTCGAACGCAGCTGGTCGTGGATGCTGCGCGTGGTCGACGTCGAACGCGCGCTCGGCGAACGCGGCTATTCACCGCTCATCGAATCCGATCTGAGCATCGAAGTGACCGACGACGTTCTGCCCGGAAACAATGCGACGTTCACGATCGCGGTTTCCGGAGGGAAGGCCTCCGTCGCGCGCAACGGCAAAGCTCGACTCAAGGTCGACGTCCGCGGACTCGCGCCGCTCTACACCGGCTTCATGACGGCAGAGGATCTGAAGCTCGCCGGGTACATCGAAGGGTCGGACGAAGCGCTCGCGCGCGCAAGCGCGATCTTCTCGGGTCCGGCCCCGCACCTCGTCGACTTCTTCTAGGAGATCCCGAGGACGAGCTCGGCCGTCTGGATCGCGTTGAGCGACGCACCTTTGCGCAGGTTGTCGCCGCACGCGAAGAGCGTCAGGCCGTTCTCGAGGATGGGGTTCCGCCGGATGCGTCCGACGAGGATGTCGTCGATGCCCGCCGCCTGCTGGGGCGTCGGGTAGATCTTCTTGGACGGATCATCGAGCACCCGCACGCCGGCGAACTCGGCGATGACCTCCCGCGCTTCGGCCGGAGACATCTCACGCTCGAGTGACACCGAAAGCGAGACCGAATGCCCGACGACGACGGGCACGCGTACCGCCGTCGCCTGCAGCATCAGGTCGGCGGCGCCGAGGATCTTGCGTGTCTCCGATTGCATCTTCTGCTCTTCCGTCGATTCGTCCGACCCTTCTTCGAACGACTCACACTGCGGGAAGACGTTGAACGCGAGCGGGTGCGGGAACGCGACGGGATCGGGAAGGTCGAGCTTCGCGAGACCCCACAACGCATCCTGCTGATCGAGAGCCTTCGTCGTCGTTTCGAGAAGCTCGGCAACGGCGTCGCGACCGACACCGGACACCGATTGATAGGACGAGCTGAGCACGCCCTTCACGCCGGCTGCGTGATGCAGCGGCGCAAGCGCCATCACGGCGACGGCTGTGGTGCAGTTCGGTGACGCGACGATGCCCTTGTGCGAGCGTGCGGCGTCACCGTTGATCTCACGAACGACCAGCGGAACGGACGGATCCAACCGGTACGCGGACGACTTGTCGCTCACGATCGCGCCCGCCTCGACCATCCGCGGGACCCACTCGCGCGCGAGCGAGGTCGACGTCGCGTTCAACACAAGATCGAGGCCGTCGAACCGACCGTCCTCGAGCGCTTCGATCTCGACCTCACCTCCGGCCCACGGGAGGCGACGCCCGGCCGAACGGCGCGAGGCGAAGAGTCGGAGCTCGTCCACGGGGAAGTTGCGTTCACGCAGCAACGCGAGCGTGATCTGTCCCGTTGCGCCGGTTGCGCCGACGACGCCGATACGAAAACCCATCAGACCTTCTACGTTACAGGTCTTCTTGCGGGTGTTCGGCGCGCATCACGACTTCTTCGGAGAGCTTGAACCGATCGTGGACGGCCCGCACCGCCTCGGCCACCTGATCCTCCCGGATCACGCACGAGATGCGGATCGGCGACGTGGAGATCATCTCGATGTTGACGCCGGCCGCGGAGAGCGCTTCGAACATGTCCGCGGTGACGCCGGGGTGCGTCTTCATCCCGGCACCGACGAGGCTGATCCGCGCGATGGCTTCGTCCCGCGTGACATCGCTCGCGCCGATCGCCTTCGATACCTCGTTCACGCCCTCGTGGGCCTGCTCGACGTCGGAGCGCGGGACGGTGAAGGAGATATCGGTTCGTCCTTCATGCGAAACGTTCTGCACGATCATGTCGATGTTCACGCCGCGGCGTTCGAGCGCCCGGAACAGCTTCGCGGCAACTCCGGGCTGGTCGGGAACGCCGACGAGCGTCAGCTTCGCCTCGGACGTGTCGTGCGTCACCGCTGAGATGATCGCTTTCTCCATCATGCGTTCGTCGGCTCCTCTGATGAACGTTCCGTCCGTGGCCGTGAAGGACGAGCGTACGTGAACGAGTACGCCCTGGTTGCGGGCGAGCTCGACGGAACGCGCCTGCAGCACGCGCGCACCGGTCGCCGCCATCTCGAGCATCTCCTCGTAACTGACGGCGTGCAGCTTCCGCGCGCGCGATTCGATGCGAGGGTCGGCCGAATACACACCGTCGACATCGGTGTAGATCTCGCAGACCTCAGCCCCCAGCGCAGCCGCCAGCGCGATCGCGGTGAGGTCGGACGCACCCGGACCGAGCGTGGTGATGTCGAGCGTCTCCGCCGAGACACCTTGGAAGCCGGCGATGATCGGGATCGTTCCGCGCTCGAGCGCAGCGGTGATGCGTGTCGGTCGGATGTCCGCGATCCGCGCCTTGCCGTGGAGCGCATCCGTCACGATCCCTGCCTGCGATCCGGTGTACGACTCGGCGACGTGTCCGAGCTCGTGTAGCGCCATCGCGACGAGCGCGACCGAGATGCGTTCGCCGGACGAAAGCAACATGTCGAGCTCGCGAGGCGGCGGGCGCCGCGTGATCTGCATCGCGAGCTCGCGCAGCTCGTCGGTCGTGTCTCCCATCGCCGACACAACGGCGACGACCTGGTCGCCCGCGTCCGCGGTGTCCGCGATACGACGTGCGACGGTGCGGATGCGTTCCGCGTCCGCGACGGACGACCCACCGAATTTCTGAACGATGACGCTCACAGGCAAGAGATTAGACGCTGAGAACGGAACGGCCCCCGAGTCCGTCCGGACTCGGGGGCCGTTCCTCGAACCACTGACTACGAAGCTCGGTACGAGTAGCGGATGGCGATCGCCGCGAACCCGATCACGAGGCAGAACATCGCGATCGCGAGGATGCGGAGGATCTCCGCACCCGTCCGCGGGAGCTCGCCACTGTTCGGCGCGGCCGACGCGGCAGCGTTGTTCGCGAGCGGCGTCGCGACCGCAGCTTCCACTCCGGTCGTACCGCTGCTGCCGGCACCGCCGGAACCGACGGCAACGGTCACAGGTGCACTGGAGCCGTCGAGGCTCGCGCCCGTAACCGAGACATCGACACCGTTCACGGTCGCGCCCGGCGCGCCACAATCCTTCAGCGACGCCGAGGCCTTCGCGGTATCGACGATGTCGCCGCTACCGCTACCCGCGACGAAGTCGGCCGATAACGCCTTCTTCTCACCGGGTTTCAGATCGAAGGCGGGGAAGGAGAGCGAACCGCTCGTCTCCGATCCGCTGACCGTAGCCGTCGGGTCGGTCTTGCCCACCGAGAACGTCGCCGAGCCGGTCGTCGACACGTCGTCCGTCACAGCAACGCCGATCAACGTGCACTTGAATGGGTTCGTCACGGTGAACGCCGTCGTGAACCCGCCGCCGGCCGGGACCGACGTCGCCGTCGGCGTCTTCGTGATCGGAACGGGACACGACACGCCGCCGCCCGGAACGGTTGCGCTTGCTTCCATGTGACCGAGGCGCACGTCGGCGATGCTCGCCGGTGCGCCGGGAAGCGAACGGACGCGGACAACATCGACAGCCGCCGACGTCGTCGTTCCGTTCGACGAAGTTGTCGGCTTCGAACCGGTCGCGCCGCCGATGGCGCGCGGCGCCTCGCCTATCACGATCTCCGCGACACCGGGGATCGTGATGGCCTGACCGGCGGAACCGAACACCTGCTGGAACGTGAGCGTCTGCGTACCGCTCGCCTGGATCACGCGAAGGATCGGCGTGGCCGGGCTCGCGTTCTCCGGTCCGTACTGGACGTACGAACCGCCGTCGATCCCCGTCGCCACGGTTTGCAGCACCCACTCACCGAGGACTTCGATCGTGAACTGGTTCGGGGTCCCCTTGAAGAACGTGACCGGCGCGATCGTCTCGCGCACCTCACTCAGGACGCCCATGTCCGAACCTTGCAGCTTGCCTTTCGAGTCGCGCTGCGAAACGAACAGCGTTCGCGACGTCGAGTTGGACACGGCTCTGTCCGGAGCCGGTGCATCTACGGCGAGCACGGGGGCCTGAAGACCCGTCGGCGTCGACGTTCCCGTATCGAGCAGCTGCGCATCCGCGGCCGAGGCCGTACCGTTACTCAGATCCTCGCCGAGGGCGCAGAGGTTGGTGTCGCCATTCGCTGCGGCGGTTCCGGTCAGCAGACTCGCCCACGCGAGGGGACCGGCGGGGACGGGCCCCACCGTCTTCGTCACCGGCTTCGATACGGGCGGCGAAGAGGCGGTCGCTTCACCCGCGATGATCACCTGGTTCGGATCGGTCGGCGTGACACCGAGCCCGATCTCGAGTGCGGACGCGCGGGCCGCAGCGAGCTTCTTCGCGTCCGCGGCTGCGTACTGACGTTGCAACTCGTTCGACAGTGCCTTCTGCAAGCCGCCGGAATCGAACGCGGCTCCCGAAAATGCGAGCTCACCGTCCAACACGCGGGTGCTCCCGCTCTGCAATGCACCTGCGTGTAGGACGGTTCCCGTTGCCGAAGCCTTGATGTCCGCACTGTTGTACGGCACCTGCGCTTGACCGGGTGTATCGAAAAGCAACAGCACGAACGACGCAAGCGAACAGATCGCTGCGATCGCAACTACTCGGCGCCCGTTCGGGCGCACACTCCGTTGCATACGACCCTCCTTGGATGGGATGCGCCTGCAGCAGCAGCAACCGGCGGTTGAGATACCCCCGTGCCACATGCGCTTACACCCTGCGGAGGCGTTTGCGATGGAGAAGAAACGGGAAGTGCGCGGCTACACTTCTCGACGGCCTTCGAGCGCGCGACCAAGTGTGACCTCGTCCGCGTAATCGAGATCGCCGCCGACCGGAAGCCCGGACGCGATGCGCGTCACGCGCATCCCGAGTGGACGAAGCAGTCCCGAGACATACATCGCGGTCGCTTCACCTTCGACGGTCGGCGATGTCGCGAGGATCACCTCGTGCACGCCGTCGCGTCCGACGCGTTCGAGCAGCTCGCGCACACGAAGATCTTCCGGACCGACGCCGTCGAGAGGAGAGATGCAACCGCCGAGCACGTGGTACTGGCCCTTGTATTCCGCCGTGCGTTCGAGCGCCGCGAGATCTTTGACCTCTTCGACGACACAGACGACCGTCGCGTCCCGGCCGGGATCCGAACACACCGGACACAGCATGCCTTCGGCGAGGTTGAAGCACGTTCGGCAGAAGGACACCTTCTCCTTGACCTCGTGCATCGCAGCCGCGAGACGGTCGACGTCTTCCTGCGTCGCCCGAAGGATGTGCAACGCGAGCCGCTGGGCGCTCTTCGGACCGACCCCGGGCAAGCGATTCAGCTCGTCGATCAGTCGCTGGACGACGGGGGAAAAGCTCAGTTGCGGCTGACCTCCTCGACGACCTCGGCGCCGAGTCCGCTACGAACGAGATCGATGGCCGTCGGTTCGGAAACCTCGGTCGCCGCTGGGGCGTCACCCCGTCCCCCGGGACGGATCTCCGCCTCGAATCGAAGCTTCCGGCCGAAGACTTGCGCGAACACGCTGGTCAGACGTTCGACGTGTTCGGGCCGCTTCGACAACGTGTCGGCGTGGAAGGCTTTCTCGAATCCGACGAGAACACGCTCCTCGTTCACGTCGATCACCCATCCCTCACGCAGGTTCGTGTGGGTGACACGACTGACGGCGCCGATCGCTTCGAGCACGGCTTCCCATTGCTGCTCGATGGTTCCGTCCACCTGCGCGACGGCCGGCGCCGCCTTCGGCGCGGGAGCAGGCTTGGACGCGGCGACCTTCTTCGTCGCGGGTTCGGACGTCTTCGCCGGTTCCGGCGCGGGCGACGTCGCTACTGCCGGCGTCGGCGCCGCGGCCGCCGAACCGTGCAGCAAGGCGCGCTCCAGACGCTCGAGCCGCGCGACGACGGTCTGGGTCTCGCGAACTTCGAGGTTCGACGATCGCGCGAGCGCGACTTCGAGTGTGAGTCGGGGATGCGTCGACAACCGCATGTCCGCTTGCGCGTCGGCGAGTGACTGCAACACCCACTCGAGATGCGCCGATGTGAATCGCACGGAGAGCGAACGTCGCCGCTCGGCGTGTTCCGGATCCACGGCGGCATCCGTGACACCTCGATGCGCGAGGAACAGCGCACGGAACTCCTCGAGCAGCTGCACGAGCAACTGTCGCGGGTCCCACCCGAGCTCGACGAGCTCTTCGACCTTCGCGAACACACCGAGGATGTCCTCCGACGCGATCGCTTCCGCGAGGTCGAGCAGGACGTCTTCCGGCGCCTCGCCGAGGATCTCGAGGATCGTCGAGCGCGAGATCCGTCCTTGCGCTACACCGGCCGCTTGATCGAGGAGTGAGAGCGCGTCGCGCGCCGAACCGCGCGCGTGCCGGACGATCAACGCGATCGCATCGTCGTCCGCCTCCATCTTCTCCGCTGCCGCGACGTGCTTCAGATGTTCCGTAAGGGTTTCGCCGGTCAACCGCCGGAACTCGAAACGCTGACAGCGCGAAACGACGGTCGCCGGAACGCGATGTACCTCCGTCGTGCAGAGCACGAAGATCACGTGACCCGGCGGCTCCTCGAGCATCTTGAGCAGCGCGTTGAAGGCCGGGTTCGATAGCTGGTGCGCCTCGTCGATGATGTACACCTTGCGTCCGCCGCCGGCCGTCGCGTACGGGATGCGCTCGCGGATCTCCCGAACGTCGTCGACGGACGTGTGCGACGCGGCGTCGAGTTCGAGCACGTCGAGCGACGACCCTTCGGCGATCTCGCGACAACGCGTGCATTCGCCGCAAGGCTCGGCGGACACACCCCGCTCGCAGTTCAGCGCCTTCGCGAGGATGCGCGCCGTCGACGTCTTCCCCGTTCCGCGCGGGCCGGCGAACAAGTACGCGTGCGATAGGCGGTCTTCCTTGATCGCGCCCATCAGCGTTTCGGTTACATGCGGCTGCCCGAGAACCTCGGTGAAGTTCGAGGAGCGCCACCGTCGGTACAAAGACAGATATGCCATCGCCATCACCCTACGACCCGGTGCGGACCGTCCCGATGGAGCGCCGGCCAGGTGACCCCGCGGCACCCGAAAGATGCCGCTACCGTTGCTCCCTCCCGGGCCTGGCGGGGTTCGCGGGTCTTCCGTCGCGCGGGACCCGGCCGACGCTCCATCCGGACGGGGACCGAGTGTACCGGCGCCGGCCTATGCCGATGTGCCGGGGGCGACGTTCTGGACGACCCTCGTCAGACGGTCCCGCGTCTGGGTCCCGGAAGCGTCGGTCGTGACCGAGTCGAGGATCTCCTCGACCGTGATCCCGTGGTCCGGCGAGAAGTGGTCCTCATCGTGGATCTTCTGCGTCGTGGACGTCCCGGCGATATCGAGCTTCAGCGTTCCGTCCACGACGACCACCCACACATCGACCGGCCCTCCGGCGACGACCAGCCTCTCGGACCGCGCGACGTGTGCTACGGCATCCACCGCGATCGAATCGCCCGCCCGCGGATGGCAGCTCGCACGCTCCGTCCAGGACGCCCCGGCGTGCAACGGAAACCGGTAATCGATGAGGACCGGGCTCCACGGGCACTTCACCGTCCCCTGCACGAAGTGGAACGTCGTCTGAAGGTCGTTCTTCCCGGCTGCGGTCCACTGGACGTTGTCGATCGTGCCGCTCGAGTTCTGCTCGGTCTGCCGCCCGCCGCCGTTGTCGGTGATCAGGAGCGTCGACGTGCTCTCCCCGCCCGAATCCGTTTCGTCGTAGACGTACTTGCCCGCGATCGGTTGCGTCGGCTTCCCCGGTTGCACGCCGGACGTCGCGACGGGCTTGATCGGCGGAGTAGCTCTCGCCGCCGGTGTCGGCGCAGAAGTGATCGTCGGCGCGTTGCTCGGGACGCTGAGAAGCGGAGTCGTCGTCGGAACCTCGATGGGTTCGGTGCTGTCCTTGGCCGGACCCCCGACCGCGACGAACACTCCCGCGAGAACGAGAACGACGGCTGCAGCCGCGAGCGCGAGTCGCTCTCCCAATGCCGGGCGCATGCCATCCTCCTCGCTCGAGCGGAGGAGGTGGGATTCGAACCCACGTGAGGGTTGCCCCTCAACACGCTTTCCAAGCGTGCGCACTAGGCCGGTCTATGCGACTCCTCCGGAGCCGACATCCTAGCCGCCTAGATCGCGCGGTCCTTGCCCTCCCAGTACGGATCGCGCAGCAACCGCTTCTGCAGCTTGCCGGTCGGTGTGCGAGGAAACGACTCGTGGAAGTCGACCGAACGCGGCACCTTGTAACCGGCGAGTCGCTCGCGCGCGAACTCGCGAAGTTCCTTCTCGAGCTCTTCACCCGGACGCTGCCCTTCCGCGAGCTGCACGGCAACCTTCACTTCTTCGCCGAACTCGTCATTCGGAACACCGAACGCGGCGACGTCCGCGACGGCCGGGTGCGTGATGAGCACCGATTCGATCTCGGCCGGATAGATGTTTGCGCCGCCCGACACGATCATGTCGATCTTCCTGTCGGACAGGAACAGGTAGCCGTCGTCGTCGAGATAGCCGATGTCGCCGTAGGTGAAGACGCCGGGCTCGAGGTGCGCGCTCTTCGTCTTGTCGTCGGCGTTGTGGTACTCGAAGTCGGCTCCGAGGAGGTTCTTGAAGTAGATCTGTCCTATCTCGTTCGGTCCGAGGCGCTTGCCGTCGTCGTCGAGGATCCAGACCTCACATGTCGGGAGCGGCTTCCCGACGCTGCCCGGTTTGGAGAGCCACTCCTTCGAATCGATGATCGTCCCGGATCCCGGACCTTCCGAAGCGCCGTAGTAGTCGACGAAGACCGGCCCCCACCATTCGATCATCGCGCGCTTCACGTCCGGCGGACACGGCGCTCCCGTGTGGAACACGGCGCGAAGCGATGAGGGATCGAACGACTGCTTGACGTCGTCCGGAAGCTTCAGGAAACGAACGAAATGCGTCGGGACGAAATATGCCTGCTCGACCTTCTCGTTCTGTAGATCTTCGATCGTTCTCTGCGGATCGAACTTCTGCCGCATCACGATGGACGAACCCGTCCCGCCGGAGACCATCGTCCACGCGTACGGACCGGCGTGATACAGCGGCGAGTTCACGAACATCTTCGCTTCCGGAAGGATCCGCAGGAGTCCCCGCAGACCGTCGATCATCCCCTGCAACCCATCGAGGGACGAACCGGGCTGCATCGCCGTCGAACGGACACCCTTCGGATTCCCGGTCGTGCCCGACGTATAGAACATGTTCCCGCCCGTCGACTGAGCCGGTGGTTCGTCCGGTGATGCGTCGGCAAGCAGATCCTCGTACGCGTCGAACCCGTCGGCTTGCGCTCCCGAGAGCATCACCTTGCGCGGCGCGTTCACCGACGCCTTCACCGCGTTGTCGAGGAACATCGGATCCGCGATCACGACCTTCACACCCGAGTCTTCGATGACGTATTCGATCTCGCGCGCGGCGAGATGCCAGTTGACGGGGACGAGCAACCAACCGGCGTTGAAGCACGCCAGGTTGACCTCCATGTACTCGTGGCGGTTCGAGGCCAGCAGCGCGACACGGTCACCGACCTCGAGACCGAGCGCGCGCAAGGCGTGGATCAGCCGGTTCGAACGTTCGTTCAGCTCGGCCCACGTCGTCGTGCCGAGCTCGTCGTAGACGGCGACCTCATCCGGCTTACGCTCGACGATCTGCCGGATCAATTCAGCCAGGACGAACCACCTCCGCAGGTACGGGTACCCCAACTGTAAACTCGCCCGCGGAGGAGTACCGAAGCGGCCGAACGGGCGCGCCTCGAAAGCGCGTGAGCTCGCAAGGGCTCCGTGGGTTCAAATCCCACCTCCTCCGCTTACAGACGAAGGTCGGAGAAGAACCCGTCGAGGAGCTTCCCGCATTCGTCCGCGAGCACCCCGCGGACGACGTCGATCCTGTGCGACAGACGCGGATCTTCGGGCACGTTGTAGAGCGATCCGGCCGCACCCGCTTGTGTGTTCCATGCGCCGAAGACGAGCCGTGCGAGCCGGTGCGATACGGACGCGCCGGCACACATCGGACAGGGCTCGAGCGTCACGAACAGCTCGTGATGGACGAGTCGCCAGTCGCCCGATCGTTCGGCTCCGAGCCGGAGCGCCGCGATCTCCGCATGCGCCGTTGCGTCGCGAAGGAGCTCGCGCGAGTTGTGCCCCTTCGCCACGACCTCGTCGCCTCGGACGAGCACCGCACCGACCGGCACGTCGCCGTGCTCGAGGGCGATCTCAGCCTCGGCGAGTGCGAGCCGCATGAAAGCTTCGTCCCGTTCCATCGCGCTCTAGTATCGACGACATGCGACGGGCACTCGCGGCGGCGGTCCTGATCGCATCCCTCGTGCCGGCGCTGCCGGCGAACGCCACGACGACCGTGTACCACCCGCGCATCGCGATCACGTTCGCGAACAACGTCGCCGTCCAAGGACAGATCTTCCATGCGCCGCACCGTTGCGTCGCGGGGCGCACCGTCACGCTGAACCCTCCGGCGGCAATGACCGTCACGTCGGACGACAACGGACTCTTCTTCGCGAACGGCGCCTTCGGCGCGCCGGGCCAGACGGTGACGGCTTCGATCACGAAACTGGTGTTCCACCGGCACGGACGTCGTGTTTGCCGCGCAGCCACGACGTCGGCTCAGGTGTCGATGTGACTCTCGACGAACGCGTCGACGCTGCGTCCCTGCAAGACCTCGCGTCCTTCGACCCGGACGAGATGGTCGCCGACCTCGACCAGATCGTCGAGTCGCCGAAGGTCTCCCTGCGCGATCTCTACTACCGCTGGGAACGAACGAATTGGTCCGCGCAACAACTCGACTTCACCGCGGACAAAACCGATTGGGACGCACTCCCCTCCGATGTCGCCGAACGTCTCCTCTGGGTGATGTCGATGTTCTTCCACGGCGAGGAGTGCGTCACCGCGACGCTCGCGCCGTGGGTGGACTCGGCTCCGTCCGAAGAGATGCAGCTCTTCCTCGCGACGCAGTTGGCGGACGAAGCCCGTCACACCGTGTTCTTCGATCGCTTCTTCGGCGAAGTGATCGGCGCGTCCGGCGACATGCGCGATCGGCTCGAGTGGTGCCGTCCACGCGTCAGCGCCGGCTTCGAGAAGACGTTCTACGAGATGCTTCCATCGGTCGCGAAAGAGGTCCGCGATCACCCGCGCGACCTCGCCGTGTTCGCACGTGGCGTCGCGATGTACCACATCCTTCTCGAAGGAACGCTTGCCGTTCCGGGACAGAAGTTCATCCTCGCGTTCTGCCGCGGTCGCGATGTGCTCCCGGCGTTCCGTTCCGGCTTCACGGCCGTCGCGCGGGACGAATCACGCCACGTCGGCGCCGGTGTCCGCATCCTCCAGGAACTCATCGCGCGCGATCCGTCGTGCATCGATGCCGTGCAGCAATTGATCCGTGAGGGCCTCCCCCACGCGATCCATCAGTTCCAACCGCCGAACGCCGACTTCACGTATCTGACGGTCCTCGGCTACGACACGGTCGAGTTGTTCCGCTTCGGCCTGTTCTCCTTGAACAAGCGCCTTCGTGCTGCCGGTGTGCCGTTCCCGAAGCTCGATCGCGTGCGATTGCCGGTCCTCGAAGCCGAACCGACCTTCCCCGACCGTCCGCTCACCGCGGTCCAAGAGCTGATGCGGCCGATGCGCGATCAGATCACGCCCGCGCTCGTCTTCCAAGGCCTGCCGATGGCGTTCAACCCGGCCGGCGCGAAGGGGCTCAACGGCCGCTACCAGTTCGACATCACCGGCGAAGGCGGCGGGACGTGGGTCGTCGCCATCAAGGACGGAACGTGCGAGATCGCTGCCGGTCCCGGTGACTTCGACTGGCGCTTCGAGCTCGACACGGACACCTTCATCGGCATGACGACCGGCGACTTCATGGGACAGGAAGCCTTCATGCTCGGACGCGTCACCGTGGAAGGCGATCCCATCCTCGGTATGGCCTTCGACCAAGCCTTCACACCATCGCTTGAGTAACGCCACGACGCTCGTGCTCGCACACGGAGCCGGCGGCGACATGAACGATCCGCTCCTCGTGGCACTCGACGCCTCACTCGCTTCGTCCGGCATCGAAGTCGTTCGATTCAACTTCCCGTATCGCGAGCAAGGGCGCCGCGCTCCCGGCTCTCAAACGCAATCCGAGGACGCCTATCGCCAGATCGCCGATGCGCATCGTTCGAAACGTCCGCTCTTCCTCGGCGGAAAGTCCTACGGCGGACGGATCGCTTCGCACATCGTGGCCGCGGGCCACGAGGTCGCCGGCCTCGTCTTCCTCAGTTACCCCCTACATCCACCCGGAAGGCCCGAGCGCCTCCGAGACGAGCATCTTGGCGGCATCACGGTCCCGATGCTCTTCCTTCAAGGGACGAAGGATCCCTTCGCGACGCCTTCGCTCCTCGAGGCGGTTATCGCGCGACTCCCGTCCGCGACACTGCACCGCATCGAGGGTGGAGACCATTCACTTCGCGTTCGCGGTCGGTCGCAGCAGGACGTCGTCACCGAGCTCACGACGGCGATCGAAGCGTTCGTCGGATGACTTGTCACTGCGGTCTGCTCTACTGACGCTCGCGTCACCCCAGACGCCGTCGTAACGGAACTTCCCCACGATCTCTGGGAGGTTTCCGCATGTCTCGTTTCTCGATACTCGTGGTCGTCTGCATCCTTTCCTGCTCGTTCTCGTCGCATGCGAACGCGGCCGACACGAACAAACGCGATGTTTGTCCGCCAACGAAAGCGGGCGTGATGCGGTGCTTCGCGCGCGTACGAAAGGGAGGACCTTCCGCGCGCCGTCCGTATGGCCTCAGCCCGGCGTCGATCAAGTCCGCATACAACTTCCCGACGGATCCGACCGCCGGGCGCGGCCGCACGATCGCGATCGTCGGCGCGTACAACGCGCCGCACGCCGAAGGCGATCTCAGCGCGTTCAGCAAGCAGTACGGCCTGCCGCCTTGCACCACCGCCAACCGCTGTTTCCTGAAGGTGAGCCAGACGGGCAGCACGAGTTCCTACCCGAAGAACGACCCCGGCTGGGCGCTCGAGACCTCGATGGACATCGAATGGGCACATGCGATCGCGCCCGGCGCCGACATCCGGCTCGTCGAAGCGACGACCGCGTCGATAACGAATCTGATGAAAGCCGAAGACTACGCACGTTCGCATGCGCAATACGTCTCGAACAGCTGGGGAGGCTCCGAGCTCTCGAACGAAAAGGGCTACGACTATCACTTCGCGCAGACCGGAGTCAGCTTCTTCGTTGCGTCCGGCGACGACGGTTATGGCGCGGAGTATCCATCGTCGTCGCCGAACGTGATCTCAGTCGGCGGGACGACCCTCTCCGGCGTCGGGACCCGGACACTCAAGGAAACGGGATGGAACGGCAGCGGCGGCGGCTGCAGCCGTTACGAAGCGGCCCGAAGCGATCAGGCCAGCTTCACGCAGTACGCATCGACGGGATGCCGTGGTAAGCGCGCTGCTCCCGACGTGTCTCTCGACGCTGATCCGACGTCCGGTATCTCGGTCTACGACTCGACCACGTACCAAGGATCGTCCGGCTGGTACGCGCTCGGCGGAACAAGCGCAGCGACACCCATGTGGGCCGGACGCGCAGCCGCTACGGGAGGTGTCGTCGACGCCAAGACCGTCTACGGCAAGACGATCCAGTTCCGTGACATCACGTCGGGCAGCAACGGCACCGCGTGCCGAGCGGGGTTCGATCTCGTCACCGGACGAGGCAGCTGGACCGGCTAGAGCTAGGCGGGCGCTGATCCCGCCGGTCTACGCAGGTGACGCCGGGCCGGCGGGCGACGCGGGGCTTGCGGGGCTCGCCGGAGAAGCCGGCGATGCGGGGCTGGCCGGCGACGCGGGGCTTGCGGGGCTCGCGGGGCTCGCGGGCGACGCAGGGCTTGCAGGCGACGCCGGTGTCGCAGGCGATGCCGGACTTGCGGGGCTCGCCGGCGATGCGGGACTGGCCGGAGAAGCCGGGGTCGCAGGAGTGGCCGGGCTGGCGGGGCTTGCAGGCGATGCCGGAGTCGCAGGCGATGCGGGAGATGCGGGAGTGGCTGGGGAAGCGGGGCTCGCGGGCGACGCAGGCGACGCGGGGGTCGCGGGCGATGCGGGAGTGGCCGGGGAAGCGGGGCTCGCCGGCGATGCCGGGCTTGCAGGCGATGCCGGAGTCGCAGGCGATGCGGGCGATGCGGGAGATGCGGGAGTCGCTGGGGAAGCGGGGCTCGCAGGCGATGCGGGACTGGCCGGGGACGCCGGGCTCGCTGGGGAAGCGGGGCTGGCTGGGGTTGCCGGGGACGCGGGTGTTGCGGGAGTGGCCGGAGACGCCGGGCTCGCTGGGGTAGCCGGGGACGCGGGTGTTGCGGGAGT
>JAICYB010000060.1 GCA_025934435.1 Actinomycetes bacterium | reverse complement strand
CTGATACCCGCTGCGGAAGAAGGCCTCCGCGAGCGCGTTGGTTCCGCCGCCACACGCGGTACTGATAAGGGCTCCATGTGCATTGCTCACGAGAGACGGGATCGTCTCCGGCGTGAGGTCGAACACAGTCGGATACCACCCCTCGACGGCGTGCGGATCGACCGCATCGTTACCGACCACCGAGAAGCGGAGACCCGTCGCGTCGGCGTCGCGGTATCCGTGAGAGAACAGCACTGTCCAATCCGACCGCGGGCCGCCTTGCGCGAAGAGAGAGGCAGCCTGGTCGCGTTGAACCAGGCGGTGGAAGTCCACGCGCAGTCCGTAACTCTCGAGGACGCGGCGCAATGCGTCGGCAGACTCGACCTGACGCTCGTCCGTGACTATTGCCACCTCGTCGAAGAGTCTCATTCCGGACGTCTCGGCGCGGGCATATCGGCATAACGGGGTTTGTCGCTCAGCTGCCGACTGCGAGCGAAGCGAGCATCGGACGGCTGCAGCGACGAGTTCGGCAGCGAGGTCGGACGCAACGCTATGTCACCTTCCGGAGTAGAGCCGGTTCTTCTCTCGGCGGACGCGGGCGCGAAGGCAGGACCTCGTGCGACACATTGAGCGACTTGAGTCGTTCAGTCAGCGCATCGGCCACGCGAGTGTGCTCGTGGCTGAAGTTGAGAACTGTTTCCGTCCACATGCGTTCAGTCTCGCGACGGTGACGTCGACGATCATGCCAACGCCACCACTGATGCGCGTCACTCGGACGCCGATGAGGATCGATCGGATCGTGGATCAAGCGCATGTGGAAGCGATGGGCATCGGTCCAAGTCGCATACCTACGGATGGCCGAGAAGGGAATCGACACCTGACCCGTCTCTCCGCTGCGCATCAACCGATCCCGCGTCACGACGACTGCCGTCGTCGTTGCGAGGCCCTGTGCGACCAAAGGCTCGCCGGATTCGACTAGAGCGCGTACTTGATCAAGGTCGCGACTATTCATTCGTCTGCCGAACTCTTACTTGAAACGAACTCTTCAGTCCCCACGATTCTCGATTCTACGCTCGCTCCCCCAACGACCACTCGCCTCCGGCCACCTGGGCAAACGCACTGCGACGCTCATCCGTCGCTCGTTCCGTTCAGTTCCTGGGGGTCTGTGTAGTGCTCGAGGGCTCCGTCCAACGGACTCTTCACGCTGAGGCCCCCGCGGTTCAGGACGTGCGTGTAGATCATCGTCGTCCGGACGCTTTCGTGCCCGAGCAACTCTTGCACCGTCCTGATGTCGTAGCCGGCCCGCAGCAGATCCGTCGCGAACGTGTGGCGGAATGTGTGCGTCGTCACCTTCTTCGCGATCCCCGATTCGCGCACCGCGACGTGCAGGGCCTTCTGCACCGCCGACTCGTGCAGATGGTGCCGGTACTTCACGCCCGTGTCGCGGTCGGTGTAATGCGAACGCGCGGGGAAGACGCGCTGCCAGGCCCACTCTCTGTCGGCGTTCGGGAACTTCCGCGCGAGCGCCGTCGGCATCGGCACTCGCCCGAGCCCGCGCGCCAGGTCGTAGAGGTGCTGCTCCCGGACGGCCACGAGATGCACGTGCAATCGGTCGACCAGTGAGCGCGGCAGCATCGTGACGCGGTCCTTGTCGCCCTTGCCCCGACGGACGGTGAGCTCGCCACGTCCGAAGTCGAGGTCCTTCACCCGCAGCTCGAGCGCTTCCATCACGCGCAGCCCGGATCCGTATTGCAGCCCGACAACGAGCGAGTACGGCTCTTTGAGCAGCGACAGGATCTTCACCGCTTCGTCCGGCGTCAGGACGACCGGCACGGTCTTCGGACGTTTCGCCCTCGTGATCCCTTCGATCCACCCGACGGGCGCGTCGAGCACCTGCTTGTAGAGGAAGAGGACCGCCTGCAGCGCCTGGTTCTGCGTCGCCGCGGCGACCTTGCGCTCGACGGCCAGGTGCGTCAAGAAGGCGTTCACGTCTTCGGGGCCTAGATCACGCGGGTGTGTCCCCGCGTGGAACGTGAGGTAGCGCTTCATCCAGTGGAGATCCGTCTTCGTCGTCCGCGGGCTGTAGTGCTTCGTCCGCAGGACGTCGACGGCACGGTCGTACAACCGCGGCGATGCGCGGCCCGGGAACAGCGGCAGCGGAGACGTCGAAGCAACCATGGGCGTGCCGCGGGGAAGGAACGACGCTCTAACCGTAGCCAGCGCTACCGACAGGCACTCAGGATCTGTCCACTTCGCGATGCCGAGAAGGTTCCCCGGCGGACGGATCAGCGCCGCCGTTCGAACCAGGCCATCGTGCGCGCGACGCCTTCTTCGAGCGGCGTCCAGGCTTGCCAGCCGAGCAGCTCTTTGGCCTTCTCGGGATCGAGGCAGCTCCGCAGCACATCGCCGGCGCGCGCCGGCCCGTACTCGGGGTCGCCGTTCCATCCCGCGGACGACGCCATCGTGCGGAACAGGTCGTTGATCGACGTCTCGGCCCCCGTCCCGACGTTGATCGTCTCGCCGGAGCCGGCGTCCATCGCGCGGACGAACGCGTTCGCGACGTCGTCCACGAACACGAAGTCGCGCGTCTGCTCGCCCGTCCCGTGGATGCGCGGCGGCTTGCCTTCGAGGAGCCGCTGCGAGAACACCGACACCACCGACCCTTCGCCGTGCGGATCCTGGCGCGGGCCGTAGACGTTCGCGAGGGCGAGCGACGTGAAGTCGAGTCCGTACTCGGCTTGGTAGAAGCGGATGTAATCCTCCCCCGCCTTCTTGGTGATCCCGTACGGCGAGAGCGGACGACCGACCGCCGTCTCCTTGATCGGGAGCTTGCGCTGCGTGCCGTAGATCGTGCCGCCGGACGAGGTGTAGACGATCTTTCGCACTTCGGACGCGACACACGCGTCGAGGACGCGCAACAGACCCATCACGTTCGTATGCGCATCGAGCAGCGGATCGGCAACCGACTTCGGCACGGACGCCTGCGCCGCGAGGTGCAGCAGTATCTCCGGCTTCACACGCGGGACGAGATCACCGAAGCCTTCCGACGCGATGTCGAACCGGTGGAAGTGGATGCTCGCTTCGCGGCGGGCGTCGTCCAGATTCGACAACGATCCCGTCGACAGATCGTCGACCGCGTGCACCTCATGTCCGTGCGCGATGAGTTGATCGACGAGCGTCGAGCCGATGAACCCGCCGCCACCCGTGACGAGGACGCGCATCAGTGTCCGTAGGTTAGTCCGCGGTCGGGGATGTCGACCCCCGGCCACAGTCGGAGGCCCGCGCGAAGCTCGTTGTCGGCGCCGATCTTGACGCCGGGCCCGACGACGACATCCGTGCACTTCGTCGCCGCGCCGATGTGTGATCCGTTGCCGCAGATGCTGCCGCGCAGGTGTGCACCGTCCGCGATGACGACGTCTTCATGCAGGACGGATCCCTCGACGAGGGCACCGCTCGCGACGCGGGATCCGCGGCCGACGGCGACGAGCGGACCGACCACCGCGCCGCGCTCGATGCACGCATCGTCCCCGATCACGCACGGTCCCGCGATCTGCGCGGCGGGATCGACCTCGGCCCCCCGTCCGATCCACACGCGATTGTCGGACGCGACACCGGGCGGATCGACACCGACGAGTCCGGCGAGCGCGTCGCGGTTCGCTTTCAGGTACTTCTCCGGCGTCCCGATGTCGAGCCAGTAGTCGTGCGAGATGTAGCCGTACAGCGGTTCGCCCTCCGCGAGCATCAGCGGGAACAGACCGCCTTCGCGCACGCGTTCGAACGAATACGCCTCGCCGGCCGGCACGAAGTCGAGGATGTGCGGCTCGAGGACGTACGTCCCGGCATTGATCAGATTCGTCACGATCTCATCGGGACGCGGCTTCTCGATGAAGCGCTGGATACGTCCGTCGTCGTCGATCGGGACGAGACCGTACGCACTCGGATCGTCGACCGGCGTCAACGTCAGCGTGCCGAGCGCGTCGCGTTCCCGGTGGTACGAGACGAGCTTCGAGATGTCGAGGTTCGTGAAGATATCGCCGTTGAGGACGAGGAACGTCCCGTCCAGAAGGTGCTCGACGTTCTTGACGGCGCCGCATGTGTCGAGCGGTTCGTCCTCGCGGACGATCGTCAGCTTCACACCGTGGGCAGCGTCCGACGGGAAGTCTTCGAAGGCTTCGGCGAGATAGCCGGTCGTGAGGATCGCTTCATCGACGCCGTGCTTCGCGAGATTCGCAAGGACGTGCTCGAGAAACGCGCGGTTCGCGACGGGCATGAGTTCCTTCTTCGTCTGCAACGTGAGCGGACGCAGACGCGTGCCGAACCCGCCGACGAGCATGACCGCCTTCACTTCTTCATCCCCCGCTCGATGTCGCGATGCGCCGGTACTGATCTTCGCGTGATCAGCCACCGGAAAGCGAGCAACATGAACCGGACGGCGAGGCCGAGCGCGATGAACGGGTAGGCGAGGACCCACACACCGCGCCGGTGCTTCCGGACGTAGCGGAACAGGTTGACGTGGTGGATCGCCATGTACTTGAGCGGTCTCCTCGTCCAACTGCCGCCCCAGACGTGCGTCACCTCGGCCCCCGGCTCGAACCAGATCTCGTAGCCGGCATCGCGGAAGCGTTTGCAGAGATCGACGTCCTCAACGAAGAAGAAGAACGACTCGTCGAAGCCGCCGATCGCGTCGAACGCGCTTCGCCTGAGGGCGACGGCGGTCATCGCAACCCAATCGACCTGAGCAGGTGCGTCGAAACGGGCGTCGGCGAGGACGTATGCGCGTGTTCCCGGGTTGTTCGGCCAGATCGTCCCGACGGTCGAGTGGAGGAACGACTGCCAAAGCGTCGGGAAAGCCCGCTTCGTCGGCTGGACGGATCCGTCCTCATTGCGGATCAGTGCACCGATCGCCGCAGCCTTCGGGTGGTCGTCGGCGCACCGACGGAGCGCGGCGAGAGCTCCGGCGCGCACGGTCGAGTCCGGGTTGACCAGAAACACGACATCGGAGGTCGTTGCGCGTATCGCTTGATTCGCGGCCGGACCGAATCCGCGGTTGACCGCGTTGACGATGACCTGCGCGGACGGAAAGGCGCTCCGAACCGCCGCGACCGATCCGTCCGAGGATGCGTTGTCGACGACGACGATCTCCGACGCGTCGGCGGCGAGCGTGCGCAAACAAGCCACGACGTCGGACTCGCTGTTGTACGTCACAAGCGCGACCGCAACGTTCATCGCGAAACGATCTCGTCGTAGACCGCGCCGTAAGCATCGGCGACCGCTTGTGCGCGGAATCGCTCGACGTTACGAGCACCGGCGGCGACGAGCGAAGCGCGGAACGCCGCGTCGCCGATGACCTTCTGCACCCCCGCCCGTATCGACGCAACGTCGAACGGGTCGACGAGACACGCACCTTCGCCCGCGACTTCCGACATCGGGGCGATCTCGGACGTGACGACCGGACGTCCGCTCGCTTGCGCCTCGACGATGGGCAACCCGAAGCCTTCCTTCGTGGACGCGAAGAGCACCACGTCGCAGTCGCGGTATCGTTCGGCGATCTGCGCCGTCGACAACGGGCCGGTATCGACGAAGTCGATCTGGAGGGAACGCAGGAGCGAACGCTGCTCGTCCGTCATCAACCCGACGACGACGAGCGTGCACGGGATCGCGCGAAGCGCCTCCGCCGTGCGCTCGAGATTCTTGTTCGAACGCGCACCGACCTGCAGCAGCACGGGACGATGCTCGTCGAAAGGACGGACCACCGGCGTGAAGATCGGATCGACCGGATTCGGGATCACGCGGACGTCATGCGACGACCCGACATAACGCACGAGCTCGTCTCGCGTTGCGATGGACGGCACGGTGACGATCTTCGCTCGACGCACCGGCAAGCGGAGCCACATCCACTCGTAGACGAAGCGCTTCGCCGCACCGGCGCGCTCCAGGAACTCGCAGTCGTGCACGGTCAGCACGGTGCGACCCGGATCGAGCCCCAGATCGAAGAAGTTCGTGTCACCGAGGACGTGGTTCACATCGCCCTGGTGGCCGCGCGCCCACAGCACACTCCTCGCCCGGGGGACGAGGCCACGATTGACGTACGGACTCGTGATCGTCGTCACGTCGAACCGGGAGCCGAGACGCGGCGCGACCACGTCGAAGACGTGCTCGATGCTCGTGGCGTCCGGCCTGGGTCGGCGTGCGAACAGCACAACGGAGGCGGTCACTGTGCCGGACGTTACCATCGTCGGGTGCTCCGGGTTCTTTCGATACAGCCCGTGGCGGAGCGCGGCGGTTCCGACCGAGCACTCGTGGCGATGATCTCGTCGCTTCCGACGAGCGAGTTCGAATGCCATGTCGTCGTTCCGGACCAACCACCGCTCCGCGCCCAACTGGAAGCCGCCGGCGCGCGCGTGCACATCGTGCCGATGCGCCGCATCACCGGTTCGGCGACACCCGTCTACTGGCTGGCGTACGCCCTCGCGTGGCCCGTCACCGTGTGGCGGATCGCCGCGCTCATCCGGACACTACGGATCGACGTCGTCCATTCGAACTCGCTCCACTCCTGGTACGGCTGGGCGGCGGCGGCGCTCACACGCAAACCACACGTGTGGTCCGCGCGCGAGATCGTCGTGCAGTCCGGAGCGGCGCTGACCCTCGAACGATTCCTCGTGAAGCATTTCGCCGCGACGACCGTCGCGATCTCGACCGCCGTCGCGAACCAGCTCGAGCCGGGCAGCGTCCGCATCTACAGCGAGGCGCCGACGCTCCCATCGGCGCAGAAGGGCTCGTTCCGGACGAAGCACGGCATCTCCGACGACACCATCCTCGTCGGCGCGGCCGGCCGTCTCGACACCTGGAAGGGCTTCGACGTGCTCCTCGACGCGTGGCCGCTCGCTGCGATCGACGGTGAGCTCGTCATCGCCGGCGGAGAGGTCGAAGGCAAGGAGCGATACGCAGACGCGCTGCGTTCGCGACCCACGACCCGCGTTCGGTTCGTCGGCGAGCTCGACGACATGTCGTCGTTCTACGCGGACATCGATCTCTTCGTCATGCCGTCGACGCTTCCCGAGCCGCTCGGCCTCGTGATGATCGAAGCGCTGATGAGCGGCACACCGGTGTTGGCGACGGACCACGGCGGCCCGCCCGACATCCTCACCGGGCATCCCGAACGCGGCGAGCTCGTGAAACCGAACGACGCAGACGCGTTGGCGGAAGGTCTCCGGAAACTCGCACGCAGGCGGTACGAGAAGGCGCCGCTCTACGAAGCGCCGCCGTCGATCTGGGCCGCCGTCTTCCGGGAGCTCGCATGACGACGCTGTTCGTCGGACCCGCGGCCGATCTTCCTTCGCTACCGCTGCACGCGATCGCGGGTGGGGCCGACATCCACAACCCTTCGACGGGCGACATCGTCCTCCCCTACCCGCGCGCGTACAACCCGCGGACGAAACGGGATGCCGCGATGACGGCGTTCCTCCGCGATCGCGTACGTGCGTTCCGCGAGTGGAAACGCGAGGTTCGTCCGATCCTCAAGCGGTACGACACGGTGGTCGTCTGGGATCCGCTCGTCGCCGTGATGATCCGCCTCGCGCGTCCGCGCGGTGTCCGGGTCCAGTGGCGCCACTCACCTCCCGTCGTCGACGATGCGTGGAACGCCGTGCTCGCAACACTCGCGCGCATGCTCTGCGATCCGCGATGAAGGTCGGCATCCTCGGGATCGGCGGCGGAACGGTCGGCATGACGACGTACCAACGCACGCTCCTCGAAGGGCTCCGCTCGCGGACGAACCACGAGGTCTCACTTGTCGCTCCGACGGACGATCCCACCTACACCCTCGGCCGCAGCGGCCCTGTGCGCGCATTGCGGAACTTCCTCGGTTCGCCCGACGCGCGACTGCAAGCGGCGGTCGCGCGGGCGGACGCCGACATCTTCATCGTCAACGCCGCGTGGCCCATGCCGAGGAACGTCAAGCGATTCATCACGGTTGTCGCCGAAGCAGTCGTCGACGACGTCGCGGCGTGGGGCGTCCATCGCTCGTCGCACAAACGGCTCTGGACGAAGTACCTCTATCGCGCGCTCGATGGTGCGTCCGGCATCGTCGCCATATCGGAGTTCACACGCCGGCGCTTGCACGACTCGTTCGCCATCCCGCTCGATCGCATCGTCGTCGCGCCGCCCGCACTCCTCGCCTTCGACGATGCGCCGTCGCCGAACTTCCCGCCGTTCGTCGCGATGGTCGGCTGGTTCCATCCGCGCAAAGACCTTCCGCTGGCGCTGCACGCCTGGCTCGCCGCGATCGAGCGCGGCCTCGATCGGGATCTCGTGCTCGCCGGCAACGAAGGACCGGACGACCGCGTCAACGGCACCGTCCGCCGGCGCATCCTCGACATCGCGGGCCCGGAACTCGCGGCCCGCGTCCATCACACGGGATCGCTCCCTCGCGGCGAGCTCGGCGCGATCCTGCGCGCGAGCGACGCGTTGCTCATCACGAGCACGTACGAAGGTTTCGGCATCCCCGCCATCGAAGCGTTCTCGTTCGGGACGCCGGTCGTCGCCGTCGACCGCGGCGCGCTCCGCGACGTCGTCGCGCCGCACGGCCGGGTCACGTCACCAGAACCGTCGGTCATCGCCGATGCTCTGATCGGGGTCGTCCGGAGTCGACCGGACGGAGCACCACTCATCGACTACGCGAGATCGTTCGACGAAGGGTGTCAGGTCGACCCCGTGATCCAGATCCTCGACGGACTTACGCCGGCGAGCTGACCGGCGAGGCGGAGAGCACGTCGCGGTACGTCCGGAGCGTGTCCCGCGCCGTACGGTCCCAAGTGAACTCCGCGGCACGCTTGCGTCCCAGCCGACGGAGATCGCCGGCGAGGTCGGCGTCGCGCAGCACCTTCCCGAGTGCGTCGCCGATCGACGAGAAGTTGTGCGGGTCGCAGAGCTGCGCGGCTGCGCCCGCAACCTCCGGCATCGCGGACGCGTTCGACGTCACGACGGGCGCGCCGCATGCCATCGCTTCGAGCAACTGCGCGCCGGACGGATCGAGGAACGCCGGGAACACGAACGCCGAAGCATCCGCGTAGAGCGCGCCGCGCGCCGGTGCCGGCTGCTCGTCGAGCCGTCGCACGCGGTCGGAGAGTCCGCGCGATGAGACGAAATCGGCAACCTCAGAGCTCCACCATCCCCGCGGACCGACCATGTACAAGCTGAGGTCGTCGCCGTTCGGAACGCCGCCGTCGAGCGCTTCGACGAAACCGCGAACGACGCCTTCGGGGTTACGCCACGGATCGAGCGTGCCGATCCAGAGGACGTACGGTTTCTCCACGCGCAGGCGCTCGAGTATCGCCGTGCGGTCGTCCTCCGCGGGAACCTCGATATCCGTTCCCATCGGGACGACGTGCACATGCTCGTGCGCGTACTCGGTTCCCGCGAGCGCATCGGCGGTCGCTTGCGACGGCACGATCACGGCATCCGCTTCGCCGAGCCGTTCGAGCATCGCCTTCTGTTGCGCGACGAATCCGCCGCCGAACTCGTCCGGGTACTCGAGGAAGATCAGATCGTGCACCGTGACGACGAGCGGCTCCTCACCGCGCGGCGGGAAGGCAAGGGTCGGTGCATGGAAGAGCGATGCGTCGACGGACGAACCATGGCCGCGTCCCCAGCGCTTGTACAGCGAGTTGCGCGGCATCGACAGACGACGCGCGTGCGACAAGCCGGCAGCGGCGAGCGTCGACAGACGATGGAACGCAACGAGCGGCTCGAGTTGAACGCCGAGCGACGGAAGCCTGCGCAGTAGCGCCCGGATGTAATTCTGGACGCCGGCGGGCGCGTCGTCGACGAGCGGCTCGGCGTTCAGGGTGACGCGGACGGATCCGCTCACGACAGCTCGGCGATCGCTTCGTCGAAAACGTCGAGGAGCGTGAGTGCTGCGTCCGCCCACGTGAACGCGGCCGCGTAGGAGCGAGCCGACTCCAGTTCGGCTGCGTCCGGCTCACCGTCGAAGTGGTCGGCGATGGCGGATGCGATCGATTCGACATCGTCCGGATGGACGAACCGCGCGTGATCGCCGAGCGTCTCCGGGAGCGCGGACGTCTTCGCCGCGATCACCGGCGTTCCGGCGACCATCGCTTCGAGCGGCGTGATACCGAAGCCCTCGTACCGGGACGGGTAGCAGAAGACACGCGCGCCGCGGACGATCGCTGCGACTTCCTCGTCCGGCAGATAGCCGACGACACGGACGGCGTCCGACGCGATGATGCGTGCGCAGCGTTCCGCGATGACGTCCCACCCGGGCTGCGGACGTCCGATCAAGACGAGCTGTGCCTCCGGATGCACCGTCCGGGCCATCTCGAAGGCGCGCAGCAGCGTTTCGACGTTCTTCCGGGGGCCGAGGTCTCCGACGAAGACGGCGTACGGATCGTCGATGCCGAGCGCGCGACGGCGCGGCGCGGTGAGCACGCTTCCGCGTTCGCGGAACACACGGCGCACACCGGGGCGGACGACCCGAACGCGCTGCGCTTCGCCCGGCAGGTATCGCTCGACGGAGTGCGCGACGAACTCGCTCGGGACGACGATGCGGTTCGCGCGGGAGATCGTCTTCAGCGCCCGCTCCGTTCGACGTCGATCTTCATCGGCGATGAGCTCCGGCGCTTCGATGAACGCGAGGTCGTGGATCGTCGCGACGCCGGCCGCCTTCACGAGCGGCGGGACGAAGACGTTCGGCCCCCAGAAGACGTCGAGCCGCCCGCAGAAGAGTTCCGCCGGCGGCCATTCGGTCCTCGACCACACGGAGTCGACCACCCTCGACGGGATCGCCCGCACCGATCGCACGTGGGGGTGCTGCGGCAGCGCTCGCCGCACTTTCGCGCCGCTCCGCGCGCCGATCGGCAGCGCGACGACCTCGAGGCCCTCGTCGAGCTGCACCAACGCCTCGATCAGGCCGAACGCGGTTTGTCCGACCCCCGAGCGGGGGCCGACGAGCGAGGTTGCATCAACGCCGACGTCCAAGGTGCTTCCGACTCTATTGCGTTATCGCTCACGTAAGAACGATTCCGCCGCCTCTTGCCACGAACGCAATGGCGGGAAGCCCGCACGCTCCCACGCCGAACCGCTGAGACGCGTGTCGAGCGGACGAGGCGCGGGACGCCCGAGCGAACCGACTTCGACCTCCTTGATGCGGGTCGTGGCGTTCAAGAACCGCAGACCGTAGGTCATGAACTCGAAGAACGAGCAGAACCCGGTGTTCACGACGTGGTAGGTGCCGAAGTGATCGGTGCGCGCGAGCGACTCGATCGCCGCCGCGAGATCCGGCGCGAACGTCGGTGATCCGAACTGGTCGATGACGGCGGAGATCTCTTCCTGGGAGACGAGTTGCGGGATCTTCGACAGGAAGTTCTTGCCGCCGTGGCCGTAGATCCACGCGGACCGGACGACGAAGTGGCGTTCCGTCGCTTCGCGAACCGCATGTTCCCCTGCGAGCTTCGATTCGCCGTACACCTGGATCGGATCGGTCTCCGCCTCCTCCGAGTACGGCCCGCTCGTTCCGTCGAAGACGTAATCCGTCGACACGGTGACCACCTTCGCGCCGATGTGGGACGCAGCACTCGCGACGTTGTGCGATCCCTCCCCGTTCACCCGGAAGGCTCTGTCGGGGTCGTCCTCGCATGCATCGACATCGGTCATCGCCGCGCAGTGGACGATCAGGTCGGGCCGCGCGCCTTCGATCGCCGCATGCACGGCGTCCGCATCGGTGATGTCGAGCGACGCATGATCGAAAGCGACGGCACGATCGCCGTAGAGCTTCGCGACCGTGCTGCCGAGGAGGCCGCCGGCCCCCGTTACGACGACTCGGTCGACCACGCTTCGTCTTCGATGACCGGTGCGCGCCCCTTGAGCGACTCCCACCAGTTCCGGTGCTCCGTGTACCAGCGCACGGTGTCGCGCAGGCCTTCGTCGAAGTCGATCCGCGGCTCCCATCCGAGCTCGCTGTGGATCTTCGTCCAGTCGAGGACGTAGCGGCGGTCGTGGCTCGGCCGATCGGGAACGATCTTCTTGAGAGACTTCGGCTTCCCGAGCGCGTCGAGGACGGCGTCCGCGATCTGCTCGATGTTGCGCTCGACGCCCGTGCCGATGCAGTACGTCTCTCCGATGCGTCCGTCGAGGACGACGCGCATGATCCCGCGGCAATGGTCGAGGACGTGGATCCACTCGCGGCGATTCTCCGTCGACGCGTACATCGGAAGCGGCTTGTCGTCGAGCGCGTTGGTGATGAACAACGGCACGACCTTCTCGGGGAACTGGTATGGCCCGTAATTGTTCGCGCAGTTCGTGATCGTTGCTCGCACTCCGTACGTCTCGTGGTAGGCGCGCACGGCGTGATCGGCCCCGGCCTTCGCGGCGTTGTACGGGGTCTTCGGCCGGTACGGCGACTCCTCGTTGAAGATCTCATCCGTCTCGAGGTCAAGATCGCCGTACACCTCGCACGTCGAGATGTGATGGAAACGCGGCGTCTCCGCTCGCCGCGCCGCTTCGAGCAGCCCCTGCGTCCCCATGACGTTCGTCCGGAAGAAGACGCCCGGATTCACGATGGCGTAGCTGTTGTGGGATTCGGCCGCGAAGTTCACGATCGTGTCGACATCTTCGCGCTCGAGCACCTTTTCGACGTGTCCGACCTCGCCGATGTCGCCCTGCACGAACACGATGCGGTCGCGGATGTCGGACAAGCTCCCTTCGTTGCCGGCGTACGTCAGCGCATCGAAGGCGACGATGTGGTCGTCGGGACGCTCCGATATCCAGTAACGAACGAAATTCGACCCGATGAACCCGGCTGCGCCGGTGACGAGCAATCTCATGACCCTGCGACTCTAGTCACGATCCGCGCGATGAAGCGCTGGAACTTCGCGGAGAAGAATTCCTTCGTGTATTTCGGATGCACGAGCACCGCACGGAGCCCCGCGCGCTGGGAGCCGAGCACGTCGGTGATCACTTGGTCGCCGACGTAGGCCGTTTCGTCCGGACGAACCCCCACGAGCCGGCAGGCGTCCTCGAACGCTTTACGCGCCGGCTTGCCGGCCGGAGCTACGCACGGGATGTCCTCCGCGAGCATCGCCGGACCGACCCATCGCGCCGACGCGTTCGACACGACGCCGACCGCGAGCCCGGCAGCGCGCGCCTTGCCGATGACCGTGCGTCCGTCGTCCGTGAAGGGTCCGCCCGGCGGAACGAGCGTGTTCTCGAGATCGAACAGGACGGCCCGCATCCCGGCCGCGGCGATCTCGTCGAACGGCACGTCGTCGATCGTGTCGCAGCTTCTCCATGGTTCGATCGCTTGCGCCAGGTCGCCGCCGCGGAGAAGCGACGCCAGCTCACGTGTTCCGTTCAAGAGAACGCGAGGTCCGTGGTACGACCAGCGCAGCGCGTCCTTGACGCTCCGCGACCTCACTTACACCACGCCGACGGACGAGAGATCCCCGATCATCAGGCGGTACGCGCGCGGTGTCCCCTCGTCGCGCGAGACGTGAGCGCCGCGTCCGAGGATCGAGTCGGTGACGCGGCGAACTCCGGTGATCTTCGCTTCGTCCAGCAGGATCGAGTGCTCGACCTCGGCGTCCTCGATCACGCACCTGTCGCCGATCGCCGAGTACGGACCGACATAGGAGTCGGTGATCAGCGCGCCGGCGCCGATGATGGCCGGGCCGCGCACCTGCGAGCGCACGATACGCGCGCCGGACTCGACGACGACGCGGCCTTCGATCGTGGACTCGTCCGTCTCACCTTCGATCGAGCGCTCGAGCGTTTCGAGGATCGTGCGGTTGGCTTCGAGCATGTCGTCCTTCTTGCCGGTGTCGAGCCACCACCCCTCGTGTACGTGTGGGCGCACGGTCAACCCGCGGTCGATCATCTGCTGGATCGTGTCGGTGATCTCGAGCTCGCCGCGGAACGACGGCTCCACCTGCTTCGCGGACTCCCAGACATTGGAGTCGAACAGGTAAACGCCCATGAGCGCCAGGTCGGATTGGAAGTCCTTCGGCTTCTCGACCAGCCGGACGATGCGGTCGCCCTCGAGCACCGCGACACCGAACGCTTCGGGATGCTCCACCTTCGTGAGAAGGATCGACGCGTTCGGCTTCTCGCGTTCGAACTCTTCGACGAGGTAGCGCACGCCACCTTCGAGGACGTTGTCGCCGAGGTAGAACACGAACGGTTCGTCCCCCAATGCTTCTTCGGCGACGAGCACGACGTCCGCGAGTCCGCGAGCCGCGCCCTGGACGATGTAGGTGATCTTCTGGCCGAAACGTGAACCGTCCCCGACGGTTTCGCGGATGGCGTCCGCGCTGTGCGGCCCGACGACGACGACCACGTCGGTGATGCCGGCGGACGCGAGGTCTTCGAGGACGTAGAAGATGATCGGCTTGTTCGCCACGCTGATGAGTTGTTTCGGCAGCGAATACGTGAGAGGGCGGAGCCGGGTGGCGTGTCCCCCAGCCGCGACGAGTCCGCGCATCGTCTACGTGCTACCCGGCGGACACGTCGAGGCCGGCGCGGCAGGCGCGTGCGATGCGGTCGTCGTCGTGTGGACGACAGGAGCCGGCGTCACCGTTCCGCCGCCGAGCGCGACGCGCGGGTCCTGCTCGTCACGGATCGCGTTGAAGAGCGGCTGCGCCGCCGTCTGATTGATCTCCACGACGGACGCACCGCCGATGTTCCCGACGTCACCGGGAACGCTGTAGGTCTCGAGCTGGTTCAGTCCGACACGGCGGATGCTCAGGGCGAAACGAACCATGTCGTCGAGCTGGAAGAACTGATCGACCTTCACGTTCTGGGCGAACGCTCGAGCGAGGTTATTCACGCGAACGGGATTGCCGAGCACGCTCGGACGCCCCACCTTCGACATCACCGCTCGCAGGAACTGTTGCTGACGTTTGATCCGGTCGAAGTCACCGCCGGCCGTCGCGTGACGCATGCGAACGAAGTTGAGTGCGGCCACGCCGTCGAGGTGACTCGTCCCCGAGGGCAGGCCGAAGAGCAGCTGCGAATCGTAGATCCGCTCGTTCATACACACGTCGATGCCGCCGATCGCGTCCACCATGCGCCGGAAACCGGCGAAGTTGATCTCCATGAAGTGGTTGATCGGGATCCCGGTGAACGCCGCGACAGTATCGATCATCGCCTGCGGCCCATAGGTGTACGCCGAGTTGATCTTCGAATGGAACAGATGTCCGTTCTCGTGGATCTGCACCCAGAGGTCGCGTGGGAAGGACAGGAGGACGCCCCGCTGCTGCTTCGGGATGATCTGGACGATCATGATGCTGTCCGCGCGCTGCCCGGACACCGAGGTATCCGACCCGTAGCGCGCGATGTCCGCGGCCGAGGTCAGCCCCGCCCGCGAGTCGCTCCCGACGAGGAGGATGTTCAGCGCGTCGCCGGACGCCGTCTGGAGGTTGACGTTCGTCCGCGTGAAGAGCCCGTTGATGACCCGCGCGTAGAGGTAGAAGCCCGAGACGCTCGCAACGACGATGAGGACGAGGCCGATGGCGAGGGCCCGCATCGGTCGCCGGCCGCGCTTCGGTTTGACGAGGACTCGTTCGAGACCCTCCCGCCAGCGGCGAAGCTCGTCGGTCTGCGTCGGTCGGTACTTCGTCTTCGCGCGAGCCAGTGAAAACTCCTGGATGGAACGAAATGCGGCCGATCTCCTGCCGGGGCTCAGGGTAGCCTACTGAGCGCGAGTTCAGCCTGATATCGGCGTCCTTCCGTAGGCGGTCGCGTGATTCCATCCACCGGACGATGCCGAGCCGCGACGAGGTACGTATCGTGCTCGTATGCGGGGCGACGATCGGGCGGCGCAGGCGATCCTGCAGGCCTCTGGCCTGCGCAAACGTTTCGGCACGGTGACCGCCGTCGACGGCGTGACACTCTCGATCTCCGGCGGCGAGACCTACGGGCTCCTCGGGCCGAACGGAGCGGGAAAGACCACGACGGTGTCGATGATCTGCGGCCTGCTCGAGCCCGACGACGGTGACGTCGTCGTCGCGGGCCTCGCGATGAACGGCTCGAGCCCGCGGGCGAAAGCGAACATCGGCTACGTCCCGCAGGACATCGCTTTGTACCTCGACCTCAGCGCCCGTGAGAACCTGCGGTTCTTCGGGCGGCTCTACTCGCTCTCCGGCGGCGACCTCACGGCTCGTGTCGATCGCGCGCTCGACGTCGTCGCTCTCGCCGACCGCGCGGACGAGCGCGTCGCCAACTACTCCGGCGGGATGAAACGCCGGTTGAACATCGCGGCCGGTCTCCTTCACGACCCGAAGGTCCTCATCCTCGATGAGCCGACCGTCGGCGTCGATCCGCAGAGCCGCAACGCGATCCTCGAGAACGTCGCGTCGCTCGCGTCGAGCGGTGTCGCCGTCCTCTATACGACGCATTACATGGAGGAAGCCGAACGCATCTGCGACCGCGTCGGGATCATCGACGAAGGCAAGCTCATCGCCGAAGGGACGAGACGCGAGCTCGTCGAGAAGATCGGCGAGGTCGACCGCGTCGAGATCGCCGCGAAGGGCGACAGGGACGGATTCCTCTCCGCCGCACGTTCCCTCGACGGCGTCCGGGAAGCCACGAGCACCGAGACGGGAGCGCACCTCCTCGTCCGCGGAGGGCGGCACCTCCTGCCGAAGCTTCTTGACCTCGCCGAATCGTGCCGGCTCGAGGTCACGAGCGTCGAGGTGATCGAGCCCGACCTCGAAGCCGTCTTCCTGCACCTGACCGGCAAGGCGCTCCGCGACTGACATGCGCGTCGCTCTCGCGATCGCCGGCAAGGAGCTGCGTCAGCGCATACGCGATCGCAGCGCGATCTTCATCGCGTTCATCGCGCCGACGCTCATCGCGGGCATCATCAGCGCGGCGTTCGGGTCGGGATTCGGGCCGAACCCCGGCGACGTCCACTTCAGCGCTGTGGTCGCGGACGCCGATCACACGCCGCTCTCGGAAGCGTTCACCCGCGTGCTTCATTCGCCGCAGCTGAAGGGTCTCGTCCGGCCGCTTCGCACGACGGCGCCGGACGAAGCCCTCCGCGAGATCGACAGGCACCACACCGACGTCGCGTTCGTGGTGCCGAGTGGGTTCCAAGCGGCCGTGAACGCCGGCGGGAAAGCGACCCTCACGGTCATCGGCCGCGCCGACCTCTCGATCTACCGGGACATCGGGCAGGCGATCGCGACGTCGTTCACGCAACAGATCTCCGCCGACCGCCTCGCGGTCGTCGCCGCGATCCGATCCGGTGTCCGTCCGACGAACGTCGCGGCGCTCGCCGCCGCGGCGGCGCAACAACCCGTCCCGATCGATGTGGCCGACCGCGGCCTCGCGAAGCATCCGGTGTCCGGTGCGAACTACTTCGGGCCGGGGATGGCGATGT
>JAICYB010000099.1 GCA_025934435.1 Actinomycetes bacterium | reverse complement strand
GGCGTCCCTTCAAAGCCGAACCGCTCGCGCAGCCCGCGCTCGAGGTAGCGAAGCCACGACGCCGGGATGTTGTTCGCGCCGAACAACACGACCGTCGGCGGCGCCACTTCCGCTTGGACCGCGTACTTGATCCGTTGCCCACGGCCGGTCGACGGGATCGGCGTGCGCGCTTGCAGATCGTCCACGATGGCGTTGAGGAGCGGGGTCGGGACGCGGATCTGTCGCGCGTCGAGGATCGGGTCGAGTTGCGTCAGGAGCTTGCCGACATTCCGGCCCGTGCGTGCGGATAGGTCGAGGAACGGCGCCCAGCGCAGATGCGGGAAGCGCCGCTTCACTTCGGCCCGGCGCTCCATGAGCTCTTCGGTTTCGAGTGCGTCGGTCTTATTGAGGACGACGATCGCGGAACGACCGAGCTCCGCGATGTGGTCAACGATCCGTAGGTCCTGCCGTGACACCCCTTGCGTCGCGTCGATGACGAGTACCGCTACGTCGCTTCCTTCGACGGCGCGCATCGTTCGAAGCGATCCGAAGAACTCGGTGTCCTCGTCGACACGTGCGGCTCGTCGCATGCCGGCCGTGTCGACGAAGCGATAGCGCCGGTTGTCGACCACGACGACGGTGTCCACGGCATCGCGTGTCGTCCCCGGTTCGTCGTGGACGATGCTGCGTTCCGTCCCGACGATCCGGTTGAAGAGGGTCGACTTCCCGACGTTCGGGCGACCGACGATCGCGATCGCCGGTTCGCGCTCTTCCTCGTCGTCGTTGTCGGGGAATCCCTCGGTGAGGATGTCGAGTAAGTCGCCCGAACCGCGGCCGTGAAGCGCGGATACCGGGACCGGCTCGCCGAGACCGAGCGCGTAGAACTCCGACGCGTTCTGCTCCGTGCGGTGGTTGTCCGCCTTGTTCGCGACGAGCACGATGCGGCGGCCGAGGCGGCGGACGACATCGGCGACGGCGGTGTCCTCGGGTGTGATGCCGTCGGTGACGTCGACGACGAACGCGACGACGTCGGCTTCGCCGGCGGCCGCCTTCGCCGCTTCGGTCACCTTGCCGGCGAGCAGGCTGTCCGGATCGAGTTCGAGTCCCCCGGTATCGACGAGCGTGAATGGACGTCCGCGCCAATCGCTCGTGTACAGCACGCGGTCACGCGTAACACCCGGACGTTCCTCGACGATCGCTTCGCGCTTCCCGATGATCCGGTTCACGAGCGTCGACTTCCCGACGTTCGGACGACCGACGATGGCGATGACCGGTTTCATCGGGGCTCGACCGCCTCCATAACGGCGGACAGGTTCTGCTGCGCGTGCGCTGTCGCTTCCCGGAGCTTCGTCCGAGGAAGGACGCCGCTCGTCTGCGCGGTGAGCCGGAAGGGCTTGCCGATGACCACACGGATCTTCACGACGCGCGGAAGCTTGCGATCCTTCGGGAAGACGGCTTCCGTTCCGCTCATACCGATCGGCACGATCGGCGCGCCCGAACGAACGGCGATGTACGCGAAGCCTTCTTCGACCTCGTCGAACCGCGAGTCGGGCTTCCGCGTGCCTTCGGGATAGATGCCGACGAGGTTTCCTTGCGCCAGCAGCTCGAGACAGCGCTGCAGCGACGCCCGGTCGGGCTTGCCCCGCTTCACGGGGAACGCGCCGAGAGCGTTCAGCAACTTCGCCGCGTACTTGTTCTCGAAGAGCTCGGCTTTCCCCATGAACCAGACCTGACGCTTCGTGAGCGCTCCGATCACGAAGTGATCGATCAACGAGCGGTGGTTCGGCGCGAGGATCGCGCTTCCGTGCTTCGGGAAGTTCTCGGCGCCTTCGACCTCGATGCGGAAGACGTACTTGAGGAGGAACGCGAGGGTTCCCCGGAAGATCTTGTAGAGGCGGCCCGGCGGCGCGGGATGGAGCAACGCCACGATGCGCACGACGACGTCATCGGCGGAGATGGACGTGGTGTCGATGACGACGGCATCGTCCGCGGGCTTCATCGCGCCGACGGGACGATGCGCGTCGCGCTGGTCGCGCTCGGTGATCTCTTGCGCCATCCCGTCGGACGAACCCTGTTGGTCCGTCCGCCGCGAGACGCGGACGTCGGGAGACGCATCGAGGTAGATCTTGAGATCGGCGTCCGGCCAGACGACGGTCCCGATGTCGCGTCCTTCGACGACGGCCCCCGGCGGCGGAACGAGCGCGCGTTGCGCGGGCACGACCACGCGCCGCACCTCCGGATGCGCCGACACGATCGACGTGGCCTCACTGACTTCGGGTGTGCGGATCTCCGCACCGACGACGACGCCGTCGATCGCGAGCTCCGTTCCGTTGATGAGCGACAGTCGCTGCATCGTCTCGGACGCGACACGCTCGAGTGCGGCAACGTCGTCGACCGCGGTGTTCATCTGGAGCGCGCGGAGAGCGACGAGCCGGTACGTCGCGCCCGTGTCGATGTATGCGACGCGGAGACGCCCGGCGAGCGTGCGGGCGACGGTCGACTTCCCGGAACCGGCGGGGCCGTCGATGGCGATGATCGTGCGCTTCATACGTCGGCCCCGAGTTTCGCAAGCGTCGCTTCGAACCCGGGCCACGATACGCCCGAACACTCGAAGTCATCGATGCGCGTCTCGCCATCCGCGACGAGTCCGGCGACGGCGAGCATCATCGCGATGCGGTGATCGCCGGAGGGATCGACGTTCGCTCCTCGGAGCTTCGTCGGCCCGCGGACGACGAAGCCGTCGACGAGCTCGTGGATCTCCGCGCCGAGCGCGCGAAGCCCGCGCACGACAGAGTCGATGCGGTCGGACTCCTTCAGGCGCAGCTCCCCCGCGCCTTTCACGGTCGTCTCGCCTTCGGCTTGCGTCGCGAGGAGCGCGATCAGCGGCAGCTCGTCGTGTATGCCTGGGTCCGAGCCGTCCACGGCGACTCCCACGAGCGGCGAATGGCGGGCGACGAGCGAGCCGATCGGTTCGCCGAGCTCATCGCGCAGCACCTCGATGCTCACATCGCCTCCCATCTCGCGAACGACGTCGACGAAACTCATGCGCGTCGGATTCACGCCGACATCGTCGACCTGCGCGTCACCGGTCAGTACGGCGGCCGTGACGAGGAACGCCGCCGAGGACACGTCGCCGGGCACCGTCGTTTCGAATGGGGGGACCTCGAAGGCCGACACGGTCACGTCGTGTGTCTCGCCGAACGACTCCGAGATCGGCGCGCCGAGCGATCGCAACATGCGCTCCGTGTGATCGCGCGATGGAGCGGGTTCGCGCACCGTTGTCTGACCGGAAGCGCCGAGGCCGGCGAAGATCGCGGCCGTCTTCACCTGGGCGCTCGCGACGGGGAGATCGACCGTGGTGCCCTTCAGGTCGCCGCCCTCGATGACGATCGGCGGATGGCCGTCGGTCGCGCGTACGTGCGCACCCAAGATGCGGAGCGGGTCGACAACGCGCTCCATCGGACGGCGACGGAGCGATCCGTCCCCGTCGAGTGTCGTCGTGAACGTCAGCCGCGCGGCAAGACCGGCGAGGATACGCATCGTCGTGCCGGAGTTGCGGCAATCGAGCGTCGTTGCCGGGGCGGTCCAGGCGTCGATGCCGCCGCTCGCGATCAGCGATCCGTCCGCCGGTATGTCGACTCCGAAGGCGCGGAGGCAGTCGATCGTCGCGGCGACGTCGGCGCCGAGGCCTAGTCCGTTGATGCGGGTCGTCCCCTTCGCCATCGCACCGAGCATCAGCGCGCGATGCGATATCGACTTGCTGCCGGGTACGGTGCATGTCCCGGACACACCCGACGGTCGTACGACAAGTGTCGTCATCGCTCCTCGACCACCGTCGTTCGGAAGCCGTGTTCGGCCAGCAGCGCCGCCGCCTGCGTCGCGGTGTCGTGTCCGTCCAGCAGCACACGCAGGACGCCGCCGGAGGGCGTGTGGTCCACGGAGATGTCTTCGATGTTGATCCCGCCGGCACCGAGCGTGGTGGTGATCTCGGCGAGGACGCCCGCGCGGTCCGGGATCGAGACTTCGAGCCCGACGGGATCGACGGGCGCGCGCTCGCCTTTCGCCGGGAACCGCTTCCGCGCTTCGCGTGCCGATTCGACGAGCGCGTCGAACTCATCCCAAGCGCCGTGTACAACCGCGTCACGCAAGCGCGTCAACGCCGCGGTGAACTGATCGATCTCGCGGAGAACGGCGTCGCGGTTCGTAGCGAAGATGTCCCGCCAGATGCGCGGATTGCTGCCGGCCGTGCGCGTCACGTCACGGAACGATCCGGCGGCCGTCCGGAAGACGCGCGCGTCGCCTTCGTCACCCGCCATCGCCATCAGTGCCGTCGCGATCGCGTACGGCAGATGACTGACGAGCGCAACGAGCCTGTCGTGCTCGGCGGGATCGAGCGCGAGCGTTCGGGCGCCGACAGCGGTGACGAGCGCGTTGACGCGCCGGTAGGCGTCCGCATCGGTCGACTCGGTCGGAGTGAGTATCCAGAGCGCG
>JAICYB010000100.1 GCA_025934435.1 Actinomycetes bacterium | reverse complement strand
CGAAGGCATCGCGCAAGCGATCGACCGCGCGGCGGGCTCCGCGACGGCGAGGTCGGTCGTGCTGCGCGGCGCCGGCGGGACGTTCACGGCCGGGTACGACCTCAACTTCGGCGAGCGCGATCCCGGATTCCGGTCGTACAGCTACGACGCGCCGCGTGTCGAGCACCGCGCGGGCGCGTGGGATCCGGTGCGCGACTACGCGATGATGTCGCACAACGTCCGGCGTTTCATGAAGATCTGGGAGTGTCCGAAACCCGTGATCGGTGAGCTCGCCGGATGGGCCATCGGCGGTGGGACCGATCTCGTCTTGTGCTGCGATCTCATCTTCATGGGCCAGAGCGCGCACATCGGGTACGCGCCGTCCCGCGTGTTCGGCACGCCGACGACGATGATGTGGATCTACCGTATCGGTCTCGAGCACGCGAAACAGTTCCTGCTCTCGGGTGACGCGATCGACGCGGAGACCGCCTACCGCATCGGACTCGTTTCGAAGGTCTTCCCGGACGAGTCACTGCACGACGAAACACTGCACTTCGCGTCGCGCTTCCAGCACATCCCCGCGAACCAGCTCGCGCTGAACAAGATGTTGATCAACCAAGCGTTCGAGAACATGGGCCTGCGGACGACGCAGATGCTCGGAACGTTCTTCGACGGGGTCACGCGTCATACCGAAGAGGCGCTTCGCTGGGTGGAGGACTTCAGCAAGCTCGGCTTCCGCGAGACGATCCGGCGGCGCGACGAGCCGTTCGGCGACTACGGAGCGAAGCCTAAGGAGTAGGTTCCGGCGCGAGCGTCCGGTAGAAGATGTACTTCGTTGCCCGAACGAGTCCTTCGAAATCCGCCGGACGGTTGTACGCGATCGCCGTCATCATCGTCCCGCTGATCGCCGCGTGCGCCAGGTGCGCGAGCATCTCCGGCTGCGGTGCATAGATGATCCCGGCTTCGGCTGCCTGGACCGCCATGCGTTGGACGAAATCGACGAACGGTATCTCGGCGCGGATCAGCTCGGAGTGCGCGACGTACTTCGCGGTGATGATGCAGAGCGTCGCGTTCTCTTTCACGTGATCGGCTACAGCGTCGATGATCAGGTCGACGGCATCGATGTGGGTGATCGTCTCGCCTTCGCCGACGCGCACGAAGAGCTGGTCGACTATCTCGCTCAATCGTTCCGTCAGCCCCTCGTAGAAGCGGACGTTGATCGCGTGGAGGAGCGCATCCTTCGACTCGAAGTGGATGTACACGCTTCCGGTGGCAACGCCGGCGGCGGCGGCGACGTCCTGCACGGTCGTCTCGTTGTAGCCGCGCTCGGCGAACAAAGCGATCGCCGCATCGACGATCTCGCGGCGCCGCTCGACGGCCGGCTTCGTGGTGCGCCGCCTGATGTCGGTCATGGTCCGAAGCCTAGTCACGCCCTTGACGGATGAATCCGATTCAGTATATTGAATGAAGTTCATTCAGTCGGAAGGGGAGCCGATGAAGAGCCCGAGGATGCGCGTGACCGCTCTCGGAGCGGCGCTCGCGATCGTCGCCACGGGCGTCGCCGGGCTCGGCTACCGGTGGCTGACGAGTTCCCGTCCCGTCACCGAGGCCGCGGCCGTCCGGGCCTACCGGGCGCAGCAGCCGACGGCGACGGCGACGGCCACGCCGCGAGGGACCGCGCCGCCTCCCGCCGCCGCGTCGGCCGCCGCGACGAAGTCGCGTTCGCCCGTCGCGCAGGCATCGCCGGCTCACGCGGCGAGCGACGGGACGTCGTGGTGGCATGTGCCGCCGTCCGGCGTCTACACCTACGACACGACGGGATACGAACGCGCGACGGCCTCGCGGAACTACCCGTCCGAGACGCAGCGCATCGTCGACACGAGTGGCGGACGCTACGAGAACCACCACATCTTTTCTCAGGAGCACGAAGAGTGGTTCACGCTGCAAGCAACGCCGTCCGGCGGCGTGATGTTGAAGCGACGACTTCGCGTCACGTTCGGGCCCGTCACGATCGACCGAACGGTCGTTTTCGATCCCGCGTTGAAGGGCGTTCCCGTGCCGTATGCGATCGGACAGACATGGTCGGGAAAGTGGAGCGGTGATCCGTCCGGCGACTACTCGGGAAAAACGACGAAACACACCGCCGTGAAGGTCGGCGGAAAAGACGTCGAGGTCTGGGTCGAAGAGCTGACGATCCATGTGACCGGATCGATCTCGGGAACCGTGTTCACGCGTCTGTGGTGGGCGCCGAGCCTCGGCCTCGACGCGCGCGAGGACGGCGTCTACGACGTGCGGGCCAGAGGGGTCCCCGGGACGTACCACACCGAGTACACGGTGACGCTTCGCTCGGCGACACCACACGAGTAATACAGTTGTCGTTGTGAATCCGCTCGAAGGCACGCATCACATCACGTGCATCACGGCCGACGCACCGCGCAACGTCGAGTTCTACATCGGCCTCATGGGGCTCCGGCTCGTGAAGCGCTCCTTGAACCAGGACGATCCCACGATCTATCATCTGTTCTACGGCGACGAGGACGGCGATCCCGGATGCGATCTCACGTTCTTCGAATACCCCGGCGCGCCGCTCGGCCGGACGGGGGCCGGGATGATCCACCTGATCGGCTGGCGCGTCGCATCGACCGATGCGCTCGCGTTCTGGGAGAAGCGGCTGACACAACACGGCGTCGAGATCGCACGAACCGACACCGCGTTGCGGTTCGCCGATTTCGAAGGGCTCGCGCATGAGCTGCGCGTCGTCGACGTTCCGGACGAACCACTCACCGCCGACCACGCCGAGATCCCCGCGGAGTTCGCGCTGCAGGGCTTCGACGGTGCGCGCGCGTACACCGTCGATCCCGAGCACAGCGCGGGCTTGCTGACCGAAACGATGGGGATGACGAGCACGGACGGCACCACGTTCGAGTCGCGCGGCGCGAATCGCGGTTCGACCTGGGCGTACGACGTGACATCGGAACGCGGTGTGCAGGGAGCGGGGTCCGTCCACCACATCGCGTGGGCCGACTACCCGAACGATCACGAAGCCTGGCGTGAGCACGTCATAGCCGGCGGGATGTCGCCGACCCCGATCATCGATCGCTTCTACTTCAAGTCCATCTACTTCCGGGAGCCGAGCGGCGTTCTCTTCGAGATCGCGACGATCGGGCCGGGTTTCGCGGTGGACGAACCACTCGAAACGCTCGGCGAGCATCTGTCGCTGCCCCCGAACTACGTCCATCTGCGGGGCGAGCTCGAGGAGAAGCTGACACCGCTGCCCGACGTCGTTGCCTTGCGCCGCGGTACGTCTCTGAAGTTCTAGCGGTCGCGCCGTCCGAGGAACCACGCGACGCCGAACGCAACGATCCCGACGAGGGTTGCTTCGATGAACGCTTGCGCTCCGCTCTGGCGGTTCGCGATGTACGCGTCGAGCACGGGCCCGATCGGCGGCACGAACCGGATCACGAGCGAAACCATGGCGAGAACCGCCGCGGCGAGCGCGGCGGCGCCCGCCGTCACCCCGAGCGGAGGCGAGACGAGGGCGCCGAGCCCGATCCCGGCGACGAGTTCGACGACGTTCATCACGGCGATCGTCGTGACGGTCCCGGCGGTATAGGGATGCGGGTTCGCGATGCGCGCCCACACCGTCGCCGCCGCGCAGAGCGCGAGCCCGAACCCGAGTGCGGCCGCGCCGCGACACAGATGGCGCCTCGCGCTCGATCCGAGCGCGACGAGTGTCACGTCCGCGAAGGGTTTGCTCTCCGTCGTCGCGACGAGACGCATGATCCACGCGCCCATCGGAACGAGCATCGCGGCGGGAACCGTGGCTGCAGCGAGCGGGGGCCCGGCGTCTGTCGCGTAGACGATGCCGATCACGATGAGCATCGTGAACATCGGCGCCAGCACGGCCTGACGGCGGGCCGTGACGAGCAGGTAGTACCGGACGCCGGCGATCACGTCCGTTCCTCGACCGCGAGGATCTGGTGACCGGCGTCGAGAGCGGCGCGCAATACGGCGTCGCGTCCGGCGGCGTCGACGACGTGCTCGACCGCCCCCTCGGACGATTCGATCAGCACGCGCCAGCGTCGTGCTTCCGGAGCGCGCGACCGGAGCGTCCCGCCGGAGAGCACGTGATGTTCGCCGGAGAGCGACGGCATCTCGTCGTGACTCGTGACGACAACGGCTGCGCCCGACGCGGCCGCGCGCTCGATCATCGATGTCACGGCGTCGCGGCTCCGGGCGTCGAGGGGAGCGAAGGGTTCGTCGAGGACGATGAGCTCCGGCGACGAGGTGAACGCCGCGAGCAGCAGGACCTTCGCGAT
>JAICYB010000015.1 GCA_025934435.1 Actinomycetes bacterium | reverse complement strand
GACGTCGGCGCCGTCACGGTGCTGCCGGGGACGTCGTCGGGCCTGACAACGGACGGCTCGATCCTCATGACGCCGGCCAGCATCGGCAAGACGAACCAGCGCAGCCAGTACTTCGGTGCGGCCCTCGCCGTGGCGAACTTCAACAGCGGTGACCAGTCGCACCACCTCGACATCGCGATCGGTGCCCCGGGCGAAGAAGCCAACGGACGCACCAACGCCGGCGGTGTCTTCGTGGTGTACAGCGACAACGAGGCCCTCACCGGTCCCGCGCAGCTCATCACGCAGGCGACGCCCGGCATGCCGGACTTCTCGCAGCGGGGCGACGCGATGGGTCTCGCGCTCGCCTCCGGCATCTACAACGAGGACGCACCCGCCGACCTCGCGATCGGTGTGCCGCTCGAGGACATCTCGGGCCGGCACGACGCCGGTGGCGTCGCGGTGCTCTACTCGAGGTTCCCGCGCGGTCTCCTCGATCCGTTCGCGACCCCGAGTGCGCAGTGGTTCACGCAGCAGACGCCGGGTATCGGCGGACGCGCGCTGACGTTCGACCAGTTCGGACGAAGCCTCGGCTAGTCCGGCTACAAGAAGTCCCGAAGGAGGCCCGTCATCTCGGCGGGCCTCCTTTCGTTAGGACCAGACGCCGCGTCCCGTGCAGAGCTCGAAGCCGAGCGCGCACGCGGCGCCGTTGTTCCCCTTGACGATGTCGCGGAACGTCGATGTCGATCCGTAGATGGACGACGAGTCGACCACGCTTCCCGCGACCGCGGCCTGCGCCGCGGACAGCGGCGTCGAGAGGCTCGTCCCACCGAGGACGAACCACCCGCGACGACCGAACGTCTTCGTCGAGTCGTAGACGGCGACGCCGGAAGTCGGGTCGGCGTCGATCGCAAGATCTGGAGTAGCGCGTCGTCCGGCGCACGTCGGCGTCGGGTATCCGGAGAACGTGAGCTGAGGGCTCGACGCGGCCTCGTAGCGGCTGCAGCCGCCGCCGCCGTTGACCCAGCCGCTCTCGACGGCACCGGTCTCACCGGGGAGGGGGAGCCTCGTCCCGCCGACGGAGACGACGTCTGGGGATACCGACGGATAGAGCGCGCCGATGCCGTCATCGCCGGCCGCGGCGAAGAAGCTCGTGCCCGGCTGGACGAAATGGACGTCATAGGACGCTTCCGACGCGAACTCACCGACGTCCCAGCTCATGGAGACGTAGTCGGCGTGGGCCTTCGCGTAGTCGACGGCCTTCATGAGGTCGCGGAGCGACGCCGTCTTCGCTTCGACGAGCAGGAGGTGAGCACCGGGCGCGATCGCGTGGGCCCACTCGACGTCGAGGCTCGCCTCGAGCGCCCACGAGCGGCTGATCCGCGGGTAGCGCTTGCGCCCGCGCTGGTTGACCTTCCGGAAGCAGCCGCTCGCGACGGTGCACGGGGGGAGATCGATGGCCGGGCTGGCGCTGAAGGCCGCCAGGTCCTTGGCGATGCTCGGGGCGTCGAAGGCGACGACGAGGGCGATGGTGTGTCCGGCGCCGGCTGTTTCGTCCGACGTGAAGCCGTAGGCGCTCTTGATCTGGGACGGCCAGAAGCCGGCCGGGCCGGTGGTCGTCATCGGGGTCCCGTCCGCGTCGGTCACGACGGCCGACTGGCAGCGGGCGGCATGACGGGCGCTCGAGCAGACGGCGCGATGCGACCTGCGCACGCGCGCATCGGCCGTACCGGCGCTCCCGAGACTGACCGCCACCATCGTTGCGAGCACGGACACCGCCGCGCACGCGAGCACCTTCCGACGCACTGGGATCCCCATCCCTAGTCCTCGGCCCGTGATGTACCGGGTTGACCCCGGCACCCATCATCACGTTAACGCCGGGGACCGTCTGCTGGGTACGCCCGTTTGACGCGCCAGTCACGGTGGCGAATCATTGACTCCGCCCGCTTGACTGGCGGGTCAAGTGACGCTGAAAAGGAGCCCGCCTTGAGCACGTTCGGATTCACCGAAGAACAGAACGAACTGCGTTCGACCGCCGCCCGCTTCCTCGAAGAGAAGTCGTCGTCCGCCGACGTCCGCCGGCTGATGGAGACCTCCGAAGGTTTCGACGAGGCCACGTGGAAGCAGATCGCGGACCTCGGCTGGACGGGCATGGCGATCCCCGAGGAGTACGGCGGCGTCGGGTTCGGCTTCGTCGAGCTCACGGTGCTCATGGAAGAGATGGGCAAGAAGCTCTTCTGCGCTCCCTACTTCTCGAGCGTCATCCTCGCGACGAACGCGATCCTCAATGCGGGAACCGAAGACCAGAAGAAGGAACTCCTTCCCGGTATCGCGGACGGAACCACGCGCGCCGCACTCGCATTCGTCGAGCCGTCCGGCAAGTGGGAAGTCGACTCCGCTGAAGTCACGGCGAACGGCGGCAAGATCTCCGGTACGAAGTCCTACGTCGTGGACGGAGCGACGGCGAACCTCCTCATCGTCTCCGCGAAGAGCGGCAACGGCATCTCGCTCTACGTCGTCGACCCCGACGCCGAAGGCGTCACGCGCACCGCGCTGCAAACGCTCGACATGACGCGCAAGCAGGCGAAGATCGAATTCAACAACACGCCGGCGAAGCTGCTCGGTGAAGAAGGCGCAGGAACGGCCGCGCTGCAGAAGACGCTCGAGCAGGCCGCGTGCCTGTTGTCCGCGGAGATGGTCGGCGGTGCGCAGGCGTGCCTCGACGCTTCGACGACGTACGCGAAGGAGCGCTACCAGTTCGGTCGCCCGATCGGTTCGTTCCAGGCGATCAAGCACAAGTGCGCGAACATGCTCATGGAAGTCGAGATGGCGCGCAGCGCGGCGTACTACGCGGGCTGGGCTGCCGCCGAAGATCCCGAAGAGCTGTCGCTCGCCGCGTCGCTTGCGAAGGCGTACTGCTCGGACGCGTTCTTCCACGCCGCCGCCGAGAACATCCAGATCCACGGTGGTATCGGCTTCACGTGGGAGCACGACGCGCACCTCTACTTCCGTCGCGCCAAGTCGGACGAGATCTATCTCGGCGACGCCACGTACCACCGCGAGCTCGTCGCGCAGAAGCTCGGGGTCTAACTCCGATGCGCTGGACCATAGAAGACACGCCGGAGCGCGCTGCGTTCCGCGAGCAGGTGCGCGGCTGGCTGCGTGAGAACCTGCCCGCGGGCTGGGCCGACGCGATCGAGTCGGGCGACGCGGACAAGCTGGACCAAGCACGCAAGAGCTGGGACTTCTTCGGTTGGTCGCGCACGATCGGCATGTCCGGCTACGGCGCGCCGCTGTGGCCGAAAGAGTACGGCGGTCTGTCCGGCGAGCCGTGGATGCAGAACATCACGCGCGAAGAGCTCGCTCGCTACCGGCTCCCGACCGTCGGCCTGAACATCCTCGGCGTCGGTCTCGCCGGCCCCACGCTCATCGCGCACGGCAACGAAGAGCAGAAGAAGCGCTACCTGCAGAAGATCCTCACGTCCGAGGAGGTGTGGTGCCAGCTCTTCAGTGAGCCGGGCTCCGGTTCCGACCTCGCGTCGGCCGGCGCGCGCGCGACGCGTAGCAATGGCGAGTACATCATCAACGGACAGAAGGTATGGACGTCCATCGCGCAGATGTCGCACTTCGGCATGTTGCTCGCTCGGACGGATCCCGACGTGCCGAAGCACGACGGTCTGTCCTATTTCATCGTCGACATGAAGTCGCCCGGCGTCGACATCCGTCCGCTGAAGCAGATCACGGGTTCGTCCGAATTCAACGAGGTGTACTTCAACGACGTACGCATCCCGGCGGAGAACCTCGTCGGCGTCGAAGGCGACGGATGGCGCGTCGCGCGCACGACGCTGATGAACGAGCGCGTTGCGCTGTCGGGCCTGTCTTTGGACTCAGCGGCCTTCGCCGGCGGCACGCGCAAGGATCCGTGGGCGCTCTTCGTCGATTCGATCCCGAACCGCGAAGACGGACGCGTCCGTCAGTTCATCGCAAAGAGCTACGTCGAGAAGGAAGTCAAGGAGATCACGCAGTTCCGCGCGAACATGGCGCGCATGAGCGGTGCGCAGCCCGGTCCCGAAGGCGGCGTCACGAAGGTGTACAACGCCGAGTTCAACAAGTGGCGCAGCAACGGGATCATGAACGCGAATGGTCCGGCCGCCGTCGCGTGGGATCACGGCGACAGCGACTCCGAGAACCGCGCGCACGCGTTCCTTCGCGCACGAGCGAACTCGATCGAAGGTGGGACGTCCGAGATCCTGCGCACACAGATGGGCGAGCGGATCCTCGGCCTGCCACGGGAGCCCGAGGTGGACAAGGGGATCCCGTGGAAGGAGATCAAGCGCAGTTAGTTGCGTCGGGGAGTGGTCGGGATGCCCGGGACGCCCCGGCTAATCTCGGACATACTCGCTGCTCCGCGCTTCGCGCGTCGCGCGTCGCGGCGCTGCGTAACTCGCGCCGTGCCGCCCCGGGCACCCCTCCGAGAACTACTGACTACCGTTGGTTCGTTCCTGACGCATGCCGTTTTCCGGTTCTCTTCATCGGCCGTAGACGGAGATGCAGTTGCCCCGTGGATCCGAGGTGAACGGTTCGCGTTTCCAGCCTCCCCAGCGCTCCTTGAGGCGAAGACCGGCTAACCGAGCCATCAGGTCCATCTCGCTGGGCCATACGTAGCGGGTGACGATCGGGAACAGCATGACGCGGTCGCGCGTCAAGATGACGTGGTTCTCCATCAGCGCTTGCCTCACCGGATCGTGCCGTGCGGTGTCGAGCGCGACGTAGCCGTTGTCGATGGATTCCGTGCGCACGTACTGATCGTCCGGTAGCGAGTACAGCCATGCCGGCGTGAACGTCTCGACGACGAAGACACCGTCGTCAGTGAGATGCGCCGCGGCGTTCTCGAAACAGCGCACCTGGTTCTCCTGTGTCAAGAGGTTCGGCAACGTGTTCTGGATCAAGAAGATGAGGCTGTACGAACCGTCGACGGCGATGTCGGGAAGGCTGTCGAGTGTCACCGAGATCTGATCGCCTCCCGGCTTCGAGCGAAGCTTCTCGACCTGCGCCGGAGAATTCTCGATGCCGTCGACCCTGATCCCTGTTGCGGCGAGCGGGATGCCGATACGACCTGCGCCGATCGCGAGTTCGAGCGCTGGTCCTTCACGAGCAAGATCCGCGAGGAGCGCCACGGTCGCTGCGTTCTTGACGTCCGCGTCCGGACCCGGACCGACGGCGTCAAGGAGGTCTACGACCTCCTTCGGCACGACCGGTGCGCGCCCCGTCTCAAGCTGTGTTGCAAAGCTCATACGTGATTCGCGTTCAGTCACGAAACGTCTCCTTCGTCGATGGGGACGAGGCGGGCAGCCGTAAGCCACTCGGCCTCGCGTGGAGACGGGTGCCGTCCGGTTCGATGACCGACTAGGCGAACGAACGGAAGGGCACCCGAGAGACATACGTATTCATCGGGTCACCTCCTTCCGCGGTCACTGCCACTGTAGCGACGCGACCTTCGAGTTGCCACTGGCCGACGCTTCGGGCTACTCGGAGACGAAGCCGGCCTCGCTGAAGAAGCGCGCGAATATCGGCTCCCATCCATCGCTTAAATGCGCATGGGCTCGCCACTCGTCTACGGGAACGGTGCGTCGGTACGCGATTTCGTACTCCGGCAACCAGTCCGCGAGGGATACGTCGGCGCGCCATTGCGAGCGGACGAGGATCAAGCCTTCCTCATGCCCGGAGTGGCACGTCGCGTGGATGAACCCGAGGAGTCGTGCTTGCCGGATGTTGGCGCACGCTTCCTCCCACATCTCACGGCGCATGGTGTCTTCCCACGACTCACCGGGCTCCGTCCGACCACCGGGAAGGCCCCATCTCTGCCCATCAGCGCTGACGACCACGAGCTCATGTGATTCCGTGATGCAGATCGCCGTCGCGCCGTGGGCTTTGCCGACCGGCTCGTCGTCGGGCCCGTGCCAGACAACGGTCCAGTCCCCGCCGTTCTCCCGAACCTTTGCCGTTGTCATCACTGCAAAGGTAAAGACCCGCTCAGAGAGGCGCCAGAGTCGAAGCGATCACTACGGCGGCTCAGCCTCTCTCAGTAGGGTCGAGTGGTGAAGATGCTCGTCACAGGTTCAGCCGGTGTTGTCGGTCGAGCGGTGCGTCGTGTTCTGTCGGACGACCACGAGCTCGTGCTGCTCGACCGCTGGCCGCAGAAGCCCGACGTCGGCGTGTCGGTCCAAGCCGACCTCACTGATTGGCGGTCGGTGCGCTCCGCTCTCGAGCCGCACGCTCCGTTGGACGGGGTCGTCCACCTAGCGTTCGCTCGAACCTACGACGAGCTCACGCCGGAGGACAATGCCGCGCTGCAACTCGACGTGACCGTTCGCGGGACGTGGGTCGTCCTCAACGAAGCCGAACGACTCGGCGCGACGCTCTGTGTGTTCGCGTCATCGCTGTCCGTCTACGGACATATCGATCTCGCTCAACCGCTCGACGAGACGGACGACCCGTTCTCGTTCGACCGTGCGGACGACTACGGCCTCGCGAAGCTGCTGGCCGAAACGATCGTGCATCACTTCGTCGTCCGTCGAGGGATGCGCGGCATCGTCCTGCGGCTCGCCGCGGTGCATGAGCCAGGTGTCATGGAACGTCGCGGGACGCACGTCGACGACATCGCCGCGGCCTTTCGACTTGCCCTCGAGAGAGACATCCACGGCTTCGAGGTGTTCAACCTCGTGCCGGACAACCCCGGCTGGGCGGTGTCGAACCAGAAGGCGAGGTCGATGCTTGGCTGGAAGCCGTCACACGTCTTCGAACGCCGACCGGACCTCGCAAACTGGGATCAGCCGCCGCAGCCTCCGCCCGATGCGACGGGACCTCCACTCGGTGCGATCGGTCGCGAGGCAACGACGTCGTCGGATTAGTCCGCACCGGGCGAGTGTGGGCGCGTTGCGCGAGTGGGTTTGGTCCCTGTACGACCGAAACCCACTCGGCAGTGCGAAGGCCTCCTACGCGGCCCCCTCCGTTGGCAGCGCGGCCGGTTCGTGTTGGACGCAGTACTCCGCTTCCGGCTTCGCTTCCAGGCGGCCTTCGGGGATCGGGGTGTCGCAGACGAGACAGCGTCCGTAGGTTCCGTCCTCGAGGCGCGTGAAGGCGCGGCGGACGTCGGCCAGGTGGGCCTCGGTCGACTCCTTCACCGAGAGCGCCATCTCGCGCTCCATGGTGTCCGCGGCGGCGTCCGCCGTGTGCTGGTCGGTGCCCGCCATCTCACCGGAGACGGCCGTCTGGGGTTCGTCCGTCGCGCCCTGCTCTTCTGCGGCGCGGATGATCTGCTCGAGGTCGCGCTGCCGTTCTTCGAGACGCTTGCGAGTCGTTTGGATGTTCACCGCAGCGGTGTACCCATGAGCGCACCCCGGCAATCGGGGGTCCGGTAGGATAACGGCCTCATGGCAGCCCATATCGTGTTCCCGCTGCTCCTGGCCGCGGGGACCACCGCGAAGACCCAGAGCAACCCTCTGACCGCGTTCCTTCCCATCGTCCTCATCGGTGGGGTGTTCTACTTCCTGATCATGCGTCCGCAGCAGCGGCGGGCGAAGGATCAGCGATCCATGACGACCAACCTGAAGCAGGGCGACCGCGTCGTGGCCGCCGGCGGCATCGTGGGGACGATCCGCCGCGTCGACGACACCACCATCTCGCTCCAGGTCGCCGACGGGGTCGTGATCAAGATCGATAAAGGTGCGATCTCCAAGCGCCTGCCGGACGCGTGACGAACCAGCGATAACGTGAAGAACACAAGTCGGTACCTCGTTTCGCTCGTCGCGGTATTCCTCATCACGCTCGTCGCGCTCGCCGGGCTCACAGTGTTCAAGTGGCGTCCGAAGCTCGGCCTCGACCTCCAGGGCGGCATCTCCGTCGTGCTCACCGCGAAGGGGAAAGTGAAGCCGGGCGTCCTGGACGAAACGGTCAACATCATCCGCAACCGCATCGACTCGCTCGGTGCGCAGGAGCCGGACGTTTCCCGTTCGGGATCGAACAACATCATCGTCCAGCTCCCTGGTATCAAGGACCGCCAGCGCGCACTCTCCGTTATCGGACAGACCGCGCAGCTCCGTTTCCGCGAGGTGGTGAACTCGGTGGCTGTCGACACGCCGCCGAGCAACAACCTTCACCGCGGGACGGCCGCGTACAACCGCGCCGTCGACGCGCTCATGGCGAAGAAGGGTTGGAAGCTCTCGTCGGGCGATCCGATCAAGACCCCCGTCACGTTCCCGTCGAAGGACGGCAAGACCTGGTACAAGCTCGGCCCGGCCGAAGTGCTCGGCAACGACGTGCGCCAGCCGTTCGCGCAGTTCGACCAGACATCCGGCGGGTGGGTCGTCCAGCTGAACTTCGACTCGCGCGGCACGAAAGCGTGGGGCGCGATGACGACCCGGCTCGCGGGGAAGGGCGCGATCGCGATCGTGCTCGACCGCGTCGTGGAGTCGGCGCCGTCCGTGCAGAGCGCGATCACCGACGGCAAGTCGCAGATCACGGGCAACTTCAACGAGCAGACCGCGAAGGACCTCGCGCTCGTGCTGTCGACGGGTCAGCTTCCCGTCACGCTGCAGCGTTCGCAGGTGCAAGAGGTGAGCGCCACGCTCGGTTCGGCGTCCCTGCGCTCCGGACTCATCGCCGGCGCGATCGGCCTCATCCTCGTCGCGATCTACATGTTCGTCTTCTACCGGCTGCTCGGGCTCGTCACACTGCTGGGTCTCGGGATCTTCGGCGTGCTCGTCCTCGGCGTGATCGGTGTCATCGGCGTCACGCGCGGGTTCTCGCTGACGCTCGCCGGCGTCGCAGGTTTGATCGTGTCCGTTGGTATCGCCGCGGACTCGTACATCATCTATTTCGAACGTGTGAAAGATGAGCTCAAGGAGGGGAAGACCCTGCGGAGCTCGGCGGAGCGCGCCTTCCGCAGCGCGTTCCGGACGAACCTCGCCGCCGACGGCGTCACGTTCCTTGCCGCGATCATCCTGTGGGCGATCGCCGTCGGTCCGGTGAAGGGATTCGCTTTGACGCTCGGCATCTCGGGACTCCTCGATATCGCGATGCTGTACTTCTACGCGCATCCGTTCGTCGCGCTCGTGTCCCGTAACCGCAAGGCGGCCGACATGAAGAGTGTCGGTATGCAGGATCTGCAGGTGGCGCCGACATGATGCGCCAGATGCGGACCCACGGGTTCCATCTGAACGTCGTGGGCCGGTCGCGCATGTGGTTCATCATCACCGGCTCGGTGATGCTGATCAGCATCGTCCTGCTCGGTGTGCGGGGCATCAACGCCGGTCTCGACTTCCGCGGCGGCACCGAGTTCACGGCGCAGGCGAAGACATCGTCGATCAACGTGCAAAGCGTCCGGAACGCACTCGGGAAAGCGGGGTTGTCGGACGCGACCGTCCAGGTCATCGGGAAGAACGGCGTCCTCGTCGAGACGAAGCACGAACCACCATCGGAGCAGACGAAGGCCGTGAACGCGATCGCGAACGTGGCGGGGATCCGTCCGACCGACGTCAGCGTCACCGATGTCGGACCGAAATGGGGCGCGCAGATCACGGCGAAGGCCGTCCGCGCGCTGATCATCTTCCTGCTCGTCCTCGTTGTCTTCCTATCGGTCCGTCTCGAACCGAAGATGGCGGGTGCGGCGTTCATCGCCGTCGTGCACGACCTCCTGGTGACGGCGGGGATCTATGCGCTCACCGGCATCGAAGTGACTCCGGCGACGGTCATCGCACTGCTCACGATCCTTGGTTATTCGCTCTATGACACCGTCGTGATCTTCGACCGCGTGAAGGAGCGCACGGCGCAACTCTCCGCCGCGGGACGAACCACGTACTCCGCAGCGTCGAACGATGCGCTCAACCAGGTGCTCGTCCGCTCGATCAACACATCCGCGACCGCGCTGCTCCCGGTCGGGTCGCTGCTGTTCGTCGGTTCCTACCTCCTCGGCGCGCAGACCCTTCGCGAGCTCGCGCTTGCGCTCTTCATCGGCATCCTGGCCGGAACGTATTCCTCGATCTTCGTCGCGACGCCGATCGTCGCGGTGTGGAAGGAACGCGAGCCGCGCTGGTCGCAGCTGCGTCAGCGCATAGCGGCCCGCGGCCAGGACACGATGGCCGTCCCCGCGCAGCCCGTTGCTCCGTCCGCTCCGCTGACGGCGCCGGCGACGGTTCCATCCGGCGCGGTCACGGCGACGACGCCGGCGCAGCCGCAGGCGCAGCAGAGTGGCGGTGGACAGCAGCAGCGCAAGGGTGGCCCGCCGCCGCGGCGCAAGAAGAAGAAGCGCCGCAAGCGTTGACACCCCGCAGCGCGGCGGAGGGGCCAAGAAGCATCGAAGATCTGATGTCGCTGATCCGCGACATCCCGGACTTCCCCTCGCCCGGGATCATGTTCAAAGACATCACGCCGCTCCTCGCCGACCAGCAAGCGTTCGCGACGGCGATCGATCACGTTGCGGAGCGTTTCGTCGGTTCGAACGTGACGCACGTCGTCGGGATCGAGGCTCGCGGATTCATCGTCGCCGCTCCCGTGGCGTACCGGCTCGGCGCGGGGTTCGTCCCACTGCGGAAGAAAGGGAAGCTTCCCTCGGAGGTCCGCGGCATCGACTACACGCTCGAGTACGGCGCAGAACGGCTCGAGGTGCACATCGACGCGGTATCGTCCGGCGATCGCGTGGTGATCGTCGACGATGTGCTAGCGACGGGCGGCACGGCGCGCGCCGCGTGCGATGTGATCCGCGAGCTCGGCGCCGAAGTGCTCGGCGTCGGCGTGATCATCGAGCTCGAGTTCCTTTCGGGACGACGCGCACTCGGCGACGTCGACGTTTTCTCCCTGCTGAAGTACTGACATGGCGCGCGTGCTCGTCTTCGGCGCCGGTGCCGTCGGCGGCTACTTCGGCGGATGCCTGCTGCGCGGTGGTCACGACGTGGTCTTCGCCGCACGGGGGCCGAACCTGGACGCCTTGCGCTCGGACGGTTTGCACATCACGGGCGCGATGGGATCGTTCGATCTCACCGTCCAGGCCGTGGAGAAGGCTTCGGGGCCGTTCGACCTCGTGCTCATCTGCGTGAAGACCTACGACCTCCAGGATGCGGTCGTCCGAGGTGACGTCGTGCTGACGCTCCAGAACGGCGTCGACGCTCCGTTCGTCGTCCGTGAGGAGTTGGGCGATGTGGTGCTCGGCGGTTCGACGGGGATCGTCGCCGATCTTCCCGAACCCGGACATGTGCACTGCGTTTCGAACTACGCGTGGATCCGCTTCGGCGAGCTCGACGGGCGGGGAGTGACGCAGCGTGTCGAACGTGTGCGCTCCTGGATCGACGTCGAAGGGATCGAACCGATCGTCGCGGCCGATGCGCGCGTGTCGCTCTGGGAGAAGATGGCCTTGATGTGCGGCATGGCGGGTCTCACGACGCTCCATCAGAAACCGATGGGAGAGTTGATGAGTGATCCGTCCATCCGGGACGAGTTCGAAGCGATCGTCGGTGAGTGTTTCGATGTGGCGTTGGCCAAGGGCGTCCCGCTCGACGATGCGTTCGTCGCGAAGCGCATGCATTACGCGGAAGGGATCGATCCGGGCGCCATGTCGTCGATGAGCCGCGACTTCGCGCGCGGACGGAAGATCGAGCTCGAAACCTTCAACGGAGCGATCGTCCGGATGGGGGCCGAGCTCGGCATCGACGTGCCGCGTAATCGCGCAGTCTATGAAGCGATCAAAGCCGCGCGATAGGCTCGACGTATGGCGAAAGTACAGGTGCGTTACATCGTGCATGACGTCGATGCCGCGATCGACTTCTACACGAGACTCCTCGGCTTCAACCTCGACATGCATCCCGCGCCGCCGTTCGCGATGCTGTCGCGCGGCGATCTGCGTCTCGTCCTGTCGGCACCGAATCCATCCGGAGGGGGCGGGATGTCGATGCCGGACGGCCGCGTCCCCGAACCCGGCGGGTGGAACCGCTTCGCGATCGAGGTCGACGACATCGAGTCGTTCGTCGAGAAGCTGCGCGATGGCGGGGCGAGCTTCCGGAACGACATCGTGACGGGCGTCGGCGGCAAGCAGATCCTCGTGGACGACCCGTCGGGCAATCCGATCGAGATCTTCCAGCCGCTCCGGGACGAAGCCCGTCTCACATAACGCCGAGCTGCCCGATCCCGCGGAGGATCTCGGAGACGACGGAGGGGTCCGTCCGAACGTTCACGACTGACGTCTTCCCGGACGCGATCGCTTCCTCGATCGCCGGCTGCACGTCGGCCGGCTCTTCGACGTAGGCACCGAAACCGCCGACCATCTCGGCGAGCTTCTCGTAGCGCGAGAAGCCGAGTTCGGACGCGACGATCCGGTCGCCGCCGAACCAGGCGCTCTGTTCGTGCTGGACGTCCGCCCATGCGCCGTTATTCGACACGACCACGACGACGGGGAGACCGAGCCGCGCCGACGTGTCGACCTCCATCGCGCAGAACCCGAACGCTCCGTCGCCGGTGAGGCAGATGACCGTGTCGCTTCGGCGAGCCGCCTTCGCGCCGACGGCGAACGGCACCCCGACACCGAGCGTGCCGAGCGCCGTTCCCGTCGTGAGGATCGAACCGGCGCGTTCCGCGGTGAAGTGCGCTATCGCCCACGTGAGGATGTCGCCTCCGTCGGCGACGAGCGTGCGGTCGCGCGGCGCGGCGGCATTCACCGCGCGCGCGAGGAAGCCCGGGTGAACCCCGTCGGCGGACGCATCACTCTCGTCGCTCCATGCTTTGCGCGATGAGTCCGCGTAGGTACGCGACTCGGCGAGCCACGCGTCTTTCGGTGCGATGTCGATCGCGTCGAGCACCGCACCGACGTCACCGAGCACGGCGAGGTCCGGTGTGCGATTTCCACCGAACGCTTCACGCCGGACGTCGATCTGCGCGATGCGCTGGTGCGACTGGAACAGCGGCGATCCGCCGAACAGGAGATTCCCGTCGAAACGAGAGCCGGCGACGACGACGAGATCGGCGAGCGCGACGGCGACGCCGCCGTGCGCCAGTCCGCCGAGACATCCGGGATGGGAGTCGGGGAGCAGTCCCCGGGCGGGTCCCGTCGTCGTGACCGGAACCTTCGTGCGATCGGAGAAGCGCGCGAGTGCTTCGTCCGCACCGCTGTAGTGCGCACCCGAACCGCAGAGCAGGACGGGGCGCTCAGCGCGTTCGAGCATCGCGGTGAGCTGCCCGACCGAGGCTGCGGCCGGCTCGACGTTCGATGGGAAGCCGGGCTCCCAGCCCGGTGAGCCGCCGGGCGGGTCGAGCAGGACATCGGTCGGCAGTTCCACGTACACCGCGCCGGCGCGCGGTGACGTCGCGTGCCACAACGCGTCCGCGACGTACTCGCCGGCGCGGCTTCCTTCGAGGCAGAGGACGACCCGCTTCGTGATGACACGCGCGATCGCGAGCTGGTCGACGTCTTGGATCGCGTCGCGTTTCCAGGACTTCAGCGGGGTTCGTCCCCCGAGGACGACGACCGGCGTGCCGGAGTGATTCGCGTCGGCGATACCCGTAACGGCGTTCGTGAACCCCGGTCCGGCGGTGATCGCCGCGACACCGGGCTTGCGCGTCGACGTCGCGTACGCCGCCGCCGCCATGACGGCCGCTCCCTCGTGCCGCGTGTCGACGATGCGTATGCCCGCGTCGATGCACCCGTCGAGGATCGGCAGCACGTGACCGCCGCAGAGCGTGAAGATCACGTCGACGCCGTTGTCACGGAGCGCGCGCGCGATCGCCTTCCCGGCGTGATCGCCGACGCGCTGCGCGGACGCACTCGCGCCCGCGAACAGCGTCGGGCGATCCTCGCTCACGGCGCCGATGCTAGACCGTGCGCAGGTTCACCGGGAAGTTGTGCGCGGCGGCGTCCGCGAGCAGTGCTTGCAGCGACACGCCGCCTTCGCCGACCTGCGGGAGCGGTGTGAGCGCGACGCCGACGGTGTCGACGATGCCGAGCGCCTTGTTCCCGTCGGACACGTCGCCCACGGGGCCACCCGAGTCGCCGGGCGAGACGAGTCCGTAGCTGTAGTGCTGCGTCCCATTGTTGAAGCCCAGGATCCCGACGCGATCTTGCTGTGTCGGCGCGATCGCATCGGTGAGGACGCCGTGTCCCGAGTACTGGACGATGTCGCCGACCGCCGCGGTCTTCGTCGTCGAGACGCCGGTGGGGATGCCCGGGTGTCCGGCCATCGCGGCGCTGACGGCGCATGCGCACGGTGAGTCGATCCTGATGAGCTCGAAGTCGAGCGCCGCCGACTTGTACGCGACGGTGCCGAAGGCGGCGACCGACGATCCGAGGCTGCCGGTCGCGATGGAGACGCGCTCGCCCGGCGCGAAGCAGTGTCCGGCCGCGCCGCCGAAGAGGTGTCCGGCTTGGCTGCCCGTGCCGTCGTAGATCCAGTTCAGGGTGCAGAAATCAGTGCCGTTGGTGATCGAGGTGCCCGGCTGGAGCACCGGAGCGGCCTCGGCGGTTACCCCACCGATGATCGCGATCCCGACGAGGGTGATCAACGCGATGAGCAGAACGCTGAACCTGCGCAATATCCGCCTCCCGTATGTCGTGCCCGGACGTCTGTCGGGCTCCCGGGGGCGAGCCGAAGCTCAGGAGCCGGCCGGGGCATACCCCCGAACTGCTTCAACGAAACGAGGTGGACCCGGGTGAGTTCCACCGGTGCCAGTCTACGGCCGGCTCGGGGCGATGCGGTCCCTACGGACGGACCTCGTAGTACGCGTTGATCGGGCTGCCGAAGTCGTGTTCGGTGAACCGGGTGAATCCCGCCGCCTCGGTCATCTCGCGTGCGAGACCCGGATGCAGGCCGAGCGTGCCGAGTCCTTCGCCGTCCGGTTCGGACAAGGCGGAGGACATGCACGAAAGCACCGAGAAGCCGTACATCATCGCGGCCATCGGATTGTTCTCGACGTTCTCCTCGTAGGTCGGCTTCGCTTTGATGTCGGCGATGAGGTACGTCCCGTCGTCCTTCAGCGCTTTGCGGATCGCCTTGATCACATCGCGTGGATGCGTCATGTCGTGCAGGCAGTCGAAGGTGGCGATGAAGTCGAAGCTCGCGTCGGCGGGGAGTGGTTCGTCCCGCACGTCGTGGAAGGACACGTTCTCGACGTTGCCTTCGCCGACGCTGCGCGCGGCGATCGCGAGCGCGTGCTGCGAGAGTTCGTAGCCGTGGAACTCCGATCGCGGGAACGCGTTCGCCATGGTCAGCAGCGCGGTGCCCGTGCCGCAGCCGACGTCGGCGACCTTCGCGCCCGCTTCGAGCTTTCCGACGAGGCCGTCGAGCGACGGCAGTACAACCGGGACCAGCATATGCCGGTACCAGGGCGCGAACCCGCGCGCGACGCCGTGCGCTCCTTCTTCACCTTGCGCGTCGTAGGGGAGTCCGATCCCGGTTCGGAACGACTCCTCGATCCGCGGGATGAGGCCGACCGACGAGGGATACCCCGCGACCATGCCGGCAAGGTAGAAGACCGATCCTTCTTCGTCGGCGAGGATCGCCGCTTGTTCCGCCGACAGCTCGAAGCGTCCGTCACCGGCATGGTCGATGAGCCCGGCGGCTCCCTGGTTGTAGAGCCACTCGCGAACCCACCGTGGGTGGAGTCCGGTGCGACCGGCGAGCTCTTCGGCCGTCATCGCGCCGGCACCGTGCATCGCGCGGTAGAGGCCGAGCTTGTCACCGAGATACACGAGCGCCGAAACGAGTCCGCCCTGGACGTATGAGACGAGTTGGAAGGTGAGCTGCATCGTCCGGTCGAGATCGAGTTGCTCCGTCACGGCATCACTCCGTTCACGATGTCCTTGATCTTTTCGCCGCGTTCGAACCGTCCGAGGTTCTCGAGAGCGGCGGCCATGATCCGGACGACGGACTCGCGCGTCGTCCCGGCGATATGCGGTGTGAGCACGACGTTCGCGGCCGACCGAAGCGGATGGTCGGCGGGCGGCGGCTCCGTCTCGTAGACGTCGACGCCGGCGATCACGCGGCCTTCGTTCGCGGCCTTCGCGAGCGCCGCGTTGTCGACCACGGGTCCGCGTGACGTGTTCACGAAGATCGTGCCCGGACGAACCAGCTCGAGCTCGCGCGTCCCGATCAGACCGCGCGTCGTCGAGTCGAGGGGCACGTGAACGGTGACGACGTCCGACATCCGTAAGAGGTCGTCGAGTGAGACGGGTTTCAGTCGGAGTTCGCTCTCGACGTCTTCGTCCGCCGGGACGGGGTCGTTGTACATCACCTCCATCCCGAACGCTCGCGCGCGTTTCGCGACTTCGCGCCCGATGTGTCCCAGACCGACGATGCCGAGCTTCTTCCCCTGCAGCTCGATCGTCGAACCGGAAAGCGGGGGCCATCCACCGGACCGGATGCCGTCATGCGCCTCGATCAGCCGCCGCGCACAGGCGAGCATCATCATCATCGCGTGCTCGGCGACGGTTCCGGACTCGGCTCCCGACGTGCCGACGTTGCATACCGGGATGCCTCGTCCGGCCGCGGCGTCGATGTCGACGTGATCGAAGCCGTGGCTCGGCGTCTGGATCATCGCGAGATGCGGCGCCTTCGCGATCGACGCGGCCGACACTTCGACGAGCGCGACGAGGAGGACGTCGGCGCTCTCGAGCGCGGTGAGATCGTCGTCCGGTGAACCGGCGCCGGTGACCTCCCAGCCGTCACCGAGCGAGGCGGCGACGAATTCCCCGATCCCCGCCGGGTTCATGCGCGACGGGAACAGCGCAAGCAGCCGCACGAGCCGAGCTTAGTGAGCGGGACCGCTCAGTGCCAGAAGATCGTGAACGCGATGATGACCGAGCCGATGATGAGTGAGATCGCGAGGATCGCGGCGATGGCGCGCGTCCCGAAGTCGATGCCCGGTTTCACGCGGACGCCGGACGGTCCGTGCTCGCTCACCTCCGGCCACGGAGCCGCCGCGCCCGAGACGACGTCATTGACTTCGTCGAGGTACGAGCGGGGCACTTCGACGCGGGCATGTCCGGCAAGCAGAGCGTCGCCGAAATCGACGGGGATGTGAGCTTCCTCGAGCCGCAGCTTGATCAGTTCGGCGTCGAGGTACGGCCCTTCCCAGACCGCGACGAACGGATCGTCTTCGTCGAATCGCACGTGTTCAATGCTAGACGGCCCCGGCGGAAGCGTCTCCGAGATAGGACTGCACGAGCACCGGTGACGCTTCGAGCTCCTTCGGTTCGCCCGCCCAAACAACCTTGCCGCGTCCGAGCACGTACACGAAGTCGGCACGGGCGAGGACATGCGACGCGTATTGCTCGACCCAGATGATCGTCTTGCCGCTGCGATGCAGGTCGTGCATCGTCGACTCGATCATCGAAACGAGACGCGGCGCGAGCCCGAGCGATGGTTCGTCCACCGCGAGCATCGACGGGTCGTTCTCGAGCGCGCGCGCGAGCGCGAGCATCTGTTGCTCACCGCCCGACAGCGTCCCGGCCGGTTGGTCGAGCCGATCGGCGAGCGCCGGGAACCGCGTGAGGGCGTTGTCTGATCGTTCCATCGTGAGACGAAGGTTGTCGCGGACGGTCAGACCGGGCAAGATCCCTCGCTGTTCGGGGACGAGGCACAGTCCGCGCTTCGCGACCTCGTGCGCCGAACGACCGTTGATCCGTTCGCCGCGGAACGTGATCGTGCCGGCCGCCGGACGGACGAGGCCGGCCAGGGCCTTGAGGAGCGTCGACTTGCCGGCACCGTTCGGGCCGAGCACGCCGACGAGTGATCCGTCCGGCACGACGAAGTCGACGTCATCGAGTGCGACCAGCGGACCGTAGGTCACCGTGAGTCCACGGGCGTCAAGCACCGGTGAGCTCCTCGCCGAGGTAGGCGGCGCGTACGCGTTCGTCCGCGCGTATCTCGTCGGGTGTTCCGCTCGCGAGCATCTTCCCGAACTCGATCACGTGCACGAAGCTCGACAAGCCGAGGACGAACCGCATGTCGTGTTCGACGACGAGCATGCTGAGATCGCGTTCGCGATGCAGCGTGCGGAGCAGGGTCGCGAGCCTCGCCGTCTCCTCGTCGTTCAAGCCCGAAGAGGGTTCGTCCAGCAGCAAGAGCTTCGGGTCGGTCGCGAGTGCGCGCGCCACTTCGAGCACGCGGGCGAGACCCATCGGGAGATCCGCCGTCCGCGCGCGAGCATGTTCTTCGAGGCCGACGAGCGCGAGCAGGTCGCGGGCCCGCCCTTCGGCGCGACGGCGGACGTCGAGACTCGCCGGCCGCCGCAACACCTCACCTACGAGACCGCCGACGGACGAATCTGCTTCGAGGGCGACGATGACGTTGTTTTCAACCGTCAGGGAGCCGAAGAGCTCGAGACGTTGGAACGTCCGTCCGAGGCCGAGGCGCGCGCGTTGGTGCAGCGGGCGGCCGGTCACGTCCGTGCCGAAGAGAGCGATCCGTCCTGACGTCGGATCGACGAGTCCGCTCACGCAATCGAACAGCGTCGTCTTCCCGGCGCCGTTCGGACCGATGAGACCCGTGATCGTGCCGGCTTCGACCGTGAGCGAAACGTCGTCGACGGCTCGTAACCCGCCGTAGTCGACGGTGATGTCCCGAAGGGCGAGCGCGTCAGCCAGGTGTGCCTCGTGCCACGTGCAGCGTGTCGCTCAAGAACCCGGATGCGGGGTTCGTCCGGTAGAAGTCGACGGTCGATCCGCGCTTCTCGACCCGGAGCCCGATCGACCTGTAGAAGATCCACTTCCACGCGACGTCGCCGTAGTTGCCGAAGCTCGCCTTCGTGCGCTGGAAGGGGGTCGTCCCGCCGAGGAGGCCGCCTCCCGTGAAGTTCTTCATGCTCCGGAGCGCGTCCATGAGACACTTCCTCGTCGGCGCGGACGCGCAACCCTCGAGCGCCTGCACGAACATCAGGCCGCTCGTGAACCCGAAGATCGAGAACGTCCCGGGACGCGCGCCGGACACCGTCTTCAACGCGTCGAGGTAGGTCTTCACCGGTCCGGTGCTCGATTCGGACAGCGGGATGTGCGGGATGAATGTCGAGACGCCGAGCGCGCCCGCGCCACCGTCCTTGATGAATTTCGGATCGTAGACGGTGAAGGGTACCCAGGCGACTCGGAAGCACTTCGTTCCGCGCGTGCAATCCTGCGGCGGCCAATAGCCGCCGGTGTGCATCGCTTTGACGAGCCGGATGCTTCCTTGGAGATCGGTGTAGGCCCACACGCAGTTCATCCCGTCGTTGACCATGCGCGTCACGAGTCCCTGGTAGTTCACGTCCTGATCGGTGAGCTCGGCCTCGTACATCTTCGTGTTGCCCTTGCCGAGGTTCCCGCCCCAGGAGGCTTCGATGGACGCCGCACCGAGCGCCGCTTGGTCCTTCGACGCGCCGGTCGGTTCGTTCAGGTACACGACGGCACCTTTCTTGCACGGGTGACCTTGCGACGCGACTTCTTGCGTGAGCGGCTTGAACTGCCCGCCGCCGACGAGCACGGGCGAAACGCTGCCGATCACGCCGGCCGACCAGTCGGACTGCGCCCGACCGTAGGCGAAGGCGAGGCCCCCGACGTCCGGCACGAACGAACCGCCGCCCTTCACCGTCGGCGTGAACGGGGGCGTCCGTCCGTAATCCGTGAAGTCGAGCAACGAATCGTTACCGACGAACGCGAGACTCGAGTTCGCGAGATCCTGCATGTCGCTCGTATGTGTCGCGGGGTTCAAGTTGTCGTTCCGGTATTGAAGGTTGAGCTTGCGACCGCAAAGTCCGCCGTCCTTGTTGAAGACGTTGACGAATGCTTCGAGCCCTTCGTGGACGGGGCCGAGCTGCTGGGGCAGCGAGTTCGAGTCGGTCACGACTTCGCCGATCGTGATCTGCTTGCCCGACACACCGATCTCGTGCGACGTCGCCGCCTTGCAGGACGCGAGGGACGATCTCCCTCCGGTGAGCCCGGGAAGGATCGCGCCGCCCGATCCGGTGACGGTCGCCGTCGACTTCGACCCGGCGGCCGCTGAGGCCGACGGAGCGGCACTCGTCCCGGGCGAGCCGGTGGGTGAGGCGGCCGTCGTCTGGGGGCCGTTGCGCGACACTTTCGCGGCCGTGTGGTGGCTGCACGCCGACCCGACGAGGGTCAGTACAGCCGCGACAGCGACTACCCTCCGCAGGTGCATGTCGTCAGCCTTCCATAGGGTTCGAAGGGGCATCAACCGACTATGGCGACGCTTCTGACAACGCTGTTCCTTGGGATCGTCGTCGGGAGCATCTATTCGGTTTCCGCTTTCGGACTCGTCCTAACGTACCGGACGTCCGGCGTCTTCAATTTCGCCCACGGCGCGCTCGGGATGTTCTTCGCCTTCGTCTTCTATCAATCCGTACAAGGCGGGAAAGTGAGCCTCGTCGCCTTCGACTACCACCAGTCGTGGCATCTGCCGACGGGCGTCGCGCTCGTGCTGGTCGTCGGCGTTCTCGCGCCGCTCGGCGGATGGTTCCTCGACTGGGTGATGTTCAGCCGGCTACGGAACGCCGGCGAGGTCGTGAAGATCGTCGCGACGATCGGTCTCCTCGTTGCGGTGCAAGGTCTCGCGGGCCTCGGTTGGGGAGCGGCGACGACACTCACTCCGACGAGCATCTTCTCCGAGCACGTGTTCGCGTCGGGCGGTTTCCGCGCGAGCGTCGAACAACTCGCAAGCGTCGGACTCACCGTCGTTCTTGCGCTGTCGTTGATGGCGTTCTTGCGTTACACCTCGCTCGGGGTTCGGATGCGTGCGGTGGTGGATCGTCCGGAGGTTGCCGAACTCGCGGGTGTCGACTCCGCCCGCGTGTCGCATATCGCGTGGGGGATCGGGACGAGCTTCGCCGCGCTGGGCGGCATCCTCCTCGCGCCGTTCTTCGGAAGCCTCGACCCGACGACGCTGACGTTCCTCGTCATCGCCGCGACGGCCGCCGCCGTCGCCGGACGGCTCGAGAGCTTCCCGCTCACGCTCGCCGGCGGCTACGGCATCGGCATCGCGCAACTCATCGTGCAGAGCTACATGAACAACGAGATCTCACGGCAGATCCAGCCCGCGATCCCGTTCATCGTCCTGTTCGGTCTGCTGTTCCTCCCGCAATGGCGTCGTCGCCGGACGGATCACTGGACGCCGCCGCCACTTCCCGCATCGGACGCCACCCTTTCGCGCAAGGACGCCGCGACGCGCGTCGGCATCGTCGCCGTCATCGCGCTCGTCGCACCGTTCGTCGTCGGGCAGGCCTGGCAGCTGCAGCTCGCGCGCGTTCCGGGGATGGCGCTGATCTTCCTCTCACTCGTCGTCGTCTGCGGCTTCGGTGGACAGGTCTCGCTCTGCCAAGCGGCGCTCGCGGGTGTCGGCGCGTTCATCGCCGCGCACCTCGTCGTCGCCGGCGTCCCGTTCTGGATCGCCGTGATCGTCGCGGGCCTCTCCGTGGTCCCGATCGGTGTCTTCCTCGCCCTTCGTGCCGCGAACCTTTCGCCGCTGTTCCTCGGATTCGCGACACTCGCGTTCGGTGCGGTGATCGACGAGGTGTTGTTCAGCTCGCAAGCGTTCTCCGGGGGGCTGGCGGGTGTTCCCTTCGAACGGCCGCACTACCTCACGAGCCCGCGCGTGTATTACCTCGCGGTGCTCATCGTCTTCGCGGCCGTCGCCGCGCTCGTGCACAACCTTCGCCGCTCGAAGACGGGGCTCGAACTCGCCGCGATGCGCGATTCGGAGATCGGCGTCGGCGCGCTCGGCGTCGATGTCGCACGCCTGCGCTTGACGGTCTTTTCGATCTCGGCCCTCATCGCGGGTGTCGGCGGCGCGTTGCTCTCGGCCGCGGACAACCTCGCGACGCCGTTCACGTATTTCAAGCTGCAGTCATTGCTGTTCCTCGCGCTCGCCGTGGTGGGCGGCATCGGTTCGTGGCTCGGAGCCTTCGCCGGCGCGGTGATCTTCCTGTTGCTGCCGGCGTTCGTGCACGAACCGATCATCAGCGCGAACGGCTTGACCCGGTTCCTCTTCCGCGATCAGCTCGACGCATTGCTCCCGGTGTTCTTCGGCCTCGCGGCGATCGGCCTGGCCCGCAACCCGCACGGGATCGCCGAATGGATCCGGCGGTTGTTCTCGCCTCGTCCGAAGCGTGTCGTCGCGGTGGCGCCGTCCGTGCGCGAGGTCGACGCGACGCTCGTCACGTTCTCGCAAGCGACGCTCTATCACCGCGCGGATTGCGTTCTCGGAACGGGGAAGGAACCGGTGCTCGTCGGCGAGACGGGTAGCCTCCGTCCGTGCCCGGTGTGTACACCGACGTCATAGAACGCTGGACGACCACGCTTCCGGACGAAGCAACGGTCGAACGTGTGCGCGACGACTTCTGGTTCGTCCGCGTGCCCGGTGTCGCGCGGAAGTGGATCGGCATCGAGATCGAGGAGTCGGAACGATCGGTGAAGGTGACGAGCCACGTCATCATCGAGCCGGACGAGAACCACGCGGATGTCTACGCGCTCTTGCTGCGGCACAATCACCAGGCGAACGGAGTGGCGTTCTCGATCGACGGGAAGGAAGGGGTGATCTGCCTCGTGACACGGCTCCATAACGTGACGGACGGATCACTGGATGAAGCGGTCGGCTTGATCGTCCAGAAAACGGAAGAGATCTTCAGTTCGATCCTGCAGATCGGGTTCGCGTCGAGGTTCACCTCCCGGAGGCCGAAGGACGACGGGGGTGTCACCCAGTGAACGTTTGGAACGACGTCGACAGCTACGTGTCGGACCTCATGGTCGGACACGAGCTCGATTTCGTTCTGCGTGCGAGCGAGAGCGCCGGTCTTCCGTCCATCGCGGTCTCGCCCCCGCAGGGGAAGTGGCTGAATCTCCTCGCCCGCTCGATGCGCGCGACGCGCATCCTCGAAATTGGAACGCTCGGTGGGTATTCGACGATATGGCTTGCGCGCGCGTTGCCTGCCGACGGGCGGCTCGTGACACTCGAGTACGAGCCGAAGCACGCCGAGGTGGCGGGCGCGAACCTCGTTCGTGCCGGTGTAGCGGACGTCGTCGAGATCCGCGTCGGCGCTGCGCTCGACACGTGGCCGGAGGGCGAAGTCTTCGATCTCGTCTTCATCGACGCCGACAAGGAGACGTATCCGGCGTACTTCGAGCGCACGCTCGACGTGGTTCGTCCCGGATCGCTGATCGTCGCCGACAACGTCGTGCGCGATGGCGAGGTGCTCAGCGCCTCGACGAGCGACATCCGCGTGCAGGGTGTACAACGGATGAACGAGATGATGGCCGCGTCGCCGCGTGTGGACGCGACCGTCATCCAGACCGTCGGTCTCAAGGGCTACGACGGGTTCGCGGTCGCAATCGTCGTCGAATGAAAGGGAATACCGATGGCGCGCCGAAGCTTCGTCCTCTTTCTCGCCGTGACCTTCGCCGTCGGCATGGCCGGCTTAGCGACTGTGTCGATGGCCGATCCCGTCGTCACGCAGGGCAACACGACGACCTACACCTTCGACTTCACCGGCTCACCTGAGCTGTTCACCGTGCCCGCGGGCGTGACGCAGATCGTCGTCGACGCTTTCGGTGCGGCCGGTGGCACGGGCGACTCGCTCCGGCCGGCCGGGTCGGGCGGCGAAGCTCGGGGCACGATCTCCGTGACGCCCGGGGAGAACCTCCAGATCGTCGTCGGCGGGAAGGGCGCGGACGTCCAGTCCAGCGGGAGCGGCGGAGCGGGCGGGTTCAACGGCGGCGGCGGCGGCGGAAACGAAGGCTTCGGAACCTGTTGCGCGGGTGGCGGGGGCGGCGGCGCGTCGGACGTTCGGACGTCGCCGTTCGCGACGGGCGACCGTGTGATCGTCGCCGGCGGTGGCGGCGGCGGTGGCGGCGGCGGTGTCAGCGGGAGCGGCGGCAGCGGTGGTGAAGGTGGCGTGAACGGCGGGGACGCCTCGACCGGTGCCGGCGGCGGCAAGTCCGGCGGCAACGGCGGTAACGGAGGCGCGAGCATCGGTGGCGCATCGAACGGTGGGAACGGGACCGCGGGTCTCGGCGGCCGAGGTGCCGACGCGCAGCAGGCTTCGGGCGCCGGCGGTGGGGGCGGCGCCATCGGCGGCGGGGGCGGCGGGGGCGACGCGGTCGTCGACGGTTCGGCCGGTGCGGGCGGCGGCGGTGGCGGGTCCAGCAGCGGCCCGAGCGGGACGGCGTTCGCGACGGGCGTGAACGGCGGCAACGGCTTCGTCCGATTGAGCGTCACATATCCCGACACGACGATCGATTCGCATCCGGGCAGACACACGAAGCGGCGTTCCGCGACGTTCACCTTTAGCTCTTCGGCCGGCTCGGGCGCGACGTTCGAGTGCAGCCTGGACGGCGCCGCCTTCACGTCGTGCGTCAGCCCGGTGAGCTATGCGCATCTCGCGCGACGGCGGCACACCTTCGCCGTGCGCGCGACATCGGGCGGGAACACCGATCCGACGCCGGCGACGTTCTCGTGGCGGATCAGACGCTGAGCTAGCCCTTGCGCTTGTTCAGCTCTTCGATCAGCGCGGGGAGCACCTTCATCGTGTCGCCCACGATGCCCAGGTCCGAGATCTGGAAGATCGGCGCTTCGGGATCCTTGTTGATCGCGATGATCCGCTTGGACTCCTTCATGCCGACCTGGTGCTGGGACGCACCGGAGATCCCGGCGGCGATGTAGACGTCCGGCTTGACGGTCTTGCCCGTCTGGCCCACCTGCATCGCGTAGGGAACCCAGCCGGCGTCGACGACGGCGCGTGTCGCACCGACGGCCGAACCCGAGATCGCCTTACTGACCTGTTCCAGGAGCTCGAAGTTCTTCGCTTCGAGGAGGCCACGGCCGCCGGAGATGACGACCTTCGCATCCTCGAGCTTCACGCCGGCCGCTTCCTCTTCGTGACGAGCGGCGACCTTCGCCTTCTTCTCGTTGTCCGGTATCTCGACGCTGATCTGCTCGACCTCGGCCGACCCGCCGACCGCGCTCGGCTCGAACGACTTCGGACGCGTGATGACGACCTTCGGGTTCGCGCCGGCGAGCGCGACATCGACGATCTTCGTGCCGCCGAAGATCTGCGTCTGCGCTTTGTCCGCGCCGAGAACATCGGTCACGTTCGCCATGACGGTCGACCCGTTCGCTGCCGCGAAACGAGCTGCGATGTCGCGCGAGTCGTAACCCATCCCGAAGATGATCATGTCCGGCTGGTTCGCCTGGACGAGCTGGAGCAGTGCGTACGCGGCGGGCTGCGCGACGTAGTCGGCGAAGACGGCGTCGTCCGATGCGTAGACCTTCTTCGCGCCGTGCTCACCGAGCGTCTTCGCCGCTTCGGTTGCGCCCGGTCCGAGCGCGACCGCTTCGGCGTCTCCCAGCTCGCGCGCCTTCGCGAGATTCTCGAGTGCGCTCGACGCGATGTTTCCGTTGTGGTCGAGCTCGGCGTACACCCAGATCTTGGCCAACTTAGATCACCTTTGCCTGTGCGAGGAAGTCCGCGATCTTGGCTGCGCCGCTGCCGTCGTCTTCGACGACTTCACCGGCGCCGCGCTGCGGAGCATCGTTGACGGATTCGACGTTCTGCGATGTGGACTCACCGGCCACCGGCGAGCCGGGTTCGTCGACGGGCTTCTTCTTCGCTTCGACGATGCCCTTGAAGGACGGGTAACGGGGCTCGTTCACGCCGGCTGTCACCGTGATGACGCAGGGCATCTGCACTTCGACCTCGTCGTAGCCCTTCTCCGTCTGACGGTTGATCTTGACCGTGTCGCCGTTGATCTCGATCGACTTGGCGAACGTCGCGGACGGGATGTCGAGGATCGAGGCGATCATCTGCGGGACGACGCCCGTGTATCCGTCCGTCGATTCGACGCCGGAGATGATGAGGTCGAAGCCGGTGTTCTTGATCGCTTCGGCGAGGACGCGCGCCGTGTGCAGAGCGTCGGATCCCTGGAGTGCATCGTCCGATACGAGAACGCCTTTGGTCGCGCCCATCGAGAGCGCCTTGCGAACGGCTTCCATCGCCTGCGCGGGACCCATCGAAACGACGGTCACCTCGCCGCCGTGCGCGGCCGCGATCTGGAGGCCGGCCTCGACGCCGAATTCGTCGCCGGGGTCGAGCACGCCCGCGACGCCGGTCCGCTTCAGACGGTTGCCGTCGAGCTGCGGCGCGACGTTCGGGTCGGGGATCTGCTTCACGGTCACTACGATGTTCATCTGCTGGTTCTCCTTAGTGACTACTAGTCAGCGGGGGATTCTCTCACATGTTCGAACTCACCCGCGAAACGGTCGAGCCGGCGGCGCGCGCGGCAGCCGCCTGGCTCGTCGAGCGTGGAGTCGAGCGCGGCGACCGCGTTGCGATCGTCGCGGACAACGTACCCGGCTTCGTTCCTTTTACTCTCGGTGCGCTGCGACGCGGGATCGTGCCGGTGCTCGTGAACGTCCACCTCGCGCCGGACGAGCGGGCCCGCATCATCGCCGACTGCGAGCCCGCCCTCCTCGTCGAGGATTTCCCGGAAGTGGACGGTCGGGTCGATCTCGCGGACGTCCCACTGGCGCGCCCGATGCATTACACGTCGGGGACGACCGGCCTTGCGAAAGGCGTCTGGTCGGGGGTCCTCGAAGAGGACGAAGCACGGGCGCTCGCCGACGATGAACGTGAGCTCTGGGCCCCCGAGACGGGCGACACGATCCTCGTGTGCTCGCCGCTCTACCACTCGGCCCCGCACCGCATCACGACGTCGGCGCTGCTCGCCGGCGCGCGTGTCATCGTGTTCGAACGCTTCGAGGCGGACGCGATCGTCCGCATCTTCGACGAGATCACCGGAGCCTTCCTCGTCCCGACGCATCTGCGACGGCTGCTGGCGGCGGGTCTTTCGAACGCGCCGCGCGCGAAACGGATCCTGCACGCGGGCGAGCCGTGTCCCGAGCCGCTGAAGCGCGCGGCGCTCGACGCGATACCGAACCTTTGGGAGTTCTACGGGTCGACGGAGGGACAGTTCAGCGTGTGCTCGCCGGAGGAATGGCTCGAGCGTCCCGGCACCGTCGGGCGCGCGCGGCGCGGCCGCGAACTCTTCGTTCGGGACGATCTGATCTACGTGAGCGCTCCGTCCTTCGCGCGGTGGGAGTACTGGCGCGACCCCGAGAAGACGGCGAAGGCGTGGAACGGTGACGCCTTCACCGTCGGCGATCACGGAAGGCTCGACGACGACGATTACCTCTTCATCGACGGACGCCGTGAGGACCTGATCATCTCCGGCGGCGTGAACGTCTACCCGGCCGAGGTCGAACGCGTGCTCGAAGGACACGAGGGGGTCCAGGAAGCGGCGGTCTTCGGTGTGGACGACGCCGAGTTCGGGCAGCGTGTGTGCGCCGCGATAGTCGGCGACGCCGACCTCGACGGGCTGCGTGCGTGGGCGCGTGAGCGACTGCCGGGTTCGCACGCGCCGAAGAGCTTCGTCCGCGTCGATGTTCTGCCGCGGACGCCGAGTGGGAAGATACGTCGGTCCGAACTCAGAGGGGGTTCTTCATGAAGCGGGCAGCCGTGCTCTTCGTGCTACTGGCGGCGTTGTTGCCGATCGGCTCGCGACAGGCCGACGCGGCCATCGGCTGCGGTTCCGTCATCAGGCACAGCGTGAAGCTCACGACGGATGTCGGGCCGTGCGGCGCAGGCAACGCGATCACCATCCGCGGCCGGAGGATCAAGTTCGACCTCGGCGGGCACACGATCAGGGGGATGGGACTCGCGAACTCCAACGGGATCGTGGTGGACCAGGGGTCGAAGAAGGTGTCGGTGAGAAACGGAACGATCGCGAACTTCGACGACGGGTTGGTCGTGTTCGGTTCGAAGAACTCGGTGTCGGACATCGTCTCCCATGACAGTGTTCTCGGCGTCGTCTGGTCCGCGCTCGGCGGTTCGATGATTCGCACGCGTGCGTTCGGCAACGGCACCGCGGGGCTCGATGTCTCGTTCCCGGCGGCGGGAGCCGTGATCCGGGACTTCAGCGCGATCGACAACAACAACGGAGCCCTCGTCGGACGGCCGGTGACGATCACGAACAGCTTCTTCACGAACAACTCGGCGAATGGACTCTTCGCCTCCGGCCCGAACATCGTCCTGCGCGGGAACTATTTCAACCACAACGCCATGATCGGTCTGGATGCGATCGGGGACTCGGAAGTGATCGGATCGAACATCGCGAACTACAACGGGACGTGGGGGATGGTCGCCCCAGATTCCGTGATCGATCTCGGCGGCGATCTGGCGAAGGAGAACGGAACGCCCGCGCAATGCAACAACGTCTCGTGCAACTGACGCCTGGGGCAGACTGGTCTCGTGGCGCAGACGAAACCGCGTAGCCCGCTCCGGCTCATCCTCGGACGCCTGCGCCGCGCGCCGCAGGGGGCCGAGGTCCCCGCGGCGGTTCGTCCGCTGATCGCGAAGGTCACCGCGGCCCACCCGAAAGCGGACACGACATCGATCGTCCGGGCCTATCAGGTCGCCGACGAGGTGCACGAGGGCCAGATGCGCCTCTCCGGTGATCCCTTCATCACGCACCCGCTCGCGGTCGCCGAGATCCTCGCCGACATGGGGATGGACCCCACGACGATCGTCGGCGCTCTCCTCCACGACGCCGTGGAAGACACGGACGCATCCCTCGACGACCTCCGGGAGTCATTCGGTGACGAGGTCGCGGAGATCATCGACGGACTCACGAAGATCGCGAAGTTCTCGTTCCGCTCGAGCGAGGCAGCGCAGGCCGAGAACTACCGGAAGATGATGGTGGCGATGGCGCGGGACGTCCGCGTGATCATCATCAAGCTCGCCGACCGCCTCCACAACATGCGGACGCTCGATCCGTTCCCGGAGGAGAAGCGGGAGAACAAGGCCCGCGAGACGATCGAGGTGTATGTCCCGCTCGCGAGCCGCCTCGGCATGTTCCAAGTGCGGACGGAGCTCGAGGACCTCGGCTTCCGTTATCTCTACCCGAAGCGCTACACGGAGATCGTCGACCTGACGAACCGCCGGCAGGAAGACCGTGACGTGTACATCAACGACGTCGTCGCGGACATCAAGGAACACCTCGACCAAGCGAAGATCCATGCCGAGGTCTCGGGGCGTGCGAAGAACTTCTTCTCGATCTACCAGAAGATGGTCGAGCGGGGCGTCGAGTTCGATGAGATCTTCGACCTGGTCGGTGTCCGCATCGTCGTCGACGACCTGCGCGACTGCTACGCATCGCTCGGCGTGATCCACGCGCTGTGGAAGCCGCTTCCCGGACGGTTCAAGGACTACATCGCGATGCCCAAGTTCAACATGTACCAGTCGCTGCACACGACGGTCATGGGGACCGGCGGCAAAGCCCTCGAGATCCAGATCCGAACGCGCGCGATGCACGAGTCGGCGGAGTACGGGATCGCCGCGCACTGGAAGTACAAGGAATCGCCCGGCGCGAAGGCGAAACCGACGGACTCGGACGTCCCGTGGCTCGGTGAGATCGTCGAGACGTTCCGCGAAGCACGCGATCCGCGTGACTTCATGGAGTCGTTGCGCCTCGACCTCTTCCACGACGAGGTCTTCTGCTTCACGCCGAAGGGGCACGTGATCTCGATGCCGCGCGGTTCGTGCCCCGTCGACTTCGCGTACGCGATCCACACCGAGGTCGGACACCGCACCGTCGGCGCCCGCGTGAACGGGAATCTGGTCCCGCTCGACACGCGCATCGAGTCGGGCGATGTCGTCGAGGTCCTCACGACGCGCGCGCAGGACGCACGCCCGAAGGAGGACTGGCTCGCGATCGTCAAGACGTCGCGTGCGCGGTCGCGCATCCGCCACTGGCTCACCGCACATCGGCGCGAAGAAGCTCGTGAGGAAGGACGCGATCTGTTCTTGAAGACGCTCCGCCGGGAGAAGATCGCGCAGAGCGAGCTCACCGAAGGGGTCTGGCGCGAGATCTACTCCGAGCTTCGTCAGTCCGGAGAGGAGACGCTCTACGAAGCGCTCGGTGAAGGACGGCTCCCGACGACCGACCTCGTCGAAGCGCTGCGGCATGTGCTTCGTCCGGGCGAAGCGATCGTCGAGCTCGAACCGCCGACGCCCGTTCGCCGGCCGACGACGGCTCCGTCCGTCGTCGTCAAAGGTGAGCGCGACGTCGCCGCCAATCTCGCGCGCTGCTGCGCGCCGGTGCCGGGCGACGAGGTGTTCGGATTCATCACGCGCGGACGCGGAGTCTCCGTGCATCGGGCGGACTGCCCGAACGCGAAGACCCTCATGCTCCAACCCGAGCGCATGGTCGAGGTCGAGTGGGACACATCGCAGGGCGGACGGTTCACCGTCGTCCTGCAGGTATCGGCCCTCGACCGCTCCGGTCTTCTCCGCGACATCTCGGACACGCTCACCGATTGCGGCGTGATGATCCTGTCGTCGTCGTCGTGGGCGAAGCGCGACGGCACGGCGCGGCTCCGTTTCGCGTTCGAACTCGCGGACGTCGGCCACCTCGACCACATCCAGAAGACGGTGCGTCGCGTCGAGGGTGTGTTCGACACCTATCGCGTGCTGCCGTTGCGAGCCCGCGCCGAGTGAGGGCGCTCGTTCAGCGAGTTTCGTCCTCATCGGTCGTCGTCGACGGCGAGGAGGTCGGTGCGATCGGCGACGGCTTGCTCGTGCTGCTCGGGGTGCGCACGGGCGACGATGCGAATATCGCGTCGCAGATGGCGGACAAGATCGCGAACCTCCGGATCTTCACCGACGTCGACGGCAAGATGAACCGTTCGCTCCTCGACACCGGAGGTGAGGCGCTCGTCGTCAGCCAATTCACGCTGTACGCCGACACGCGCCGAGGACGGCGTCCGTCCTTCGTCGAAGCGGCGCCACCGGACGAAGCCGAGCCGCTCGTGCGGGCTGTCGTCGACGCTCTCGCGTCCCGCGGGATCGGTGTTGCGTCCGGCGTGTTCGGCGCGCACATGGAGGTCGGCTTGGTGAACGACGGCCCGGTGACTATCCTTCTGGAGTTGCCATGAGCGCGAAAGTCATCTCCGTCTCCAGATTCATCCCGGCGCCGCCGCAGAAGATCTTCGATCTGCTCGCCGATCCGAAGATGCATCCCGTGATGGACGGATCGGGCACGGTGCAGAAGCCGCGCGGCGACAACCCAGAACGTCTCTCGCTCGGTTCGAAGTTCGGGATGGAGATGAAGCTCGGCACGAAGTATCCGATCCAGAACACCGTCGTGGAGTTCGAGGAAGGCAAGCGCATCGCGTGGTGTCACTTCGCGAAGAACATCTGGCGCTACGACCTCGAACCGAAGGACAACGGGACGTTCGTGACGGAGAGCTTCGATTACAGCGGAGGCCGTGCGCCCGGTTTCGTCCTCGGCGCGATGGGCTTCATGAAGCGCAACAAAGCCGGGATGGAGAAGACGCTCGAGAAGATCGAGCACCATCTCGCGGCCAACCCCTGACGCACCGCCCGCTCCGGGCTGATTAAATCGATGGACCGTGGCCCGTCCGAGCGCCCCGCGGGGGCTCCCCGACGTCGTACCTCCGGCTTCCGAGCACCTCGAGGAGGCCGAGGCCCTCGCGCGTTCGCTCTTCGACCGCTACGGCTACCGCCGCATCGAGCCGCCGGTCATGGAGTACACGGAGGTCTTCCAGCGCGCGGCGGGGGATTCGTCCGAGGTCGTCCTCGACAAGCAGATGTACACCTTCACGGACCGGAGCGACCGATCGCTCACGCTCCGTCCGGAAGGAACGGCGGGCGTCGTCCGGGCCTTCATCGAGAACGATCTCGGCAAGAAGCTGCCGCAGCCCGTCCGACTCTTCACGATCGGCCCGATGTTCCGCTACGAGCGTCCGCAGAAGGGACGCGACCGTCAGTTCGAACAGATCGACGTCGAGTGCATCGGGTCGGCGTCGCCGGTGATCGACGCCGAGCAGCTCGTTCTCGCGAGCGAGTTCTTCGAACGGCTCGGCCTCGAAGTGCAACTGAACCTCAACTCCATGGGCGATCTCGCGGACCGTGAGAAGTACTGGCCCGTCCTGCGTGAAGCGCTCTCGGACAAGATCGAGGACATGTGCGACGACTGCCACGTCCGGCTCGAAAAGAATCCGTTGCGCGTGTTCGATTGCAAAGTTCCGGAGTGCCGGAAGATCCTGCGGGCCGGCGACATCCCGCCCATCTCGGAATTCCTCGGCGAGGAGAGCCGCGCGCACTACGAAGCGCTCCAGGAGATGCTCGAGACGCTCGGGATCGCGTGGAAGGACGCACCGCATCTCGTCCGCGGTTTCGACTACTACACGCGAACCGTCTTCGAATTCGACATCCCTTCCCTCGGCGGACGCCCCACCGTGTGCGCCGGCGGCCGCTACGACGGGCTCGTGGAGCAGCTCGGCGGCGCGCCGACGCCGGCCATCGGCTTCGCGATCGGCGTGACACCGACGCTCATCGCGATGGAGGAGAAGGAAGCGGCGAAGCCGTGGCAGCCGGAGCTCTTCGTCGTCTGGACGGAAGGTGTCGCGTCCGTCGCGCTCGCGACGGCGACGGATCTGCGACGTGCGGGCCTTCGGGTCGCGATGAGTGACGAGGCCAAATCGTTCCGATCGCAGCTGCGCTCCGCCGAACGTCTCGGTGCGCGAACCGTCGTCATCGTCGGCGCCGACGAGGTCGCGCGGCGGGTGGCGAAGATCAAGGACATGATGAGTGGAGACGAGCGCGAAGTCGCCCTCGACGGACTTGTGAAAGAGTTGAGGACCCGATGATCAAAGACCACAGCTGCGGTGAGCTTCGCGCGTCGCATGCGGGCGTCCGCGTGCACCTCGCGGGGTGGGTGAACGCGCATCGCGATCACGGGGGCGTCCTGTTCATCGATCTCAGGGATTCGTCCGGCGTCGTGCAGGTGGTCTGCGAGAACGTTCCCGACGCGCATCGCTTGCGCGACGAGTGGTGCGTCGCCGTCACGGGCGAGGTGCGGCGCCGTCCCGAGGGAACGGTCAACGCGAACATCCCGACGGGCGAGATCGAGATCGTGGCGGCGGCGATCGACGTCATCTCGGAGTGCCCGCCGCTGCCGTTCCCGATCGAGGACGACATCGAGACCGAAGAGACCACGCGGCTGAAATACCGGTACATGGACATCCGCCGCGGCCCGATGCAGCGCAACCTCCGAATCCGGTCGAAGGCGCGCCAGGCGATCCGCGATCATTTCGCCGAACGCGACTTCGTCGAGATCGAGACGCCGATCATGGCGCGCGCGACGCCCGAGGGTGCGCGAGACTTCCTCGTCCCGTCGCGTCACCAGCAAGGCAACTTCTACGCGCTCGCGCAATCGCCGCAGCTGTACAAGCAGATGCTGATGGTCGGCGGGATCGAGCGCTATTACCAGCTCGCGCCGTGTTTCCGCGACGAAGACCCGCGCGCGGACCGTCAGATCGAACACGTGCAGCTCGACTTCGAGATGGCGTTCGTCGAGCGGGACGACGTCATGGAGCTCATGGAAGGTCTGATGGCGCGTGTCTGGCGCGAATGCATCGGCGCGGAGATCGTCACGCCGTTCCCGCGTGTCACGTACGACGACTCGGTCGCGAGATACGGAAGCGATCGTCCGGACATCCGCGAAGCAGCGGGACCGACGGTCGTCGATCTGACGCATGTGCTCGCGAAGACGGGATTCAAGGCGTTCCAAGCGCCGGCCGTGCGCGGTCTTCGCGTACCCGGCGCCGGTGCGGACGCATCCCGTTCGTTCACCGACGGGCTCATCGCGCGCGCGCAGGAGCTCGGCGCGAAGGGACTCGTCTGGATGGTCGTCGAGCCGGACGAGCTGCGCGCCCCGATCGCGAAGTTCCTCTCGGCCGACGAACTCGCCGGGATCCGCAAAGAGCTCGACGCGCAGGTCGGTGATCTGCTGCTGCTCGCAGCGGACGAACCACGTACGTGCAGCGAGATCCTCGGCGTGCTGCGGACGGAACTCGCGCGCACGCAGGGCCGGATCACGAACGTGACGGAGCCGGCGGACTGGCGGTTCGTGTGGGTCGTCGAGATGCCGGCGTTCGAGCGCGATCCCGAGACAGGCGAGCTGATCTCCGTCGGCAACCCGTTCTACGCGCCGCTCCCGGGGACCGAGCATCTTCTCGACAGCGATCCCGAAGCGATCAGGACGCAGCAATACGACCTCGTCATCAACGGGATGGAGCTTCTTTCCGGATCGATCCGGAACCACCGCGCCGCCCAGCAGGAGAAGGTGTTCCGCATCCTCGGCGCAACCGACGAGGAGCTCGAGGCGCGCTACGGGTGGTTCCTCGAAGGCCTCCGCCACGGCGCCCCACCGCACGGCGGCGTCGGGATGGGACTCGACCGCGTGGTGTACGCGCTGACCGGTGGGACGTCCATCCGCGACGTCATCGCGTTCCCGAAGTCACAGACGGGGACGGACCTCATGACCGGCGCGCCGGCACCGGTCGAACCGAACGCGCTGCGCGACGTGGGATTGCAGATCAAAGAGAAGAAGTGACGGCGCGGATCGTCGACGCGCACCTCGACATGGCGATGAACGTGCTCGCCGGTCGGGACTACTCGCTCACGGCGAACGAGATCCGCGAGCGCGAAGGCGGCCGCAGCGGTTGCATGGTCACGCTTCGCGAGCTCGAACGTGGGAACGTCGCCGTCGCCTTCGGGACGCTCTTCACCGGCGCCTACGACTACGACGACGACGGCAACGGTCTCTACCGGGAGCCACCGGATGAAAGCGCCTGTAAGCAGCTCGACGTATACCGGCGATGGGAGGACGCGGGCGACGTGAGGATCATCCGGACGCGGTCCGATCTCGCGGACCACCTCGCCGCGTGGGAGACCGATCGCAAGCTCGGGATCGTCGTTCTCATCGAAGGCGGCGACTGCATCGAATCTCCGGGTGAGCTCGGGTGGTGGTTCGACGCCGGCGTCCGCGTCATCGGTCCGGCGTGGAGTCAGACGCGCTATTGCGGCGGGACGCGCCGCCCCGGTGGGCTCTCCGCAGCGGGACGTGAACTCGTCGCGGGTATGCGCGACCTCGGCATCGTCCTCGACTTCTCGCACATCGCCGAACAGAGTTTCTGGGACGCGATCGACGCCGGTCCCGGGCGCGTCATCGCGAGTCATTCGAACGCGCGCGAGATCGTCCCCGGCGACCGGCAACTGACGGACGACATGATCCGTGCGATCGGCGAACGCGACGGCGTCGTCGGTCTCGTCCTCTACAACGGCTTCCTCACGCGCGAATGGGAAGCATGGATGGTCGCCGGTGCGCTCACGCGAAGTGCGCGAGAGAATCACATCTGCCTGGAGCACGTCCGTGCGCAGGCCGAGCACGTCGCCGATCTGATCGGGTGGGAGCACGTCGGGATCGGGTCCGACTTCGACGGCGGCCTCGGTGTGGACGAAACGCCTGTCGAGATCGATTCGTCCGCCGATCTCGCGCGCATCGCCGACGTCGTCCCGGCCGAAGCCCGCGCCGGCGTGCTCGGTGAGAACTGGCTGCGCCTCCTCAGCGAAGCGCTCCCGTGAAACATGCGCTCGAGCCGACGCTCGAAACGCTCCATTACGACTTCTCGCGTGAGCGGGAGCCGGTCCTCATCGTCGATCCCGGCGACACCGTTGTGCTGCGTACGCTCGACGCCGGCGCGCATCTCGAACCCTTCAAGGGCGGGGACGTGAAGCGTATGGACGGCGCCGGACCGGGACACGCGCTCTGCGGGCCCATCGCGGTCAACGGCGCGAAGCAAGGCATGACACTTGCCGTCGAATTCGTCGACATCCGTCCGGGAGTGTGGGGATCGACGGGCGGCGGCGGCTACCCGTCGACGCTGAACGAACACGTCGGTGTGCAGGACGAACCGATGACGTGGTTCGCGTGGACGCTCGATCCCGACGCGAACACGGCCGTCAATCAGTACGGCTACATCGTCGACCTTCGTCCGTTCATGGGCGTCGTCGGCATGCCGCCGGACGAAGCCGGCTCGCATCCGACCGGGCCCCCACGGTTCTGCGGCGGCAACCTCGACTGCAAAGAGCTCGTGGCGGGCTCGACGCTTCTGCTTCCGATCTCCGTCGACGGTGCGCTCCTCTCGATCGGCGACGGGCACGGACGCCAGGGCGACGGGGAAGTGTCCGGCATGGCGATCGAATGCCCGATGGAACGCGTCGAGGTGAAGCTTGACGTTCTGGACGAACGGCTCGCGATGCCGCGGGCACGTACGCCGTCCGGATGGATCACCTTCGGCCTCGCCGACGACATCGAAGCCGCCATCCATCAAGCGATCGATCAGATGCTCGATCTCCTCGTCGAACGAGGGTTCCAGCGGAAACAGGCGATGGCTTTCGCGAGCGTCGTCGTGGACGTCCGCGTCACCCAGCTCGTCAACGGCGTCGTCGGCGCACACGCGGTGCTGCCGAACGAGTACTACCGCTGAGTCGGTTTACCGGCGCGCGACCACTCGCTGTACGAACCCGCGTACAGCTTGGCGGGACGAAGCCCGACCACCGTCATCGCGATGACGTCGTGGCACGCATTCACACCGGACCCGCAGTACACGACGACGTCGCCGCCGAACGTTTCGTAGCGCCGTCGTAGCTCGTCGGGCGGAAGGAATCGTCCGTCGTCGCCGAGGTTGTCCTTCCAGAACGCGTTGACCGCTCCGGGGATGTGTCCCGGAACAGGATCGACGGGCTCGACCTCGCCGCGGTAGCGCTCGGGCGCACGCGCATCGAGCAGCACGCTCGCGTTCCCGACGTCGTCGATCGTCACGAACATCGACGGATCGAGCGGCTTCGCCGTGAACGCCCCGCGATCGTAGGAGCGTGTTCCCGTCTCGAGAGGTCCCGTCCACGCTTGCAGCCCGCCGTCGAGCAGGCGGACGTCGTCGTGGCCGAACGCTTTCAGCAACCACCACAGTCGCCCGGCGGACGAACCACCAGCGTCGTCGTACACAACGACGGACGTCGCGTCGTCGACACCGGCACGTCGCATCGCATCCTCGAATCGCTCGGCGGTCGGGAGCGGATGGCGGCCGAGACCCTCGTTCGGTCCGGTGATCTCGTGCTCGAGATCGATGAAGACCGCGCCGGGGATGTGTCCGGCTTCGTAGCCGCCACGTCCGGCTTCGGGATCACCGAGTGCCCACCGGACGTCGATGACGCGGACATCGTCCAGCTGCCGGGCGAGCTCGGGGGCGGAGATGAGTGGATGCACGTCTACGATTGTGCGATGCCGGACCAGCTCTTCGACCATACCGGTCGTGCGGACCCTCGGCCTCCGCTCGCCGCCCGGATGCGTCCACGCACGATCGACGAGGTCACCGGGCAGGAGAAGGTCATCGGCCCGGGGACGACCCTCCGCGCCCTCATCGAACGTGACGAGCTCCGGAGCGCCATCCTCTGGGGCCCCGCGGGAACGGGGAAAACGACGATCGCTCACCTCGTCGCGGAGCGGACGAAGTCGCCCGTCGAGAAGCTGTCCGCGATATCGGCCGGCGTCGCCGACGTCCGCAAGGTGATCGCGAACGCGCGGAAGTTCGGGCGTACCGTCCTGTTCCTCGACGAGATCCACCGGTTCAACCGCGCGCAGCAGGACGCCTTCCTCGGCGCGGTCGAGGAAGGCCTCATCATCCTCATCGGCGCGACGACCGAGAACCCGTTCTTCGAAGTGAACTCGCCGCTGTTGTCGCGGTCGTTGCTCTTCCGCCTCGAGCCGCTCGAGCCCGTCTCCGTGAAGCGCATCCTCGAACACGCGCTCGGCGACGAACGCGGGCTGCCCGACTTCGAAGCCGACGACGAGGCGCTCGACTGGATATCGGAGAAGGCCGGCGGCGACGCGCGGACCGCGCTCAACGCGCTCGAGGCCGCGTCGGCCCTCGCCGAGGACCACCGCATCTCGCTGGACAACGTGCAACAGGCGATGGCGCGCCGTGTCGTGCGCTACGACAAAGCGCAGGACCGTCACTACGACGTGATCTCCGCGTTCATCAAGTCGATGCGCGGCTCCGATCCGGACGCCGCTCTCTACTGGTTGTTCGAGATGATCGACGGCGGCGAGGATCCGCGCTTCATCGCGCGACGTATGGTCGTCCTCGCGTCCGAGGACATCGGCCTCGCCGATCCGCAAGCACTCGTCGTGGCCACGTCGGCGGCGCAGGCGAACGAGTACGTCGGACTTCCCGAGTCGGCCTTCGCGCTCGCCGAAGCGGCCGTCTATCTCTCACTCGCGCCGAAGTCGAACGCCATCGCGCGCGCCATGATCAAAGTGCGTGAGGACCTGAAGCAGCGTTCCTACGAGGTGCCGCCGCACCTCAAGCAGTCGGACAAGCAGATGTCACGCAAGCTCACGCGCGAAGGCAAGGGCTACCGCTACCCGCACTCCGAAGACGACTCCGAGCAGAACTACCGGCCGCCGGAGCTCGACGACAAGAAGTACTGGGAGCCCTAGATCACGCCGTCGGCGCGCAGGCGTTCCGTGTCGACGTCACCGAGCAGTTCGCGCAGCACCTCGTCGGTGTGCTCGCCGAGGAGCGGGGCAGCCGAGTACGTCGTCGCGGAGTCAGAGAGCCGCACGGCGTTGCCCGGCACGTCGTAGGTTCCGGCGGGAAATTCGACGGTCTGCACCATCCCGCGCTCGCGCAGGTGTTCGCTCGCGAGCAGATCCCCGGTGTCGAAGACGGCACTCGCCGGGACACCGCCGGCTTGCATCTCCTCCATCACCGTCCACTTGTCGCGTTCCGCCGTCCACGCTTCGATCAGGTCGTGCACCTCGTCCCAATGCGAGGCGCGCCATCCTCCGCTCGACCACTGCGGATCGCCGATGAGATCCGTCCGGCCGATGCACTTCAAGAGCCCGTCCCACATGTGCGGGGACGGCGCGAGGATGAACGCGTAGTCGTCCGGGCCGTCGCCCTTGCACCGGTAGGCGTCGCCGGACATGTACTTGATCGGGTTGCCGCGCCGCCTCGTCGGTTCGCCGGACAGGTAGTGCGACAGCATCGCGACGCGCGTGTAGTTCATGACGGCTTCCTGCATCGAGCACTCGACGCGCTGCCCGACGCCCGTGCGTTCGCGCTGGATGTATGCGGCGAGGATGCCGACGGCGAGGTGGAGTCCCGTTCCGGTGTCGCCGAGCGTGAGCCCGAGACGTGTCGGCGGTCCGTCCGGTGTGCCGTTGACGCTCATCGCGCCGCCGGCGGCTTGACCGACCATGTCGAAGCTCTTGTGGTTCGCGTACGGACCGGAGTCGCCGAAGCCGCGCACGCTGGCGTAGATCAGACGCGGGTGGAGGTCGTGGAGCGTTTCCCAGCCGAGCCCGAACCGTTCCATCGTCCCGAGCGTGTAGTTCTCGACGAGCACGTCGAAGGTGCCAAGCATGCGCAGGAAGAGCTCGCGTCCTTCGTCCGACTTGAGGTTGATCGTGACGCTGCGCTTGTTGAGGTTCAGCAGCAGGAAGTACATCGAGTCGTCGCCCGGTCCCATGCCGAGGACGCGTCCTTGATCGCCGCGCTTCGGGTCTTCGAACTTGATGACGTCCGCGCCGAGGAACGCGAGGAGCTCTGTGCAGGACGGGCCGGCCTCGAACTGCGTGAGGTCGCAGATCTTGAGACCGTCGAGCGCGCCGCTCATGCGGCGCACAGCTTAATCGGCTTCGGCTACGAGAGCCTCGACGTCGAGCGGATCGGAACCGAGCCACAGCGTTCCGTCCGGATTCCGACGCCATTCCTCTTTCGGGAGGTCGTAGTAGAGCTCGATGCCGTTCATATCCGGGTCGTGCATGTAGATCGAGATGTTCGCGTGATGGTTCGCCGCGCCGTCGATCGACCATCCCTTCTCGAAGACGCGCTTCACGGCGTTCGCGAGGTCCTTGCGCGACGGGTAGAGGATCGCGAAGTGGTAGAGCCCAGCCGCCTCGACCGGCGCCGGCGGTTTGCCTTTCGAGTGCCAGACGTTCAGCCCGAGGTGATGGTGGTAATCGCCGTAGGCGAGGAACGTCGCCTGGTCGCCGAGGCGTGTGGTTCGCTCCATGCCGAGGACGTCGATGTAGAAGCGCTCCGAACGGTCGAGGTCGCTGACCTTCAGGTGGACGTGCCCGATGCGCGTCTCAGGAGAGACCATGCATCCAGTGTGCCGTGGATCAGGATGCGTCGTGAAGGTGCCCGCTGCGATCAGGATGCGTTGCGCGTTTCGAGCAATTCGGCGATCGTCGCCCGGAGGTGTTTGACGTCGAACGGTTTGTTGACGTACGCGCTCGCGCCGAGGGCGAGCATCCGCTGCTTCGTCGAGCTGTCGCTGTGCGCGGATAGGCAGAGTACCGGGATGTGCGCGAGCGCCGGCTCCGCCTTGATGGCTTTCAGGACCTCACTCCCGTCCATGTCCGGGAGGCGCAAGTCGAGCACGACGGCGTCGGGGAATTCCCACGCACGCTCGAGGGCCTGGTGTCCGTTCTCCGCTTCGATGATGTCGTAGCCGCACACCTGTAGTGCGATCTTCACCGTGAACAGGACATCCGGTTCGTCGTCGACGACGAGGATCTTGCTCACGCCGCCTTCCTCAGTTCGACCTTGAAGCGGGAGCGCCACTCCGGCGTCGGGTCGTATGTGATCGCACCGCCGAGCGCTTCGACGATCCGGCGGCAGATCGCGAGCCCGAGGCCGGATCCCGTGCCGTTCGCACTCGCGCCGCGCGTGAACGGATCGAACAACCGCGGGATCAGGTCGGACGGAACACCGTCGCCGCTGTCCGAAACCGACAGGACGATCCCGTCCTGCTCGTGGTGTGCCTCGATCGTGATCGTCTTACCACCGTGCCGGTACGCGTTGGTCAAGAGGTTCACGAGCACCTGTTCGAGGCGCTCGGCGTCCCCGCGAACGCGTGCATCGTCCGGGATCTTCACAACGATCTGCCGGTCGGACGGCGCGGGAGTGAAGTCGAGCGAGTCGTCGACGACATCCGAGAGTTCGATCACGTCGTCGGCGAAGGAGACCGTGCCGCGCTCGATCTGCGCCATGTCGAGCATCGTGTTGACGAGCTCTCGCGCGCGGTTGCCTTGGCGGACGAGACCCTCGACGCACTGCTGGAGTTGTGCTTCGTCCATCGCCACACGGTCGGCGGCGATCATCGACGCGAGTCCCGTCATCGTCGTGAGCGGTGTCCGGAGCTCGTGCGCGGCGTTCGAGATGAACTCGCGTTCTCGTGCGATCGACGCACAACGAGCGAGCGCCAGGTCGGTGAGGTCGCCGAACCATTGCAGGACGCCGAGGCTGTCCCCGCCGAAGAGCGGGGAGTACGTGGTGCTTCGGACGACGATCGAACCGCCGTTCTTGAGTGCCACCCGGAGTTTCCCGGCGGAGGGCTGCGACTCGCCGATGTCCGTCTGCGCATCCTGCGGAAGATCGCCGAACGACGCGAACAGTGATCCGTCCTTGTTGTAGAGCGCCGCGCTCTGCGCGCCGATCAGGGCGACGAGGTGGGGGAGGATCGTGTCCGCCACCTCGGAGGCGGTGACCGCCGCCATGAGGTTCGACATCGCGATGCGGGCTGCTTCCTGTTCCGGACGCTGCCAGTACGTCACAAGCGCGCGCGGCGGCGCGAGGCCGACGAAGAACACGACTCCGACGGCGAGTTGCATGAGCTGGATGAGGTTGTTCGGCTTGTTCGCGTTGCCCTGCGGGAGCAGAGCCGAGATGTAGATCAGCGCCGTGAGCGCCGCCGTAGCCGCGCCCAGCAGACGCATGCGGTATCGCGCGGCGGTGGGTCGCCGGGCGCCCGCCCGCCAGAGCGAGACGGCCGCGTAGATCGAGGGCACCGTCCACTGCACGATCAGCGCGAGCGTGTACGGGATCAGCCACGCCGGACGATGCTCGTTCGGTCCCGGGAACCGGGGCGCGGCGAAGAACGCGACGATCAAGCCGCCCGTGAGGAGGTCCACCGTCCGCCGCACGACTCGCGACGGAGGCCGGAAGGTGACGGCGATCCGGTAGAGGCAGTAGGGGAAAGCGACGAGCACGGCGAGGACGAAGCGGATGAAGATCTGGTACCAGAGCGCGTGGTAGATGTTGGACGACGGCTGGACGGGGAAGACGGCGAGCCACGCGACCGCGCCGATCATGGTGAACGCGGTAGCGGCCCACGCGGGGGCCGTTCCGCGGCCGCGGCGGTACTCTCGCACACTCGCGAAGGCGAGCAGCATGAAGACCGCCGCGTTCGCGTCTGTCAGCAGACGCGAAAACGTGCTCATTGCTAGGTGTGAGTCGGTCGCGCCGAGGTCTTCCTTACAGGGTCTTTGGTCCCCGTCTCAGCCTCCGTAGACTCGGGGGCCGGGCGTCTAGCTCATTGGCAGAGCGCCGCGCTTACACCGCGGTTGTACGAGGTTCGATTCCTCGGACGCCCACTCTGTTCTCGTAGGCGTGTTCTGGACGACCACACGGGACGTACCAAGACCGCGAAAGGCAAATGAGACGTCCCCGTCGGTCCCTAGACTCAGTCCATGGCCGGCCGTGCGTCGTCTGCCGAGAAGATCAAGTTCCGACGGACGGTCGAGCGAGTCGCGCGACGTTGACGAGCAGACGCAGGAACGTCTCGCCGACGCCGTCCGGCGCATCTTCGGGAAGGTATTACGCGAACTCTCCGATCTCGAGAACCCGATGCGTACGCTCGTCGGGACAACGGCCGGTGAAGGAGCGCTCGCCGACTGACGTCTTGGTGTACTCCCAAGACGAGGTCGACGTATTCCTTCGAACTCATGGCGCAGGACGTCGTCACGGCATGTAGGAAGCGAGGAGCTTCATCATTCGAGCCCTAACTGTGCAGCCCGGCCGCGCCCGGTCGGCTCGCGTCGACGACCTCGACGAGCCCGACGGCGGTGACCTCCTCGTCCAGACCCTCGACATCGGGATCTGCGGGACCGATCTCGAGATCGTCTCCGGACGATACGGGTGGGCGCCCCCTGGCGGCGAGCGACTCGTCCTCGGCCACGAGTCGCTCGGTCGCGTCCTGGACGCTCCCGCAGGCTCGGACATCCAAGCCGGCGACCTCGTCGTCGGCATCGTTCGTCGCCCAGATCCCGTCCCATGTCCGAACTGCGCCGTCGGTGAGTGGGACATGTGCCGCAACGGCCGCTACACAGAACACGGGATCAAGGAGCTCGACGGGTTTGCCCGCGAGCGATACCGGATCGACCCTGCGTTCGCCGTTCGTGTCGACGCGTCGCTCGAGCACTTCGGTGTGCTCCTCGAGCCGACGAGTGTCGTCGCCAAGGCCTGGGAACAGGTCGAGCGCATCGGCGCTCGCGCGCACTGGGAACCTCAGCGAGTCCTCGTCACGGGAGCCGGACCGATCGGGCTCCTCGCCGCCCTCCTCGCCGTGCAACGCGGCCTGGAAACCCACGTGGTCGACCTCGCCACGACCGGTCCGAAACCGGACGCCGTCGGCGCCCTTGGCGCCATGTACCACACAGGCTCGGTGGCCGATGCGTGTGCGGGAGCCGACGTAGTGATCGAATGCACGGGGGTTGGACAACTCGTCTTCGATGTGATGGCATCCGTCGCCCCGGGCGGTGTCGTCTGCCTGACCGGAGTATCGTCCGGTGGTCGGACCCTTTCCGTCGACGCCGGTGCGCTGAATCGCGAGATGGTTCTCGAAAACGAGGTCGTGGTCGGATCGGTCAACGCCAATCGCCGGCACTACGAAGCCGCTGCCGAGTGTCTGAGGCGGGCCGATGCCGGCTGGCTCGAGCGACTGATCACGCGCCGCGCTCGACTCGAACGCTTCGCGGACGCCCTCGAGCGCCGGCCCGACGACATCAAGACCGTGATCGAGTTCCCGAAGTGACGGTTCAGGTCGGTCCGCCGCTGATCACGATCCACTTCGACGAGCACGTGCTCGTGTGTGATCTCGACGGAAAGGTGTCGCGTCACAAGGGCCAGGGCTACTTCGCCTCCGACACGCGCTTCGTGTCCGGCTATCGGCTGCGGATGGGTTCCGGCGAGCCCGTCTTGCTCAACAGCTCCTCGATCGAATACTTCTCAGCCCGATTCGAATTCACCAACCCGCCGCTCGAAACCGCCGCCGGACAGGTTCCGGCCAACACACTTCACCTGCGCCTCGACCGAACGGTTTCGAGCGGCGTCCACGAGGATTACGACCTCACGAACTACGGTCGCGAGGCGGTGCAGGTCGTCCTCGAGGCGAGCCTCGAGTGCGACTTCGCCGACATCTTCGATGTGAAGTCCGGTCTGCTCGTGCGGCGCGGAGCGCTGCAAACGACGTGGGAGGAGTCCGGCGACGCTCTCGTCACGCGCTACGTGCACGATGACTTCCGGCGTGCTCTTTGGGCCAAGGTCGAGAAGGCGGATTCGCCTCCGGAATTCGCCAACGGCGGCCTGTCGTTCAGGGTCGCGATCGATCCCGGCGAGACGTGGCACACGTGCCTGCTCTGGCTGCCGGCCATCGAGGCGGACGAACCCGCGCGGCCGCCGCGTCAGTGCAACGCCCTCGTCGGCGGGGACATCGAACACGACCGCGCACGCGTCGACTGGGTACGGTCCTGCACGCGGTTTTCCACCTCGGATCCGATGGTGAACGTGGTCACCGACCAGGCCGTCGCCGATCTGGCGTCGCTTCGGCTGCACAGACACGACTTCGACGTCGGCAGTGAGGATTCCCGCGAGATGTGGGTGCCGTCCGCCGGCGTCCCGTGGTTCGTCTCGCTGTTCGGCCGCGACGCCATGATCGTGTCGCTGCAGGTGCTCGCTCTTTCTTCGCGCTTGCCCCTCGGCGCGCTCAACGTCCTCGGCGCCGTCCAAGGTGACGACTACGACGACAGCCGCGACATGCAACCGGGCAAGATCGAGCACGAGGTTCGCCGGGGAGAACTCGCCCATTTCCATCTGATCCCCCATCGGCCGTACTACGGGACCCACGACGCGACGACGCTATACGTGTGGGCAGCGGCGGAGGCATGGCGTTGGCACGGTGACCGCGAGCAGCTCGACGCGCTGCGCCCGCACGTCGAGCGGTCGCTGTCGTGGATCGACACCGACGGCGACATCGACGGCGATGGCTTTCAGGAGTACAAGACGCGCGCCGAGCACGGCGGCTACTACAACCAAGGTTGGAAAGACTCAGGAGACGCGATCGTCGACGCGTCGGGCGCACTTGCGAAGCTGCCCATCGCGACATGCGAGCTTCAGGGCTACGTCGTCGCCGCGAAGCGCGCGTGGGCCCGCACACTCGACGAGGCCTACGCCGACACCGCGCGGGCGAGCCGACTTCGCGACGAGGCGGACCGCCTGGCCGAACTCATCGAGGAGAAGTTGTGGTGGGAGGCCGAAGGCACCTACTACCTCGGCCTCGATGGAGCCAAGCGACCGATCGAGTCCGTCGCGTCCAACGCAGGGCATCTGCTCTGGGCGAGAGCCGTTGCGCCCGAGCGCGCCAAGCGCGTGGCTGCGCGCCTTCTGGGATCCGACATGTGGAGCGGCTGGGGGATCAGGACGCTGTCGGACCGTCATCCGGCCTACGACCCGTTCTCGTACCAGCTCGGTTCCGTGTGGCCTCACGACAACGGCGTCATCACCGCGGGCTTTCGAAACTACGGGCTCGACGACGAGGCCGTGCAGGTCGCTCGAGCCATCTTCGACGCGGCGGGGTTCTTCCAAGGCGGACAACTCCCCGAGTTGTTCGCCGGTTTGAGTCGCGACCCCGGAGGCTTTCCCGTCCAGTACCTCGGAGCCAACGTCCCCCAGGCCTGGGCCGCCGGTGCGGTGGTGCACATCCTCACGGTGCTACTGGGCCTCGAGGCCGACGCGGCGTCTGGGCGACTCAGCCTACGACCGTCGTTGCCCGATTGGTTGAGCCCGGTTTCCGCCGCCAATCTCCAAGTCGGGGACGCTGCCGTCGATCTGACCGTCAAGCGGCATGACGACGGCCATCACGAGCTCGAGGTCACCGACCGGACGAGAGACCTCGCCGTCGATCTGATCGACTCCGCGGTGCGACCGAAGCAGCCAACATGAGCGTTGCGACCCGGACCGTTGTCAGCGCTCACGATGCATGCGGTCGGTCGCGTCCTAACGCGGCGCAGGGCCGAGGATGCGGCGCACGTCGCGCACGAGTTCGAGTTCTTCGCGCGCGGCGATGACGAAGGCTTTGACGCCTGACCCGTCGGCCGTAATCTCGCGATCACCGGACGAAGCGTTCCGTCGTACGTCGATGGCAACGCCGAGGAACGCGAGCCGCTCGGCGGCCCGGGCACGCACGGCCAACGCGTTCTCGCCGACGCCGCCGCTGAAGACGATCGCATCGATGCCGCCGAGGGCTGCGGCCATGGACGCGATAGCGCCCGATAGGCGGTGGACGTAAACGCCTACGGCGAGGTCGGCACGCGCATCGCCGCTGGCGGCGCGCGTGAGCACGTCGCGCATGTCGGCCGTTCCAGCGAGGCCGAAGACCCCCGAGCGGTGTTCAAGCGCATCGGATATCTCGTCGATCTCAAGTCCTGCGTGTTCGTGCAGCCACAAGAGGGCGCCCGGATCGACGTCGCCGGACCGCGTTGCCATGACGAGCCCTTCGAGTGGGGTGAAGCCCATCGTCGTGTCGAGTGATCGTCCGTCGCGGACGGCCGCGAGCGAGGCGCCAGCCCCGAGCTGACACGTGACGATACGAAGCCCGGCGCGCGTGCCCAGGAAATCGGTCGCGCGCCGAGCGAGGTAGGAATGGGCAAGGCCGTGGAACCCGTATCGGCGGACGCCGAGTTCCCCGCGCCACCGCTCGGGGATCGCATATGTCGCGGCTTCGTCCGGCATCGATGCGTGGAACGCGGTGTCGAAGCACGCGACCGATGGGACATCGGGCAACACGTCACTGACGGTGCGGAACACAGCCAGTGCCATGGGCTGGTGCAGCGGCGCGAGATCGGTCAGCGCTTCGAGTTCGCGGAGAACGTCGGCGTTGATGCGCACGCTCGACAGGAACCGGCGCCCGCCGTGGACGAAACGATGGCCCACGGCGTTCACATGCGGGAATCGGCGCACGGTATCGGCAACCGTAGGGTGATCGATCTGTCCGCCGGCAGATGGTATATCGCTCGAGGCGAGCACCTCGTCGGACGTATCGAGCAGCCTCAACTTGAGACTGCTCGATCCCGCATTGACCGCCAGGACGTTCAGTAGGGCCACGTCCAGTCGGTGATCGCCGGGACGTCCTCTCCGTGGATGCGCGTGTACTCACGTGCGTGCATGCGTTCGTCCGACATCTGCTGACGTATGTGTGCGGCGTTCGATCCGAGCGCCGGTACCCGGTCGATCACGTCCATGACGAGATGGAAGCGGTCGAGATCGTTCAGCATCACCATGTCGAACGGTGTCGTCGTCGTCCCTTCTTCCTTGTATCCGCGGACGTGGAGGTTGTGGTGCACGCGCCTCCTGTACGTCAGTCGGTGGATGAGCCACGGGTAGCCGTGATAGGCGAAGACGATCGGCCGGTCGGTCGTGAACAGAGCGTCGAATTCGTCGTCGGGGAGCCCGTGTGGGTGTTCGGTGCGCGGCTGCAGCCGCATGAGGTCTACGACGTTGATCACGCGGATCTTGAGCGTGGGGAAGTGGTGGCGGAGGATGTCGACGGCGGCGAGCGTCTCGAGCGTCGGAACGTCCCCGCAGCACGCCATGACGACGTCGGGCTCGTCGTCTGCGTCGGTGCTGGCCCAGTCCCACATGCCGAGCCCTCGATCGCAGTGCAAGACCGCTTCCTCCATCGGCAGCCAGTTGAGCTGCGGCTGCTTGCCCGCGACGATCACGTTGATGCGGTTCATGCTGCGCAGACAATGATCCGCGACCACGAGCAAGGTGTTCGGATCCGGCGGGAAGTACGTGCGGATGATCTCCGCCTTCTTGTTCACGACGTGGTCGACGAAGCCGGGGTCCTGATGCGAGAACCCGTTGTGATCCTGGCGCCAGACATGTGACGTCAGGAGATAGTTGAGCGACGCGATCGGTCGCCTCCACGGGATCTGCCGCGAGACCTTCAGCCACTTCGCGTGCTGATTGAACATCGAGTCGACGATGTGGATGAATGCTTCGTAGCAGTTGAAGATGCCGTGCCGCCCCGTGAGCAGATATCCCTCGAGCCACCCCTGGCAGAGGTGCTCGCTCAGCACCTCCATCACGCGGCCGTCGGCCGCCAGGTGATCGTCTGTCGGAAGTCGCTCGGCGTCCCACGCACGGTTCGTCGCCTGGAACAGGGCATCGAGCCTGTTCGACGCCGTTTCGTCCGGGCCAAAGATCCGGAAGTTCGCGGCGTCCGCGTTCATGCGCGTCACGTCCCGGAGGAACGCGCCGAGCGCGCGCGTTGCCTCTCCGAACGTCGTTCCCGGAGCTTCGACCTCGAGCGCATAGTCCCGGAAATCGGGGAGCAAGAGCTCGCGCAGGAGCTCGCCGCCGTTGCTGTGCGGGTTGGCGCTCATCCGCCGTGCGCCGCGCGGCGCGAGCGCGGACAGCTCCTCGCGGACGCAGCCCTCATCGTCAAAGAGTTCCTCAGGCCGATAGCTGCGCATCCAGCTTTCGAGCTGCACGAGGTGCGCCGGGTTCTCGCGCACGTTCGGGAGCGGGACCTGATGTGCGCGCCACGTTCCTTCCACGGGGAGGCCGTCGACCTCTTTCGGTCCCGTCCAACCCTTCGGAGAACGCAAGACGATCATCGGCCACGTCGGACGATCCATCGTGCTGTCGCGCCGCGCGCGGCGCTGGATGTCCGCGATGCGGTCGAGGCAATCGTCGACGACCGTCGCCATGAGCTCGTGCATCATCGCGGGATCGTCGCCTTCGACATGGAGCGGGACGTAGCCGTATCCCTCGAGCAAGCGATCGAGCTCCGGCTCCGGGATGCGCGCGAGGACCGTCGGGTTCGCGATCTTGTAGCCGTTCAGATGGAGTACCGGGAGGACGGCGCCGTCACGCGCTGGGTTCAGGAACTTGTTTGCGTGCCACGACGCAGCGAGCGGTCCCGTCTCGGCTTCGCCGTCGCCGACCACGCACATGACGAGCAGATCGGGATTGTCGAACGCGGCGCCGTAGGCGTGCGCGAGCGAGTATCCAAGTTCGCCGCCTTCATGGATCGACCCCGGTACCTCGGGTGCGACGTGGCTCGGTATCCCGCCCGGGAACGAGAACTGGCGGAATAGTTTCCGCAACCCTTCCTCGTCGAGCCCGATATGTGGGTAGCGCTCGGTGTAGGTGCCCTCGAGGTAGGCGTTCGCGACGATGGCGGGACCGCCGTGTCCGGGACCGATGACGAACATCGCGTTGAGGTCGCGCGTGCGGATCGCCCGGTTCATGTGGACGTAGATGAAGTTCAGTCCGGGGGTCGTTCCCCAATGGCCGAGGAGGCGGGGTTTGATGTGGTCGGGACGAAGCGGTTCGCGCAGGAGTGGGTTGTCGAGCAGATAGATCTGTCCGACGGAGATGTAGTTCGCTGCTCGCCAGTACGCATCGATCGCTGTGAGTTCGACTTCCGAAAGGACGGGTATCACTTCTCGCCTCCGTTATGCGAGTGGCTCCGCCGCTGCGGCTCATCATCGGAGCGTCGTGATCGCGACAGAACTCGATCGCGGCGAGCAGGTCGTCCTTCATCCGTCGCGTACATGGCGCTGTCGTCGGCCCCGGAGCAGACCGCGACTTGTATCGCGTTGCAGGTTCGCGCCCGAGTGGTCTTCACTTCGCCGCCGGTTGGGTCACCCCGTCGGAGCGCCGTGAGTTCGACATGTTCGCATCTGATGAACCTATCGCGCCACGATAAGACTTGGTGGGGCCTTCGATCAGCGTCGCGGACGAGATGTCTTCCCGAGCAACTGCGCGATTGCAGCTGCCTCACCGATGCTCGGATCTTGGTGGCCGTGATGAGCGTAAGCGTTCTCTCCTTCGCCAGAGTACGAAGGTGATCGAGAGCCTTTGCGCGCTCGGGCTCCTTCAGCTCCACACGGTAGCGGCGCGCGAACTCTTTGAACCGCTCCGGATCGTGGCCGCACCACTTCCGAAGCGTCGTCGACGGCGCGATGTCCTTGCGCCATTCGTGAAGGTCGGCCTTTCTCCTTCGTCACACCTCGCGGCCAGATACGGGTCAACGCGGTACACGACAGTGGCTGCGCGGTGCTGGCGATGAGCAGGTCGGGGATGGTCGGTGGTTGCTACGCCGACTTCGATGCGGCCCGCGCCCAGCGGCGCATGAGCTCGCCACCCGTGGTGAGCGCGAGTGCAACCACGACGTACAGCGCGATGTAGGCGCCCGTGCGGGGTAGTTCGGGTCCCCCGCTCGGCACGGCCGCTGCTGCAGTTGGGACGGGGGTGACCGCCCGCGCACCAACGGAGACGGTTGGAGCGGGTGTCGGCGTCGCGGCAGCCGTCGCCGTCGCCGCCGGCGTGAGCGTCGGCGCTGCCGTGAGGATCGGAATCACTACGTGCGTCGGACTTGGCGTCGAACTGGGACGCATCGTCGGTAAGGGCGTCGGCGTCGACGTCTGCGCCGGAGTCGGAATCGGTAGACGGAATGGCGTCGACGTCGGGGCCGGCGAGTCCGTGGGCGCAGCGGTGGGTGTCGGTGAGCCGGTGGGGGCCGGCGAGTCCGTGGGCGCAGCGGTGGGTGTCGGTGAGCCGGTGGGGGCCGGCGAGTCCGTGGGCGCAGCCGTGGGTGTTGGTGAGCCGATCGGAGCCGGCGAGTCCGTGGGCGCAGCGGTGGGTGTCGGTGAGGCTGTGCGCGTTGGCGTCGGTGCGCACGAGCCCGTCGAAATCGAGTTCGTGTCCATTGTTACGGCGCCGTTCTGTGCGAGCGCCCGGCCATCCACCACCGTTGCACTGTTATTGAGCGTGATCGACGTCAACGCCAGGATGCTTCCCCTGAATGCCGTGTTCGTGCCAAGCGTTGCCGAACTGCCCACCTGCCAGAAGATGTTGCACGCATCGGCGCCGTTGATGAGATTTACGATGCTCGACGACGCTGTTGTGAGCGTGGATCCGATCTGGATGACGAAGACAGAGCTCGGAATGCCCTGAGCGTCGAAGGTGACGGTGCCGGTCAGCTGGGCTGATGTCGAGTAGCAATAGGTGCCGGCCGTCAGCGTCAGTCCGCCCAAGTCTTGCCCGGTGAGGATCTCGTCACATGGTTCGCCCGCCGCAGTGTTGTACGCGCTCGCCGAGTCAGATTGAGCCTGCGATGCGACCGCATCGGCCGCGTGTATCGTCCCGTTACTCACCTCGCCTGGTGGAAATCCGGTAACCGCTGTGCCAGGGCTCACGCCGAGATCTCCGCTCACAACGGTCGATCCCGTGTTGGTGACCGCAGAGCCGCCCAGAACCGCGAAGCTGGCGGCTGTCCGAAGGTCGGGCGCTACCGCCGCGCCCGCAATCGAACCGCTGATCACGAACACGGTGAGGACGATCAGCATCGCGATGCCGAGATTGCGCAATGCAGCGGCGGTAAAGCGAATCCTGGAGTCGCGGGTCTTCATGCGCATAGCATCGCGACCCACCGTCACCGCGCCGTCACTGCGTACCGGATTTCGCGTCGAATAACGCGTCCCGGCGCGACCTCCGACTGAAACAACCCTATCCACGAAACGGCCATGAACTGGGCCCTGCTGACGAAAGGAGACGTTGCAGCGGCAACCGACCGAGATGGCAGGAAGCATCGAGGATGGGTGTGTAGTGGTTCAGCGCTGGGTCGACGAGTTCGTCAACTCGAACTAGACATCGCGCGCGTCGGCCGCTCGCCGGGTCCGACGTACCTGGATCCGGAGCTGGCCGATGCGCGCCGCGCCGAACGCGAAGACGACCAGCGCGCCGAGAGCTAAGGCAAGCAGGAGCAGAACCGCGACCGGCGCGTGCCAGTGCATGCTCACGAAGGTGACCTGCACGCGCTCGAGGTTCTGAACTGCAAAGACGAGCACAACGACCATCGCGGTCAGGGCAAGTGTGATCGACGCCCAGGCTGTGGCTGCCCGGGTGTGCTTCGGCGTCGCTTCCTCTTCATCAGAGTTCGAGCTCACAACGCGCGATGGACCTGCCGTGTTGGCCACGGCTGCATCGATGTGGGTGCGCAAGATGCCCTCATCCTCACTGACCGGCGTCACCGCAGCGTCACCGCGCGGCGAAACGACAACGTTCGTCACGTTCTTGATTGTGTCTTTCTGGTGAGGGCCGGTCGCTGGAACGGAAAGAGCGGCAGTGCATCCATCATCGTCGGCGCGGCCGCAAGCGTGAAGTTCAAAGTAGTGCTCCCTTGCATGCTCTCTGCCCAGATCCGGCCTCCCATGCCGGTGACGAGTTCCCGTACGATGCCGAGCCCCAGACCGAAACCCTGCTCGCCGACGCCGCTCTCGGCCCGATAGCCCTTATCGAAGATTCGTTCGAGATCGGACTTCGCGATCGCGCCGGCGTTGCGAACGGTCACCCTGACCTCTTTCGATACCAGAGCTGCCGTCACCTCGATGGGCGAGGCGAGAGGTGAGTACTTCATCGCATTCATCAACAAGTTGGATACGACCTCGCGAAGTGCGCCTCTTTCGGCAACGACACGCAAACCTGGGGGAATGTCGACGTGGACCTGGTCATGAGACATGAGGGGCGCCACGCTCGTCACGAGCGATCGCGTTTCGTCGCGAAGGCCGAGCGTCACCGTTCTGTTGCCGTTGCCCCTCCCGGACGGAGTGTCGCCGAGGTAACGTTCGATGACGTCCTCCTCGGCCTTCGCGTTGTCGATGATGAAATCGAGCATCTCTTCGCGCTTGGCGTATTCCATCCGATCACCCTCCATCCGGAGCACTTCGGCGAAGCCTCGTATCGCGGTGAGAGATGTCCGCAACTCGTGGGCGGCCGCCCTGATCGCGTCGCACCGTACTTCGAGCCGACCGCTGTCACCGCTTACCACAGGATGGGCTAGGTCGTTCGACACGCCTTTCCTTCCACGCGTAACCGATGTCATGTGCATCTCCTCGTTCTCAAAGTCGTTCAGCCGGACAACACGCGCGCACGTGGACGTTCGTAGGCACGGGCCGGCAAGGGCAGGACGATCAGGACACTGATGCCGATAACCATGACTTCGTACCTCTCTTGCTCGTGTGAGCGAACCTGTCTTCAATGTCGTCAGCGCGCGTCACCGCACCGTCACCGTCACGCCGCAAGAGATATCCACGAGACGGCTGTCAACACGGCCTGCTGACGAAGGGCGAACTTGCAGCGGCGACCGCGCCGGGCACAGGGACAGGCGACGAGTTCAGATCGGCTCGCAGGTGACCTCCTGTCTCCGTGAGGTCGCGGACCTTCTCGCCCGACTCCCGATCCCAAACGATTCACGGCGGTCCGCCAAGATGCTCAGCCGAGCGCGATCGCCACGACGGCATCGGCGATCGTCTTCGGATCCGCGCCTTTCTCGAGGTAGCGGTCGGCTCCCGTCGCGAGGACATCCTTCGCGACGAGCGACGCGTCGAAGGACGACAAAACGATCACCTTCGCGGACGGTGCGACTCGCTTGATCTCCGGCAAGGCCTCGAATCCGGTTCGGTTGGGCATCGCGAGGTCGAGCAGGATCACGTCCGGTTGGAGGCGCGCCGCCTCCCGGATCGCCTCGTCCCCGTCGCATGCCTCTCCGACGACGCGCAGCGCGGGCTCGCCTTCGTGACGGCGCTCTCTCCGATCGATCACCGCTCGCAGCATCCTTCGCAGCAGGCGGGCGTCGTCGCAGATCAATACCTCGACCGGGGCGCGGAGGGGAAACCCGTGGTCACTCATCCGACGGAGAGGAAGCGACCAGGGAGACGGCCTGCTGGGGGCTGACGCCTTGGCGCTTCAGTTCGGCGAGCGACCGAGTGACGATCGCGCGCGCGCGATCAAGCGTCTCACGGACCGCGGTGTACGAGTCTTCGCTGCGGCCCATCTCATGTGCGAGCTTCGCGATGACGAGCCCGTGGACGACCTCGTCGTGGACTTCGGCGATGCGCGCGAGGCGTGCTTGTGCGAGGTCCTTCTCCTGCCGCGCGTCGCGGTTCACTTGCTCGAGCTTTCGATACTCCTTGAAGCGCTGCACCGCGATATCGATCGTGCTTCTCAGTGCCGAGAGGTTGCCGGCGATGACGTACGCGAAGACACCGCGCCGTGCCGCTTCGGTCACCCAGAGCGGGTTCTCTTCGGAGAGAACGGCGACCACGGGGCAGTACGCATCGGCGACGATCTGCGATACGAGCTCGAGCGCATGTGCGGAGCTTTCACCCACGGCGACCAGCGCGATATCCACTCGCTCACGCGTTGCAGAGGCGGCGACGTCCGTCGCGGACAAAGATCGGGCGACGACATCGTGTCCGAGCCTCTGAACGAGACTCGCGAGGGTCGCCAGACGCTCGATCTTCTCGTTCGCTATCAGGATCCGCAGCGGGCGGTCGCTCATAGGTTCAACGTTTCGTGCTTTGGATGGACCGTCAGTGGTCCCCACTGTCTTCGTCGGCCGTCACCGCAACGTCACCGCAACGTCACCGCGAGTCGAGCCGGGTTGCGCCTTCCGGCAACGGTCGCGCGCGTTCAGGTAGCGGACGGCCTCTGTTGGAGGGACCGGTGGACCACGGCGCGCTGACCGCGTCCAAACGTCTGGCCCTTCGAAGTCTTTCTCGTCCCTTCACGCGATTCCAAGCCGACAGCGCAGCGGAGCTCCTCGACGTCTTGCAGCAAACCAGTGTCTTCGTGGATGCCGGCCAGATGTTCCATCAGGTCGGCGACGCCACCCGCGATGGCGTTGAGCTTGTGCTGCGTTGCTTGGTTGTCGCGCGTCTGGCTGTTCTGGAGCAAGGCGACCATGAGAAACGTAATGATCGTCGTCGTGGTGTTGATCTCGAGCTGGAAGGTGGCATCGAGGAACCTGCTGAACGACCCAGTGGCGGCGACGATGATCGCGCCTTGGATGAGCCATGCGAGAACCAAGACGAGGCAGAACGCGAAGAAGGGCGCACGACTCGCGAGCCCCGCCGCCCACCCGGCGAATCGGTCGAAGAAGCCCACATCACGCGACACCTGACTCGGCATCTCCACCCGGACGAGTCTCCCTCTGATCTTGGAACTCACGGAACGCGTACCCGCTGGTCTTCGTCGGCGTCCGGTTCGGCCTCCTTCTCCGCGATCTCGACGCTCTCGACTCCGACGACCAGGACGTCAGTTAGCGACATCGCGCGTTTCGCGGACGACACGACCCTTCTCCTGCCCGTTCTCCGTGACGACCTCTTCGGTGCGACGTGCGGAGCGTCCGCGGCCGAACGGGGCGAAGCTGCTCCAGAACAACAGGGAAAGCAGCAAACCCACGCCCGCGACGAACATGAGGATGAGGCCTCCGGTGTGGAGGTTGAACCCGTGCTGGTTGGCGGGAGCCGTGAGCGCATAGCGCAAGATCGCCCCGACGGCTCCGACGAGAACACTGATGCCGATACCCATGACGTTTCCTTCCTTCGTGGTCCGAACTGAGCAACTTGTCGGCGAAGTATCGACGTCGAGCGTCACGGCAACGTCACCGGGACGTGACCGAACCGCCAGTTGTCCTGACGACCCGGGGGTGGACGAGGTACTGCGCAGTGGCAACCCGCCGCAGAGAGCGAGGCACCTCCCGTCACGGAGCCGATCTTCTTGGACCTAGCGGTTGGAACGAAGGTCTAGACGCATCAGTCGTGTTGACCAGATAAGGTCAGGCTGAAATGCGCACCAAGATGGTCGGCGTGCTCTTCGTGCTCGGGATGATCGTCGTGATCGCCGGTGTCGATGTCGTCTTCTTCAGAAGCCGACCCTGGGAGCGGCTGACGGTGAATATCGGCATCGTCCTTGTGTTCGCGGCTTTCTACCTGAGATTCCTCAGGCGTCCATGAACGGGCAACTTCGAGCGATGCCCGCCGACGACCCAGATCGTCGAGCTTCGCGCTCTTCCGAGATCTTCGATGGTCAGGTGATCGACCTTGCCGTGATCCTCGTGCGGGAGCAGACAACCGCATGTGAGGCGGATGACCACTACGTCGTTTCGAGAGGCGAGCGCTCGTAGGCACGTGCTGGGAGCGGGAGCACGATCCGGTGTTGGGTGACGTCGGCCCAACGGTCGCCCATCATGCCCGTGATCTCCAAGATCCTTGTCAGCCGAACATTGGGCGACCGCAAGAGCAACGTGCCTCCGCGTTCTTCCATGATCGTCCGACGCTGGTGGATGATTCAGATGCCGGAGGCGTCGATGAATGTGAGGTCCGAGAGGTCGAGGACCAGACGCTCCACGCCATCATCGACCGAACGAAGTGCGGTTACCAACTCTCGCTGCGTCCACGAGTCGAGCTCTCCGTGGAGCCTCAGGATGGTCTCGTCTTCCAAGGCGACCATGTCGACCGAGAAGAGCACAGGAACCGACGCCGGCCTGCTCTCTCCGAACTCCGGGGACGTCCATGCGCTCTGCCGATCAGTTAGTGACATCGCGAGTCTCCCTTCCTGCGCGCCGCCTCAGTGAAGCGGCGTCTCTTGCCGAACTATCCACCGCGACCGTCACCGCAACGTCACCGGGAGATGGCCGAAGCGCCTATCCTGTGGTGTCGACGTCTGGCGACGGAGGACCGGCGGCCCAAGGAGACCGATGAGTGCCGAGGTCGTCTCGAAGAAGGGGTCCGCCCCGGGACCGATACGACTCGGTCTTCTTGGTGGCTTTCGACTCAGCGTGGAGTCCGAGGTCTTGACGTTGCCATTGAACTCGCAGCGGCTGGTGTCCTTCCTCGCACTCCAAGCGCGGCCGCTCCTCCGGACCTACGTGAGCGGGTCGCTGTGGGCGGAGTCTTCGGACCGACATGCACGCGGCAGTCTTCGCTCGGCCCTGACCCGACTTCGCCATCCGAGGTATTCGCTGGTCGAGCTGACGAGCGATCACATCGAGCTTTCGCCGCTCGTCACCGTCGACTACAGGGAAGGCGAAGCACTCGCCCGGCGCGTGCTCGATCTATCTCGGGACCTCGACGACGTTGTCACCGTGGACGACGAGGTGCTGTCCGCCGATCTCCTCCCCGATTGGACAGAGGACTGGGTACTGATCGAACGCGAGGCGTATCACCAGCTACGGTTGCGTGCCCTCGAGACGCTGTGCCGGCGGCTGACGACCGAAGGGAGTTTCGGCCAGGCCGTCCAGGTCGGCATGACCGCAGTCGCTGGAGAACCACTGCGCGAAAGCCCGCGCCGGGCACTGATAGAAGCTCACCTGGCGGCGGACAACGTCGCCGCGGCCCTTCGTGAGTATGAGGACTTCCGCCAGTACCTGTTCGACGAACTCGGGCGCGAGCCCTCGGCCGAGATGCGTCGATTGATCGAGGGTCTGAAGCTCAACTAACGCAGCCGAACTCTCCTGCCTGGGAGTGGACGGAGACACTCGAGACGAGAGGTCGTTTCGAGCACGTGGGCGCGGTCACCTCGAGAGGCGTGCCGCCCACCTTTCATCGGCTGCGACCCTGACGTGCGGTCAGCGTCATGCCGTGGCGATCCGCCCACGTTCGAACAGGCTCGGCCTCGTGGATCGCGCGGACGGCGGCAGTACGCAGCTCGTCGGCTCGACGAGCCGTCGGATGCAGACGCAGAGAGACGTACGCCGCTGCTCCGAAGGGGATCGGGAGCCAGAAGTTCACGAGGCGGTAGGAGATCACGCCGAGCACCGCGATGCCGCGCGGAGCGCCGAAGCCGATGAGCGTCGCGGTCAGTACCGCTTCCACGACGCCGAGGCCTCCCGGCGTGATCGGTATCGCCGCGAGCACATTTGCCAGGCCGTACGCGACGATCAGGCCGTCGATCGGTGCGCGATAGCCGAAAGCGAAAAGGAAGACCCAGAGGGCAGCCGCGTCCAGGAGCCAGTTCGCGCCGGCCCACACCACCGTCCGCGCCATCAGTGTGCGGTCGGCCATCAGCGTCCGCAGCCGAGCGGCGACGCTTGCGACGAGGCCATGCACCTTGTTCTCGTCGACGAAGGGGATCCGTCGCGCGACGGCGCGCAAGCCACGTTCCGAGCGCTCCTCGCCATGGGTGAGTGCGATCACCGCGGCGGAGAATCCTCCGATGAGGACGAGGCCGACGACCGCGGCCGTCACATAGAGAGGGTTGAACCCGTGAAGCGGGATCGAAACGGCGAGGCCGACCCAGAGGATGACGTTGAGGACGACGGCTGAGCCGATGCTCTGCGTGGCGAGCGCGAAGCCGGCATCGGCACCACTCACGCCCGAGTTCGTGAGCAACCGGTAGCCGATCCCTCCTCCGGCGGCCGCGCCACCCGGCACGACGTGACTCACGGCGAGCGTCGAGAGCTGGATGCGTAGGACGCGCCAGAACCGCACGATCGCCGGCGGCAATACAGCACGTGTCAGCTGGGCGTACGCGGCGAGCGATGCAACCGCAAGCGCGAACCCGGCGACGACGTAGAACAGGTTGACATGTGAGAGGAGCTCGAGTGAACGACGCGCGCCGGCGATCTGGGGAAAGACGAGGTACTCGAAAACGAGGACGAGGACCAGCGCAGCGACGATCCGCCGCAGAGAGCGAGGTACCCTCGTCACGGAACCGATCGTCGCGGACCTATCGGAAGATCGGCTGCCGACCCCGGAGCATGCCGGCGACCCACACGGTGGCGCACAGCAATGCTGCCCACCACAACAACTTCACTGCAAGGGATCCCGGGACGAAGCCGATCACGGCGAGAACCAACAGGAACATCATCGCTACTCTCCGGTCTCCAACTGCCTACGGGGATCGCTGTGCTCATGTCTTTTCCGCCGACGATGGTTGTTGCCGTTTCATGCTGGCTGGCGCCGCCCAGCATCCGGCTTCGGCTGAGTGACCTCTGCACGTACTATCGGCGCCGATCGTCACCGCAACGTCACGGGGGAGCCACACCGAAGCGCCAGCTACGCTGCTGATTCCGAAGGTCCGGCCGCGGGGACCGGCCACCACGACGAGCTGGCTGAAGCCGGAGCGCGCGGTGACGTTGCGGTGACGATCACCACGGACGCTCTGGAGTGAACCGCTCGAAGGTCGAGTTGAGCCCGATCCCTCTGGAGGTACAGCGTGAGCGTGGAGTTAGCTACCGGCATCGCAGCAGATGTAAAGGTCGTTCAGCCGGGAGCAGGCAGATCCGCAGGCCTGGCCCCCGGCGTCGGTGTCGTCTTCAAGATCGACGGCAAGGACACCGGCGGGGCGGTGTCGATCGTCGAGCATCCATTCGAGGTGGGAGCGCTCGTCCCGCCGCACACCCACACCCTTGAGGACGAGATCTCGATCGTGCTCGAAGGGGAGATCGGCTTCCGCTCGGAGGACGAAGAAGTCGTGCTCGGTGTCGGGGGGTACATCGTCAAGCCGCGAGGGCAGATACACACGATGTGGAACGCGGGCACCAAGCGCGGTCGCTTGATCGAAGTCATCACACCGGCGGGATTCGAGGAGTTCTTCCGCGGGCTCGCGGACATGACCGACAGTGGACCACCGAAGTTCGAGGACGTCGCTGCACTTGCCGGGCGATACGAGCTTCCCTTCGCACAGCCTGACTGGCTGCCCGACGTCATCGCTCGCTACAACCTGACACCGCTGCCAAGCGCATAGGACACCGCGAGGAAGCCCGATCCGCGTCCGGAGGGCTCTTCGTACGCTCGGCGAAACCGGCGTGGAGACGGTCCAGGTGGCATGACCGCCGTTGCCGGAGAACCATTCGGGAGAGCCCCTCTGCCGGCGCTCATCCAAGCGCACATGGCTGCGGACGATGTCGCCGCCGCACTTCTTGAGCCGCGATGCACGGTCTGGTCGAGGGTCTCAACCTCAACGAGCAGCCGTACCCCCTTGTCCGAGCGGGTGGTGACAGCGTCGTGACGCCCGACCGCCATGCTTTGCGCATGAAAACACAATCACCGGATCGCACAGGGCTCCTCATCGTGCGCCTGTGGATCGAAGGCAACACACGCGAAGGCTTCCGCGCGCGCATCACCCAGACGCTCGACTCAGCGGGAGTCGAACGCAACATCGCGACGGCAGGCACACCTCAGGCGGTCTGCGAGGTCGTTCAAACCTGGATCGACAACTTCGTCAACTCCAATTAGGCCGTCCCCGACCCGAGAAACATGACCTGGTCGACGACTTGTATACCGTTCTAGCGACGTGATCCCGTGCCACAATGTGGAGTGTCCAAACGAGGCGGCGCCGCGACGCGGCTCGTCGGCCTTTCCGCCAAACGATCGGAAGATCCGTTCGCGGTCGTCGCGATGGCGGCGTCGGCCGGCGGACTCTCCGCGCTCAGCCGGGTCCTCGGCGCGCTGCCGCCCGACTTTCCCGTCCCGATCGTCGTCGTACAGCACCTCGACCGGCGTCACCGCAGCTTGATGGCGGAGATCCTCGGGCGACGCACCGCGCTGAGCGTCCGGCAGGCCGCGGAGGGCGACAAGCTGACGTCCGGGACGGCCTTCATCGCGCCGCCGGACAACCACGTGCTCGTGAACGGCGACGACACGCTCAGCCTGTCGCGTTCGGAACTCGTCCACTTCGTGCGGCCCTCGGCCGACCTCTTGTTCGAATCGGCGGCAGCGGCATACCGCAACCGCGCGATCGGCGTCGTCCTCACCGGGACGGGCCTGGACGGATCCGTCGGCGCGAAAGCGTTCAACGCAACGGGCGGAACGTTGATCGCGCAGGATGAAGAGTCGTCCGAGTTCTTCGGCATGCCGGGCGCAACCATTAACTCCGCGCATGTCGATTTCGTCCTCGCCCTCGATGAGATCGCGCCCGCCCTCGTGACCCTCGCGGGGATGTCGGTCGACGAAGGCCGCGTCGAACACGGTGATGTATGACGGCGGCCGCCGGAAACGGATTCACCGAGCTCCTCGAATACCTGAACGCGTCGCGAAGCGTCGACTTCACCGCCTACAAACGCCCGTCGCTCCAGCGGCGGATCGAAAAACGGGTCCAAGCCGTCGGCGCGGACGGTTTCGAGAGTTACAGAGACTTCCTCGAGCTCCATCCGGAAGAGTTCGATTCACTCTTCGACGCGTTACTCATCAACGTGACGTCGTTCTTCCGCGATCAAGCGGCGTGGGACTACATCCAAGGCGAAGTGATCCCGGCGATCATCGACGCGAAGGATCCGTCGGACAACATCCGCATCTGGAGCGCGGGGTGCGCATCCGGTGAAGAGCCGTACACGGCGGCGATGCTGCTGGCGCAAGCGCTCGGGGTCGAAGCCTTCAGGCGACGCGTGAAGATCTACGCGACGGATATGGATGAAGATGCGTTGCGTACGGCGCGTGCGGCGCGGTATTCGGAGCGCGATCTCGAAAAGGTGCCGGACGATCTCCGGTCGCGCTTCTTCGAGAGGTCCGGTGAACGCTATGGGTTCGCGGTCGACACACGACGGGCCGTGCTCTTCGGGCGACACAACCTCTTGAAAGACGCGCCGATCTCACGGATCGATCTTCTGATCTGCCGCAACACCTTGATGTACTTCAACTCGGAGGCTCAGCATCAGGTGCTCGCGCGCTTCAAGTACGCGATCAACCCTCACGGATTCCTCTTCCTCGGCAAAGCGGAGACGATCCTGAGTGAGGCGACGGGGTTCGTCCCCGACAGTCTCGCGGCACGCGTCTTCGTCAAGAAGGACGGAGCCGAGACGCCGAGAGCGGATGCTCGATCGGCCCGCCCCGAGCCGGCGCACGCCGATCTCGTCGGATCGGCGTTCGACGCCGGACGACTCCCGCAGGTCGTCGTAGACATCGACGGGGCGCTCGTGCTTGCCAACGCCGCGGCGCGGGAGTTCCTCAACGTGCGCGAGGACCGCACGAGTCTCGAGGAGCTGCACATCACAGATCGTTCGGCGGAGCTCCGCGCGGCCGTCCGGCGCGCGATCGAAGCGCGAGCGCCGTTCGCACTACAAGGACTCGAACGCCGGACGAACCCAGACGGCGTCGTCCAGTTCGTCGACGTCACGGCGACTCCGCTCCTCGGCCCCGGCGACGAGACCCTCGGTGTCGCGATCACCGTCCGGGACGTCACGGAGGAGCAGTACCTGCGCCGCGAGGCCGAGCGCGGGCGCGGTGAGCTGCAGACGGCGTACGAGGAACTGCAGTCGACGGTCGAAGAGCTCGAGACGACCAACGAAGAGTTGCAATCGAGCAACGAAGAGCTCGAGACGACGAACGAAGAACTCCAGTCGACGAACGAAGAGCTCGAGACGATGAGCGAAGAGGTGCAGGCGACGAACGACGAGCTCGACGCGCGCGCGCAGGAGATGCGTCGTCAGGTCGAGGAGCTCAGGCTCCGCGAAGCCTTCATCTCGTCGATCCTCCAAAGCGTCTGGGTCGGTGTCGTCGCTCTCGATGAAGAGCTACGCGTGACGAGTTGGAGCGCGATGGCTGAGGAGCTTTGGGGCGTGCGCGCGGACGAAACCATCGGACAACCGTTCCTCCGACTCGATATCGGCCTGCCGCTCGAACAGCTCGTGAACCCGCTGGGTGAGTGCCTCCGGGGAAGTACGGCGCGTGAGCAGCTCGTCGTCGACGCGACGGATCGTCGCGGCCACAGTGTTTCTTGCCGGGTATCGATCGTCGCTCTTCGGGACGCGGACGACACGCCGCGCGGCGTCGTCCTGCTCATGAGCGTTGCCGAGGCCGCGCGGCCGACGAAGCGAACGAAGTCCTGATCCGAGCCGATCGTCGGGTTGCACTTGTCGGCAACGCTGCCCTGATGACTCGCCGTCGCGAAGGTCCCGCCGCGTGCCGGCAGGGACTAGGATGAGCATGTGCGGCAATACGTCATCTGCGATAGTCCGTTTCCCGATGTAGGACCGCACATCATCGCCGAAGTTGTCTCCGATGGACTCGAGGACGATCCACGGAACGGTTTGGCTGCCGGCCTCGCAGGTGAACGCGCTCTGATCGTTACGCGCAGTCAGCTACGGTCGGATCCCTTGTGGCGGATGGCGCTCGAAGCATGGGACGCCCGCGACGACTCCGAATTCGATCGCGAGACGCAAGCCATCCTGAGCGACGAATCCGATGAGTACACGAGGCCGCTGCGCGTCGTCGACGGTTCGGAGCCGCCGAAGCCCGCACCGATCAGGATCCCGACGGACGAATCGCGGCGCGAGTTGATCCTGCGCGCGCGTGCGCTGCGCATCTGGTCTCGGGAGCTCATTCAGGAAGCGCGGTCCGTCCATCACGAGTTTCGCTTGGCGCAGGCAGGATCGAATGGGAAGGGAAGACCCTTCCTCGAGGCGGTGAAAAGTGAGTAAAGTTCGAACGCTGGGTGACCGGCTGCGCGCGGCTCGTCTGAAGGCCGGGATGAGTCAGATGAAACTCAGTGCGGCGAGCGGTCTGCCGAAACCGACGCTGTCCCGGTACGAGAACGATCACGTCGAACCTTCGCTCGGTTCGTTGAACCGGATCGCGGCAGCGCTCGACGTTTCCGAGGGTTCTCTGTTACGTGATTCCGAGTCGCCCGAGGCGGCGCTCGTGACGGCGCTCGAAGCCCTCGGCGTTGTGATCGGCTCGGTCGAACAGGCCGAACGGATCGCCGCCCTCGTCGCCGAAGCCGTCCGCTCCGAAGAGGTGGAGCAGGCCGTCACCTCGTAGCGCCGGACGCCGACCGGTCACGATGCCGAAGCTTGCCGGATGACCGCGCCTATCTCTTGACGTACCATCGCCGAGGTCCGGGCGGTCGGGGCGCCGGGTTCAGAGGGGCTACGGGATATGGGCACGGGGAACGATCGTGCCGGCGGTCAGGGCCGGCATGGGTCTGCTGAGTGGCGTGTGAGCACCGACGGCGAGACCGCCGTCGTGACGCTCAGCGGCGACCTCGACCTGGCCGCGATCGACGGACCGACGCACGGCATCCTCGGCGCTCTCCGCGATGCGATCGCGCGCGAACTCCTCGTGGTGTGCGACCTGAGCGAAATCCGATTCATCGACTCGAGCGGTTACGAACTCCTCATCCGGCTCAAGCGCGACGTCGAGAACCGAAATGGTCGCTTCGTCCTCGCGCGGCCGACGAGCGAGGTGCGCCGGATGATGCATCTGATGGGTCTCGAGGGCGAGTTCGAAGTCACCGACTGAGAAGTCGCGTCGTTCCGATGTCGAGAACGCGTCTTGTCGCGCCCGCTCGTTCCGAATCGTTCTCCACGCATACGACGGCCGGTGGGGACTCGATGCATCGGACGTCCCGGCAGAACGGAAGGCTGTTAGGTTGGCCGCCGCATGAGCGTTCGCGTCGGCGTCGCGGGGGTTGCCGGCATGGGGCTGGCGCACATCATCGGGTTCCCGCAGATCGACGACGTTCGAGTCACGGCCATCTGCGATCCGTGGCCGAAGGCGCTCGCGAACGCCGCGGGGCTCGCCCCCGACGCCGAACGATTCGAAGCGTTCGACGAGATGTGCGGCTCGGGCCTCGTCGACACCGTCGCGATCGCAACGCCGAATGCGCTGCATACCGCGAACGTGCGATGCGCACTGGACGCCGGCCTGCACGTGTACTGCGAGAAGCCGCTCGCGAACACGGTGGCCGACTGCCGCGCGCTCGCCGATCTCGCCTCATCGGCGGGGCTGGCCGTCCAGATCGGGTTCCAGCACCGCTTCCAACATGGATATGCGAGCGCGAAGCGTCTCGTCACATCAGGCGAGATGGGCGTGATGCAGCGTGCGGATCTGCGCGCGTCCGATTGGTTCCGTCCGAACGCGTATTTCGCCAAACGCAAGTGGCGCGCGACGTGGGAACAAGCCGGCGGCGGTGTGCTGATCATGCAGGCGATCCATCAGCTCGATGCGTTCCTGTGGATCACGGGGACGCCGTCGCGGGTCACCGCGCGCGCATGGTCGGGTCGTCCGGACGTCCAGGTCGAAGACGACGTGTACGCCGTGCTCGAATTCGCCGGCGGCAAGCGAGGGATGATCTCCGCTACGACGCTCGACCCCGCCGGGGAGAACCGCCTCGACTTCACATGCGACGGGGGCGCACTCCGGGTGTGGGGCGATCGCCTGCGCCGGGCGCGCTGGGACGGTACGACGCAGCAGATGCTCGACGAACGGACGAACCTCTTCGAGGCGCCACCGGTCGAATGGGAGGACGTCGCGCCGGCGGGCGATGCGATGACGTACGACGCATGCGTGGCAGCGTGTGAACGCGACTTCATCGATTCGATCCGAGCGGAGCGCACTCCGTCGATCGATCCCAACGAAGCCACGCGATCCGTCGAAGTCGCGAACGCCGTCTACCTGTCCGCGCTGACCGGAGAGCCCGTCGATCTCCCGTTGGACGCGTCCGCCTACGACGACGCGTTCG
>JAICYB010000119.1 GCA_025934435.1 Actinomycetes bacterium | reverse complement strand
AGGCGCTTCGCCTCGTCGTTGAGGAGCGTGACACGACCGCCGACGTCGACGGTGATTGCTCCTTCGCGGACCGCGTGGAGCATGGCCTCGCGCTGTTCGACGAGCGTTGCGATCTCGGCGGCCTGGAGGCCGAACGTCTGCCGCCCGACGCGGCGTGCGAGGAGGACGACGCCGATCGTGCCGAGCCCGAGCACGATCAGGAGCGGGATCGCGATGCTGGGCAGTTCGTCGGCGAGCTCTTCGCCGACGGCGGTCTCGAGTACGCCGACCGAGACGAGGCCGACGATTTGGCCGTTCGCGTCGCGCAGTGGGACCTTCGCCCGCATCGAGCGCCCGAGTGATCCGGTCTGGACCCCGGTCTGGGTCTGTCCTGCCAGCACGGCTGTCACAGGCTCGCCTGGATCGTGCAACAGCGATTTGCCGATCTCCTTCGGGTCCGGGTGTGAGTAGCGAATCCCTTCGCGGTTTGCGACAACGATGAAGGCGGCACCGGTTGCGCGGCGCATGCGTTCCGCGATCGGGTCGATGATGCGTGCCGGATGGGGTGCGGAGAACGCCTTCGTGATCTCCGGTGACGCTGCGACGACGCGTGCGATAGCCAGTGATTCTCTCGCTGCCTGCCGGTCGAGGTTGTGGCGCGCGCGGAGGAAGGCAATCACGAAGGTCCCGCTCACGACGATCACGATGATCGCGAGCTGCAGGACGAGAATCTGCGTCGACAGCCTGCGGGACGGGAGCCGGTTCGTCGCAGCGAGCACGAAGTCGGAATCGTAACCCCTCCCCGTACGGCTCTCCGCGAGCGAAAAGTCTCGAAAAGTTGCCCGAATCGTCACTTAGTGCGCCTTAGAAGCGCAACCTCGACAGGGCCGTTTGCTTCCGCCAATCATCCGGCCCGTGTCGGCGGGGACTCGATAGTGCAGCTGTTCTGGCTGTCGGTCGGCTTCGGTTTCGTGACCGCGTCGGTGCTCGCGATCGCTGCAGTCGGCCTGAGCCTCCAGTTCGGGATCACGAACTACGTGAACTTCGCCTACGGCGACTTCATGGCACTCGGCGGCTTCTTCGCGTACGTGCTGAACAACCAGTTGTTCCATCTCGACATCTGGATCGCCCTTGTCCTTGGCGCGCTCGGCATGGGGGTGTTTGCGGTGGTCATCAACCGCCTCATTCTCGGGCCCTTCGCGCGGCGGTTCAGAAGCAGCCACTACGTTCTGATCGTCACCTTCGGGCTCTCGCTGATCTTGCTCAACTTCGAGTACTCGATCTGGGGCGCGCAGGTTCGCTTCTTCAAGATGCCGATCTCGCAGGCCCAGAGCATCGGGCCCCTGCGGCTGACGAAGAACCAGATGATCGTGATGGGGATCGCCGTCGTGCTGCTGGTCGCGGTGCACACGATGCTCAGGGTCACGCGTCTCGGGAAGTGCATGCGCGCGATGTCGGACAACACGACGCTTGCGATGACGAGCGGCATCGACACGAAGCGCATCACCACCATCACCTGGTTCCTGTCGGGCTCGCTCGCCGGTGTCGCCGGAGTTGTGCTCGGGATCAGCGAAGGGAACCTGACCCCCGCATCGGGGGAGCTGTTCCTCTTCGTGATCTTTGCCGCGGTGATCGTGGGCGGTGTGGGAAGCATCTACGGGGCGATGGCCGGCGCGGTCTTGATCGGGATGGCGACGGAGGTTTCGGCCGCGTTCATCAATCCGTCCTACAAGCTCGACATCGCGTTCGTGATCCTGATCCTCGCGCTGCTGATCCGCCCCAGCGGGCTCCTCGCGCGGACGGCGACGTAGCTCGTGACCTACTACATCTTCACGCTCGTCTTCTTCCTCTTCGACTACTGGATCCTCGCGATGGGGCTGAATATCCAGTACGGCGAGACGGGCATCCTGAACTTCGCCTACATCGGCTTCGTCGCGATCGGCGCGTACTTCACGGGCGTCTTCAGCCTGCACAGCGCACACGGAACCGGGCAGTTCTACATCCTCGGTCTCGGCCTTCCGTTCCCGTTGAACCTGCTGCTCGGCGGACTGGCGGCGATGTGCTTCGCGTTCATCGTCGCGCTGATCTCGCTGCGGCGGCTGCGGACGGACTACCTGGCGATCGTCCTGATCTCGCTGTCGCTTGTTCTCTACGACTTCTGCAACAACTACGTCGGGCTGTTCAACGGCGCCGACGGGCTCTACAACGTCCCCGAGCCCTTCGCGAAGCCGTTCGGGCTCAACGTCAACTCCTT
>JAICYB010000037.1 GCA_025934435.1 Actinomycetes bacterium | reverse complement strand
GGTCTCGCACCGACCGTCGTCGGCGAGCTGATCGACGTCGTACACCGCGTCCAGGAGGAGACGGGCGTCACGATCATCGTCGTCGAACAATCGGTGAACGTTGCCCTGACGCTCGCGAAGCGCGCGGCGTTCATGGAGAAGGGCGAGGTCCGTTTCGAAGGTCCGACTAAGGATCTGCTCGAGCGGCCCGACATCTTGCGTTCCGTGTTCATCGCCGGCGCGAATGCTTCGTCCAGCAACGGAGCGGTCAAGCCCAAGACGACGGCGAAGCGCGTTGCTCCGGCGAAGACGGCGCCCGTCGTCCTCGAATGCCGCGAGGTCTCGAAGGTGTTCGGCGGGATCCGGGCTGTCGATGAGGTCAGCTTGAACCTGCGCCGCGGCGAGATCCTCGGACTCATCGGGCCGAACGGATCCGGGAAGACGACGCTCATGGACTGCATCTCCGGTTTCCTCGAGATCGACGGCGGACGGATCTTCGTCAACGACGTCGACATCTCCGAGATGGCGCCGTACGAGCGCGCCGAAGCCGGCCTGGGACGCTCCTTCCAGGAGGCCCGTCTGTACCCGTCGCTCACCGTCGTCGAGACGATCTCCGTCGCGCTCGAGCGTCACATCCAGTCGAAGGACATCGTGGCCGCGGCGATGCACCTCCCGGCGACGTACGAGTCGGAGCTGATCACGTCGCGACGGGTCGAAGAGCTGGTCGACGTGATGAGCCTCGGCGCGTTCCGCGAGAAGCTCACCGGCGAGCTGTCGACGGGGACCCGTCGCATCGTCGACATCGCATGCATCCTCGCGCAGGATCCGGAGATCGTGCTGCTGGACGAACCGTCCGGTGGCGTCGCGCAGAAGGAGACCGAAGCGCTCGGCCCCCTGCTGCTGCGCGTCCAGGAGTTCACGGGCTGCTCGATCGTCATCATCGAGCACGACATGCCGTTGCTGACGTCGATCTGCGACCGGATGGTCGCGCTCGAAACCGGAAGCGTGATCGCCGAAGGTACGCCGAAGGAAGTGTTGAACCACCCGCGCGTGATCGAGAGCTACCTCGGCACGGACGAAGCCGCGATCAACCGCTCGGGGGCGCAGAAGACCCGCAAGCCCCAACGCCGCCGCCGCATCCGGAAAGCATCGTCCTCGCGCTGACCCCGTTCTGGGGAAACGAGCACCTCGGTAACCGCGCGTTATCTTCCCCAGCATGTCTTCGCCTCTGCGTGCGCGACTCTCCGATGACCTTCTTGGATTCGTCGAAACCGAATACGGCATCACGGCGGACGAACCGCCCCAGGACCTCGGCGGGTTCCATCATCTGAATGCTCGGATCGGGAAGAGCGTCGTCCGCGTCTACGCGCCCTGGAACGACGAGTCGCGCGTGCAAAGCATCCAGGCGGCTCGTCAGGCTCTTGTCGATGCCGGGCTCCCGTTCGCCGAGACGCTCGTGACGAAGGACGGACGAACCGTCACCGCATTCGAGGGACGATCCGTAGAGATGGAGCGGTTCGTCGATGGCGAGAACATGAACACGTGGGCACGGATGCTCGCGGGCATGCCGACGCTCGCGAAGATTCACGAAACGCTCCGATCAGTCGAGGTAGGTTCATCAGCGCAGATCGCTCCGCATCCGAATCACATCTCCACGGACGTCGTTCTCACGGACACGCTGATCGGCGCCGAGGAGATCTACCGGCGCGCGTCCTCCGACGCGGAAGGCCGCTGCGCGGATCTCGCGATCCAGCTCGCGCACGAGGTCGACGGGCGTGAAGCCCGCATCGAGGGGCAGCTCGTTCACGGCGATTTCTGGGACAACAACGTCCTTTTCAACGGGAACGAGGTGGCGATCGTCCTCGACCTCGACTTCATGGGCGTTCGCCCGCGCGTCGACGACGTGGCGTTGACGCTGTACTACACCCTGTCGACCGTTGAGGATTCTCCGAACTACTTTCCGGGCCGCGCCTACGACGGCGATCGGATCGGCTTCGTCCGCGAACTTGTCGACGCGTACGGCATGCTGAACGAACAGGAGGAACGATCACTCCCGTTCGCCATCGCTCGCACGTCGCTCTGCTTCGTCGCGATGGCTCCGAAGATCGAGTCGGACGAAGCCCTGCAAGCGCACCTGACCCGGTTATTGCCAGATCTCGAGTGGTCGCTCGAGCTCGTGCGTAACTCCCCCTATTCGACGATCTCCGAATCGAATCTCCGGTAGATCTCGGCCTCGTCCCCCACATCGGGTTCGTGCAACGCCGCGATCAGTCCGAAGATCTCATTCGTCGCGATGATCAGGTATCGCGCGGGTGCGTCGCAGCCGTAGGTGTGGGCGACACCCGCCGGGACGAGAACGGTGCTGCCGGCGGATGCCTCTTCGGTCCGGTCCGCGTAGCGGAAGCGCAGCGTCCCCTCGTGGACATGCCACGCTTCATCTCCACTGTGATGGATGTGGAGCGGCGGCCCGTCCATCGGCCCGTGGGCCCATTCCTTCACCGAGAAGACGCGTCCGGGGTCGGGCATCAGTAGACGCCCGGGACGAGCATCTTCGTGTGCTCGCGGTAGGCCGGATATGCGTCGGGAAAGGTCGCGATCATCAGCTCCTCTTCCATGTTCGCCTTGATGACGAACCCGATGACGGCGAACGGGAAGGCGACGATCGCACCGAGCGTCCCGTAGGTGAGCGCCGAGCCCGCGAACATCAGCAGGATCGCGGTGTAGATCGGGTGGCGGATGGCGGCGTACGGACCGGTCCGCACGAGCGTGTGGCCTTCCTTCAGCGTGATCTGTCCGCTCCAGTTCGTTCCGAGCGTCGCTCGTGCCCAGAACGCAAGTGCGAGACCGGCGATCGCCAACGCGAGGCCGACCAGGGCGACGCTCGCTCCGACATGCACGATCGGTTTCGTGATCGGTTCGAGCCCACGCTGGTGCGGACGGCTGATGTACAGGAGCGCGAACGCAGCGAACCAGAACACGCGATACAAGACCTGTCCGCCGGGGCGTGACGCCGTCCTCTTCGTGCGGCCCGCCGCGAGCACCCACACGACGATGAACACAACCCAGCAGAACCCCACGGCGTCCCGTAGATGTGCAACCACGCGGCGGATTATCGTCCTGACATGAGCGATCCGCTACTCGATCCCGTGCGACACAACGTCTGGGGGATGCGCGAGATCCTGCGCGTCTGCCGTCCCCTCAGTCGCGAGCAACTCGTCGCGCCGGCCCCAGCCGCCTACGGCGGCGTCCTCGAAACGCTGAACCACCTCGTCACGTCGGACCGGAACTACGTCGCGCTCCTTCTCCACGAAGCGAAGGCCGAATGGACGGACACCGACGAGTTCGATCTCTTCGCCGAGCGGATGGACGAAGCCGAAGCGCTCTGGGAACGACTCCTCGCCGAAGGCTTCGACGCCGAAGAGATCCAGATCCTCGACGACGGTGCGTACCGGTCGCCCGCCGGCGTGATGTTCGCGCAGGCGCTCCATCACGGGACGCTCCACCGCGAGCAGATCTGCGCCCAGCTCACCGCGTTCGGGATCGAGGCTCCCGATCTGCAACCGTGGACGTACGCGGAAATGACCGGCCGCGCTCAGACGGAGTAGCGCTCGAGCAGACGTCGCGCGATCACAAGGCGTTGTATCTCGTTCGTTCCCTCGCCGATGATCATCAGCGGTGCGTCCCGGTAATACCGTTCGACGGGGAACTCGGTCGAGTACCCGTACCCGCCGTGGATGCGCAGCGCGGCGACGGCCACCTCGCGGCACATCTCCGACGCGAACAGTTTGGCCATCCCGGCTTCGAGATCGGCGCGTTCGCCGGCGTTCTTCAACTCCGCGGCACGGAGGTAGAGAAGCCGTCCGGCTTCGATCTTCGTCGCCATCTCCGCGAGCATGAACTGGATCGCCTGGTGCTCCGCGATCGGCTTGCCGAACGTCGTGCGCTCCTGCGCGTAACGAACCGCAGCCTCGAACGCCGCTTGCGCGACGCCGACGGCGCGCGCCGCGATGTTGACGCGTCCGGTCTCGAGACCGTCCATGACCTGCGCGAAACCGTGTCCCTCTTCCCCGCCGACGAGGTCGTTCGACGGAACGCGCACGTCGTTGAAGATGAGCTCGTTCGTGTCGATCGCCCGGTAGCCGAGCTTGTCGATGTGCTTGCTGATCTCGAACCCTTCACCCTTCTGCACGAGTAGGCAGCTCATCCCGCGATGGGACGGTTCGATATCCGGGTTCGTCTTCACGATCGTCGCAAACACGCTTCCGTGCTCGCCGTTCGTGATGAACATCTTGTTGCCGCGGACGACCCACTCGTCATCGACCCGTCTCGCCGTCGTCCGGATCGCCTGAAGATCGCTCCCGCAGTTGGGCTCGGTCAGCGCGAGTCCGCAGCGCATCTCGCCGGACGCCAGGCGCGGGAGCCATCGTTCACGCTGATCGTCTGTTCCGTGGACGCGAACGATGTACGCGCCGATCAGGTGGGTATTGAACACACCGGACAGCGACATGAATCCACGACAGAGCTCTTCGATGCACATCGCGTACGTGACGAAGTCGAGCCCCATCCCACCGTAGGACTCGGGGATCGTCGCTCCGAAGAACCCCATCTCGCCGAGCTGGTCGACGAGCTCCGCCGGGTAGACGTCGTCGTGGTCGTAGCGCGATGCGACGGGCTTGACTTCGCGCTCCACGAAGTCACGGACGGCCCCGACGATCTCGTCCCGAGATTCAACGACGGTCACGCGTTGAATCTACGCGACGGCCCCGAGATTCAACTTGACGCCCAAATTCGCGTCTGGCGGAGTCTAGGGATGGACGAACACGAGAAGGACTTCTATCGCTCTCCGGGACCGATGACCGACTTGTCATCGTGCGCGCCCGCGGCCCTTCAGGATCTCCCCGATTCTCCCGCGGACCTCATGGCGGTGGTGCGCGGCTGCGTGATCGAGCCGGGGACCCTGACGCAGATCTACAAGCTCGATCTCCCCGTCGGGCGCGACGACGAGCGGCAGATCCGTCCGGCCGCCTCGATGGTGGCGAAGATCATGGAACTTCAGGACGATCCGCTCGTCCACGCGCGTCCGCCCGAGCGCCGGTTCTTCGGAACGTGCCGGAACTATGCGACGTTGACGGCCGCGCTGTTCCGCCACGCCGGCATCCCGACGCGCGTCCGTGCCGGCTTCGCCGGTTACTTCGTGCCGGGCACGTGGATGGACCACTGGATCATCGAATACGAGCGCGACGGGACGTGGGTTCGTGTTGACACCGAGCTGGACGACGCGTGGCTGGCGAAACGCTCGCCGGGCATGACGTCGGAGATCCTCGCCGCGACCCTGTATCTGTCCGGGAGTGAGGCGTGGAGTACGTGCCGGAGCGGCGAACTCGACGCCGAGAGTTTCGAGATGGGTGGTCACCGCGGCATCGGCGAGATCCGCGGCAGTGTGCTCTACGACCTCGCAGCCCTGAACCAGCACGAGATGCTGCCGTGGGACGAATGGGCTCACATGGAGGACGCGTACAAACACCGAACCGATCCGAGCTACGACGTGATGCTCGATCAGGTTGCCGACGTGACCGCCCGCGGCGATCTCGAGGAGATCCGATCGCTCTACGCGACGAGCGAGGATCTCCGGGTGCCCGCTTCGATGCTTTCGTGAAGCGAGCGCCGGTCAGTTGAACCGACGAAGCACGCTCCACAGGTTCGAAGCGGTCGTCTTGAAGTCGTAGAGGCCGCCGCCGAGCGACCCAGACGACATCGCGGCTTGGACGTACGCCGCCACCTGCGACGGATCGGCGTCCGCACCGAGGCCCCCGATGTTGTGCACGGGCTTGCCGGTGAACGACCGGATGAGCTCGTCGTTCCGGCGGGTAAGGTCGGTTGCCGTCGCGGCCGTGCGCGCGTGAGCCGTCCAATAGTTCATCGGCATGAACACGTCGTACAGGGGCGCCAGCGCGCGCCACGGGAAGTTCGGCCACCGCTGCGGATTGATCTGCAGCGACGTCGGCGGGATGACGATGCCGCCGAGTGCGTACGAGCTGCCGACCGCGTCGCGCAGAGCTTGCGAGTACTGGATCGTCCGCGCGCTGCGAACCGTGGCGTCCGGCACGCCTTGCGTGTACTCGATGTCGGATGCGAACGCATCGAACATGTTGCCGCGCGCCGTCCGGAAGTGGATCGCGGCGAGCGACCGACGAACATCCAGCGCGACGTTCGCGAAGTCCGGCGGGTACCACGCGACGACGTGCAGCCCGCGCGCTTTCGCATCGTCGAGCGCTGCCGAAAGCGACGACGGATACGCGATGTCGGTGGCCGAGTTCGGACGAGCCGTTTCGAGATAGAGCGTCTTCACTCCGAGCGCGGGCATCGCATCGACGAGCGGACGGATCGTGGACGGATCGTTCGTGTAGTCGAAGACGTCGACCCACGTGCCGAGACGCCGGAACGACGTCAGGTCGGCGGTTGCCGCCGGCTTCGGACGAACCACCGGCGCCGCGGCGACGACGTGCGGCTTGACGCTCGCGCGCGGCGTCGCGAACGACACGTCGACCGTCGAGCTTCCGGTTGCTTCAGGCGTTGCGCGGATGCGATGCGCGACGGGGCTCGCCGCGAGACTCGACGTGCAGGAGGCGCATGCCAGCACGATGCAGCAGAGGAACTTGCGCACGAACTCCCCACCCTCCCGTACACCCAGTCGCGTCTACGTCAGCGACAGCACCTCATTCGCCCCGGTGACCGTGACCCCCGGCCTCGGTCCACCGCCGACAAGATACACGCGATCCGCGACGATGGCGGCCCCCAAACCGTGTCTCGGGGTCGGCATATCGGGGGCGAGTTGCCACGCCGTCTGCCCGACCCGTAGGTACTCCACCTGCGGGAACGTCCCCGATGGGCCCTCACCGCCGAAGACGTACACGACCCCGCCGGACGACACGGCCGCGATGCCGCCGCGGGCGACGCGGAGATCGGGCCCACGGGTCCACGCGCCCTTCGCGACGTCGAACAGGTCGACCCGCGTCTTGTTCTGCGTGAGCGAGAGGTTACGTCCCCCGGCGACGACGATCGTGTCGCCGACAAGGGCTCCGGCGGCGTGATCGCGCGGCGCCGGCATCGGTGCGGCGGCCGTCCAGGTCTTCGCGGACGGATCGAACACCTCGTGGACGTCGATCAGGTGCCCGAGCGGCTCGAAGCGGGACGCCCCGCCGATCGCGTGGATCCGTCCTTCGCGATCGGCCACGCAGACGAACGCGCCGCGCGCGGTCGGCATCGGCGGCTCGGCACGCCACGCCGACTCACCGGGCGCCCGTGACCACACCTTCGGGGTCGCCGTGCCGTCACCGCGATAGCCCCCGACGAGATAGAGACGTCCGCCCGTCGCGACGAGGCATGTGTGATGCAGCGGCGCCGGGAACGGAACAGACACGGCCCAGCCGTTCGTCGCCGGATCGTAGACATCGACTCGATCCGTCGCTTGGCCGTTCGCGAGCAGACCCCCGCCGACATACACCTTGCCGTCGAGCGACGCGGCGGTGACCTCTGTGCGAGGCAGCGGCAGCGCGGCAGCCCGCGACCACGACAACTCGAGCGTGGGCGTCCGGGTTGGCGTCGCGGTTCGAGGAGGCGCTGTGTCGGCCCCCCGATGAGACGAACATGCCGAAGCTACGAGCAGGAGCCCGGCGATCAGGCGGGAGAACCTCAACTGCCGGTGTAGTTCCCGGAACGCTTCTCGAACGCGGCGGCGACCGCTTCCTTCATGTCGCTCGATCCGATGCACTTGAGCTGCGCTTCGATCTCGCCGCGATTCGCCTCTTCGATCGTCGAGTTCCACGCCTTGTCGACGAGCGCTTTCGTGAACGCGACCGGCAGCGGCGGACGCGACGCGAGATCGGTTGCGAGTGCGCGCGCTTCGTTCTCGAGTGCATCGGGCGACACCACTTTGCTCACGATGCCCCATTGCAGTGCTTCGTCCGTCGAGATGCGGTGCGCCGTCCAGATCAGTTCGAGCGCGCGGGACGGACCGACGAGACGCGGAAGCAGGAACGTACCGCCGAGGTCGGGAACGAGCCCGTAGGTGATCTCGAACACCGACATCTGCGCGCCTTCGGCGGCGATGCGGATGTCCGCGGAGAGCGCGAGCTGGAAGCCGGCGCCGAGTGCGTAGCCCTGCACGGCCGCGATCACCGGCTTCGTCATCGTGTGCCAGATCGCGAAGCCGCCTTGGGCGCTGCGGCCGTCGACCTGACGTCCCGTCGATTCGCGAGGCTGGCCGAGGTTCTGCAACGCGGTGAGGTCGAGTCCCGCGCAGAACGCGCGACCTTCGCCGCGCAGGATGACCGCTCGCACGTTCTCGTCTTCTTGCACCTGCTGGCCGGCGTCGTAGAGCGCGTCGAAGACTTCGGGCGAAACGGCATTGAGCTTGTCGGGACGGTTGAGCGTGACGGTTGCGATGCGATCTTTGACTTCGACGACGACAACGTCGGACATGGTTTCGCCTCTCTTCGGAAGGGACGCCTAGGATATCGACGTGGCGGGCTACCAGATCGGGGACGTGACCCTCGACGCAAACGTTGCGGGCGAAGGGTTTCCGCTCGTGCTCATCGCCGGCACGGGGCTCCCCGCTTCGATCTTCGGCTTCCACATGGGATGGCTGTCCGAGATCCGCACGGTGATCAGCTTCGACAACCGCGACGTCGGCGCTTCGTCCGACTCTCCGCGTGAATACACGGCGAAGGACATGGCGGACGACACCGCCGCGCTCCTCGACGCCCTCGAGATCGAGCAGGCCGACGTCATCGGGTATTCGCTCGGCGGTGCGATCGCGCAGGAGCTCGCTCTGGCGCATCCGGAACGCGTCCGTGGCCTCGTCCTGTACTCGACGTGGGCGGCGAGCGACGCGTGGTTGAACCTCCGCTTCTCACTATGGGAACGCATCATCGCCGCAACGGGAAACGAGCTCTCAGGTGAGCTCGGCGCGCTCGATCTGTTCACACACCGCTTCCTCCCCGGCGTGATCGAGGGCCTGCGCGGACAGAACAGCGGCGCCAAACCTCGGACCGAGGGCCTCATGCGGCAATGGCGCGCCGACCAGGCCCACGACGCGGCCGACCGGCTCCCGTCCATCACGCAGCCCACGCTCGTCGTCGGCGCCGCGGAGGACACCCTCGTCCCGGCGCGGTACTCCGAGGAGCTCGCGAGCCTCGTCCCGGGAGCGAAGCTCGAGATCCTCGAGGCCGCAGCCCACGGCGCGCTGATCGAGACGCCCGACGCCTGGCGGGCCGCCGTCGAGCCATTTTTACGATCTCTCACCTAGACCTTGCCAGATACGAAAGTTCGCTTTATAGTTCGCACATGACGACCCATCGCCGGCAGATCCTCGAGCAGGTCGCTCGCGGAGAGCTCTCGCCGGAAGAAGCGGACGAGCTCCTCCGCGGGGTGACCGAGGACCCTCCCAAGGACACATCCTCGGTCACCAAGGTCGTCATCCGGGCCGGTGCCGGCGCGATGGAGATCATCGGTGATCCGTCCGTCGCCCAAGCCGACGTCGACGGTCCTCATCAGATCTCCGTCGAAGGCGACACGCTCGTCATCCGCGGCGAGATGGAACGGACGATCCCCGGCGCCTTCGCGATCAACATGGGCGGCCGGCGCCGCCGCGTCCACGTCGGACAGAGCGGCGTCACGATCGGCCGCCGCCACTACTCGGCGCTCCGCGTGCGCGTGAATCCCTCGCTCGAGATCGACGCGGAACTCGACGCCGGTCCCTTATCGATCTCCGGCGTGAAGGGTCCCGTCCGCGCGAGACTTTCTGCGGGACCGATGACGATCGAGAACTTCGAAGGGCCGCTCGATCTTTCCGTGAACGCCGGCGCGATCCGCGCCGTCGGCATCATCACCGCGGGCGAGTCACGCATCCGCTCCGACGCGGGCGCCGTCCGCGTGCAACTCCATCCGTCATCGGACGTTCTCGTGAAAGCACACGCCGCGCTCGGCAAGGTCTCGCTTTTCTCGTCCGACGACGGCGAACGACGATTCGGGACGGACCGCCGCCACGAAGCAACACTCGGGAACGGCACCGCCACCCTTCGTGTGGACACCGCGATGGGAAGCGTCCACGTCTCCGTCGGATGAAACGACACGCGCCACGCGCTTGTCCGGTGTGCGGCGAGCGACTCGCGCTCACCCGGTTGTCGTGCACCGATTGCGAGACGGAGCTGTCCGGCATGTTCGAAGCGTGCGAGTTCTGCTCTCTCGATGCCGACGACCGCCAGATGCTCCTCGTCTTCCTGCGGTCGCGCGGGAACATGAAGGAGCTCGAACGTCACCTCGGCGTGAGCTACCCCACGGCTCGTGCCCGGTTCGACCGCCTCCTCGCGACGCTCGGTGTCGAGTCGTCGGACGAACCACCGGGTCACCTCGACGTCTTGCAATCGCTCGCGCGTGGAGAGATCGATGTCGCCGAAGCCCTCAACCGTCTTGACTGACGCACCCCGAGCGGACGATTACCTTCCCTGGGTCGTCGATGCGACCGAAGTACCGGAGGACGTACGCACCATCATCCTCGGGTCCCGTGACGGCGCAGAGGAACGTCGCGCACTCGGCGCCGTGCTCTTCACGGACATCGTCGACTCGACCGCTGTCATGGCCGAGCTCGGCAACAGGAAGTGGCGCGACCTCATCGAAGCGCACAACGCGCTCATCCGGCGCGAGCTCGTGCGGTACGCGGGGCGCGAGGTCGACACGGCGGGCGACGGTTTCTGCGCGACGTTCGGTGGTCCGTCCGACGCCATCGAATGCGCGCATTCGGCGATCGAAGCCGTGCGGTGGATCGGACTCGATCTTCGCGCCGGCGTCCACGCCGGCGAGTTCGAGCTCATCGGCGAGAAGGCGGGACACCCCAAGCCGAGTGGTCTCGCCATGAGCATCGGCGCGCGCGTGCTCGACATCGCCGAAGCCGGTGAGGTGCTCACGTCAGACACGGTGCGCCAACTGTTGATCGGATCCGACTTCACGTTCAGCGAGCACGGGCTCCACGAGCTGAAGGGCGTTCCCGGGCGCTGGCGTGTCTTCTCCGTCGGCGACTAGCTTGCCGGCGCGACGGACGGCTCCTGCGGCAGGTGGGCCGCGCGCGCTTCCGCTTTCGCGCGGTACATCGCGCGATCCGCTTCAGCGAGGATCGCTTCGGGGTCGTCGCAACCCGGATGCGCGATCGCGATCCCGACATCGACGGCAAGACTGATCAGTTCGTCGTTCACGAGGATCGGACGAGCCAATGCTTCGCGGAGACGATCGGCGACCGTGGTCGCCAAGTTGACGTCGGTGCCTTCACACACCACGACGAACTCGTCGCCGCCGAAACGCGCAACGGTGTCGTCCGTGCGCACAACCGCACGCATGCGGCGACCAAGTTCGACGAGGACATCGTCCCCGACGGCGTGACCGAGCTTGTCGTTCACGGACTTGAAGCGTCCGAGGTCGACGAACAGAACGGCGATCGCTTCCTTGGAGCGGTCCATGCGCCCGATCGCCGCACGGAGACGGTCGTGTAGCAAGCGGCGGTTCGGGAGCCCGGTGAGATGATCGGCGAACGCCGCGACCTCGAGATCGTTCGCGAGCCCGGCCATGCGCGCGATGACGAGAAGGGAAACGGCCGCTTGCGCAGCGACCATCACCGGGAGGTGCAGCGGACGGTGCCGGAGCCCTTGCACCGCGAGGATCGTCGGCGTGGCGAGTGCCATCACGGCGAGCGCCGCGAGTCTCCGGCGCGTGAGTCGTCCGGGATTCGTGTCGCGACCGGAGCCGACGGATTCCGATCGCGACGGGTGCAACGCGGCCGCGCCCCAGAGCACGTACGAGATGAGCCAACCCGAGTCGATCACGTTCCCGGTGTAGTACCAACCGTGCAACGTCCCGAAGAGATAGCCGACGTCGGCATAGATCAGTCCGACGAGGCTCGCGGCGAGCATCGCGTGCGCGGCGACGCGTCGCCCGAGCGCCAGGATGAGCCGGACCGTCATGGCAAGCATCAACAGGTCCGCGAGCGGATAGGCGGCAGCAACGGCCTGCGCGACGATGTCGTGGTTCGCGCGGATCTGCGGCGCGATCAGAAACACCCACGCAGCCACCCCGGCACCGACCGTGATGAGCGAGGAGTCGAGGAGGTTCGCGATGTCGCGCCCCGGCTCCCGGGAACGGATCAGCAAGAAGATCCCGACGATCAGCGGGATGTACCCGACGAGATACGCGACATCGGCGATCGACGGGAACGGCGAATCGTGATGCAGGACGTTCTCGTAGTACGTGAAGATCGCGTCGCCCGTGACGAAGAGGAAGTTCCCGAGTGCCATCCAGACCCACGGCGCGCGAGGTGCGTCCGGCTGGCGTCTCGTCCCCCACAAGATCGCGGCGACGGCGGTCAGTCCGAGCAGCGGTTGGACGACACCCTTCCACTCCGGCGGCACACCGAAATAGAGCGCGGTCCCGGCCGCGCCGAATATCGAGAAATACAGCCAAACCCTGTCGGCTGTATGTCGCCCGGAGATCACCTGCTCCCGACCCATCCTCTTCGCCCGACCTGCCCGTTAAGAGGTTATCGGTCGCCTCCCCCAAGACCTGAAGTCGGCGTCAGGTCGTCGGCGGCCGGTCAACGAGCCGCGCGAGCCGGACGGCGTCCGACCCGAACCGCTCGCGCACCGCGGCGAGCGCGTGCTCCGCCTCGGCGTACGGCGGTGACCCCTGAAGCGAAAGCTGCTCGGAAACCTCACCGGCCTCGAGGTTCGACGCGGAGATCCCGAGGAGCCGGAGCGTTCGCCGTCCGCGCCGGAAGGCCGTGTATGCCTCACGCGCTGTGGCGAAGACCGTCCAGACGTCGTCCGTCGGCGCCTTCAGCGTTCGCGATCTCGTGAACGTCGTGAAGTCGGCGACGCGGATCTTGACCGTGATCGTCCGCGCGTGAAGCGATGCCTTCACGAGGCGGGACGAAACCCTGTCGGCGAGCCGCAGGAGCTCCGCACCGATCGCGTCCTCGTCGTCCAGGTCGTACGGGAACGTCTCTTCAGCGCCGACGGTCTTGTTCTCACCGCGGGACGAAACGACCGGACTCGGGTCTCGTCCCGACGACACGGCATGCAGGTGCGCCGCTCCCGCCGGGCCGAAGGCCGTCTTCAACACAGAGACCGGCATGCTCGCAACGTCACCGATGGTCTTGGCGCCGAGGGACCGAAGAACATCCGCCGTTTTCTGTCCGACGCCCCAGAGGTCTTCGATCGCGAGCGGGTGCAGGAACGCCAGCGGATCGGTCACGATCAGCACGCCGTCGGGCTTGCTCTTGCGCGACGCGACTTTCGCGACGAGCTTCGTCGGCCCCCCACCGACGGAGCAGACCAGGCCGAGTTCTTCCTTCACTCGCGCACGGATCGCGGACGCGATGTCGTGGTTCGTCCCGTACAAGCGGTGCGCCCCACTCACGTCACAGAACGCTTCGTCCAGGGAGATGGTCTCGACGCGCGGCGTGAACGACTTCAGCAGCCTCCGGAAGATCTTCGATGCCGCCGTGTATTCGCTGAAGTCCGGCGGCACGAAGACGGCGTCTTTGCACAACCGCTTCGCACGTGCGGAGGGGATCCCATTGCGAACACCGAATGCCCGTGCCTCGTAGGAGCACGACAGCACGACACCGCGGCGACCGTCACCGCCGACGATGAGTGGACGACCCGTTAACTCCGGACGACGTTTCCGTTCGACGGAGGCGTAGAACGCATCGAGGTCGACGTGGAGGATGTCACGTGTCACGGCGCTCCCGGAACCTGAACCTCGCGCAGGACGACACGCGTCGGCCCGCCGGGCGGCGACGTGACGATCGCGAGCATCGACCCGTCCGGTGAGAACGACATGGCGCACGTGTTACCGCTCGATGCGAGAGCGGTCTGTTTCCCGTCGGACGAAACCACGAAGCCTTGTTCGTTCGGATTCGCTCCGCGGATCACGATGAGCTTGCCGTCCGGCCCCCAGCTCGGCCGGAACCCGGTCGTGAGCGGACGACGCGTACCCGACGGGGACGACGCCTCGATCACGTTGCCCGCGCGTTCGACCGCGAGCACGTTCTCGTCCGACGACCACGACACGGCCAAGCCCGGACCGGCTTGCGTCCGTTCGCCGTTCGTCGCATTGAGGACGTTGACCGTCGGTGGTCCCGGGCCGCCGCCGAAGATCACCGTGGGATCGCTCTGGGCGATGAACGCGAGACGGTCACCCTGAGGTGACCACGTGAGGCTCGAGAGGAGCCCGCGTGCTTCACGCACCTTGGCGACTGCGTCGGATCCGTCCGGTCCGGCGAGACGTAGCTCTTTCCTATCGCTCGTGATGTAGGCCAGTTTGTCACCCACCGGTGACCATGCGATCTCGGACGCCGCCAGCGGGAACGAGATCGTGACGCCCGTGCGGACATCGACGATGTTCGAACCGACGACCAGGCGTCCGTCCGCGAGCCAGTCCGGGGCCGCGCACGACGCGCCACGCGCGATCTCCTTCGCGGCGCCCACGCGCAGCTGCGACGGCGCCGCCGTGTCGAAGCCGGTGACGACGTGAAGCTTCGGGCCGACGCGGAACGGAACGATGCGGAACGTCCCCCGCTGCGGATACGCGCCCTGCGCGTCCGGACCGGTGCGGAGCACGTAGGTGCCCGGCGCCATGTCGGTTCCGTCGGGGAATTGATTCGGGATCGGGATCGAGTGGACGGCGAGCGCGGGCGTCGTGTTGCCGAGCTTCACGCAGTCGCCGATGTCGCTCGTCGGCCCGACGCACATGTAGATGTTGAATGGTTGCGTCCCGCCGTACCCGTGCGGAGTCAGCACCGCACGGATCCCGACCGGACCGCTCGCCGGCAGCACTTCGATCCGTTCTCCGAACAGTTCGCCGCGGTCACCGAGATAACGGAACGCCGCACCGGCGGCCGCCGCGACCGCGATGACCGCGAGTGCGATCTGCGCGATGCGGCGCACACTCCAAGAAGAAGCCGAGGAGCGCGAAGGAGTCATTCGGCTACGCTACTGGTCATGGGCGTTGGAGAGCTGAGGATACGTGGGCGAGTACTCGTCGACACGGAACCCGTCGAAGGTGCGTACGTCACGTTGAATTCCGCCGACACGTTCATCGCCGAACGCCGAACGGGACCGGACGGTTCCTACGAGTTCCACATCACACCCGGCGATTGGACGTTGAACGTCCGCGCCTCGGGAGCGGAAGCCGCGTCGCGGAGCGTCTCGCAGGACAACGGTGGGGAGCTCGAATGCAACTTCGAGCTCGCGCGTGGCAACTAGCACCAGCGTCGTCGTCATCCCCGGTGACGGGATCGGCCCCGAGATCTGGGCGGCGTCGAAGCCCGTCCTCGACGCGGCGATAGGACGCACCGGCGGCGGTGCGATCACGTGGGAAGAGTGGCCCGCCGGCGAGCGCGGCATGGAGGAATCGGGCGATCCGCTCCCCCGCACGACGCTCGAAGCGATCACGCGTCACCGCGTCGCATTGAAGGGACCGCTGACGACTCCCGTCGGTTCGGGGTTCCGTTCGCTGAACGTCCAATTGCGTTTGCACTTCGATCTGTATGCGAACGTACGGCCCATCCACTGGCTCCCCGGCATCTCGTCGCCGGTGCGACATCCCGAGCTCGTCGACGCCGTGTTGTTCCGCGAGAACACCGAGGACGTCTACGCGGGCTTCGAGCTCGAGCCGGGAACGCCCGAGTTGCTCGCGCTCGCGGCGTTCGTCCGAGAGCGCTTCCGCTGGCCGATCCCCGCGGACGCGGGTGTCGGGCTCAAACCGATCTCGGAATCCGCGTCGAAACGGCTCGTGCGCGCCGCGCTTCGCTTCGCCGTGCGCGAAAAGCGGAAGTCGGTCACCCTCGTCCACAAAGGCAACATCCAGAAGTTCACCGAGGGACGATTCCGCGCGTGGGGTTATGAGGTGGCGACGCAGGAGTTCGCCGACGAATGCCGCGTCGAAGGTGTAGATCCCGACGACGGACGGATCGTCGTCCGCGACCTGCTCGCGGACGCCTTCCTGCAGGAGATCCTCGTCCATCCCGAACGGATAGACGTCGTCGCGACGACGAACCTCAACGGCGACTACATGTCCGAGTCCCTCGCCGCGCAGGTCGGCGGCGTCGGTGTCGCGCCGGGCGGGAACATCAACGAGGAGGCCGGGCGCGCGATCTTCGAACCCGCGCACGGGACGGCCCCCGGCATCGTCGGACAAGACATCGCGAACCCGATCGCGATGCTGCTTTCCGGCGCGATGTTGCTCGAGTTCATCGACCGCCGACCGGCTGCGGATCTCGTACGCGGCGCAGTGCGATCGGTATTGAGCTTGGGCGTCGGGACGCCCGATCTCGGCCTCGCCGAACAGGTCGGAACCAAAGCCTTCGGGGAGCGGGTTGTGGCCGCGGTTTAGGCTGAAGGCAGGCAGACGGAAGGGGCCTCGTGCGGCTGACACGATCGATCGTCGTCCTGTGCGTCGTCGCGCTCGCGTCGGCGGGACTCGCCGCCTCGTCGGACGCCGGGGAGAAACCGCTCTCGGAGTGCGTGGGTCCGGGCGGGATGCCCGCACTGCACTCGGTGAAACTGACGCGCAACCTGTCGTGCCCCGCCGGCGTCGGGATCCAAGCCGGCCGCCGCGGGATCACGATCGATCTCAACCACCACACCCTGGACGGAGGCGGCACCGGCACCCTCGGCGTCTACACGACCTTCGCGAAAGTCACTGTGAAGAACGGAACGGTCACGCACTTCGCGACCGGGGTCAGCTCGATCAAGGACAGTTTCCACGTGTCGCGTGTACACCTCGTCGCCAACACGAACCAAGGTGCGTTCGTCAACGGTGCCCACGCGGTCATTTCGGCATCGACCGCGTCCGGAAGCACCTTCGACGGATTCTCCCTCAACGGAGACAACAACACCGTCCGGAACTCGACAGCTCAGAGCAACGGCGCGACGGGCATCTACATCAACGGGGACCACGGCCGGATCTCCGGCTCGCGCGCCGTGATGAACATGGACATGGGGATGTACATCAACGGCGACGACGGACGCATCACCGCATCACGATCGCTCAGCAACAGCACCAATGGCTTCTACATCAACGGCGACGATGGCCGTGCGACTCATCTGCTCTCGTCGCACAACACCGTCTTCGGGATCTACATCAACGGGAACAGCGGCCACGTCACGTCGTCGCGCGCACTCAGCAGCGGCGCGAGCGGCATCTATGTCAACGGCGACGGCGCCGTCGTGAAGCACGCGGTGTCGTCGGGCAGCACCGGGGGGTTCGGGATCTACCTCCTCGGCGTTGGGCCGCGCATCCTGTCATCGCGCTCCTCGAACAACATGGACCACGACATCTACATGACCGGTGGCGCCGGAGCCGTCATCCACTCGACATCGGTCCAGGGCGGAGCAGCACGAGGGATCTACATCTCGAGCGACGAGGCTGTGGTGTCCGACGTTCGCGCGGCCGGAGCCGCGGCTGAAGGGATCGACATCTTCGGTGACGACCCGACCGTCGTGAGGAGTGTCTCGTCCGGCAACGGGTCCGACGGGTTCTTCGTGGACGGAATCAACGCCACGCTCTCGCACGTCAGAGCCTCGGCGAACCATACGAACGGCATCGAGGTCGGCTTGGACAACGCGAGGATCACTTCGTCGCGCGCGACCGGTAACGGGAGCACGGGCATCAAGGTGTCCGGGGAGAACGCCGTCATCGGCTCGCTCCATCGCCGGTCGGCGCACCTTCGGAACATCGCGAGCGGCAACGGCACGGTGACTCCCTCGTACGGGATCTTCGTGAGTTTCGTCACGACGGCGCCGCGCGGCCATAACAAGGCGAAAGGGAACAACTCGCCGGCGCCGCCGGCCCAGTGCAGCCCCGCGACGCTTTGTTAGGACGCCTAGGCTGAAGCAGGAACGACGGAGGGGAAGAACGTGCGCGTAACCCGATCGATGATCGTGCTGCTCGTCGTTGCGCTCGCATCGGCCGGACTCGCGGCCTCGTCCGACGCGGGAGAGAAACCGTTCTCGCAGTGCGTCGGACCGGGCGGTATGCCGGCGACCAGGTCGGTGAAACTCACGCGGGACCTCGTCTGCCCCGCGGGCAACGGTGTCGAAGCCGGGCGCGCGGGTATCACGATCGACCTGAACCACCACACTATCGACGGCGGAGGAACGGGGAACGCGGGCGCGTCCGTACTTTTCGCGAACGTCACAGTGAAGAACGGAACGCTGACGCACTTCGGGACGGGTATCTCGGCAGCGGAGAACCGACTCCACGTCTCCCATGTCCATGCCGATCACAACACCGACAACGGGATCTACGTCAACGCCACCCATGCGGTGATCTCTTCGTCGACGGCCTCGTTCAACGGCTTCGACGGCCTGCAACTCCTCGGAAGCAACCAGACGGTCCACCGGACGACGGCCGATCATGATCTCTTCTACGGCATCTACATCAACGGAAATTCGGGACACGTGACACGCTCACGCGCGCTCTCGAGTACGAGTTACGGGATCTACCTCAGCGGAATGGATGGACGCATCATCGGATCTCGGGCATTGAACGGCTCGAGCTACGGCCTCTACATCAACGGCGATCGAGGCGTCGTCAGCCATTCGATCTCGGCGGGCAACGCGGGCTATGGCATCTACGTCATCGGCGCCGCGCCGCGGGTGCTCTCCTCGAGATCGAACAACAACATGGCGTACGACATCTACGTTTCGTCCAGTGGCGGCGGCGCTCTCGTTCGCTCATCGTCTGCGCAGGGCGGGACGTCGCGAGGGATCTACGTACTCGGCGAGAACGCCGTCGTCTCCGGCTCACGCGCGATCGGAACAGGCTCGGACGGCATCGACGTCTTCGGCGACACTCCGACGGTGTTACGGAGCATCGCGACGAGGAACATGGGCGACGGCTTCATCGTGGATGGCGTCGACGCGCGACTCTCTCATCTGCGCGCGTCGTCCAACCATCAGAATGGGATCGAGCTCTTCGCGGACGGCGCGCGGGTCACGTCCTCGCGGACGGACGACAACGGTCTCAACGGGATCAAGGTGTCGGGTAACGGCGACGTCATCGGCTCGCTGCACCGGCGCTCGTCCGATCAGCGGAACGTTGCGGACGGCAACGGCACAGCGGCTCCGAGCTACGGGATCGTGGTCAGCTTCGCTGCACCGCCTCCGCGCGGACACAACAAGGCCAAGGCGAACAACACGCCCGTCCCGCCGGATCAGTGCAGCCCGGCGAACCTTTGCTAGATCGACGTCGTCGACGGCGCCGGCCACGCGCGTGACGATTCGTAGCGGTCGATGTCCGCCACTTCGCCGAGCGTGATGCCGATGTCATCGAGTCCGTTGAGCAGGCGGTGCTTGATCTCGGGGTCGATGTCGAACTTCACGACTTTCCCGCCGTACGCGACCTGCTGCGCCTCGAGATCGATCGATACACCGCCCGCGTTCATGATCTCGCGGACGTTCTCCTCAGGAAGCGCGATGGGCAACAGACCGTTCTTGGTCGCGTTCGAGTAGAAGATGTCGCCGAAGCTCGGCGCGATCACCGCCGCGTAGCCGGCCTGCTGGATCGCCCACACCGCATGCTCGCGGGACGAACCACACCCGAAGTTCTTCTCGGCGACGAGCACCGGTGCGGCCTCGAGCGCGACCTCGCCGTTCCGCACCCAGTCGTAGAAGAGGAACTCGCCGTAGCCCGTGCGCTCGATGCGCTTCAGGAACTGCTTCGGGATGATCTGATCGGTGTCGACGTCACTTCTGTCGAGGACGAAACAGCTTCCTTCGATGGTTCGTACGGGATCCATTTAGCTCCAGCTCCTGATGTCGACGAAGTGACCTTCGATCGCGGCGGCCGCGGCCATCTGCGGTGAGCAGAGGTGCGTCCGCCCGCCGGCGCCTTGCCGTCCTTCGAAATTGCGGTTGGAGGTCGATGCGCAGCGCTCCTCGGGCTCGAGGATGTCCGGGTTCATGCCGAGGCACATCGAGCACCCCGATTCGCGCCACTCGAAACCCGCCTTCGTGAAGATGTCGTTCAGCCCTTCTTCCTCGGCTTGCATCTTCACCTGCTGCGAGCCGGGGACGACCATCGCGCGGACGGCCTTCGCGACCCGGCGTCCGTTGACGATCTTCGCCGCCGCGCGCAGATCCTCGATGCGCGAATTGGTGCACGATCCGATGAAGACGCGGTCGAGCGCCACGTCCGTCAGCTCCTCGCCGCCTTTGAGGCCCATGTAGTGCAGCGCGCGCTCTTCGCTCTCGTTGTTCGCATGCGGAACCTTGTTCGTCACTTCGGCGACCATGCCGGGGTTCGTCCCCCAGGTGACCATCGGCGCGATCTCGCCGGCGTCGATCGGCACTTCGCGGTCGAACGCGGCTGCCGCTTCTGTCGGCAGATCGCGCCACTCCGGGGGCACCCGCTTCGGCGCGGCCGGACGGCCTTCCAGATAGCGGAAGGTCGTTTCGTCCGGCGCGATCATCCCCGCGCGTCCGCCGCCCTCGATCGTCATGTTGCACACCGTCATCCGGCCTTCCATCGAGAGCGCTTCGATCGCCGGTCCGGCGTACTCGACGACATAGCCGACGCACCCATCGGTGCCGAGCCGGCCGATCGTCGCGAGGATGAGGTCCTTCGGTGTGACGCCGAAACCGAGCTGACCGTCGTACATGATCCGCATCTGCTTCGGCCGCTTCTGGACGAGGCACTGCGTCGCGAGCACGTGTTCGACCTCAGACGTACCGATCCCGAACGCAAGCGCACCGAACGCGCCGTGCGTCGACGTGTGCGAGTCGCCGCAGACGATGGTCATCCCAGGTTGCGTGACGCCGAGCTCGGGGCCGATGACGTGGACGATGCCTCGCCGGTCGGAACCGACGGAGTAGACCGGGATCCCGAACTCCTCGCAGTTTGCTTCGAGTGTTTCGACCTGCTTGCGCGAGAGCGCGTCCGCGATGAGTTGCGCCTTCGGGATCCACTCCGTCGGCACGTTGTGATCGGCCGTCGCAAGTGTCTTGTCCGGACGCCTCACCTTTCGTCCGGTCATGCGAAGTCCGTCGAACGCCTGCGGAGACGTGACCTCATGCACGAGATGCAGGTCGATGTAGATCAGGCCGTCCCGCACCTCATGCGCTTCCCAGATCTTGTCGAACAGTGTCTTGCTCATCTCAGACCCGCGGTTGTGATCGCCATGAACGTCGTCTCCTTCTTACCCGTGTTCTCGAAGTGATGCGGCAGGTCGGCGTCGAACGTGATCGCATCGCCGGCCTTGAGGTCATAGGTGTCTCCACCGTGCAGGAGCCGCAGCGCACCGCTCATCACCACGACAGTCTCGCGACTCCCCGGTTCGTGCAACGGTGTGTCGCCGGGCGTCGAGGTGGCTCCGCCGGGCTTGAGCGTGTGCTCGGTGACCGCGTGTCGTCGTCCGGGGAGCGGCGGTGTCAGCTGCTGCACGCGGTGCCCGTCACGCGTCGTCGTGGGGCGATCGTCGCTCCGAACGACTACCGCGTGTGGATCCTCGTCGAGTCGGAGCAGCTGCGAGAGCGTGAGGTCGAGTCCCGCGGCGATGCGTCCGGCGATCTCGAGGCTCGGCGACGTCTCCCCGCGCTCGACCTGCGAGAGCATCGGGGCGGACACACCACTCGTCGCCGCGAGATCGCGGAGCGAGAGTCCGCGATCGTCGCGAAGCGTCTTGAGGCGCTGGCCCAGCTGCATACGTTCGTATGTTATCACATACGGCCGGTAGAACGCGTGCGGAAAGTCGCTCCATGTGCAGGAGTGCGTCAACTACGGTGCCGCGACGGTCTCGAACCCGACGTAATAGATCGCGTCGAGACCATATGCTGGCATCGATGGCAACGGCGTCTCGTCCTTTACGGCTCGTCCAGATCTCGGACATCCACTGCGGTGAGCCGACGTTCGACGCCACGGCGATGGATCGCATCATCGAGTGCATCAACGAGATCGCTCCCGACCTCGTCCTCATCGTCGGCGACCTGACCGCCGCCGGCTACGAGTGGGAGTTCGCTGAAGCCGCCGACTGGATCTCGAAGATCGAAGCGGACAAGGTGATCGTCCCGGGCAACCACGACGCCCGCAATGTCGGCTACGTCCACTTCGAGCATCACTTCGGCGATCGCTTCTCGTCGTACCGCAGATCGTTCGAGGCGTCGCGCGCGGAGGAGCTCGGCGCAACGGGGTTCACGGTGGTTGCCGTCGATTCGTCCGAACCGGACCTCAACGACGGCCAGATCGGACGCGAGCGGTACCCGTGGATCCGCGACCGGTTCACCGAGCCGAACGACATCAAGATCTTCGCGATCCATCACCACCTCGTCGCGATCCCCGGCACGGGGCGTGAGCGCAACACGATCAACGACGCCGGCGACGTCCTCGCGGAGCTCATACATCTCGGCGTCGACCTCGTCGTGTCCGGACACAAGCACGTCCCCTACTTCTGGGGCATCAGCGGCTTGCTGATCTGCAATTCGGGCACGGCAACGACACGTCGCGTACGCGGCCTCACCCCGCCGTCGTGGACGGAGATCGAAGTGAACGAGATCGCGATCAACGCCTACCTCCATTACCAAGACGGACGACGCGAGCTGAGCTGCGTCCGCCATCGTGAGACGCGCGCGATGGTGCGCGAAGGCTTCTACATCACGGACGCCTTCCTGATGTCGAACCACCTGCTGCCACTCCCGTCGCCGGGCGAAAGACCTTGACGCCTTCTGTTACCGTTGTGGAGATGAAAACGCGCAGCAGCTGGTTCGGCTTTTTCTGGGGCTATTACGCCCCGGCCGCCGCGCGTCTTCGATAAAGCTCCACAGGAGACAGACGGAGGCCCCGGGCGAGAACCCGGGGTTTTTTCTTTAGAGGAGCCTTTGTGGCGAAGAAGGGAGACATCGAGATGGTCGTCGTGATGGACACCAAGGCGTCCGAGGACGACATCGGCCGCGTCGTTTCAGAGGTCGAGGCCGTCGGCGGCCAGGCCTTCGTGTCGCCGGGCAAGTTGCGCACGGTGATCGGGCTCGTCGGCGACACCGCACGCTTCATGGAGCTCCCGCTCGCCACGCTCCCCCACGTCGAGCAAGTCATCCGCGTCGGCAAGCCCTACAAGCTGGTCGCGCGAGAGCTGCATCAGGACGCAACGATCGTGAACGTCGCCGGCGTCCCTATCGGCGAGGGCTACTTCACGATGATCGCCGGGCCGTGCGCGATCGAGACCGAGGAGCAAGCCATCGAAGCGGCGCGGATGGCACAGGACATGGGCGCGCACATCCTTCGCGGCGATGCATACAAGCACCGGACGTCGCCGTACGCGTTCCAGGGCCTCGGCAAGCGAGGTCTCGAGATCCTGCGCCTCATGTCGCAGGAGACGGGTATGCCGACCGTGACGGAGGTGCTCGAGCCGGCGGATGTCGAACTCGTCGCCGAATACACGGACGTCCTCCGGGTCGGAACACGGAACGCACAGAACTTCCCGTTGCTGCGCGAGTGCGGTAGGTCCGGGAAGGCCGTCATGCTCAAGCGCGGCATGGCGGGAACGATCGAGGAGTGGCTGATGGCGGCGGAGTACGTCGCACGCGAGGGAACGAGCGACATCATCCTTTGCGAACGCGGGATCAGGACGTACGAGCCCGCATACCGCAATACGCTCGACATCGCTGCCGTACCCGCGGCGAAGCAACTCACGCACCTGCCGGTTATCGTCGATCCGTCCCACTCGGGTGGGCGCAAGGAGCTCGTCGCGCCCCTCGCGCGCGCGGCCGTCGCCGCCGGTGCCGATGCCGTGATGATCGACATCCATCCCGATCCGCGCGCGGCGCTCTGCGACGGACCACAGGCGCTCACGCGCGACGACATCGCCGAACTCGGTGCCGAGCTGCTCGCGATCGCCGATGCCGTAGGGAAGAAGCCCGCAGATCACGTCGCCCGTGGCTAAGGTCGCGCTCACCGGCATCAAGCCGTCGGGAACGCCGCACATCGGCAACTACCTCGGCGTGATACAGCCCGCGCTCGAGCTGGTGAACGAATTCGACGCGTACTACTTCATCGCGGACGAACACGCTTTGACGACGGTCCACGACGCGAAGCAGATGCGCGAGCTTTCCTACGAAGTCGCGGCTACGTGGCTGGCCCTCGGGCTCGATCCCGACCGGACGGTCGTGTACCGCCAATCGGACATCCCGGAGGTCTTCGAGCTCACGTGGATCCTGTCGTGCGTGACGCCGAAGGGACTCATGAATCGAGCGCACGCATACAAGGACGCCGTCGCCGCCAACGAGGCCGCCGGACGAACCTCAGACGACGGAGTTTCGATGGGACTGTTCAACTACCCCATCCTGATGGCGTCCGACATCATCGTCGTCGACGCGGACGTCGTGCCCGTCGGCTCCGATCAGCGGCAGCACGTCGAATACGCGCGTGACATCGCCGAGACGTTCAACCGGATCTTCGGCGAGACGCTCCGCGTGCCGGAGGCACGCATCGACGACAACGTGGCGACGATCGTCGGGGTGGACGGGCGAAAGATGTCGAAGAGCTACGGCAACGAGATCCCCATCTTCATGGAGCCGAGAGCTCAGCGGAAGCTCGTGATGCGCATCGTCACGGATTCACGCGCGCCCGAGGAGCCGAAGGATCCGTCCACCGACAATCTCTTCCGCATCTACGAGCACTTCGGGAGCCCGTCGGACGTTGCCGCCGTGCGCACGCGATACGAGTCGGGCGGGATCGGCTACGGCGAGGTGAAGGACATGCTCGCGAACGCGCTCGAGGGACGCTTCGCCGAGCCGCGTGCCCGCTACGACGACCTGATGGCGCACCGCGAACGCATCGATGAGATCCTCGCCGACGGTGCTGCACGAGCGCAGAAGGTCGCACGCGCTACGCTCGATCGAGTGAGGCGGGCAGTCGGCCTCTAGGGCGATGGGCGAAGGAGGCGTGCGATGGCGGACCTCGTCGTATCGAACGGCGTCGGGTACAAACGCAGGAATCCGTGGGGAGTGTGGGGGCTCAGCATCGTCACGCTCGGCGTCTACGCGTACGTCTGGTACTACAAGATCAACAACGAGCTCCGGAACTACGGCGAGGACGTCGATCCGACGCTGGCGCTCTTGGCGATCACGATCGGTGCCGTGATCATCGTTCCCGCACTCGTGTCCCTTTACAGAACGGCGGATCGCATCAAACGCGCACAGGAGCGGAGCGGCGCGAGCGAGCGGATCATCCCGATCCTGTCGTTCTTCCTCTGGTTCATCCACTTCGGCGTGCCGTTCGCGATCCCGTACAACCAGTCGATGCTGAACAAGATCTGGGACGCGCTCGCGGCGGCGGGAGCCGAGGTTCGTCCGGCTTAGGCTTCGAAGCCCGACCAACCCCAGCGCGGGATCGGCCGATCGCGCGGGACGACCACGCCGGGTTCGCGATAAAGCAGCACCTCGTCAACGGCCCACTGCATGTACGCGCGCATCGCGTCCCGGAACTCGCGGTCCTGCGGTAGGCCGACGTCGTCCATAGAGGCGACGAAGCACTCGACGAACCGGCGACCCAGATCGGTCATATCCCCGTTCCCCGCGTGCAGCTGGAGCACGTACGAGTGATCTTCGTCGTAGGTCCGCGGCCCGCCGAGCACGTGCGCCCAGTACGCGGCGAGACGGTGGACGTGCTCCGGATGCTGACCGGGATGCGAGAACGGGTGGTTCAGTTCGGGATCGGTGAGACAACGCGCGTGATGGGCCGCCGCCAGGGCCTCGAACGCCTCCATGCCGCCGGCGAACTCGTACAACGTGGTCATACGACGCGACGGAACACCTCGACCGCCTTTTCGATGTCGTCGGACGAGACGTCCTTGTGCGTGACGAAGCGCACGGCGGTCGACGACGCGGCGCCCGCAAGGACACCTTCGGTCTTCAGCGCATCCGCGAACGCCGCGGGCGACGAGTTCACGGAAGTTGTGTCGAAGAACACCATGTTCGTCTGCACGCGTTCGAGGTCGATCGCTCCGTCCGGCACGACTTCCGCGATCCCTTCGGCCAACCGGCGCGCGTTCGCATGGTCCTCCGCGAGACGATCGACCATGGATTCGAGTCCGATGATCCCGGCGGCCGCGACGACGCCGCCTTGCCGGAGCGCGCCTCCGAGCACGCGCCGGTAGCGCCACGCGTCCTGCATGAGGTCCGATCTCCCGCACACGAGCGACCCCATCGGCGCGGCGAGGCCCTTGTACAAGGACAACGTGACGATGTCGCACGACGCCGCGTAGTCACGCGCCGGCGTGTCGGACGCCACGGAGGCGTTGAAGAGTCGAGCGCCGTCCATGAAGAAAGGAAGGCGAGCTTCACGCGCGACAGACGCCACGGCTTCGACATCGTCGAGCGACCACACCGTTCCGCCGGCCGCGTTGTGTGTGTTCTCGATCGCGACGAGGACGCTCCGCGGCTGGTAGGGGTCCGGGGGGCGGAGCGCGGCGTGCACATCGTCGGCGGACAGGACGCCCATGCGCGAGGGCAAGCCGCGTAACTGAACCTGCGAGACCATCGCGCACGCACCCGCTTCGTGGTGGATGAGGTGGCACTCCTCTTCGCAGATGACTTCCCCGCCCGGCTTGGACAGCACCTTCACGGCGATCTGGTTGGCCATCGAGCCGGACGGAACGAACAGTGCCGCTTCCATGCCGAGCATCTCGCAGGCGAGCTCCTGCAGACGGTTGATCGTCGGATCTTCGCCGTAGCAGTCGTCACCGAGCTCGGCGTCGGCCATCGCCCGACGCATCTCGTCCGTCGGGAGCGTCACGGTGTCGGAGCGGAGATCGATGTATCCGTCAGTCATCGGGAAGAGGGTTGAAGATACGACGCGTCAGAACATACGTGAGGGCGGTGCTCACGACGAAAACGAAGATCCACCCCGGCATCGAGCCGTGGTGCGAAACAGCGACGGAGATGATGGCGAGGACGCCGAGGCTGCTCGTCCCGAGCGCCATGATGAGCCCCAGCAACCTCCCCCACTCCGCGCAGATCCACAGCCCGCACGTCGCGGCCGCCGTGAACATCGCGAACCCCAGATTCGCGCCGCGGAGCTCGGGCGGATGATCGGCAAGAGCGCGAGCGACGACCACCGCGAAATACACCGTCAAGAGCGCGTAGAGCACGGCGATCGTCCGGAAGGCGGTGCGCCGCCTATCCAAAGAAGACTTCAGCAACCTCGTAGAGCTTCGGGTCGACCGTCTTGAGCTCGGCCGTCGCTTCCGCGATCGGAACGGTCACGATGTCCGTCCCGTGCAAGGCGACCATCACGCCGAACGTGCCGTCGTGTGCGGCATCGATCGCGGCGATCCCGAACCGCGTCGCCAGGACGCGGTCGTACGCCGTCGGCGTCCCGCCCCGCTGCACGTGGCCGAGCGTCGTGACGCGAGTCTCGTGTCCCGTCCTCTTCTCGATCTCGTCGGCGATCAGGTTGCCGATCCCGCCGAGGCGCGCGTGTCCGAACGCGTCCGTCTCGTTCTCCTGCGTGACGAGCGTGCCTTCGATCGGTGTCGCGCCTTCCGCGACGACGACGATCGAGAAGTAGCGCCCCTTCGCGGTGCGGTTCTTGATGTGCCGGACGACCCGCTCGATGTCGAACTGCCGTTCGGGGATCAGGATCACGTGCGCGCCGCCGGCGATGCCGCAATGCGTCGCGATCCAACCCGCGTGCCGACCCATGACCTCGACGACCATCACGCGATGGTGCGACTCCGCGGTTGTGTGCAAGCGGTCGAGCGCGTCGGTCGCGATCTGGACGGCGGTGTCGAATCCGAACGTGTAGTCCGTCCCGGAGAGGTCGTTGTCGATCGTCTTCGGCACACCGACGACGTTCACACCCTCGGTTGCGAGCTTCGCGGCGACGCCGAGCGTGTCCTCGCCTCCGATCGGGATCAACGCATCGATGCGGTTCGCGGAGAGCGTGTCGAGCACAGCTTGCGCGCCGTTCTCGGTCTTGTAGGGGTTCGTCCGGGACGTGCCGAGGATCGTCCCTCCACGCGGCAGGATCCACCGCGTGTTGTCGATGGACAGCTCGCTCACGGTGCCTTCCATCGCGCCCTGCCAGCCATCGCGGAAGCCGAGGATGACGTGCCCGTAGGTGTCCATCCCCTTCCGGACGACGGCACGGATCACCGCGTTCAGGCCCGGAGCGTCGCCGCCGCCGGTGAGCACGCCGATGCGCATGACTCAAGGTTAGTGTGAGAGGCCATGCCGTTGCGGAGACGTCGGGAACGAACGCCGGACGAACCACCGCGCCGTCCGACGCGTCCGCCGGATGAGCTCGTTCGCTTGTACCTGCGAGGGCAGAACCTCGAGCAGATCCTCCAAACGGACGAAGCCATCCCCTTGTACGAGGAAGCCGTCGCGGCGCGTTTCGACGCCGCCGGTCCGTACGACCGGCTCATCGCCATCTATCACGAGCGGGAACGGCTCGAGGACGTTGCACGGATCGCCGCGGCGGCGATCTCCAACGTTCGCACCTTCGACGACAAGCGCGCGTGGTACGAGTCGATGCGCGACGACGCGGCGGGCGCCGGCGATCGTCGCGGCGCCGAGTTCTGAGCCGATGCGGCGGTTCGTCCACCTTGGTTTCAAGGTCGCCGCGCGGGTGCGGCGTCTGTACTGGTTCGTGTTCCGTCCGCACACGTCGGGCGTGAAGTGTGTCGTGCAGCACGAAGGCCGCTGGCTCATGATCCGGAACTCCTACGGCAGCGGCGTCTGGACGCTCCCCGGCGGCGCGATGCATCGCGGTGAGCAACCAGCGGTCGCCGCCATCCGGGAGGTCGGCGAAGAGGTCGGGATCACCCTCGGCAGCGTCGAGCCGATCGGGTCGTACCTGAACAACCGGGAGTACAAGAAGGACACCGTCTACTGCTTCGTCGCGAACGTCCTGCATCCCGATCACAAGATCGACATGCGCGAAGTGATCGAGTCGGCATGGTTCGATCCGGCCGCTCTTCCGGAGCGGTGCGGGCAAGGCGTCGCCGAGATCAAGCGACTCTTGGCGACGGCATGAACGAACGTCGATGAAGTATGTCCTCGCGCTCGATGCCGGGACGACGGGCGTCACCGCGCTCCTCGTCGGCGCGGATGCACGCATCCACGCCACCGGCTACCGCGAATTCCCGCAGTACTTCCCGCAGCCGGGGTGGGTGTCACATGACGCCGACGAGATCTGGTCCGCGACGCTCGACGCCGCCGGCGATGTCATCGCACATTTCGGAACCGAAGACATCGTCGCGATCGGCATCACGAACCAGCGCGAGACCACCGTCGTGTGGGACCGCACGACTTCGAAACCGATCGACAAGGCGATCGTCTGGCAGTGCCGCCGGACGGCCGGGCGTTGCGACGAACTCAAAGCGCAGGGACACGAACCACGCATCCGGGACCTGACGGGCCTCGTGCTCGACGCGTACTTCTCCGGTACCAAAGTGGAATGGTTGCTCGATCACAACGAGGGCGCGCGCACCCGCGACGATCTCGCGTTCGGAACGATCGACTCCTGGCTGATCTGGAAGCTCACGAACGGCGCCGTTCACGCGACGGATCCGTCCAATGCATCGAGGACGATGCTCTACGACATCAACCGGCTCGCATGGTCGGAGGAGCTCTGCTCGCTCTTGCACGTCCCGGCGTCACTCCTGCCGGAGGTTCGTCCATCGAGCGGACGGTTCGGAACCACCGATCCCGGCGCGTTCCACGGCCTGCGGGTGCCGATCTCCGGAGTCGCGGGAGATCAGCAAGCCGCGCTGTTCGGGCAGGGCTGCTACCACGCCGGACGATCGAAGAACACCTACGGCACGGGCTCGTTCCTGTTGATGAATGCCGGCACCGAAGCGCCCGCCGTTCGCGAAGGGTTGCTGTCGACGATCGCATGGACGGTCGACGGACGAACCGACTACGCGCTCGAGGGTGCGATCTTCGTCACCGGCGCGTCGCTCAACTGGCTACGCGACGGTCTCGGCCTCATCACGAACTTCAGGGAAGCAGAGCCGCTCGCGGCGTCCGTCGCCGACACCGACGACGTGTTCCTCGTGCCGGCCTTCACCGGGCTCGGGTCGCCCTACTGGGATCCGTACGCGCGGGGAACGATCGTCGGTCTCACACGCGGAACGACAAAAGCGCATCTCGTCCGCGCGGCGATCGAAGCGATGGCGCACCAATCGCAGGACGTCATCGAAGCGATGTCCGAAGCGACGGGATCAGCCGCGACCGAGCTCCGCGTCGACGGTGGAGCGGTTCGCATGGATCTGCTGTGTCAGCTGCAGGCCGATCTCAGCGGCATCCCGGTGGTCCGTCCCGTCGTGCAGGAAACGACGGCGCTCGGCGCGGCGTTCCTCGCCGGACTCGCGGAAGGCGTGTGGGACTCGTTCGACTCGCTCGAAGCGAGCTGGGGCGTCGACAAACGGTTCGAACCGAACATGGACGACGCGACGCGTCTGCACGCTCGCGATAGATGGGCCGGCGCCGTCGAGCGCGCGCGGAGCTGGGCGCTACCGTAGCCCCGGGGGCACGGACGCGGACGGCTGCTCGTCACAGCAAAGCGAGTCGGCAGGTCCTGGCCCAGATCTAGGCCGCGGCGACCGCCGGCTCTTTGTGCTTCTTGCCCGCGTACTCGTCGCGGTAGTCCTGGCCGGAGAGCTCTCGGATCTCGTACATCAACGCGTCGACGAAACCGCGGAGCGCCATCGGATCGTCGGAGATCTCGTCCTTGCTGATGCGCATCGGCTCGCCGAAGCGCAGCGTGACCGCACCGCTCAGGTGGGGCATCTTCGCGTCCTTCGGCATGATCTCGCGCGTCCCGATGAGACCGACGGGGATCACGGGCGACCCGCACTCCGCGGCCATCCGGGCGACGCCGGTCTTGCCGCGGTAGAGCGCACCGTCCGGCGAGCGCGTGCCTTCGGGATAGATCCCGAGCAGGCCGCCCTTGTTCAGAACGCGTGAGCCCGACTCGAGGGCGGCAACGGCCTTCGCCGAATCATCGCGGCGCACGGGGATCTGTCCGACGAGATCGAAGAACCACTTCGTCTTCCAGCTGTCCCAATATTCGGCCTTCGCGAGGTAGGTCACCCGGCGCGGGATCGCGAGCGGTATGAACAAGGAGTCGAGGAACGAGATGTGGTTCGCTGCGACGATGCCCTTGCCGTCGTCCGGGACGTGGTGTAAGCCTTCGATCTTGATGTTGTACGCCCGGCGCATGGCCGCGCCCAGCGCCGCCTTGATGGCGCGGTATGCGGTGCGGCTATATGCCGGGAACAGCTGTTCCACGGGCTCGCGCATGGCAACCCTCCTCGGTGTCGTGTCTCCCCGATAATCGACACCTGTCCGCGTTCGGAACTTACGAGTATGCCTCAGCCACCAAGATTTATAGCGCCCGGGGGTTACGATCCCGTTAAGGCCAAGCAAAGGGTTCGTCACATCGTCCGTGCCCTCAGGCGGTGGGACCCGGACAGACGTACGTGGTTGCACTACAAGACACCCTTTCAGCTCCTCGTCGCCACGATCATGTCCGCGCAGACGACGGACGAGATGGTGAACAAAGTGACTCCCGTGCTGTTCGAGCGTTACCCGGATGCTCAACGCCTCGCGCAAGCCGATCCGGCCGACGTCGAGAAGATCATCAGATCCACCGGGTTCTACCGGCAGAAGACGAAGTCGGTGATCGGCGCGGCGCGGAAGATCGTGGACGATTTCGGCGGCAAGGTGCCGCTCACGATGGCCGAGCTCACGCAGGTGCCGGGGGCGGCGCGGAAGACGGCGAACGTGGTGCTGGCGAACGTCGCACCTCGGCCGAAGTCCGACCACGGGATCTTCGTCGACACGCACATCAACCGCGTGAGCCAGCGCCTCGGACTCACGCGATACGACGACCCCGTGAAGGTCGAGCGCGACCTGATGGAGCTGCTACCTGAGAACGCGTGGGTGGATGTCCCCCATCAGCTCATCCAGCTCGGACGACACTTCTGCAAAGCGCGCGGCCCGAACCACGCCGATTGCCCGCTCCTGCGCTGGTGTCCTACAGGTCAAGCCGAGCTGTCACCGGCTCCAACGAGCCGTCGGGCAGGAGGTGCCAAACGTCGTTCGACCGCGAAGCCAGCCGCTCGGCGACGAAGCGCCGGTGGCACTTCACGGGGAGGCCCTCGGAGCACATGAAGCCGACGATCCCGGTCCGTGCAAGCTCTTCGAGCCGGACGATGCCTCGCTCGAAGTCCGGCGTCCGCATCCACGTCTCGTAATCCGGCTCCCGGAAGCCGCCGAGGTCGTCGCCGAGCCACTCGTAGTCGATCGTCAAACGCTCTTCCAGCCGTTCTCGCGCGAAGTGCGGGTGACGCCGTGAGCGCGGGAACCGGCGGATGTCGACGAGCGTGGCGATCTTCGCCTGGGTGATGAGCTCCGTGAACTCGTCGAACGTCTTCGTCGAGTGACCGAACGAGTAGAGCGTCACAGCCGTTCGAGCAACAGATCTTGCAATGGACGTCCTGCGACCTGCGTGAGCTCCCCGAACGCACGCACGATCGGACGCATCTCGTCGGGGACGACCATCCCCGGATCGGCGTTCGAAGCCCACAGCACGACCTCTCCCGGCGTTGCCGCAAGGGACGCGCGCAGATCCTCGATCTCCTGCGGTGTGCGTCCGAGCGAAGCGATCACTGCACCGATATGCCGATGGACCGTGAGCGCCTTGGCGATCGCACCCACCGCGAACGGACGCGGGTCGACCACCCCGCACCGGAACCGCTTCGCCGCGACCGCACCCGCTCCCGCGGACAAGCCACCGAGCATCAAGCTCGCCGCGTCCTCGACGATCACGACATCGCGGTCGGGAAGCACTTGGGTGGGCTGCACGCCGACCGCAAGGTCGGCGAGCAGCACGACGGCGTCCGGTCTCGCCGCGCGCCCCCGCCACACCCGCGCGCGGGCGC
>JAICYB010000088.1 GCA_025934435.1 Actinomycetes bacterium | reverse complement strand
GCGACGAGGTCTACGGCGGCCGTGATCCGTCCGACATCTTCCACTCCGGCGAACCGATGGTGGTTCGCGCACGAGAGGGCGCGATGGTCCTCGAGCTCCAACTCCCGTACGCTGACGGTCGTCTCGATCTGTCCCGGAAGGACGACGATCTGATCATCACCGTGGGCTCGTATCGGCGCTCGATCCTGCTCCCGCAGTCGCTGCGGCGTCGTGAGGTCGTCGATGCGAGCTTCGAGGGACCGGTCCTCAATATCATTTTCAAAGGAGATGACGATGAGCGAAGAAGCCGCTGAACGTCCGTACGTCCCTGAGTGCTATGCATGCCCGATCGGTACGGCGTCCATGGCGATCCAAGGGGCGTCGCCCGACGCGACGGAACATCTCGTTCGCGCCGGCCGCGAGATGCTCAACGCCTTCCGCAGCTTCCTCGACGGGATGGACGCCTTCCTCGCGATGATCGAGGAGCGCAGTACTGCCGCGAACAAGCCCTCGGGCGACGTTCAAGCGATACCGATCCGCCGCGCTTGAAGAACGCTATCGGCATCGACCTCGGCGGCACGAAGATCGCCGCGGGGATCGTCGACGAAGCGGGGACGATCATCGCGCGTCACGAGATGGCGTCCGACCTCGACGACGGCGACTCCGTCGCGAAGCAGATCGCTGAACTCGTCGCCGCGCTCGGATCGAAGACGGAACTCGGCATCGGCATCGGGGCCGCGGGGATCGTCGACTACGCGACGGGCCACTACGCCTTCGGTCCGAACACCGGCCTCCACGATCTCGATCTCGCCCAGATGGTCGCCAAAGAAACCGGCGCGCACGTCCGGCTCGACAACGACGCGAACTGCGCAGCCTGGGCCGAACACCGCTTCGGTGTCGGACGGGGCACTCGCAACTTCATGTGCGTCACCCTCGGGACGGGCATCGGCGGCGGCTTCGTGATCGACGGCCACCGGTTCCGTGGCGCGCACGGCGGCGCGGCCGAGATCGGACACGTCCTTGTCGCGCCGGACGGACCACCATGCGGATGCGGACGCCGCGGCTGCTGGGAACAATTCGCATCCGGTCTCGCGATGGAACGTGTTGCGCGCGAGGAGGTCGCCGCGCACCCGGAGAGCGCGCTCCACGGACTCGATCCGCTGCGCGGCCCCGCGATCACGCTGGCGGCTCGCGACGGCGATGCGTTCGCGAAGTCGATCGTGGACGAAACCGCGAAGTGGGTCGGGTGGGGGCTCGGTTCCCTCGTGAACGTGCTCGAACCCGAATGCATCGCGATCGGCGGGGGGATCGTCCGAGACTGGGACCTGTTCGCCGAGCGGGCGCACGACGCCATGCTCGAGCGGATGGAAGCGTCGTCGCGCCGTCCCGCCCCGAAGTTGCTCGCGGCGGCGCTCAGCGCCGACGCGGGGATCGTGGGTGCTGCGCTGCTCGTACTGGACGAAGACGCCTAGTCTTCGTCGTCGTCCTGCTTCGCGCCGCCGAAGATCGAAGACCGCACACCGAGCACGAGAAGCGCGATGTCGTCGCTCGGCTTTCCGCCCTGGTTCGCGATGACCTGCTCGGTGATGAAGTCGACGGTCGATTGGGTGCCGCGTTTCGCGCATTGGTCGAGCAGCTGGACGAAGTCTCGCTCGCCCGTGGCTCGTCCACGGACATCCGTTACTCCGTCGGTGTAGAGCACCAACTTGTCCCCGAACTGCAACTCGATGTTGACGTCGGTGTGCGGGACGTTCGGCATGAAGCCGAGGAGCGTCCCGGCGACGTCGACCTCTTCCACATTTCCGTTGGAACGTATGACGTAGGGATGCGGATGTCCGGCGCACGACAACGTCACGCGCACCCGGCCGAACTTCGGTTCAACACACGCGACGACGGCCGTGCAGAAGCGCTCGACGGACGGATCTTCGAGCAGCGCTTGGTTCAAGATGCCGAGGATCTCCGAAGGACGCTGCGTGGTCATCGCCGCCGCCCGGATCGAGTGCCTCGCGAGTGATGTGACCGTCGCGGCTTCGACGCCTTTGCCGGTCACGTCGCCGATCGCGATGGTCCACATCTTCCGGCCGGCGGAGAAGGCGTCATAGAAGTCTCCGCCCACGTCGACGCCCTGACCGGCCGGGACGTACCTGGCGGAGATGTCGACGCCCGAGATGTCCGGCAGCGCCGGCGGAAGCAGGCTTCGCTGCAAGGTCTGCGCGATGGCGAGGTTCTGTTCGAACAACCGGGCGTTGTCGATCGGGAAGGCGGCCCGCGCTGCGAGTTCCTCGGCGCGCCCGACGTCTTCTTCGGTGTAGAGGCGGTTCGGGTTCGTCGAAACGAGCGTCAGGGCCCCCAGGACGCGGTCGCGCGCGATGATCGGAACGATGATCGCCGACTTGAAGCTGAGGTCGCGGATGATCGCGAGATGCTCTTCGTCGCGCGCGCTCGCGACGATCATCTCGTCCGAGATCTCCGGATGGAGCTCGGGCATCCGGGTGCGTATGACGTTCGGCAGCCCGGTTTCCGCGTTCGGATCCGTCGGGTAGCGCTCTTGGAGCGTCATCACTTCGGCGAGCCGCGACTCGTCCGTATGCCCGACCGCGACCGGGCGGAAGGTCCCGTCCGGCTCGACGATGTGGATGGCGCACCAGTCGCCCATCCACGGAACGGTGAGTCGCGCGAACCGCTGCAGCGAGGTGTCGAAGTCGAGCGATTCGGACAGAACCGTCGTCACGCCGGCAAGGAACGAAACCCATTGCTCGCTCCGGCGAAGCGATCGCTCGATGGCCTTCTGGTCCGTCACATCGCGGTACGTCGACATGCGGCCGATGATCGTCCCGTCGAGCATCCGGATCGGGGTCGTCCAACGATCGAAGATGCGTCCGTCCACGAGGCTGAGCTCGTCGCGACGGGACACCTCCGGCTCACGGCGAACAGCGTTGGCGACGTCCATGTAGCTCTCGGAGCTGTACACCATGGACGCCATGTGCTCGATCACGCCTTCACCGTCTTTACCGATCCCGATGAGACCGTCGGGGATCTTCCACATGTCGATGTAGCGCTGGTTCCAATAGAGCGTGCGGTTGTCGAGCCCACCGGCGACGATGCCGTCGAGGGACGCTTCACTGAGCGACTCGAGCAGCGCTTGCCGGAAGTCGTGTTCGCTTCGCGAGCTTTCCCACTCGACAACGGTCGACGTCTGGGCGGCGATCGCGTCGAGCATCTCGTACAAGCGGGGGTCGTCCTCGACGACGTCGTGGGAGAAGAGCTCCATCACGCCGAAGACGACGTCGTGGAGTCGGAGCGGGAACCCGAATCCACCGTGAAGGTCCGAACGGCCGGACGCGTCGGCGCGCGGGTAGTCGCGCGCAGTGGCGATGTCGCGGACCCACGTCGGCTCCCCGCTCTCCCACACTCGGCCGGGTAAGCCCTCACCCCGGCGAAACATCGTGGCCTGCGAGTGTTCGATGAAGGGATGGCAGCGGTCCGCTTCCCGGCACCACCAGTACGACAGGCTGAGCGTCGTTCCGGCGTCGTCGATCAGCCAGACGCCGCCGACGTCCCATCCGATCGACCGGCAGAGGCCTTCGATGAGGCGCGGCGCAGCCGCGGCGAGGTCGCTATGACGCACGATCGAAAGCACGCGATTTCGCGCGTCCACGGTCGCGTCTTCTGATGGAGCGCCCCGGTGCTCCGTCCGCACTGTCTTCGGATTATCCAGTTCGTTGCTCGATGAAGCAACCCCTCGGGTCTTCATCCGGCCTCATGCCCCGGAACGTCGGGGCTCGAAGCTTACCGCCCCTCGTGACCTCGAGGTAGGCGACCTCGCACACGAGCTCGGGACGCACCCACCGCGCGCCCTTCACGGCGCGGAGCTCGGGGTCGTCCGATGGTGGTTCGTCCGTCTCGATGGTCTCGAGGGTTCGCTGGACGTCGTCGAGCATGCGGCCCTTGAATCCCGTCCCGACCTGACCGATCCAGTGCAGCGCGCCGGCCTCGTCGTAGGCGCCGAGGAGCAACGCGCCGAAGGTCTGTGAGCGGGAGCCGCCGCCCGGTGTCCAGCCGATGACGACGGCGTCGAGCGAGCGGAGCGCCTTGATCTTCCGCCAGTTGTGCGATCGCTTGCCCTGCTCGTAGACGCTGTCGAGCTTCTTCGCGACGATCCCTTCGATGCCGAGCCCTTTCGCCGCTTCGTAGAACGCTCTGCCGTCGCCCTCGATGCCGTAGGTGATCGCGAGGGGGCCGGTCTCGGTGACGACGTTGCGCAGGATCTCGCGCCGTTCGGTCAACGGGAGCCCGGTGAGATCGCGATCGTCGAGCCACAGGATGTCGAACACGTAGAGCACGACCGGATGGGTCTTTCGAGCGCGGTCGACCTCGACCGGTGATGTGAGGTTGATGCGCTGCTGCAACGCGCTGAAGGACGGCTGCCCGTCCGGGCCGAGTACGACGATCTCGCCGTCGAGCACAGCGTGAAGGGCGTTGACGTACGTCGCGAGGCTTCGTAGCTCCGGGTACTGGCCGGTTTGATCTCGTCCCGTTCGCGAGTAGAGCGTGGTGTGGTCGGTCGTGACGTAGGCGAGCGTGCGCACACCGTCGAGCTTCGGCTCGAACGTCCACTTCGGGTCGTCGAACGGTTCGTCCACAGCTTCTGCGAGCATCGGACGAAGCTCGGGCGGCGGTGGCAGCGCCTCGGAGCTCCGCGACAGGAAGATCAGCCATTGATCCGCCGATGTGTTCACCATGTGGTACTCACCGCGCACGCGTTCGCCGTGCAGCCTGATCGTCTTCTTCTTCGTTTCGTCCTCGAGGAGCTCGTAGGTTCCCTTGTCGAAGATGCGCATCTCGCCCGCGCCGTAGTTGCCTTTCGGGATCCACGCTTCGAAGTCGAGGTACTCCATCGGATGGTCTTCGGTGCGCACGGCGAGGCGACGCTCGCCGGAAACCGGCGGAAGACCCTTCGGGACGGCCCAGCTCCACAGCACGCCGTCGTGCTCCAGACGAAGGTCGTAGTGCAACCGTGTTGCGGCGTGCTTCTGGATGACGAAGCGGTCGCCGCTGCTCGGCGCGATGACCGGCCCGGGCTCCGGCGTGCGCGAGAAGTCACGCTTGCGCTCGTACTCCACGAGCTTGGGTTCGTCGTAGGAGACGCCGAGCTTCTCCATCGCCGGACGGAGATCCACCGGTCGATCGAGCATGTGCTCGAAGAGATCGCCCACCTTCTCGAGCCGGTCGTAGATCGTCGCGATCGTGAAGTCCTGCGGACGAACCTCTCCTTCGGCCACCTCGTCCCACGTGAGCGGTGTCGAGACGGGCGCCCCCGGTTCGGGACGAACCGAATACACCGCCGCGATGTTCGCGCCCATCCGGTTCATGTTGTGGTCGATGTAGACCTTGCCCGTCCGGTTCACGATCTTCGGTTCGAGCGTTGCCCGGTCGGGGTCGACGCTCCGGATCGCGCGCCCGATCGTCCGCACGAATTCACGGATGTGTTCGTAGGTCGGACCGTGCTCGATCGGCACGTAGATCTGCATGCCCGTTGCGCCCGAGGTCTTCGGATACGAAGGCAGTCCGAGCATGTCGAGCGCCGCCCGCACGTGATGCGCGACCGCGAGCACATCGGCGAATCCGTTCGGCGGATCGAAGGGATCGAGATCGAAGAAGAGGTAGTCGGGAAGATCGGGTCGCGCGCAGCGTGAGTGCAGCGGATGGAACTCGATGCAGCCGAGGTTGGCGACGAACAGCATCGCGGCTTCGTCGTTCGCCATCAGGTAGTTGATGAGGCCATCCTTCGCGTCCTCGCTCGGGACGGGACACCGGGAGATCCAGTCCGGCGTGTGCGACGGCGCGTTCTTCTCGTAGAACTCGTTGCCCGTGATGCCGTCGGGCATCCGCTTCATCGTGAGCGGACGGTCGCGCAGGTAGGTAAGCATCGTCGGCGCGATGTTGAAGTAGTAGTTGAGGAGATCGCCTTTGGTGTAGCCCTCGTCCGGCCAGTAGGTCTTGTCGAGGTTCGAGAGCCGGACCTCGCGGTCGGCGAGCTCGGCGTACCAGTGTTCGCCGCGCTTCGTTACCGGGAGTTGCTGCGGCGTCTCAACAGTGAACGGCGAGCGCTTCGGCACTGCTCAAAACTATCTGCCCTGGAAGTTACCCGGCCTCCGTTCGCGCACCGCTTTCAGGCCTTCCTGCACGTCCTCGGTCGCCATCGTGACCGGCTGCGCGTAGCCCTCCCACGCCGACGCCTTCTCGGCCGCGTCGCGGAAGAGCTCTTTCATGCCCTGCTTCACGTAACGGAGCGCGATCGGTCCGTTCGCCGCCACCTGCTCGGCGAGCGCCTGCGTCTCCGCCATGAGCCGGTCCTTCGGGACGGCCCGGTTCACGAGACCCATGTGCAGCGCTTCGGCGCCCGTGACGATCCGTCCGGTGTAGAAGAGCTCGGCCGCCCACGTGTGCGACACGGCGCGCAAGGCAAGCGCGGTCGCCATCATCCCGGGATGGATCCCGATACGGACGAACGTCATGCCCATCGGTGCGTCCTGATCGGCGACCCGCATGTCGCACATGAGCGCGAGGCAGAGTCCGGCGCCGATGGCCGGTCCGTTGATGGCGGCGATCGTCGGAACGTCGAGATCGAGCAGCGTGAGGAACTTGGGATAGAACGTCGTCATCTTCTCGCGCAACGCGACGACGTTGCGGTCGCCCGTGTGCAAGAAGTCGAGATCGCCGCCGGCACAGAAGGACGTGCCGTTCCCCGTCACGATCACCGCGCGGACGTCCGGCTGAGCGGCGATCGACGCGACGGCTTCCGGGAACGCGTCGGTCATCTCTTCGGACATGGCGTTGCGCTTGTCTGGAACGTTCAGAGTGAGCGTTGCGATGTGTCCTTCAACGGTGACGAGAACGGGGCCGTCGGTCATGGGCGGAGCGTAACTAGGATGACCAACCGTGCGCGAACTCATCGCCGGTGAAGGTGGAAGTGTGCTCGTCTACGGCGCCGCGCGTCCGGACGCGGTCGCGTTCGCCTGCGAAGGTCTCGCCGAGACCGTCACCGTTCCGTCCGGATTGCCGGTGTTCCCCGTCGACGACATGCCGGACGACGCCGGCGTCGACGTCGTGCACCTCCTGCCGTGCGAGCGTGTTACGCGCGACACGATCGAGCGCTGGGCCCTCACCCGCGGGATCCCGGTCGAACGCGCGGCAACGCGTATGTTCGATCCGCCGGACGGAACGAAGGTCGTCGCCGTGAGCGCCACATCGACCGGATCGGGTAAGACCGCGCTCACGCGGCGTATCGCGCGGACGCTCCTTGCGACCGGGCGCAGCGTCGCCGTCGCCCGGCATCCGATCCCGTCGCTCTTGCACTGGGGACGGTTCGATGTATCGGTCGTTCGTTCACCGGATGAGGTACGCGTCGCGCGTCCGATCGACGAACACGAAGAGCTCGCGCCCGTGGTCGGGACGCGCGCGCCCGTCGCAACCGGACTCGATGCCGAACGGGTCCTCGCGGCGGCTGCGCGCGAGGGCAGCGTCATCGTGTGGGACGGCGGCGGTGCCGCCGAGCCCTGGATCCGTCCCGATGTGCACGTCGTCGCGATCGACTGCCTGCGCGAACCCGAAGAGATACGGCACGGCGATGTGTACGTGCTGACGAAGGCCGACTCGGCGGGGGAGCGCGCCCCAGCGACGGAGTGGCGCGGGGGGGCGGCGAGGCCCGGCCCCCCCGTGGGGGACCCCCCCCCAG
>JAICYB010000132.1 GCA_025934435.1 Actinomycetes bacterium | reverse complement strand
GTTCCTGTGGGACGGGCAGAAGACGCTCGGCCGCGACGACTTCTCGAAGATCCCGAACGGCGGGCCCGGGCTCGAAGATCGCTTGAAGATGATCCACCACTTCGGCGTCAACGAAGGCCGGATCACGCTGAACCGGATGGTCGAGCTGCTCGCGACGAACCCGGCGAAGCTCTTCGGCCTCTATCCGCGCAAAGGGACGGTCGCCGTCGGCTCCGACGCCGATCTCGTCGTCTTCGACCCGAAGAAGCAGGTGACGATCTCCGCGTCCACGCACCACTCGAAGGCGGATTACTCGCTGTACGAGGGCACCGTGGTCACCGGTGCACCGGATGTCGTCCTGCTGCGCGGCAACCTGCTCGTCGAGAACGACGAGCTCGTGGCGTCTCCGGGCATCGGGCAGTTCGTGAAACGAGCTCGGTTCGGCGAAGAGCTCGCGCCGGTTCGCGCAGCGGTCGCCTAGAAGGGACCGCGCAATCCGCGTCGAAACCACCGGCGTATGCCTTACATGCGGTACGCCCGGCTCATTCTTCCGACCGTTATCGCGTTGCTCGTGATCGCTCTCGTCGTGCTGCTCAGCGGCTGCGGCGGCGGCGGTGGCGGCGGCTACTAACCGCTCCACGCTCGTTCACGGATATCCGCCCACGGCCCGTGAGAACGAACCGTGAGCGGATTCCGAGAGACGCGCGCTACGGCGTGCTGACCGCGGCCGTCTGCGCTTCCTTCGCGAGGAACGGGCGCAGAACGTAGTAGAGGATCGCGGCCACGCCGAACCCCGTGAGCCACGAGAGGTCGACGTTGTGCGTCGCCTTCGCGATCGGCCCCTGCAGGAAGCCGACGAGGCCGTAGCCCCACGCCCAGCCGGCGACGACGCCGGCGAGCATGCCGATCACCGCCGCCCAGTTGACGTCGCCGTAGATCGACTCCTTCGGCGATGCGTACAACGCCGCGACGTCGATCTGGCCGCGCCGGAACACGAGGTAGTCGACGCACATGACGCCGGCCCACGCCGAGATCCAGAGCACGACCGAGGCGAGCCACTCGTCGAACTTGTTCGCCCAGTTCGAATCCTGGATGAACCAGATCAACACGCCCGTGCCGACGATCGACACGGCGACGCAGACCTTCCAGCGCGCTGCCTTGATATCGATCGAAAGCGCGGCCAGCGTGGCGGAGTAGAGGTTGAGGATGTTCGTCGCCACCGGCCCGTGCATGACGAGGAACAGGATCGGGATCGAGAAGCCGCCGAACGCCGCCGTCACGAAGTCGGCGGGATCGTTCTGCACGCCGCCGCTCGCGATCGACGCGCCGAGGAACCCGAGCCACACCGTCGGGATGAGAATCGCCGACCACGTCGTCCAGAAGACCTTCCGGTCCGGGACGCTCGGCCTGATGAAGCGCGTGTAGTCGGACGACCACGTCAGCCATGTGATGCCCCAACCGACACCGATCGCCGTCAGCAGCTGCGTCACCGCCGTCAGCTTGTCCGCGCCGTGCGCGGTCGAGTGCGTCCAGACGACGTTCACCTTCGTCCAGG
>JAICYB010000061.1 GCA_025934435.1 Actinomycetes bacterium | reverse complement strand
CCGCAGCACCCGCCGATGATCGACGCGCCGACCGCGAGGAACTCTCGAGCGTGCTCCCCGAAGTACTCCGGCGTCGCGGGATAGAAGATCCGCTCCCCGACGCGCGTCGGACCTCCGGCGTTCGGCATCGCAACGAGTGGTACGTCCGGCGCGGCCGTTCGCATCGCGGCGAGGATCCGGACGACCTGTGCGGGACCTTCGGAGCAGTTCACGCCGATCGCGTCCGCACCGAGGTCGACGAGCCGTTTCGCGACATGCTCGGGCGTCGAACCGAGGAGGGTGCGGTCGTCGCGCGTGAATGTCGCCGTGACGATCACGGCGAGATCGCCGACCGATCGTGCGGCCTTCAATGCCTCGCGCATCTCGTTCAGGTCGGATTGCGTCTCGATCCAGATGACGTCCGCACCGGACGCGGCCAGCACGCCGATCTGCTCCGCGTACGCGTCGCGGGCTGCCGACTTCGACACGCGTCCGTACGGCGCGAGGCGAACCCGTAGCGGCCCGACGGATCCGGCAACGAGGACACCTGCTTCCTTCGCGATCTCCACACCGCGGCGGTTGATCTCTTCGAGACGGTGCTCGAGGCCGTGGTTGCGGAGGTTGAAGCGGCTCCCGCCGAAGGTGTTCGACTCGACGATCTTCGAACCGGCCTCGACGAATTCCCGGTAGACATCGAGCACGGCATCCGGCTCGGAGATGTTGACCAGCTCGACGCAACCGTCGACGTCCACGATGCCCCGCGCGATGAGGGCCGTCCCCATGGCGCCGTCCGCGAGCAGCGGCTGCGCGGCAACGAGATCGCGGAGTTCTTGGCCCTTCATCTATCGATTATCGGGGCCGGGGCGCTCAGGTGCGGGCTACCTCGCGCGGGAGGGGGAAACGCACATCTTCGTCGACGACACGGACGGTCTCGACCTCCTTCGGCCCAAGGAAGTCGATCACGCTCTCGACGATCCATTCCGGTGCGCTCGCGGACGACGACAACCCGACGACGTCGACCCCGTCGAGCCAGGACGCGTCGATCTGTGATTCGTCCTCGATGAGATAGGACGATGCACCATGTTGCTTCGCTACCTCCACCATCCGTAACGAATTCGAGGAATTCGGCGCGCCGATGACGAGCACGAGCGGCGCGCGCGTCGCCAGCACCTTGATCGCCGCTTGGCGGTTCGTCGTTGCGTAGCAGATGTCCGACTTCGTCGGACCCGAGATGTTCGGGAAGCGGCGGCGGAGCGTTTCCACGACTTCGCGTGTGTCGTCCACCGAGAGCGTCGTCTGCATGATGTAGCTGAGGTTGTCCGGGTCGTCGACCTCGAGGGCTTCGGCTTCCGCGACGTCCTGCACGAGAACGGTCCGCTCGACGGCCTGACCCATCGTTCCTTCGACCTCTTCGTGTCCGGCATGACCGATGAGCACGATCGTGCGGTCGCGTTTCGCGAAGCGCTTCGCTTCGACATGCACCTTCGTCACCAGAGGACACGTCGCGTCGATCAAGTCGAGGTTCCGCTCGCGAGCCATCTCGTACACGGTCGGCGCCGATCCGTGAGCTGAAAGGACGCAGTGCGAGCCGGACGGGACCTCGTCGACCTCCTCGACGAAGATCGCACCGCGTTTCTCGAGTCCCTCGACGACGTGCCGGTTGTGCACGATCTGCTTCCGGACGTAGATCGGGGGTCCGTACAGATCGAGGGCGCGCTCGACGATCTCGACGGCGCGGTCGACGCCGGCGCACCACCCACGGGGCGCGGCGAGCAGGATCTTTTCGAGGGCCACGCCATCCAGCGTAGCCGGGCCCCCGTAGTACAGTCGGACCCCATGGCCCGCCCCGCCGACCGCAATCTCGAGACGTTCGCCGGTTACTTCGAACGCATCACGGAGTCGGTGGAGTATGTGATCCAGGGCAAGCCGGACGTCGTCCGTCTCTGCGTCACCGCCCTGTTCGCGGAGGGTCACGTCCTCATCGAAGACGTCCCCGGCGTCGGCAAGACGATGCTTGCGAAGACGCTCGCCCGCTCGCTCGGCTGCTCGTTCCGCCGGATCCAGTTCACGCCCGACCTTCTTCCGACGGACATCACCGGCGTCCGCGTCTGGGCGCGCCAGCGCGGGATCGAGTTTCACCCCGGTCCGATCTTCTCCCAGATCGTTCTCGGCGACGAGATCAACCGCGCGTCTCCGAAGACCCAGGCCGCACTCCTCGAGTCCATGGAGGAACGGCAAGTGACGCTGGACGGACACACCTACGAGCTCGAGCGTCCCTTCATGGTGGTCGCGACGCAGAACCCGATCGAGCACGAAGGGACGTATCCCCTTCCGGAGGCCGAGCTCGACCGTTTCCTCATGCGCGTGCGCGTCGGCTATCCCGATCCACAGGCGGAAGCGGACGTGCTCTCGATCCACAGTCTTCCCGGACGCCTCGAAGAGCTGCAGCCCGTCGTCAGCGCGGCGAACGTGAAGAAGCTGATCGACGTCGGTCACGGCGTGCACGTCGCCGACGCGATCAAGTCGTACATCGTCGATCTGCTCGTCGCGACACGGGAGCACGAGTCGAGCTACCTCGGTGCGTCACCCCGTGCCGGACTCATGTTGCTCCGCGCGTCACGCGTGGCCGCGGCCGCGGAAGGACGCGAATACGTCGTTCCCGACGACGTGAAGCAACTCGGCGTCGCGGTCCTTGCTCATCGCATCATCACCACGCCGGAGGCGCAACTCACCGGCATCACGCAGGACGCGATCGTCGAGAACGCCCTGGAACGAACGCCCGTGCCGAAGCGCACCCGGTCGTGACCACCGCCATCTGATGACAACCCGTGGGCGTACGCTCGCCGCCCTCGCCGTCACGATGATCCTGTTCGGCCGTCTCGGCGGCATGAAGGAACTCTTCATGGCCGGCGTGGGATTCGCGCTCATCCTCGGCATCGGATTCGTCCTCGTGTGGTTCCGGCGCGGCAACGTCGCCGTACGGCGTTCGGTGTCGCCGTCCCGCACGTCGGTTGGACTTCCCGTGCGCGTCGAGCTCATCGTCGAAGCGATCGGACGCGTCGGGCTGGGCCCGATCCTTCTCTCCGATCACATCCCGGCCGATCTCGGTCCGTCACCCAAACTCGCACTGCCCGGCGGCGTGCGGCGACGGCAACGCGGTGTCGCGTACAACTTCGTACCGCGGATGCGCGGTCGCTACGAGATCGGGCCCGTCCAGATCACGCACACCGATCCGTTCGGCGCGATCCGGCGTCGGCAGCAGGCGTCCGGGACGACGAAGCTCGTCGTCGTTCCGTCCTTCGAAGAGATCACGGTGCTGCCGACGGCGACCCAGCGCATCGGCGTGATACGCCACTCACCTCTCGTCGGGCACGGCGACGAGTTCTACGCCCTCCGTCAATACCAAGAAGGTGACGACCTCCGGAAGATCCACTGGCCGACGTCGATGCGGTCCGGCGAGTTGTTCATCCGGCAAGAGGAGCTGCTCGCGGAACCGCGCGCGTTGATCGTGCTCGACACGGCGGCGTCGAAGCATCAAGGCTCCGGACCGGGCGCGTCGGTCGAAGCAGCCGTGTCCGCGGCGGCGTCCGTCGGCAGTCTCGCGATACGCAAACGCATGCGTCTGGAAGTCATCACGACGGACGGACCACTCATGCAGGCACGCTCGCCGTCCGAAGGAGACTTCCTCGAAGCCCTCGCCGGCGTGAAGGCTTCACGACGAGCGAAGATCACACCGGCGCTCGAGCGAACATTCCGTCCGTCGGCCGGACGCCCGGCCCTCGTCGTCGTGATCTCCCCCGATCTCCGGCGCGATGAGCTGCGGGCCGTGGCGCTGCGCATGCGAGGGCCCGTCGCCGGCGCGTTCGTCTGGATCGACGCGTCGTCGTACGCAACGAAGCCCGGGCAGCGCCGGCCCGTGCCGTCGGTCGCGCGAACCGGGCTCCCGGCGGTGCGTCTACAGAACGGCATGTCCTTCCGTCATATCTGGCACACGAGTATCAAAGATGTCGCTCTGGCGCGATGAGCTGAAGACGTCCGGCGCGACGAACGCGACGCTCGTCGCGCTCGCCGCCATCGCGATCGGCAGTCTCGGTCGTGTCGTGCAAGCGCCGGGTCTGTACGTCACGGCCGTTCCCGCCGTCGCCGTCGGCGCGGCGTTCGCGATCTTCTTCGGGAAACGTTCGCTCGGTCTCGGTTTCACGCTCCTGATCGTCCTCGGGTTCGTCACGTTGCCGATCCTCTTCGTACATCGCGCGCCGACACCATCGGGATTCCACGCCTTGCTCACGCTGATCCGCAGCGGACTCGCGGACGCCGGCTCGGCTACGCCACCGGTGCTCGCCGCCGGGAAGTACGTCGTCCTGCTCTGGTCCGCGCTTCTCATGCTCGGTTTCCTCGGTGCGGCATGGGTCGTTGTTCGTCGTCCGCTCGGAACGGTGATCTCGGCCCTCGGGGTGGTGACGTTCGCCGGCTCCGTCGGGGACGGAAGAGGACGAACCGCTTTCGCGATCGCCGCGATCATCGTGACGATCGCATTCTTCCTCGCGGAAGGACGTCAGCGGATCGCGCGTTGGGCCGGTGGCAAGCTCGCGATCCCGGCGTGGTTCGGCATCCCGACACTCGCGATCGCGAGCATCGCCGCACTTGCGGCGCCGACGATCTTCGGCGATCAGCCGATCGTGCAACTTCGCGGAGCGCTTCGTCCGCGCATCGTGATCATCAAGCCGCTGTCCGACATCCAGCGTCAGCTCAAGATCAATCCACCCATCGAAGTGATGCGAGTGACGTCGACGAAACCTCTCTACTGGCGGCTCACATCACTCGATACCTACGACGGGAAAGAGTGGTTCCTGCAGGCACACCCGCACGATCTGATCAACAGCGCCGTACCTGCGGCGAACCCGCCGACGAGCGGGCAGACGGTCGAGCAGACGTACACCCTCACTTCGCTGCTGTCACCGTGGCTTCCCGCCGCCTACGCGGTGCGATCGATCGACGCACAGCAGCACAAGGTGCAGCTCGACGGCCCGTCGCAGACGTTGCTGCTGAGCGGTGATTCGTCCCCGGGACTCACCTACACCGTGCGGTCGGTGTTGCCGAACGTCGCCGTGGACGAACCGACCAAGCTCCGTCCCGTGGGAAGCGATGCGGAGAAACTGTTCGGCTCGTACGCGAAGTCGATCGTCGGCACAGCGTCGACGCCGCTCGACAAGTCGCGGGCCCTCGTGACGTACTTCCGCAAGTTCACGTACAGCGAGGACGTCCCCGCCGGACATTCGATCGCGCGTCTCCAGCAGTTCCTGCGCGACCGGAAGGGGTACTGCGAGCAGTTCGCCGCGACGATGACGTTGATGTTGCGCGGCCTCGGCGTCGATGCCCGCGTCGGTGTCGGGTTCCTTCCCGGCGCCTTCGTCGACAACCAGTACGTCGTGTCGACGAAAGACGCGCACGCGTGGGTCGAGGTGAATCTGCCCGGCGGCGGCTGGACGATCTTCGACCCGACACCCGGCCACGGTGTCAGCTCGTCGGTACCGAAGACGGTCCAAGCGCAAGCGACGCCGAAACCGATCCCGCAACAGACGACGATCCCCGTGCCCACGCCACAGCAGCAGAACCTGCCGTCGAAGGAGCGGCCGGTTCGCGCGCCGTTCCACATCCCGGCCGCCGTGGTCTACACGCTGATCGCGCTGATCGTGGCATCGATCACGCCCGTCGCGAAACGGATCCGGCGATCACGCCGTCGCCGGGGACCGCCCGACGACATCGTCGTCGGCGCGTTCGCCGAGTTCCTCGACCGCGCGCGCGACCTTGGATGGATGTCCGCACCGTCTGAGACACATCGCGAGTTCGCCGTGCGTGTCGGACAAGGCAACGGTGCGTCGCACCTCGAGCTCGCGCGCGTAACGAGCCGCGTCCTCTACGCGGAAGAACCGGTCTCGGGACAGGACGCGACGCACGCGTGGACGACGCTCGACCGTTCACTCCACGAACTGACGGACGACGTGCCGTGGTGGCGACGGGGACTCGCGGAACTCGATCCGCGAACGCTGGTGCCGTCCGGTCTCGCCGGACGGATCACCGCGTCCGTCGTGAGGTTCGTCCGCCGCTACACGCCGACGGGGCGCCCGTCCTCGATCTGATCGAGGTATTCGGACAGCCCGTAACCGGTCTTGCCTTCCCACTCGTAGCGCGTCATGCCTTCACCGATGCGCGTGACCTTTCCGTCCCGACGGTTGCGCAGCGGGATGAACGACATGACGGAACCGGCGATCTCGAATTCCCGATCGAAGGTCTTCGCGACGCAGACGAGCGTTTCCTGGTTCATCTCCGGCGTCCACTTCGTCTCGAGCTTCGCGTCGATGATCGGCGTGTACTGGCCGTTCTCGAAGACGACGCCCGTCCGACGGACCTTCCCGTCGCGGCTCGCGATGACGGACACCATGAAGCCGTCCTCCGGTCCCGCGTTGCACGTCAACCAGCGGTACCAGTACGGCGCCTGCCACGAACGCGGTCCCCACGAGTGATCGCGTAGCCCGTAACCGTCCAGCTCCCACGAATCCGCGCCGACGGTGATGCGTCCCGTCGCGCCGACGTGCTGTTCGTAGTGGCCTTTCGCGAACTGCATGTCCACGGGGACGCCGGTATCGCCTTCCTCGATCTCGGGCTCCCCGCCGAGCATCGGTGACAGGCCGCGGTAGTCGAGCTCGACGGCGCAGTCGACGTTCTCCGCTTCGGTGAACGCTTTGCGCGGATCAGCCATCGCGAGCGGATCCGACAGGAGGGCGACCTTCCCTTCAAATGTCACGCGAAGCGACTTGAAGGGTTCGATGACGTCGAACCGGAGCCCGCCGGCATCGAAGGCGTCGTTGTTCTCGATGTGCGGACGTGCGTACATGAACGCGACCGACGAGTCTGGGAGATAGATGCACGTCGTCATCTCGGCGTAGCCCTCGTTTGCCCGGTTGCCGAGACGGAACCAGGCGCCGATGTTCGGCTTCGGGTCGTACACGTTGAAGTACATCGACTCGTTGAAGGTCTCGGCGGACTCAAGAGCGTGCATGTACTCGTCTTGCAGGTCCAGACGGATGCGCATCGGTTGCCTCCCGGTAATCGGTCTGTGCCACGATACGCAAATGGCGCGCGGTGACGACCTCCTCGGCCCCCTGACCGACTTCGTCTCGGCGAAGCTCGGCAAGCCGGTGACGATCGAAGACCTCGCACGTCTGAGCGGCGGTGCGTCCCGCGAGATGTGGTCCTTCGTCGCCGACGGGCAGCGCCTCGTCCTCCGTCGCGAGCCACCCGGCGTCACGCCGCTCACGCAGCGGAGTCCCGAAGTCGTCCTCTTGGAGCGCGCGTTAGCCGCGAACGTCCCCGTGCCGAAGGTGCTCTGGACGGCGACGGCCGACGAGCTCGGCTCCCCCGCATTCGTGATGGAGCACGTCGACGGGGAGACGATCGCGCGCCGCATCTTGCGCGACGACGAGTACGCGAAGGCGCGCGACGTCATGGCGAAGCAGTGCGGCACGATCGTCGCGAAGATCCAGACGATGCCGACCGACGGTCTGGAAGTTCCGTCGACGAGTCCCGCCGACGCCGTGATGGAGCAGTTCGGCTCGCTCCTGCGCACGCTCGGTGAACCGCATCCGGTCTTCGAGTTCGCGATGCGCTGGCTCGACCAACGCAAGCCGAGCGGCGAGAAGCTCGTCATGGTGCACGGCGACTTCCGCAACGGGAACTTCATCGTCGGACCGGAAGGGATCCGCGCCGTCCTCGATTGGGAGATCTCACACATCGGCGATCCGTGCGAAGACCTCGCCTGGGTGTGCTGCCGTTCATGGCGCTTCGGCGCCGCCGGTGAGGTCGGAGGCTTCGGGAAACGCGAGGATCTCTACGACGGTTACGAACAAGCGTCGGGCCGGCCGCTCGACCGTGACGCCGTACGGTGGTGGGAGATCATGTCGAGCGTGAAGTGGGGGATCATGACGATCCTCCAAGCGTTCACCCACCTATCCGGAAGCCGGAACTCACTCGAGCACGCCGCGATCGGACGACGCACCGTCGAAACCGAATACGACGTTCTGGAGCTGATAGCTGATGCAAGATAGACCGACGGCGGAAGAACTCCTGCAAGCCGCTCGCGACTTCTGCGAGAACGACCTGCTTCCGGATCTGACGGGACGGGTCCAGTTCCACACGCGCGTGCTGCTGAACGTCCTCGGGATCCTGCAGCGCGAGTGGGAAGGCGAAGAACAAGCGGTGCGCGCCGAGTACGAACGTCTTCGTTCGCTGATCGAGCTGGACGAACCACCAGAGTCCTTCGCCGACCTCCGCACGAAGGTGCGCGCCGCGAACGCGGAACTCGCCGAGCAGATCCGCGCCGGCGCGCTCGACGATCGGTCCGACGAAACGCTTCAGGCGCTGCGCGAAACAACGCGCGAGAAACTCGAGATCGCGAACCCGAACTGGTTCTAGGCTTCTTCGACCGGCGCCTCAGACCGCTCGACGCGGCTCGCCCACACCTTGTACGGATCGTGGTCGACGCGCGGCGTGAGACCGTTCCGTCCCGTGAGCGCTTGGCGAAGCATGAGCGCGGTGTAGGCGCGTTGCGCTTCGGTACGCAGCCCGATGCCGTGGAGCTCGCGGTCCTCGTCGACGAGATAGCCGCCGCGGATCCGCCAGTACATGACGGCGAACGCGCCGAGGGCACCGATGATCCCGACCCACGATGCGCGTCCACCGATCAAGATCCCGTCGAGCAGGAGCCAGCCGAGGAACGCGATCAGCCAGAAGATGCGTTCGAAGTCGGAGAAGCCGGCACGATCGACGGCCGCCCGCAGCCGTCGAACTTCAGCGTCGTCCGGAACGTAAGGCATCGTTAGCCGAAGATTATTGCTCGCGGCGCCGGGGCCGCATCCGATCCTCGGCCCGGCGGAGCGCGTCGCGGAACATCGACGACGGCGAACGTCCGCCCGATGCCTTCGCGCGGATCCCGGAAACGATGCCCATGATCGAGGCGAGCATCAGGAAGAACCCGACCACGCCGAGCGGGAGCGAGCGCAGCGCGGAGAGCAGCAGCAGCAATCCGACGACGAGTCCGACGATCGAGAGGCCGATGACTCGGCGCGAATCGTGTTGCGGACGCGCCTGCGAGACGTTCCGAACGAAATCGGGGTCCTCGGCTTCGAGGTTCCGCGCGATCTCCGCAAGGATCCGCTGCTCGTGGTCGGAGAGAGATGGTTCGTCAGGCATCAGACCCGCTGCTTCCACGCGGTCGTCATGTGGCTGAAGTATATCCCCGGAGCGCTACCCCGACCGCCGGCGGCACGAGGTGATCGATCGGCTCACCCGCCCGGATCAGACGACGCACCTCGGTCGCCGAGATCTCTTCGTCGCCCGGGCGTTCGAAGACGTCGGAGATATCGAGCCACCGCAGGTCGGGACGGTCGTCGCCCGCCGTCGGACGGGGCACGACGACGAATCGCACCTTCTCGAATGTCCGCGCGACGCCGTCGGCGCCGTCTTCATAGAAGGACGGGTCCTCGAGTTGGGAGAGCTTGTCGGAGCCGACGACGAAGGTCGCTTCGACGCCTGCGGCCGCGAACGCGTCCGCGACGTCGACGTACGTTCCGCGATTCGCGAGCGCGAACCCGAGGCCGGCTTCGTCCGCCACCGCATCGAGCACGGCAAGACGATCGTCGACGGGCAGCAGCTCCTCGGCCGGTCGCGCAAGGAGCGTCTTCGTCATGCACAGCACGCCGGACGAATCCACGGCCCGCGCGGCCGCCCGGACGACGGCAACGTGCGCGTTCGTCGGCGGATCGAATGCTCCGAGGAGCACCGCGACGGGCGTCGTGCGCGGCTTCCGCACGAACACGACCTCGGTCGGACCGGACGGATCGAGGTTCGACCAGGCCGACGGGGTATCGATCGACACGAGACGTATCGTAGGCGGCAACGCGGAGGCTTCCGGATGACGTGGGACGAGTTGCGCGGCGCGGCGGGCGACCGTCGCTCCGGTTCGGCAACGATCGCGCGGACCGCCGCCTACGCGCTCGCCGAGATGTCGCGGACGCTCTCCCCCGACGCCATCGTCGACGCGACACAGCTTCTCGTGTCCTCGCAGCCGCTCATGGCGTCGTGCCTTCGGCTGGCGGATACCGTTCTTCGCGGACTCGACACGGACGGAGCGCCGGGCGCCGCCCGCGCCGCCGACGACTTCGCGCAGCGCCTCGACGACGAGCGCACGGCACTCGTGAAGCACCTCGCCGAACGCCTACCGACCGAGGGGACGATCGTGACGGTGTCGGCGTCGTCCCTCGTGATCGATGCACTGAAGTCCGCGCCGCGACTGCGTGTGCTCTGCGCCGTCTCCGAACCCGGCGGCGAAGGACGGGATGCCGCACAGGCGCTGACCGACGCCGGCCTCGAGGCGTCTTTGATACCGGACGGATCACTCGCGCAGCAGAGCGCACGCGCGGACGCCGTTGTGTTCGGTGCGGATGCGATCGGCCCGACGGCGTTCCTCAACAAGACGGGAACCCTCGGTGCGGCACTCGGCGCACGCACGGCGCGACGTCCGTGCATCTGCGTCGCGGCGACATCGAAGATCGTCGACGAGGGACTCTGGCCTCTCCTCGTGCAACGCTCCGAGCGGCTGCTCGCCGACGGCATCCCGATCTTCGAGGAAGTCCCGATCTCCTTCGTGACGACGATCGTCCTCGAAAGCGGTCCCCAAGGACCGCGGGCGATCCGCCGTCTCGCGCGCGCCGCGCGCATGCACCCGCAGATCGTCGCCTGGCTCGACTAGGAGCCGCGCTTGCTCCACTCGCCCGCAGCTTTGACGATCTGCGCGTCCGTCCACTCTTTGAACGGCGTGCGGAGCGACACGCTCACGCCGGCGACGCGCTTCGGCGGGGCCGGCTCCTTGAGCTTCCGCCGGCGCAGCTCGGCGATGAGCGGGGACGAATCCCACTCGGCCTTCGCTCGCGCGAGCTGCCGGGGCGCCCACCCCGCGACCTTCTCCGCGAACATCTCGAGCTGGGAGTCCGGATGCTTCGCGAGCTGATCCACGAACGAGACGGACTGGTTGGCGTACGCCTCGGGCGGAGCCGATTCGAGACCCTTCGGCACCGCGAGCTTCCTCGACCGCAGCAGCTCGGCGAGCGCCGCCGGGAACTCACCGCCGGCGTCCTCGTGGTTCGTCCGAGTCTTCGCCGGGGACTTCTTCTTGGATGAAGAGGGACGAGGCTTGGCCGCAGGTTTCCGCTTGGCGTTCGGCATACCCGACCAGGATGCCCGATGTCTGTTGCTAGGATGTTGAACGTCGTAGGGGTGTACGTCGTTATATCTCTGGAAAGAGGTGACGGCCGCCCCGGCGGCAACACGCGATGCTGAAGCTCATCAAAACCCAACGCCCCCTGAAACGCCTGGCTGCTGCTGTTGTCTGCGGGGCGCTCCTGACGGCACTGACCACCCCCTGGGCGGCCGGCGCGACCGACGAGTTCATCGCCGGGAGTGGTAACTCCTCCGCCCAGGTCATGCGTATCGGCCCCACGGCCGGGAAGCTGTCGCTCGCCCCGATCCTCGGGGTGACGCTCACCGACTACACGGACACGGTCGCACGCGCCGAAAGCGAAACCGCCGACCTCGCGGCGATCGGCGTGGCGTCCCCATGCACGGACGCGAAGGTTCCGCGGCTACGCGTCACCTCCGACGACCCCGGTGCCGCGAAGGGCAAGGAATCTGTCACCGCCGGACAGAAGCAGAACGGGATCGGCGGCGGCGTGATCGATCTGTTCGCCAGTGCGACGAAGACGCCGCTCGCGACGTCCGACGTGAAGATCGGCTCGTTCTCGATCCCCGGCGTGCTGGCCATGGGTTCGGGTGAGTCGATGTCGACGGCGGGCGTCGTGATCGACAAGGGACAGAAGGTTCGCCGGAGCACGGCCGACACCTTCATCAGCTCGTTCTCGCTCGGTCCGGTGACGCTCCAGGGTCTGCACTGGAGCTCCGTCCAAGAAACGGACGCGAAGCAGCACCAAACCCTGACCGGTTCCTTCACCGTCGGCGGCGCCACCATCGCAGCGATCCCGCTTCCCGTGAACGGAACGCTCTCATCGGTGCTCGGACCGATCAACACGGCGCTCGCGCCGACGGGCTTCGCGATCGTCCCGCCCGCCTTCGACAAGACCGGTGGCGTCGCGACGGTCTCGCCGCTCTCGATCCAGGTCGTCGATTCACAACTCGGCCGGCAGTTCCTCGCGCCGGCGCTGGCGGCGATCGAGCCGATCCGCGAACCTCTGAGCCAGCAGCTGATCCCGATCCTCGAGAAGCCGGCACAGGTCGTCGGTGGGAATCCCAACGACTGCTCGCAGACAACGGTGCCCGACCTGACGGTCGGCGTCCTCGTCGCCGACCTCGGCATCGGCGTCGCCGCGGGCTCTTCGCAGCTCCACATCGACCTCGGCGGCACCGACGCCTACACCGAAGGCGAAGTGTTCTCGAACCCGTTCAACTTCAACGTGCCGAGCCCCGCGTCGCTCGGGACCGCCCCGAAGACGATCTTCACACCGGGAACCGCGGGCGTACCGGCGATCCCCGGAGCGTCCGAAGGCGAGACGCCGCTCGCGCAGTCACCGGTCGCGCGAAGCGACAAGACGATCCCCGGCGGTAAGGGCGGGGTCGCGATCGCGGTAGGCATCATCGGCATCCTCTGCGCGCTCGCGCTCGCCGGCGCGGACTGGTACTGGATGCGCAGACACCGGACGGTCTAACGATGCGGACGGAACGAGGTTCGCGGTTCCTGTCACCGACGCTGCGGCGGATCATCCGGTCGTACGGGATCTTGATCCTCATCGCGATCGGATTCCTCATCCTTGCCTTGTTCGTCCACGAGACACCAAAGATCGTTCCCGCTCAAGGACTGGGGATGTTCCTCTCATGAGCAAGCTCGAAGAACGCGAAGTCTCAGCGCAACAAGCGGCAACGTCCGATGGTTCGCCGGCCTTCGCCCGGGTTCTTCGCGGGTACGGACCGCTCGTCGCGTTCGCGATCCTCTTCGCGATGATGGCCGTTCTGCTGCCGACGAAGCTCCGCAACACGGGCTCCGGCGCCGGAAGCCTCGCGAGTCAGCCTCTGCCGTCGGTCGCGCCGCTCACGACGCCGGGGCAGGGTAAAGCCGGAACCGCGGGGTCGTCGGGCTCGTCCCGCACGGTTGCGGGGATCCCGGGCGTGAAGGCGAACTGTCCGGGACAAGCGCAACAGGTGCCGGGCGACCCGTACTCTCCGCCGTGCGTCGCGTTCGGCGGTAGCAACGGCGGCGCGACGACGCGAGGTGTCACGTCCAAGGACATCACCGTTGCCTTCCGTGTGCTGAACGAGAAAGGCTTCGACCAGACGCTGGCCGCGCTCGCCGGCGCGAAGATCTCCGACACGCCCGCGGATGTCGAGCGCACCGTCCTCGCGTTCCAGGATTACTTCAACAAGCACTTCCAGTTCTACGGACGCAAGATCCACATCGCGTTCTACAACGGCAAGGGCTCGACCACGACCGAGCTGCTCGGCGGCGGACAAGCGGAGGCACAAGCCGACGCGATCCACGTCGCACAAGAGATCAAAGCGTTCGCCGAACTGAACGGCGCGACCGCACCGTTCACCGACGCGCTCGCGCAGCAGCACGTGCTCGCGTTCGGCACGCCATATCTGTCGGCGAAGTGGCACCTCGATCACCGTCCCTGGAACTGGAGCATCGCGACGGACTGCACGATCGTCGCGCAGACGGCCGCCGAGTACTACGTCAATCTCCTCTACGGGAAGAACGCGGATTACGGCGGTCCAGGCGTCAAAGGCAAACCGCGCAAGCTCGCCGGTCTTTCTCCGGAGAACCCGTGGTACGCCGAATGCCATAAGGACTTCGAGAACACGATCCAGCGTGAGTCCGGCTACCACGTGCCGGTGCACATCAACTACCGCCTCGACATCAACTCGATGTCGAACCAAGCGGCGAATGTCATCGCGCAGCTGAAGGCCGCCGGCGCGACGACGATCTTCTGCGGTTGCGACCCGATCTTCCCCGTGTTCCTGACGACGAAGGCGTCGGAGCAGAATTACTACCCCGAGTGGGTCGTCGTCGGTGTGGCGCTGACGGACCACGACCTCGTCGGTCAGCTCTACGACCAGAGTCAGTGGGCGCACGCCGCCGGCGTGTCCTACGCGGGCGACATCATCCCCCAGCGCGCCGGACTCGGGTACGCCGCGTACAAGTCGGTGAGAAGTGACGAGCCGGCATTCTCCGTCGAACTCATCTACGCGCAGATGTACATGCTCGCGCTCGGCATCCAGCTCGCGGGACCGGATCTGACGCCGTATACGTACGAACGGGGGATGTTCAGCTATCCCGGCGGACACGGCCTCTACGGCACGTGGGGATTCCCCGTCGGCTCGTATACGCCGACGCGCGACGCGCGGATCATCTGGTGGGATCCGAACCGCATATCGATCTACAACAACCAGAAGGGTGCATACGTCGACGCGTACGGGGGTAAGCGCTTCGCGATCCATCATCTGCCGAAGGGAACCCCCGACCTGTTCGTGAACCATTGAGCACGCTGTCTCCCGCGCGGGCTTACCGCGACCTTTCGCCGACCCGGCGCAAGATCGCTTCGTCCGTCGTCGGGGCAGTGATCGTCGCCGCGATCTGGGCGATCACCGCGAAGATCTGGCCGGGGTCCGCACCGCTCGGCATCGTCCTGCAGGGCGTCGTCTTCGGCACCGTGACGGGACTCCTCGCGATCGGCCTCGTCCTCATCTACCGGACGAACAAGATCATCAACTTCGCGTACGGCGCGATGGGCGGCGTCGGCGGCGTGCTCGCCGTGATGATGTACACGCAGAGCCACATCAATTACTTCCTCTCGATGGGGACGGGGCTCGTGGCCTCGTTCGCTCTCGGAGCGATCATCGAGATCACGACGATCCGTCGATTCGCGAAATCGACGCGATTGATCCTGACCGTCGCGACGATCGGGCTCGCGCAGGTGCTCGGCGGATTCCAGCTGTACATCAACCAGTGGTTCCACTCCACCGGGCTCATCGGCGGATTCAGCACGCCGTTCAATTTCAAGTTCACGATCAAGCCCGTCATCTTCAACGGCGCGCACGTCGCGATCGTTGTCGCCGTCATCCCGATCATCGCCGCACTCGGTTGGTTCATGTTGAAGACGAACGTCGGCATCGCGGTACGTGCGGCCGCGGACAACTCCGACCGCGCACTGCTCTACGGGATCCCGGTGAAGCGGTTGTCGACGATCGTCTGGACGGTCGCCGGCGGACTCGCCGGACTCACGTTCATCCTGAAGGCGCCGTTCGCCGGCGCGACCGCTACCGCCTTCGGTAGCGCCGAGACGCTGCTGCTGCCGGCGCTCGCCGCGAGCGTCGTCGCGCGCATGGAGTCACTGCCGGTCGCCTTCGTCTCCGGCGTCGGTCTCGAGATCCTGAGCCAGCTCACGTTCTGGAACGCACACAAAGACTCGGTGAGCGACGTCACGTTCCTCGTCGTGATCCTCGTCGCGCTGCGCCTGCAGCGCGAGAAGACGTCGCGGGCCATGGAAGCCGGCAGCTCATGGTCGATGGCGGCGGTGCTTCGTCCTGTTCCGGAGGAACTTCGTGGGCTTCCGGAAGTGAAGTACACGAAGTACATCGGCATCGCCGTGATGCTCTTCGTGGCGATCTACGTACCGCTGCACGTCGAGGCCAGCACCGTCAGCCTCATGGCGACGGCACTCGTGTGGGGGATCGTCGCCGTCTCACTCGTCGAGCTCACCGGCTGGGGCGGACACATCTCCCTCGGGCAGTTCGCGATCGTCGGCGTGGGCGCGATCGTGTACGGCAACATCGCGATGCGCGCGAACCTCGACATGTTCGTCGTGCTGCTCATCGCCGGTGCGGCCGGCGGCCTCATCGCGCTGCTCATCGGCCTGCCGGCGCTGCGAATCACGGGGTTGTTCCTCGCCGTGACCACGCTCGCCTTCGCCGTCGCGCTCGACAGCTTCTTCCTCAACCCGACGAACTTCCCGAGCTACATCCCCGGCAGCATCAAGCGACCCGATCTCTGGAGCCGCTTCCCGCTCGAGAGCGAATGGGTCATGTACTACGTCTGTCTCGGGTTCCTCGCGCTCACGATCCTGGCCGCGCTCGGTATCCGTCGGGCGCGCTCCGGTCGTACGCTGCTCGCGACGCGCGACAACTACCGCGCGGCCGGTGCGGCTGCCATCCCGACGACGAATGCCAAGCTGACCGCCTTCATCCTGTCCGGCGTCGTCGCCGGGATCGCCGGCGGGCTGTTCCTCCTCATCCTCCGCGGCGCACGGGCCGGCACGTTCCAGCCCGATCTCTCGATCGACGTCTTCTCGACGGCCGTCATCGGCGGGCTCGGTTCGATCTTCGGTGCGCTGCTCGGCGTCTTCACCTTCCGCGTGCTCGAACAGCTCGTATCCGGACAGCTCCGCATCCTCATCACCGGAGCCGGCCTGCTCTGGGTGCTCTCGATCTTCCCCGGAGGTCTCGGCCAGGTCATCTACAACCTGCGCGACCGCGTGCTGCGCAGGTTCGCCGAGCGCCGCGGCATCCTGGTTCCGAGCCTCGTCGCCGACAAACGGGTAACGGAGGAAGAGCAGCACGCCGATCAGAGCGATCTCCTGGAAGAGGCGTTGAAGTGAGCTTCCTTCGCTGCACGGATCTCGACGTCTCCTACGGTCCCGTCCAGGTGCTCTTCGGCGTCGACTTCGAGGTCGAGCAAGGCGAGATCGTCGCGCTCCTCGGGACGAACGGTGCCGGGAAGTCGACACTGCTCAAAGCGATCTCCGGACTGTTGAAGCCCGACCGCGGCAAGGTCGAGTTCCAGGACAACGACATCACCGGCAAGTCCGCGGACAAGATCGCTGCGCTCGGTCTGTTGCAGATGCCGGGAGGCAAGAGCGTTTTCCCGACCCTCACGGTCGAGGAGAACCTTCGCTTGGCGAGCTGGCTCTTCCGCAACGACAAGGCCCGCATCAGTGCCGAGCTCGAGAAGGTACTCGAACTCTTCCCGCGCCTGCGCGAACGCTACAACCAGCTCGCGGGGAACCTCTCGGGCGGTGAACAGCAGATGATGTCGCTCGCCGGGGTCTTCATGAACGCGCCGACCGTGCTCATGATCGACGAGCTTTCGCTCGGT
>JAICYB010000082.1 GCA_025934435.1 Actinomycetes bacterium | reverse complement strand
TTCGTCGTCGCCGCCGCGAGCGTGATGGTGCTCGCGCGCCGCGACGATTGGGAGCGCTGGGACGCCATCGCCGTTGCGTGCGTCGAGGTCGGCACGCTCTTCCTGACGATCGTCCTTACGACGGGACCGATCTGGGCCGGCCGCGCCTGGGGGGTGTTCTGGGCGTGGGACGTCCGTCTCACATCCACACTCGTGTTGTGGCTCATCGCCGTCGGCTATCTCGTGTTCCGAGCGTCGACGGCCCCCGGCGAGCGTCGGGCGCGACTCTGCGCCGTCATCGGGATCATCGGCGCGATCGACGTACCGCTCATCCACTTCGCCGTCGATTGGTGGGCGTCGGCGCATCCGCCGGCGACGGTGATGAACTTCGAAGGCGGACCGACGCTCCCTGCCGCGATGCTCACCACGTTGTTCGTGTCGCTCGGCGCGTTCACGTTGCTGTTCCTCGCGCTCGTCACGATGCGCGTGCGCATCGAACGCGCACGGACGACCATGCTGCTCGCACATGTCTGATCCCGGCATCCCCTACCTCGGGGCCGCGTTCGGCATCGCGTGGGTCGCGATGGCGGCGTATTTCGTGCGGCTCGCGAAGGCGCAGCGCGATATCGACCGCAAGCTGTCCGCCACCCGGAGCGACGCGACGGGAACGATCGAGGACCCGCAGCGTCCCGGATCGAGTGACCACGACGTAAGGTAGGCCCGTGCAAACGGCCGTCCGGAAGCCGCAGCGACTCAAATGGGGGCTCGGGATCTCGCTCATCGTCGCCGGCATCGCGGCGCTCGCCTTCTGGGCCGTCGCTTCGCCCGGTGCGCTCGCGTACTACCGGTCCCCGACGCAGGTCGCGTCGGAACATCCGAGCGAGATGCAGAACATCCGCGTCGGCGGCCGTGTCCGCGAGCTCGTTCGAAGTGCGGGCCTCGCCGATTTCGTCCTGACCGACGGCAAGAACAGCGTGAAGATCGAATACCACGGCGAGGTTCCCGACACGTTGAAGAACGGGACCGACGGCATCGCCGAGGGTCACATCTACGCGGACGGTACGCTCCGCGCCACGCAGGTGCAGGCGAAGTGCTCGTCGAAGTTCATGACGAAGCAGGACAAGAAGTCGAGCATCGGTAAGGGCTAGATGATCGGGCGCGGCCTCCTCGGGCTCGCGATCGCCTTCGCCGTGTACGCGGGGATCGCGTCGATCTGCGCGCAGACCTACGACAAGGCGACGCGGCAGTGGTCGGTGGTTCGTCCCGAGCTGCTGACAAGCGCGCGGCGCGCGATGGCCGCGGTATTCGTGTGCGTCGCCGGCGCGTCGGGGATCTTGTGGTACGCGCTGTTCTCGCGCGACTTCTCGTACTCGTACGTGGCGGAATCGACGGCGCGCGGGACGGTGCCCTGGTACACGTTCTCGTCCTTCTGGTCGGGCATGCAGGGATCGCTGCTGCTCTGGGCGTTGATCCTGTCGGTCTACGGCTGCGTCTTCGCGATGCGGCGGAACAAGGCGCGCGAACCGTTCGTCGCGTGGGCGATACCGGTCCTCGCCGGGGCCGAGCTCTTCTATCTGTCGCTCGCCTTCGGACCGATCGATCCGTTCACACGACTCGACGTCGTTCCCTCGGACGGACGCGGCCTCAACCCACTGCTGCATTCACCGGGGATGGTCATCCACCCGCCGATGCTCTACACGGGCTTGATCGGAATGATCGTCCCGTTCGCGCTCGTCGTGTCCGCGTTGATCAATCGCCGGACGGGCACGGAATGGATCCGCGTCACGCGCGTGTGGGCAATGATCCCGTTCCTCGCGCTCGGGATCGGACTCGTCCTCGGCGGCGCCTGGGCGTACACCGAGCTCGGGTGGGGCGGTTACTGGGGCTGGGACCCCGTCGAGAACGCCGCGCTCATGCCGTGGCTCGTCATCACGGCGTACCTGCATTCCGCGATGGTGCAGGAGCGGCGCGGGAACCTGAAGATCTGGAACGTTTTCCTCGTCACGCTCGCGGCATGCCTCGCGACCTTCGGCGCGTTCCTCACGCGGTCGGGATTGCTGTCGTCCGTGCACACGTTCGCCCAGTCGCCGATCGGCAAATGGTTCTTCGTTTTCCTCGCGATCCAAGCCATCGGCGGCGTTGCCCTGCTCCTCTGGCGACTGCCCGACCTCCGAGGTGAGAACGAACTCGGATCGCCGGTGAGCAAGGAAGCGATGTTCCTCGTGAACAACCTCGTGTTCGTCGGCGCCGCCGCGATCGTTCTCGTCGGGACGATCCTCCCGCTCATCACCGAAGTGATCTCGGGACAGCAGCTGCAGCTCGGCCCCCCGTTCTTCAACCGTGTGCTCTCGCCGATCGGCGCGATCCTGCTGCTGCTCGCTGCCGTCGGCACGATCGTTCCGTGGCGCCGCGGGACGATCCGCCGCGTCACGACGCGGCTCGTCACGCCGGCGCTCGTCGCCCTCGCCGTCGCGTTCGTGATGTACGCCGTGATGCACCGCCTGACGATCGCCGGCGTCGCGTACGTCGCCGGTCTTCTCGGCGCGACCACGATCGTCGAGATCGTTCGCGCTACGCGCGCCCGATCACGACTCGCGAACCTCTCGCTTCCCGCCGCGGGTAGCGGGCTGTTCGCCCGCAACCCGCGCCGCTACGGCGGGTACGTCGTGCACGTCGGCGTCGCGATCATGGTGATCGGCTTCGCCGGCAGCATCGGCCGCGTCCAAACCGAGGTTTCGAGCAAGCCGGGCGAGAACTTCACGTTCGCCGGCACCACGTTCCACTACGAGAAGCTCCAGCAGTTCTCGGTCCCCGACAAGGACGTCAACCTCGCCGTGCTCGGCCTCTACCACGGCTCCCACCGCTACGGGACGCTCCGTCCGCAGCTCAACTTCCACCGCAACTGGGACCAGCCGCAGTCCGAGATCGCCATCCGCATGACGCCGACCGCGGATCTGTACGTGATCCTCGCCGGGGTCGACGCGCAGACGCAGGCGTCGATCTTCCGCCTCCACCGCAACCCGCTCGTGTTCTGGGTCTGGCTGGGGGCCGTCCTCGCCTTCGCCGGGGGCCTCTTCGCCCTGTTCGGGGGCCGGAAGCGCCGCGCGACCCCACGTGCCCCGGAGCCGGCACGCGAGCTCGAGGCCGTCTGATGGACGTCGTCGTCTTCTGCGTCGTCCTCCTCGCCCTGGCGGCCTTCGTCGCCCGGCCCCTCTACGAGCGGACGAACCCCTCCCGGGCCACCGACCACCGGGAGGCGGTCGCCGAGCGGGACGTGGTCGTCCGGGCCCTTCGCGACCTCGAGATCGACCGCGCCTCGGGCGCCGTGGACGAAGCCACCTACGAGGCCGAACGGGCCCTGCTCGAGGACCGCGGAACGAGAGCCGTCCGCGAGCTCGACGACTGACGTTCGGTCACGTCTGAAACCCCAGCTCAAGCGGGGTGATTGTGAATGGATTCACGCTCTTGACACACGGATGGATAGAATCCAGTCGATGCCAGGAGCACCCATATTCCCGTGGAGCGTCGTACGGGCTCTGCTCGTCGGCCTGGCCATCGCCCTCCCGCTCCCGTGGGTGCTTCGCCGGTCCAGGACCGAGAAGCTCACGTGGACGAAGGCGATCCTCCTCGGGGCCTGGATGCTCGCCGGGTCGATCGTCCTCATCGGCGACGTTCCCTCCCGGATCCTGTACTGGTTCGACTCCACCCACGCCGCGATCTCGGCGCACCTCCACTTCATGGCGTGGGAAGAAAAACCACTCGCGAACAACCCCGGCTACCAGCTGATCGCAGACATCGTGGCGAACTCGGTCCAAGGGATCTTCTTCGTCCTGATCTGCGCCGGCGTGTACTTCTGGGGCGAGAAACACAAGAAAGAAGGCAGGTTCAAGTCATGACGGACAAACCGATCACCTTCTCGGGTGAACACTTCACCGTCGCGGAGATCGACTCAGAGCTCCTCCTCCAACGCAAGGGTTCGAAGAAATACCTCGGTTTCATCCCCGAGCTCTGCATCGTCTGCGGCGCGTGCGTCGATCACTGCCCGTGGCACTGCCTCTTCATGGTCGATTCGCGTGCCGTTGAAGGCGAGCAGGATCAGTGGCTCGTCGACGACGCGATCAAGGAAGAAGAACCGAGCGTGATCTTCTGGGTGGACGACCTCGAGTGCACGCGGTGTAACGTCTGCGTCGAGCGTTGCCCGACCGACGTGATCACGATGGACAAAGTCGCGAAACCAGGTAAGCAGCGGAAGCTCGCGAGCGTTCCGCTCTCACAAGCCGCAGAGGGGTAGATGGCGCGGAGGCTGAAGAAACCCGACATCGCCGGACTCGGCGACGAGGTCGACAAGCGCGTTAGGGATTCACAGGTATGGAAGTCGATCTTCCGGCCTGGTTCGCCGTTCCGTCGCGGCTACGCGGACAACCCGCGCAACCGCGCGATGGTGATGGTGAACAACGTCCTCTATCACCTGCACCCCGTGAAGGTGAAGCGCCACTCGGTGCGCTTCAGCTACACGCTCTGCCTCGGAGGACTTTCGTTCTTCCTGTTCATCCTCCTCACGGTCACCGGCATCTTCCTGATGTTCTATTACCGCCCGACGGACCCGCAGGCGTGGATGGATGTCCGCGATCTGCACACGACGGTCAACATGGGTCTCCTCATCAGGAACATGCACAGGTGGGGTGCCCACCTCATGGTGTTCTGCGTGTTCCTGCACATGGCGCGCGTCTTCTACACCGGCGCGTACAAGCCGCCGCGGGAGTTCAACTGGATCATCGGCGTCCTGCTGCTGTTCCTCACGGGCGCCCTTTCGTTCACGGGCTACCTGCTCCCGTGGGACCAGCTGGCGCTCTGGGCGGTCACGGTCGGCACGAACATCGGTGGTTACTCGCCGGTGCTCCGCAAGAACTTCAGCTTCGTCCTCCTCGGTGGCGTCGAGATCACGGGGACGACGCTCTTACGCTGGTACGTCTTACATGTGCTCGCCTTACCTTTCATCTTGGTGATCTTGATGTCGGTGCACTTCTGGCGCGTCCGCAAGGACGGCTTCTCGGGACCGCTCTAAGAGATGACCCAGCAGGAACAGCTTCCGGTACAGCCGCAGGGCGGGAAGCCCCCCGCGGATCGACTGCTTGCCGTCGTCCGGCAGGAAGCGATCCAGCGCATGCAGCGCGTGCCGGACGACAAGATCAACACCTGGCCGCACCTGATCGCGGCGGAGTTCGTCTCGCTTCTGCTGATGACGCTGCTGCTCTTCGTCATCTCGGGCGGCGGCTTCGCGAACGCGACGTTCCGCGATCTCGCGAACCCGAACCTCACGCCGAACCCGTCGAAGGCGCCGTGGTACTTCCTGGGCCTCCAGGAACTGCTGCGCTACTACCACCCGCAGGTCGCGGGCGTGACGCTGCTGCAGTTCAACATCCTCGGGCTGATGGCCTTGCCGTTCCTCGACCGCAACCCGTCGTCGCGTCCGCAGGACCGCAAACTCGCGATCGTGCTCTTCACGCTGTTCATCTTCTACTGGGCAACTTTGGTGATCCTCGGTTCGTTCTTCAGGGGCCCGGGATTCAACTTCGTCTTCCCCTGGAAGGACGGTCTCTTCTTTGAGATGTAGATCATGAAGTCCGTCGATATCGTCGTCGCGCTGGCCGTCGTTCTCGCCGCGATCGGGTTCCTCCTGCTCGCGATGACGGCGTTCCGCAAGAAGGCACAGACCGGCGCGATCCGCGGTCCGTCCGGCCGCATGATCGTGAAGTCGCGTCAGCCGTCCGAGCCCGGACCGCCGCCGCCGCTCGTGGCGCCACCCGTTCCGGACACGCCCGAGGTCCAGGTCAACCGGCGCATGTTCCTCAACCGCGCGTGGCTGCTCGCGATGTCGGTCTTCGGCGTCGCCTTCGGCGCCACGTCGGTCGGCATGCTCTGGCCGAACAAGATCTCCGGATTCGGCGGCAAGATCCAGGCCGGTGCCGTCGCCGACGTGCTGAAAGCGATCAACAGCACGGGCTACTACTACAACACCCAGGGCCGGTTCTATATCGTCACGTACCCGCACACGGACGACCCCACGAACATGTACGTGAAGGCCGGCGTCGCGAAGCAGGGGCTCATGACGCTGTACCAGAAGTGCGCGCACCTCGGCTGCCGAGTCCCGTACTGCGCGTCGTCGAAGTGGTTCGAGTGCCCGTGCCACGGCTCGAAGTACAACTACGCGGGCGAACGTCAGCCCGGATCGCCGGCGCCGGCCGGACTGTGGCGTTTCGCACTCGACATCACGGGTGGGCAGGTCGTCGTCGACACGTCGCAAGCGCTCTCGCAGCCGCCGGCGGGCACCGACACGATCAACGAGCCGCCGCAGGGTCCCCACTGCATCAACATCGGGGCCAAGTAACGGGATGACGCGCTCTTGACCCCACAACAAGTAGCGGTCGCCGTCGTCGTCGTTACGCTCGGACTCCTCATCGTCCTGCTCGTTCTGTACGGACGTCCTCGCCGCAGCCCGCAGGAAGGTCTCCCGGCGAACTTCTCACGGGGCGATCCCGACTCCGTCCTCGAGAACCAGCGCCTCCAGAAGATCCTCGTGTGGGGCGTCGCGAGCTCGGTCATCCTCGCCGGGTTCCTCACCTTCTACTTCGTGAAGGAGCCCTACCGCGAAGCCGCCTACAACAAGAAATTCCTCGCGGCATCGGTTGCGCGAGGTGAGGTCCAGTTCCGTCCGGATCTCGCCGCCGGTCAAACCGGAGCGAACTGCGCGCAGTGCCACGGTCCGAATGGTGAAGGTGGATTCGCGGCGACCGACCCGAACTGGCCGGCGCCCCCGCTCGACAACGAGTTCCAGCGCTACACCGTCGACGAGATCACCTCGATCATCGAGATGGGTCGTCCTGGGACGCCGATGCCGACGTGGGGCGTCGAATTCGGTGGACCGCTCAACGATCAGCAGATCCAGGACGTCGTGAACTTCCTCCAGACGATCCAGATCCAGGACAAGTACGAACTGCCCGCATCGATCACCGACGGCAAGACCGTCTTCATGCGGAAGTGCGCCGTCTGTCACGGACAGGACGCGCACGGCCAGGCCCTCGGGCAGCCGCTCCCGACGTTCTTTGCACCCGACCTGACGACGGAGTTCTATCGCCTCGGGCTCAAGGTCGAGAAGGTGACGGTCACGCAGAACCTCACGAACCAGCTCCTCGCCGCGCACTCCGACCAGACGGCGCCGACCGCGCAACAGGTGGACGCAGCGATGGCGAAGCTCTCGCCCGCGGAGATCCAAGCGGCCGGTGAAACGGCCGCGCGAAACACGATCCTCAACGGCCGGAAGAACACGCCGATGCCCGCGTGGCAGAACCGGATCCGTCCGGAGCAGGTCGACGCTGTTCTTCAGTTCCTGAAATCGATACAAAGGATCCCGAGTTGATTCACGGCGTGCTGCACCTCGCGCAAGAGGCGACCAGCGGCGGGAACGGCTGGTTCAACTTCCCGCAAGGGATGATCGCCGTCATCCTCGCGATCATCTCGTTCTACGGGATGACCTACGTCGTCGTCTCGCTGAACGTCGGCTGGCGCTTCGGCTACTGGGTGTGCGGCGCCGTGTTCGGCGCACTGATGGTGCTGATGTCGATCAACTGGCTGGTGAACCCCGTCGGTCCGCAGGGCAACGGCGCCACATGGGTGCCCGTCGGCGCAGCCCGGACGACGATCACGCAATCGACCTACAACAAGGAGTCGCTCTCCGCGCCGGAGCAATACCCGGGCGGCCCGTGGACGAAGCCCGACGACGTTGCGCGCGCGGAGGCGATCACCTCCGCCGTCCAGACCTGCCTCACGACGGCACCGGCGGCATTCACGCCGCAAGAGAAGAAGCCGTGCAGCGACGCGCAGGCGCTCATGCCCGCGGTGAAGTCGATCCCCGTCATCAACGGGACGGCCGTCGCCGTCGCCGGCGCCGCGTCAGACATCAAGTTCGCGCACGACCACGGCTTGCTTGCCGAAACCGTCGTGACGCCGCTCACGCACGACCCGCGCGTGGCCGGCAAGAACGCGCTAGCCGGGAAGGCGATGGGTCCGCCGTTCAAGATGGTCTTCATCTACGACTACGGCGCGATCCGGCTGCCGGCGCTCATGTCGCTGCTGATCTTCACGATCTTCTTCTTGATCCACCTCTTCGGGCTCAACCGCGCCGAGAAGCGCAAGCTGAACCCGACGATGGTCGGCGCTTAAGGAACAAGCGTCCGCAGCAGCGCCACCAGCTCAGCCGGGCTCGTCACCGTTTCGTCCGCGACGTCGATGAGCCGCTGCGGCGCCTCTTCCGAGAGCACGGCGATCGAGAGCGATCGGACCTCGAGCTCGCGCACGACGGTGAAGGACTCGACGTCCGCGAGATCGTCGCCGGCGACGAGAACGGTCTTCAATCCCCGCTGCTTCACGAGGTCGCGCACGGCGCCTCCCTTCTTCGGGCCGGGCACAACGAGTTCGGCGACGAGACGTCCGGGCATGATCTCGAGCTCGAATTCCTTCGCGAGCGCGACGGCGATCTCGTTCACTTCCGTTTCGTCCTTCGGCGTGAGGCGATAGTGCAGCGCGATGCCGGCACCCTTGCGTTCGACGAGCACGCCGTCGAGATGCGACGTCGCGGCAACCGCCGCGGCCGCGACGGGCTCCCAGCCTTCAGTCATGCGGCGATCGCGCCGGTCCGAACGCTCGCGGCCGTAGGCACCGCAGAGCAGCACGCGGGACGAACCGAACCGGCTCTTCAAGAAGTCCAGCGGACGACCCGACAGCACGGCGACGACCGCGTAGCGCTCGGCGAGCGCCTCGAGCACCTCGGGGGCCCCGTCCGCCGGAAGCGCATCTTCGGGACGATCCACGATCGGCGAAAGCGTTCCGTCGAAGTCCACGATGATCCCGGATGTGGACGGGTCGGCTCCGAGAAACGTGCGGGCGTCCATCGGTCGGTTCAATCGCAGCAAATGAAGCGACTCCAATGCCAAGGGGCGCCCTT
>JAICYB010000103.1 GCA_025934435.1 Actinomycetes bacterium | reverse complement strand
CGAGCGCGTCTTCGAGGCCAAGCGTCGCAATCTCGGCGGTGATGGACGCCAGGGATTCCGCGGCGGGAGAGCCGTTGGATTGCTGGCCGGTCATGTCGCAAACGCCAAGTGCATCGGCTGTTCCGCGGCGTGGAGGGGGTCGCGGCAATTTATCGCGCGTACGCGCGGCACGGAGGGGGGCGGCCAGGAGCGACGGGCGACTGCATAAGAGCGACCGATAAGGGCGACCGATAAGGGCGACCGATAAGAGCGACCGATAAGGGCGACCGATAGGAGCGATCGATACGGGCGAGCTTGAAGAGCGAGACAGGAGGCAATAAAGGCCTGACAAACGCGATTCTTGACACCGGGGCGGCGGGACCGAATACTGCGCGCCTCCCTCGCGCATCAGAGACATCGTATGCTGTCCCGGTCCACCACCGCGTGGCTCATGGCCGCCGGCTTCGTTTCCTCCGCCGACGCACCAGGCGCGGGCCCGCGCACAGCGCAATCCTTCGCCATCCGTGCGGTCACAACGTCCGATTCGACGGGCGATCTCCAGTGGATGCGCTATCCAGCCATCTCGCCGGACGGCCGGACCATCGCGTTCAGCTACCGGGGCGACATCTACGTCGTCCCGTCCGGCGGCGGGACGGCGACGCCGCTCACGATAGGCGAATCGTATGAGTTCGCGCCCGTGTGGAGTCACGACGGGCGGTCGATCGCGTTCGCGTCGGACCGCTACGGCAATTTCGACGTGTTCGTGATGCCCGCGAGCGGAGGCGAAGCGACGCGTCTCACGTACCACTCGACGCGCGAGATCCCGGTGGGCTTCTCGGCCGACGACAAATCGGTGTTGTTCTCGGCATTTCGCCAGCAGCCCGCGGCCGACGCACAGTTCCCGATCTCGCTCATGACGCAGTTGTATTCGGTGCCGGTCCGCGGCGGCCGGGTGCACATGGTGCTCCCGACGCCGGCGGTCAGCGTGGCCGTGGGGGCGCCGGGCGACAAGCTGTTATTCGAGGACGTGAAAGGCTACGAAGATACGTTCCGCAAGCACGAAGTCGCGTCGGTGACGCACGACGTGTGGTCGTACGACACGAAGACGCGCGCGTATCGCCAGCTCACGAGCTTCGCCGGCGAGGATCGCAATCCCGTATTCGACGCGGACGGCGATCACTTCTACTACCTCAGTGAACAGAGCGGCTCGTCGAACATTTATCGCTCGGCCGTCTCGAGTCCCGACGCGAGCACGGCGGTGACGAAGCTCTCGCGGCATCCCGTCCGATTCCTCACGCGGGCGACCGACGGGACGCTCTGTTTCGGCTACGACGGCGGCATCTACACGCTCACGGGAAACGGAACGCCGAAGAAGCTCGACATCCGCTTCGCGCAGGACGGGCGGCAGACGATCGACAAGGTCGTGCCGGTGAACGAAGGGTTCACGGAGGCGACGCTCTCACCGAACGGCAAGGAGTTCGCCTACGTGTTCCGCGGCGAGATCTTCGTGAGCTCGGTCGACGGCGGCATCACGAAGCGGATCACGAACACGCCGTGGCAGGAGCGCGGCGTGCACTTCAGCCCCGACGGCCGGTCGCTCGTCTATGCGGCTGAGCGGGACGGAAGCTGGAACGTGTACACGACGTCCATTCAACGGAAAGAGGAGCCGTACTTCTACACGTCGACGCTTCTCGAGGAAAAACCGGTCGTCGCAACGCCGGCCGAGGAGTTCCAGCCGTCGTTCTCGCCGGACGGGAAGGAAGTGGCGTATCTCGAGAATCGCGTGGTGCTGAAGGTCGCGAACCTCGCCACCGGTCGCGCGCGCACGATCCTGACGGCCGAGCACAACTACTCTTACTCCGACGGCGATCAATACTATCAGTGGTCGCCGGACGGACAGTGGTTCCTCGTACAGTTCGGCTATCCGCAGCGGATCTTCACGACGCAGGTGGGCCTGGTCGCGGCCGACGGCAGCGGGCAGCTGCGCGATCTCACGCTCAGCGGATACGACAACAACACGCCGAAGTGGACGCGCGACGGCTCGGCGATGATCTGGGGATCGGATCGTGAAGGGACGAGGGCGGAGGATTCGAGTCCGTCGAGCGGGGATGTGTATGCGTTGTTCTTCACGAAGAGCGCCTGGGACAGGTTCAGGCTGACGAAGGAGGAGTTCGCTCTGCTCGGCGACTCGTCCTCGGCGGCTCGGCGGCTCGGCGACTCGGCGGTGAAGAGCGTAAAGATCGATTTCGATGGGCTGACCGACAGGAAGGCGCGGCTCACGGTGCATACGGCGCCGACGACGGATTGGGTACTCTCGCGCGACGGGGAGAAGCTCTACTATCTGACCCGGTTCGACAAAGGGCAGGATGTGTGGGTGACGGAGCCGCGGTCGCACGACACGAAGCTTTTCGCGAAGATCGGGGCGAACGAGGCGTCGATGGAGCTGTCGCCCGACGGCAAGTTCCTGTTCGTGCTGTCCGATGGAAAGGTGATGAAAGTGGCGACGGATGACGGCAAGGCGACGCCGCTCGCGACGCACGGGGAGATGGTGCTGCATCCGGCGGCCGAACGGGCGTACATCTTCGAGCACACGTGGCGGCAGTTCAAGGAGAAGTTCTATCTGCCGGAGATCACGAGCGCCGACTGGCCGTACTATCACGATCATTACGCGCATTTCCTCGCGTCGGTCGACAACAACTACGACTTCGGCGAGTTGATGAGCGAGATGCTCGGCGAAGTGAACGTGTCGCACACGGGCATGCGGTACAACGAGCCACGGCCGAACACCGACGAGACGGCCGAGCTGGGCCTGTTGTACGACACCGAATGGGATGGCGCGGGAATCAAGGTCGCCGAGGTGGTGCAGGGCGGACCGGCCGATCGCGCCGACTCCCACATCGTGCCGGGCGTCGTCGTCGAACAGATCGACGGCACGCCGATCACGGCCCAGATGGATTATTACAGCTTGCTCAACCGCAAGGCAGGACATCCGACGCTGCTGTCGCTGCTCGATCCGCGGACCAGCCAGCGCTGGGTCGAGACGGTGAAGCCGATCAAACCTGGTGCGGAGAACGAGCTGCTGTATCAGCGCTGGGTGCGCGGCCGGCGCGCCGAGGTGGACTCGTTGTCGCGCGGGACGATCGCGTACGTGCACGTGCGCGGCATGAACGACGCGAGCATGCGCACGGTGATCGAGGACGCGCTCGGCCGCGGGTGGGGAAAGAAGGGACTCATCGTCGATACGCGGTTCAACGGCGGCGGCAATCTGCACGAGCAGCTTTCGGACTTCCTCACCGGAAAGAAGTACTTCGACGTGATTCCGCACGGCCAGATGATCGCGTCGGAGCCGATCAACAAGTGGACGGGTCCGTCGGTGGTGCTGATCAATGAAAGCGACTACTCGGACGGGCATCTGTTCCCGCTGGCGTACAAGCTGAAGAACATCGGGAAAACGATCGGCATGCCCGTGCCGGGCACGGGGACGTTCGTGTGGTGGGAGAAGCAGATCGACCCGACACTGGTGTTCGGGATACCGATGGGAGGGTGGAGGATGCCGGATGGGCGGTTTGGGGAAGGGACGCAGCTCGAGCCTGACGTGAAAGTGCGAAATGAGCCGGGGGTCATGCATGCCGGCAGGGACCAGCAGCTGGAGGCGGCGGTCAAGGAGCTGATGGGGCGCGGCGGGGTGGTGGGGGGAGGGCAGAAATAGAGCCAGGTGCGAACGGCAAAGGCGACCGGGTGACGGCGACCGCAATATGCGACCGGCTGACGGCGACCGGCTGACGTCGATGAAATCACTGCGACCGGCTGACAGCGACCATGTAACGGCGACCGTCTGACGGCGATTCGAAACCGTGTACCTCGGAACGCTGTCGTCGTTAGCCAGTCGCGGTTTCGCGATGTTAGCCGGTCGTCGTTTCGCGATGTTAGCCGGTCGCGGTTAGCCGGTCGCGGTTAGCCGGTCGCGGTTAGCCGGTCGCCGTTTGCGGTGTCGCCCCT
>JAICYB010000029.1 GCA_025934435.1 Actinomycetes bacterium | reverse complement strand
CTGCTCTTCGACGAGCCGGATTCCGGTCTCGATCCCGTGCGAACCGCGTACCTCAACATGCTCGCCGTCGATCTGAAGAAGCGGCTCGGCCCGACGATCATCATCGTGACCCACCACATCGAGACGGCTCGGACGATCCCCGACTACATCGGTTTGATCTTCGCGCGCCATCTCGTGGCCTTCGACAAGCGCGAGAACATGCTCAAGTCGAAGGAGCGGGTCGTCCAACAGTTCCTGACGGGTTCCGTGGACGGACCGATCGGGATGTCCGAAGAAAAGGACGCCGGCGAATCGGGCGCGGCGGCGGCGATGGTCCAAGCGAACAGCGACGTCACCGAGACACTGCAGCAAGCGCGCGGGATCAAGAAGAAGCCGGCAACCAAGAAGCCGGCAACCAAGAAGCCGGCCGCGCGCAAGAAGGCGACAGCGCGGCGATGATCCATCGCTTCCGCGAGGCGCTCCTCGTCCCCGCGGGAAACATGTTCGCGCTGACGCTCGACGCGTTCCGCGTGTTCTTCCGTCGCCCGTGGCCGCTGCGTGAGTACCTGACGGTCTCGTGGTTCATCGTGAGCGTCTCGATCATCCCGGTCATCCTCGTCTCGGTGGCCTTCGGTGCCACGATCGCGCTCCAGGTCGGCAACGTCTCGCGCCAGCTCGGCGCGCAGTCGCAGACCGGAGCCGCGATGGTGCTCGCGGTCGTTCGCGAAGCGGCACCGATCGCGACGGCGCTGCTCATCTCCGGTGCCGGCGGTTCGGCGATGACGGCCGACCTCGGCTCTCGTCGCATCCGAGACGAGATCTCCGCGATGGAGGTGCTCGCGGTCGATCCGGTGCACCGCCTGATCGTCCCGCGCATCCTCGCCGCGGTGACGGTCGCCATCCTGCTGAACGGATTCGTTTCGGTCGCGGGTGTCGCCGGCGGCTACGTCTTCAACGTGCTCGTCCAGGGAGGGACGCCGGGTGCGTACCTCGCATCGTTCTCGCTCCTCGCGCAGCCCGCGGACCTGTACGTCGCGCTCCTGAAGGCCGGCGTGTTCGGGCTCATCGTCGCGATGGTCGCGGCGTACTTCGGGATGTATTGCAAGGCCGGACCGAAAGGGGTCGGGGAAGCCGTGAACCGTGCCGTAGTCGTGTCCTTCTTGTTGATCTTCGTGGCGAACTTCGTGATGACTGCGATCTATTTCGCTTTGATACCGGCCAAGTTCGCATGAGTGCGGTTTCGGAGTCGCTGCCGGGTCGCGCGGTGCGCGGCGCCGGCGACTTGGTCGTCCGCGGGCTCGCCGCGCTCGGTGCCCACCTGACGTTCTACGCCCGCGCCATCGCCGACATCCCCGTCGCGATGAAACGGCGAAGTGAGATCTTCCGCCACATCTCCGATATCACCATCGGTGCCGGCGCCCTGATCGCGGGGGCCGGGACGGCCGGCGTCATCTTCTTCATGGCCTTCTTCACCGGCACGCAGGTCGGCCTCGAAGGCTTCAAAGGACTTCAGCTCATCGGTGCCGAGGCCTTCACGGGATTCGTCTCGGCGTTCGCGAACACGCGGGAGATCACGCCACTCATCGCGGGGATCACGCTCGCCGCGCAGGTCGGCGCAGGATTCACGGCCGAGCTCGGCGCGATGCGCATCTCCGAGGAGATCGACGCCACCGAAGTCATCGCGGTTCGTCCCATCCCGTACCTCGTGTCGACGCGGATGATCGGCGCGATCGTCGCGGTCATCCCGCTCTATCTGATCTCGCTCTTCTCGTCGTACATCGCGACGCGATTCATGGTCGTCAACTATCTCGGCCTCAGCGGCGGGACCTACACGCACTACTTCACGCTCTTCCTCCCGGCGACTGATGTCATCTACTCACTCGCGAAAGCATTGGTCTTCGCCGTGATCGTGGTGCTCATCCACTGCTATTACGGCTACTACGCAGAAGGCGGGCCCGCTGGTGTCGGCGTTGCCGTCGGACGCGCGATACGGACGTCGATCGTCGCGATCAACATCGTGAACCTGATCATGTCCGCGATCTTCTGGGGTGCCGGCGAGACGGTGCGGATCGCGGGCTAGCCGTGAGTAGCCGGAGAACGAACGCAATCGTCGGAGCGATCGCGCTCGCGCTCGTCGTCGTCTTCGGGTACGGCCTCAGTCTGTTCCTCGGCGGCGGCTTCAAGTCCGGCTTCGAAGTGACGGCGACGTTCACCCGCGCCGGCCAGCTGCTCCGCGACGGCAGTGACGTGAAGGAGCGCGGCGTCCTCGTCGGTGAGGTGTCCCGCATCGACGTCGGACGAAGCGGCGAAGCGCGCATCCGCATGCGGATCTTCCCCGACGAGCGCATCCCGAGCAACGTCGACGCGACGATCCGCGCGAAGACGCTCTTCGGTGAGAAGTACATCGACCTCGAGACACCGGCGAAGCTCGCGCCGGACGACCTCCACAACGGGTCGGACATCCCAGAGAACCGGACCGTCGGTCCGTTCGAGGTAGAGACCATCCTCGAAAAGGCGGTGCCGATCTTCGACGCCGTGGATCCCGAACAGTTCGGCGCGGCGTTGCAGGCGCTCGCCCAGGGCGTCGTCGGGAATTCGCAAGCGCTTCGCGACGCGACCCTGCAGAGCGAGCATCTGCTCACGACGACGGAACGGACGCTGCCGAACCTCGAGCGGAACCTCGTCCATCTCCAGCACTTCGCCTCCGCGCTGCACACGACGGACCAGTCGCTCGTGCAAGCGTTGAACGGACTCGATCAGGTCGGCACGGCGATCGAGCAGCACCCGGACGCCTTCAAGGCGACGCTCGCGAACCTCAGCGACCTGAGCGCGAACCTCGGAGACGTGATCGGTTCACAGGAGTCGAACCTCGCTGATCTCGCGGGCAAGGGCGCGCCCGTCCTGCAGACCGTCGCTGCGCGCGCGAAGACGGTGCCGCACATCGCGAGCTCACTCGAAGGATTCCTCGGCGTGTGGGTCGCCGATCTTGCCGACGGCCCGTACTGGCGGATCTACGTCGTGAACCCGTTGCTGCTGAACGGCGACCCGTACCCGTCCGGCGATCAACCGCAGCCGCGGACGGACGCCGTCGATTCCGTCGCGGGCACGAAGACCGGCCCCCGGCACACGCTCATCGACGGCCTGCTCGCACCGATCCCGACGAAGGACGTCCAGAAGCTCGCCGGGCGACTGGGGCTTTCACGATGACCGGCTCGCTGCGGTCCGTCCTGCTGAAGCTCGGTCTCTTCACCGCTATCACCTTGTCGCTCACCGGTCTGCTCGCGGCGGTCATCGGCAACATCCAGCCGTTTACGCGGTTCTACGACGTCAAAGGACAGTTCTCGGACGCAACAGGCCTCCTCAATACCGACGTCGTGAAGATCGCCGGCGTCACGATCGGCAAGGTATCGGGCGCGAAGATCGTGATCGACCCACAGACCGGCAAAGCGCGCGCCGACGTGACGATGAAGATCCGCCGGAGCGTCGACATACCGGACAACACACACGCCGCGATCCGTTTCCGGAACCTGCTCGGCCAGCGGATGATCGTCCTCACGCGCGACGCGATACGGCCCGACGCACCGGACTTCGCCAAGAACGGCAAAGCGGTGATCCACCTCAGCCGGACGTCGCCCGCGCTCGACCTCGGGATCGTCTTCAACAACCTCCAGCCCGTCCTCAGCTCGCTCAAAGCGAAGGACGTCAACACGGTTTCGAACGCGCTCGTCAAGGTCTTCGGCGGGCGCGAGGCGCGCGTCCAAGGTCTCGTCTCCGATCTTGCGGACGTGACACAGTCCGTTGCGGCGCGGGGGCCGGTGATCTCGGATCTCATCGGTGATCTGTCCGGCGTGGCGCAGGACGTCGCGTCGCATGACGACGAGCTGCGGTCGATCATCGACTCGCTCAACACGATCGTGACGACGCTCGGCAACCGGTCGGGCCCGCTCGCGGACGCGATCGACAACCTCGGCGTCGCGAGCTCCGGAACGGCCAGGATCCTCGCCGACAACCGACCGGGCCTCGACGTCATGATCGGGCAGCTACGCGCGATCCTCGATGTCGTCGCGCAACGCAAGGCCGAGCTCGATCTTGCGTTGCAACAACTGCCGGCCACGACGGATGCGCTCAACCGCGCGACCACCTACGGCAAGTGGGCGAACCTCAACGGTGTCTGCATCAACGCGATCTGCGGTACGGGCTTCACGTCGAAGAACGCCTCCATCAGCTCCGTGTGGGCACAAGCCGCGGGGATCGCCAAGTGAAGCCGTTCCGCGAACGCAACCCCATCCTCGTCGGCGTGATCAGCGTGGCCGTCCTGGTCACCGCGATGCTCTTCGCGCTGTCGCTCAACCGGCTGACGTTCCTGCGCGGCGTGTACACGATCAAGGCCGACTTCGCCGACGCTGCCGGTCTCACGTCGGACAACGAGGTGCGCGTCGCGGGCATCAAGGTCGGCAAGGTCGACTCGGTGAAGCTGGCGCCGCCGATCCACGGCTATTCGGACCGCGTGCGCGTGACGATGGAGATCAAGTCGGGGATCAAGCTCGGCGATGTGTCCGAAGCGGAGATCAAGCTCAAGACGTTGCTCGGCGCGAAGTTCGTCGACATCACGCCGAACGGGACGGCCCCCTTCATCGCCGCCGGCGGGCTCATCCCGCTCTCGCGCACGCACATCCCGTTCGAGATCTATCAAGTCGCGAACGAGAGCGTCGCGACGATCGGGCAGATCAACGCGAAGGAACTCAACGACGCGCTGCACGAGCTCGGCACCCTGTTCGACGACCCGCACGGCAACCTCGGACGCGCGCTCGACGGCCTCGCGAGAGCGACGGACGGCATCAAGGACCGCGACGCGCAGCTGCAAACCCTCGTGCAGAGCGGTGCGCAGATCCTGCAGGTGCTCGACTCACGCTCAGACGAGCTCGGCCAGATCCTGGACTCGGGATCGAAGGTGCTGACCGCGCTCAGCGCGAACTCCGATGAGCTGCAGCAGTTCGTGACGGGAACCGACGCGCTCGCGAAGCAGGTCACGAGCCTGCTCCAGGACAACCGGACGAACCTCGACCCCGCGCTGAGCGATCTCCACACGGCGCTGCAGGTCGTCGCGAAGGACATCACGCCGCTCGAGCACGCGTTGAAGGTGCTCGGCCCCGACGCGAAGAGCTTCGGCAGCGCGTTCACGCAAGGGCATTGGGGCGACATCTGGCTCCAGACGGTGCTCAACGTGCCGATCCCGCCGCTGCTTCCGGCCGGCGGATTCCCGGCGCCGGCGAGCGCACAGGCGCATGAACAACTGCTGCGATCGATCCTCGCGGAGGCGACGAAGTGAGCGCGCGCCTCCGCGATCCGCGCGTGGTCGGCGCCGCCTTCGTCGCGTTCGTACTCATCGTCGTGAGTGCGGCGGGCCTCGTCCTCCGCGGCGGGACGAAGACGTACGGCGTCACGGCGTATTTCCCGCGCGCGATCGGCCTGTTCCCGCGGTCGACGGTGCGCGTGCTCGGCGTCGAGGTCGGACGTGTCACGACGGTGAGCCCGGATGGCAACCGTGTCCGCGTCGCGATGCGCGTCAACGACGGCGTGAAGATCCCGGCCGATGCGACCGCGATCATCGTCCCGATCTCGCTGATCTCCGACCGTTACGTCCAGCTTGCTCCGGTGTACACCGGTGGTCCGACGCTCGCCGCCGGTTCGGCGATCCCGTTGTCGCGCGGCGTCGCGCCGGCGGAACTCGACGATCTTCTGGATACCTTGCAGCGGTTCCTGAAAGCGCTCGAGCCGGGGACGGCGAACGCGCCGGGTGCCCTCGGCCGCTTGATACAGAACGCGGACAAAGCGCTCGCCGGCAAAGGCCAGCAGCTCGGCTCGACGATCGATGCGTTGTCGACCATCCTCGGAACGCTCGGACGGAACACGTCCGCGGTCGATACGACGATCGTCGCGCTCGACCATCTCTTCACGCAGCTCGCGCAGCACGACTCCGCGCTCGAAGCGACGAACCAGGGCCTCGACACGGTCTTCACTTCGCTCTCGCAGCAGCAGGACGCGCTGCAGAACGGGACCGGCGACCTCGCTCAGGCCGTCGCGCAGCTCGGACAGCTCGTACGCGCGCACCGGTCTGATCTCGAATCCGACCTGCAAACCCTCGCGTCGGTTTCCGACGTGCTGTATCGCCAGCGCGACAGCGTGCTCGAACAGATCATGTGGCTGCCCGTCCTCGGGAAGGGCGTGAGCGGCGCCTACGAGGGAACGAACCACCGCCTCCTCGTCCGCGACTATCTGATGCCGGTGAAGCCGTGAAGCTTGCGTTCGTGAGCCGCCGGCTTCAAAGGGCCGGATCTGTCGGCTCCGCTTCGCTGCGCCGTGGTGCCGGTGAAACCGTGAAGCGTGTCGCGGCACTGCTTCCGATCTTCGCGCTCGTTCTCACCTTCTCGTCGTGCGCCGGCGGTGGGCGCACGCTCGTCGCCCAGTTCGCGGACGTCGGCGACCTCGTGGGTCGTTCGAACGTCCAGCAATCGGACGCGGTCGTCGGCACGGTCTCGAGCATCCAACTGATCCAGCGCAAGAAGATCTGGCTCGCGAAGGTGACGATGTCCCTGCGTCGCGAAGCGCACGTGCCGCAGGGGACGACCGCGGTCGTCCGTGCGACGTCACTTCTCGGAGAGAAGTACGTCGACCTCGTCGCGCCGCCGAACAGCGGATCGCAGCCGGATCTTCCGTCCGGTTCGGTCATCCCCGCGTCGCTCACGTCGAAGGCTCCCGAGCTCGAGCAGGTCTTCAGTCAGCTCGGGGCGATCCTCGCATCGGGCGGTCTCACCGACCTCGGACGGATCACTTCGGCGAGCGCGATGATCCTCGAAGGGCAAGAAGACGACGTCGGACGGGTCCTCGACGGCACCGCGAAGCTCGTTGCCGCGATCAGGTCGCAGCGCGAAGCGCTCGCATCCGCATTGAGCGATCTCGATCAGGCGGCCAAGGTGCTGGCGGCGAATCGTCCGACCATCGACACCGCGCTCCGCGTCCAACCCGCCGCGCTCGGCATCATCGCGTCGCAACACGATCAGCTCGACACGCTGATCGTGCAGCTCGACAAGCTCGCGAAACCGCTCGGCGACCTAACCCGCGCTCACGAGAAGGACATCGATTCGCAGGTGAAGTCACTGCGCACGATCGTGCCGCAGCTCTACGCCGTTCGCGGGACGCTGGACAAAGCGGTGACGCTGCTGCCGCCCTTCACGAAAGAGTTCGCCGCCGCCGCACCGGGTGACTACGTGCAGCTCGACATCTTGTTGCAGGCGCTCCCCGTCACCCTCCCGATCGCGGCGCCTGCGTCGGCGACGTCGAAGACGGCACCGTCGACGCCGACGCTTCGGAACATGTTGCTCGAGGCGGCGCAATGAAGCGGGAAGGGACTCGCGCCGGCTTCTTCGAACGGATGGGCAACAGGATCCTGGCGTTCTGGAGATACGTCCGGAATGAAGGACGAACCCCCACCAACGTGATCTTCTTCATGGCCGTCGCGGCGCTGCTGATCGTCGCCCTCATCATCACGGTGTTCCGCGTGCAGCCGCGGTACAAGATCGCCGCGATGTTCGCGAACTCGGGTGGTGTCTTCACCGGTCAGGAAGTCACGTACCGCGGAGTGAGCGTCGGGACGATCGGCAAGCTCACCGTCACGCGCGAAGGCGTCAAGATCGAGCTCGTCATCGACAAGAGGTTCAACAAGATCCCGAAGGACGGAACGAAGGCGCGGGTGGAGTTCAAGAGCGCGGTTGGTGAGCAGTTCGTCGACCTCGATCCGACCACGGGGTCGCCGCCGTTCTTCAAGCCCGGAGACGTCATCGCCATGCGCGATACCGAGCTCCCGGTGCAGCAAGAGGATCTCCTCCGCTTGCTCGACCGAGTGTTGTCGGGCATCCCGCCCGCGGCGATCCACCGGCTGATCGATACGGCCGGCGAAGGTCTCGGCGGGCGTGGACAAGAGCTGCACGATGCACTCGCCGCACTCGACCCGCTCACGAGAACGCTCTCGAGCGACAGCGAACAGCTGAACCAGCTCGCGATCTCCGGGGACACCGTCGGGTCGGCGTTCGACGCGACCGCGCAGAACTTCGAGAGCGGTGTCCGGGGGCTCGGGACGAGCGCCGCCGCACTCGGTCGCGGATCGAACGGACTTGCGCAGCTGCTCGAGAACGGCCAGGAGTACCTGCCCGACCTCGGTGAGCTCGTCGCGTCGCGGAAGAACCAGCTCGAAGACACGATCGCGAACCTCGCGACGATCACCCGGATCTCCTACGCGCACCTGCGGTCGCTCGGCGACACGATCGACTGGCTGCCGATGATCCTGGACCCGATCATCAACTCCTACGACAAGCCGACGAACCGCATACGCTTCGGACAGATCGTCGGCGAGTCGCGGGCCGCGCCGTGCAGCTACGGGACACCGCGACGGACCTCATCGCAACATGGCAACGCGCCGTACCAGCCGATACTCAACTTCATGTGTGGCGGATGAACGAGAACGAAACCAACGAACAGCTGACGGAGCCCCCGGTGCCGGACGAAGCACCGGCGCCCGTCGTTCCGTCCGACCCTGAGGTCGTCGCGGAAACGCCACCGGCCGAGCCGAAACCATCTTTCGCCGAACGCATGGGCGGACCGGCGTCACGTCTGCGGACGATGCAAGGTTCGTCCGTCGTTGCGCTCGCGGCCGGGAGCTTCGTCCTGCTCATCGCGACGGTGCTGCTCGCGCTGATGGTCTTCGCGCCGGGGATCGCGCCGTTCCGGCTGGGTTCGTCCAAGTCGGGCTACGCCGCGCAGCGTGATCTCGCGATCGAGAAGGTTGCCCTCCGCTTCGCGCGGAACTTCATGACCTTCGACTACCGGACCCTCGACGCGAACCTCGCCGCCATGCAGAAGGATGTCACTGGGAACTTCTCGTCTCAGGTGACAGGCCTCCGCAAGGACAAGACCATCACGGGCGAGCTCGTCTCGCAGCAGGCGACGTCGAAGGCGCAGGTCCTCGGCGAGAGCTTCGAGTCGCTTCGCGGGGACACCGCGACGGTGCGGATCTTCCTCGATCAGATCGTCACGAACAAAGCGAATGCGCAGCCCAGGAGCACTTTTCGCATCCTCACGTTCACCCTCGTGAAGACCGCTCAGGGGTGGAAGGTGGATAACGTCGGTTGACGAAGGTGCTCTGGTAGAGTCCACGGCGTCGATGGGGTCTAGCGGGTCCCTCGGCGTACCCCCAAGCGGGGAAACACGCGATCTAACGTAAGGAGAGTCATGTCCGAGGACCGCCCACTCCGCTGCCCCTCCTGCGGGACGCAGAACCGCGCGGACGCGCGGTGGTGCTCCAACTGCGCGCAGCCGCTGACGTCGGCACAGGCACCCTCGACGACGACACCGAGCGCTCCGGCTACGACTCCTGCTCCCTCGACACCTGCCCCCTCGACGCCGGCGCCGACGACTCCCGCTCCCGCGACACCGGCTCCGACGGCCCCGGCACCACGGCCGTCCACGCCGCCCCCGGCGCCGACACCTTCGCCCTCGACGCCGTCCGGAGCGACGCCGGCACCTTCGACGACGCCTCCGCGCCCGCAGACGCCGGCTCCGGCTCCCACGCCGACCCCGGCGCCGCCCGCGCAGCAGCCGCCGCGTCCGGCGGCGACGCCCGCTCCGACGACGCCGGTGTCCCGTCCGGCTCCGACGCCACCTCCACCGGCGACGCCGCGTCCCGCGCCCGCGCCATCGGCGAAGCCCCGACCGAACCGGACGGGCCTGTTCGCCGGGACGACGGCCCTCTTCCTCATCACGACGCTGATCTTGCTCTGGGCGGTGTTGCACCCGTCGAGCGCGCCGATCAAGACGCCGGCGCTACGACAGGCCGCACAGACGTCCTCCGAGGATCAGGTGAAGGCCGTCGCGACGCGTTTCGGGACGAACATCGTCACGTTCAACTACAAGACGGTCGGCGGCGACATCGCGAGGCTCGAACGGGACACGACCCCGAACTTCGCACGGACGACGCAAGACGCGCTGCACGGCACCGTCGACACGTTCAAGCAGGACATCATCACGAAGAAGTCCGTCTCGCGTGGTGATGTGAAGGGAACGGCCGTCACGTCGATCGACAACGACACCGCCACGGTGCTCGTCGTGGTCGTCCAGACGTTCAGCAACGCGACGACGGCGTCCACGACGAACTTCCACGTCCTCGAGCTGACGATCGTCAACAACAATGGCTGGAAGGTCGACCAAGTCGGCAACCCGTCAACGACGTAGTCCAGCGGGCACCCTTCTTCGCGCGGTAGCCGGCGCGGCGGTTCTCCTCGTCTTCGCGTCGCCTGTCGCCGGCGCGAAGAGCTACACGCTGCCCCGCGCGTCCGTCACCGCATACGTGCAGCCGGACGGATCCGTGAACGTCGCGGAGAACATCACGTACGCCTTCAGCGGGACGTTCCAGGGTGCCTGGCGTGACATCCCGTCGAGATTCGGTGAACGCGTGGACGAATCGTCCGTCCGCGTGTCCGAGAACGGACGACCGTATTCGCCGGGTGGCTCCCTCACGCTCGGCGCCCCGGGGCCGGTCGACAGCTTCGTCGCGGGTCCGTACAACGGCGGGACGCGCATCGTCTGGCGTTATGCGGCGACCGATCAGCAGCGAACCTTCACGATCACCTATCGCATGGTCGGTCTCGTCAAGGTCTACGGCGACACCGACGAGCTCAACCTCCGCGTGTGGGGCGATCAGTGGACGGTCGGTCTCGGCCCCCTGCACGCCGAGGTCCATCTGCCGCGCGAGATCCCCGCGTCGCAGCAGGATCGCTTCCACGTCTGGATGCACCCGCGCAGCCTGGACGGAACCGTTTCCCCCGCGGGCATGCTCGACGTGCAGCACGTCCCGGCGCAGCAGTACGTCGAGCTCCGCATGGTCTTCCCGACGAACGTGCTGTCGTCGACGTCGGGCGCGGCGCTCGGGGCGAATCCCGGCGGTGCGTCCTTCGTCGGAGCGTCCGACAACGCCTACGACACGATCATCGCGCAGGAGAACGCGTCGGACGCCGCGGAAGCAGCGCGCCTCGCGCGCGTCAAGCGGGTCGAACACAACCTGCCGTGGCTCATCCCGCTCTTCCTCGTGCTGCTGTTCGCTCCGGCCTTGCTGATCTTCCGCTTCGTCGCTCGCACCTACGGGCGCGATCCGCGAACGGACACGCCGGCCTACGTCCACGAACCACCGTCGGACGATTCACCCGCCCTCGTCGGTGCGCTGATGCGTGAGAGTGGCGCCGTCGCGGAGCGCGAGTTCCTCGGAACGTTCTTCGATCTCATCCGCCGCGGTTACTTCAACTCCGCGCACGAGACCACGGTCCACAAACACATTCTCGGTCACGACGAAGTGATCAGCGATCTGCGCATCACGAAAGCGCCGAAAGCTCCCGACGATCTTCCGTCGTGGGATCGCGGTGTGTACGACGGGATCGAGTGGATCGTCCCGGAAGGCGGTGTGCTCGTCTCCGAGATCGGTAACGAGCTGAAAGCCCGCGCGCAGGCCTTCTACAAGATGTACACGGAGTGGAAGCAGTCCGTTGAACATGAGGTCCGTCGTCGCGGGTGGATCGATCGGCGCGGGAACATCGTGTGGGGCGGGACGCTCGTGATCTTCTTGCTGATCGGCGTCGTCGGCGTGCTCGTCGGTGTGCACGAAGCGAAGACTCCGGGGACCATCCCGTTCGGCGGCATCGGCATCGGCGTTCCCGGTGCGACGGGGTTCGTCCTCACGCTCGTGCTCGGGCTCGCGATGCCGCGCTCGCTCACGCGCCACTCCGGTGACGCCGTCGATCTCGCGGCGAAGTGGGACGGTCTTCGCCGCTACCTTGCGGACTTCTCGCGCATCAAGGACGCGCCGCCGGCGTCCCTCATCCTGTGGGAGCAGCTGCTCGTCTACGGCATCGTCCTCGGCGTGGCGGACGAAGTGTTGAAGGCCGCCCAGATGGTCGCGCCGAAGGACATGATGGACGCGTCGCACGTGTATTGGATCAACGGAAGCGCGGGATACGGCGGGGGGCTTACGATGCTGCAGTTGGGAAGTTTGACGTCCGGCATCGGTCGAGCCGTCGCTGCCGGCACGCCGCATAGCTCCGGTGGCGGCGGGGGTGGTTTCGGTGGCGGCGGAGGCGGAGGAGGTGCCTGGTGATACCAGTACTGATCATCTTGATCGTCGCGGTGATCGTGGCGCTGCTGGTTGTTTCGATCTACAACCGGCTGGTTCAGAATCGGAACCGCGTCGACAACGCGTGGGCGCAGGTCGACGTGGAATTGAAACGGCGCTACGACCTGATCCCGAACCTCGTCGAGACGGTGAAGGGATACGCCGCGCACGAGCGGGGAACCCTCGAGGCCGTCACGCAGGCCCGTGCCGGCGCCGTCGCGGCCCAGACGCCGGAGCAGCAGGCGCAGGCTGAGAACGTCCTGACGTCGGCGTTGCGACAGTTGTTCGCCGTCTCCGAGGCATACCCCGATCTCAAGGCGAACCAGAACTTCCAGCAGCTCCAATCGCAGCTCGAGCAGACCGAAGCGCAGATCGCGACGTCGCGTCAGATCTACAACGACACGGTGCTGACCTACAACAACGCGATCCAGGTCTTCCCGGCCGTGCTCCTCGCCGGTATGTTCGGTTTCACGAAGCGCGGCTTCTTCGAGACGCAGACGGCCGCCGAACGCGAGCCCGTGCAGGTCGACTTCCACGACATGCCGGGGCGCGAACCCGCGGCCGATGCACCGCCCGCAGCAGCACCTCCCGCAGCACCTCCCGCGGCACCTCCCGCGGCGGAACCGCCGGCTGCGCCACCTCCGCCGGCGACATAAGCCGGCGGCGGGTCCGACGGCGGCCGATTCGAGGGGCCGCTCAAGCGGGTACAGGCTGTCCGTGGTGGTCAGGCCGAAGCACCTCGTCCGTTACAAGGACCTCGCCTTGCTTCTGGCGAAGCACGCCCGCGCCGCGGTGTCGGCGAACGATGACGACGTGCGCGCCGACGCCGAGCGGCTCGCCTCAGACCTCGAAGGCATGGGTCCGACCTTCGTCAAGCTCGGACAGGTGCTCTCGACCCGCGCCGACCTCCTTCCGCACCCCTACCTCGAAGCGCTCGCGCGATTGCAGGACCGTGTCGAGCCGTTCGGCTTCGAGGACGTCGAGCAGATCGTCGCCGACGAGCTGCAGGTGCGGATATCGAAAGCGTTCTCGCGCTTCGACGCGACGCCTATCGCGTCCGCGTCACTCGGCCAGGTGCATCGCGCGGCGCTCCGCGACGGACGGCTCGTCGCGGTCAAGGTGCAGCGTCCGGAGATCAGGGATCTCATCATCGACGACATGGACGCGATCGCGTCCATAGCGAGTTTCGCCGACGAACATACGCAAGCCGGCCGCCGCTTCGGATTCGCCGACATGGTCGAGGAATTCCGCCGCACGATCATGGACGAGCTCGACTATCGGCAAGAAGCCGCGAACCTGATCACACTCGGGACGAACCTCGCCGGCCGATCGGCCATCGTCGTCCCGCAGCCGATCGCCGACTACAGCACGGATCGCGTGCTCACGATGGACTACGTCGAGGGACGAAGCATCCGCAGCCTGACGCCGCTCGCACTGCTCGATGTCGACGGTCCATCGCTCGCGACCGAACTCTTCAACGCCTACCTCCAGCAGATCCTGATCGACGGGTTCTTCCACGCCGATCCACATCCCGGCAATGTCTTCGTGACGGACGATCACCGTCTGGCATTGCTCGATCTCGGCATGGTTGCGCGCGTCGACACCGAGATGCAGGACCGCCTGACGAAGCTCTTGCTCGCCGTCAGCGAAGGCGACGGGAGTGAAGCAGCGGACATCGCCATCGACCTCGGATCGAAGCTGGAGCGATTCGATCGCGACTCGCTCCGCCGCGAAGCGAGTGCGCTCATCGGACGCAACCGCGGACGCGCGGTCGCGGACCTCCAAGCCGGCTCTCTTGTCGCGGAGCTCGTCCGCATCTGCGGCATGAACGGTCTGCGGCTCCCGCCGGAGCTCACGATGCTCGGGAAGGCGCTCCTGAATCTCGACGAGGTTGCGCGGAAACTCGATCCGTCCTTCGATCCGGACGCAGCGATCAGATCGCAGACGGGCGAATTGCTTCGGAGCCGGCTGCTGCACACCGCGTCGCCGTCGAACATCATCTCGGCCGCGATGGAAGCGAAGGAATTCGCCGAACGACTCCCGGGCCGGGTCAACAAAGTCATGGATGCGCTCGCCGAAGGTCAGCTCACTATGAACGTGAAGGGGATCGACGAGCGCGACATCATGCGGAGCGTCCAGAAGCTCGCGAACCGCCTCGTCGCCGGGATGGTCGTCGCCGCACTCGTCATCGGCGCCGCGCTGATCATGCGCGTGCCGACACATTCCAGACTGTTCGGCTATCCGTCGGTCGCGATCATCCTGTTCCTGATCGCCGCCGGCGCAGCGTTCTGCGTGCTGCTGAGCATCGTCCTCGGCGACCTGCCGCAGCGGCGCCGGCGAAGATCGCGCTAGTCGCCCGGAAGGGCTCCGCCGCCCGACGGTGACGTCGACGGCGCGACCGTCACGCCCGGCGACGGCGAAAGATCGATGGGGGCGGGGACCTGCGCGGCCTGTTCTTGGAGCGACGCCAATGCCTTCACGAGGACCGATTGCGGGACGTACCCGCTCGCCATCACGAAGGTGTTGCCGATGAACCCGAAGGCGTGCGGCGGAACCTCAGGTGAGACGCCGTAGTCGAAGGTCCGTCCGTCGCGATTCACCGTTCGGACGGTGATCGGCAGATCGGCGGCAAGGGGCGACGACGAGATCGCGAAGGGCGCGGTCATCTGCCGCTCGGTGATGACGATCGTCGTCGCGCCGTTGAAGTACGACTCCTGGAATACGTTCTTCGGAGCCGGCAGCGAATTGCCCGGCCCCCATGCCGACGGCTTCGAGCGGTCGACGGCGAGCTCGGACTGCTGGAAGTCGCCGGGCAGCGTCGTCGGGAAGAGCGGCTTGAAGTCGAGCTTCGTCGACAGCTCCGCTTGCGTGATCTGTTCGAAGTTGCCGTCGCTCTGCTGCGGCTTGAGTCCGGACGGCGCGTTCAGCGTGAAGTCGCCGGGCAGGATGATGTCGTCTTTCACGATGTCCGAGAGTTGCGTGACCTCGGTGGTGACACGCGCGTTGCTGCCGAATGCTTTGTCCAACACATCCGACGTCAACGTCGCCGGCGGACCGAGCACCTGCGCGTTGTCCCGCGAGATCGATCGCTTCACGACGACGGGGAGATACGTCTGTGCGTCGACGAAGACGTCCATCTGATCGCCTCGAGTGAGCTCCGTCGGATTCACCGAGAAGCGGACCTCGTACAGATCGCGGCCGTCCTTCTGCGTCTTGCCGACGACCTTGAGGTCCTTCGCGTTCGCCATCATCGCCGGCACCGTGCCGATCGCGTCCTCGAGGAGGCCGAGCGACGGGCGGAACGCGCCGTCCGGGGGGCCGAGCGGCGGGTTCTTCTCGACGACGTACGTGGCGTTCGCGCCGTTGCCGATAACGCTCTGCGTTTGATCCGCGGATTGCACGATCGTCGCGTTGGAGAGTTGTTTGCCGCCGGCGTCGAGCGTGAACTGCTGGCGGTAGCCTTCGGCGCGGTCGTAGATGATGTTCCCGCGGTACTTGCCCTCGCTGAAGCTGTACACCGCGGCCTTGTCCTGGGTGTCGACGCGGTACAGCGACAACCGCTGGATCACGAACGTCGCCTTCAACGACTTCATGTCGGTGAACACGCGCGCGACGCGCGATTGCACTTCGGTCGCCTTCGGAAGATCGGCCGTGCTCGAGCCGAGGAGCTTCTGTCCGCGCGTGACGAGTACGAGCGCGATCGCGGCGATCGCGACCGTCACCGCGATCGCGATCAGCCACATCCCCGGACGCGGCCCTTCGCCGGCTTCCTCGGCTTCGGTGTACGGCAACGGCTCGAGGCGGCGGCGCTCCTCGTCGAGAAGCTCTTCGATCTCGCTCCGCGGCTGGACGACGACCGTCGGCGTCGGTTCAACGGGCGGACGAACCTGCCGCTCGATCGGTGGCGGTGGTGGCGGCAGGTCGAGAGGCTCTTCCTCGGCGACGGGCGCCGGCACCGCTTCGGCCGCGGGCTCCGCCGGCTCTTCCGGAAGCATGGGGGGCGGCGGAGGGGGCTCGATCGTCGTGTGCAGCGGGAGGTGGTCCGCTTCCGGCGGACGAACCGCTCCCGGCGATTCGTGCCATTCGATCTCTTCCGGCGCGACCTCCGGAGACTCGGCGGCTGCCGGCGCGTGGATGACGACGGGGCCCGACTGGTAATCGTCCGGGAAGACGTCGGGCGACGTCGGGGAGTCGATACCGGAATTCGGCCGGGCGATGGGGCCCGGGTCGGCTTCGCCGCGCAGGACCGTCGTCGAGCGGAGCACGGCACGGTCGATCGCTTCGCCCGGCGGCGAACCGGGAGCGAGCGACGAGAGCGCGGGGTGCGCGTGCTGGAGACCCGCATACAGCTGCTTGCACTCGGCGCACCCGACGAGGTGCAGCGCGAGGTCGCGTTCTTCGTCCTGGCCGAGCTTCGTTTCGAGACTTTGCGCCATGAGGCGCCGGGCTTCGCCGTGGTCCATCAGGGCGTCACCTCACCGCCGCGGTTCGCGCCTCGCATCCCGTCCGCCAGTCGCGTGTGTGCGTCGAGGAGGCGGTCGGAGACCTGTGTTTCGTCCACACCGAGCGTCGATGCGATGCGGTCGGGTTTCCACCTGAGGATCTCCTTGAAGACGACCACCTCACGCAATTCGAGCGGGAGCGCGCGAAGTGAACGTTTCGCCCACTCTTCCATCTCGCCGTCTTCGGGTGGCACCTCACCGGGCGGTGATGCCGGAGTCGGACGGATATCTCCCGCGACGCGGCGTGCGATGCCGAAGACCCACGCTTCGGGATCGGTCGAGCTGTCGTAGCGTTCGACACCGCGGGCGACGCGCACGAAGGTTTCCTGCATCGCGTCCTCGGCTTCGCGTTCGTCGCCGAGCATGCCCGCGAGGTAGGCGTAGACGATCGGAGCGAAGGTCCGGATGAGCTGTTCGAGCGCATCCGCGTCCCCGGCCGCGGCCTGCGTGATGAGACCTGCTTCCGTCACGCGGGGGAGTCTACCTAGACGACAGTCGCTCCAGTATCTGGGCCGCGTCGGGCTCCCGGAGGCGCTCCGAGGTCGTCTCGATGGCCGTCTCGAGGGTCTCCACGCGGCGTGAGGGGTCCATGAGGTTGAGTCCCATGGCGTCGAGATCCTCCGGCCCGGGCTGGACGAGCAATAGATCGACGCCCTTGTCGCGGAGCCGGCGCGCTTCGCGACCGAGCCGGCGTCCGAACGCGGCGCGGAGGCGGCGCTCCACACGTTCGCCGATCGTCGTCGGCAGCCCCGGTTGCAGCGACGACATCGGATTCATCGCGATCACGATGTCGACGTCGGTTCGTCCGAGCAGATCGAGGTTCGACGGCGACCAGACGCCGCCGTCGACGTACAGCCGTCCTCCGATCCGCACCGGACGGTACAAACCGGGGATCGCGCACGACGCCGTCACGGCCTGCCAGAGCTCGGCCGGCGGCGAGCCTTCTTGTCCGAAGACGGTTCGCTTCCCGCTCGCGTAATCGAGCGTCACGATCCACAGGTGCGGGTGGTGCGACCATCCACTCGGCACGACCATCTCGACCATGTGGCGCACTTCGTCCGTCGAAAGGAACCCGCGCCCGACCCAGCCCGTCATCGCGGCCGTCGGCGGGTAGCGCCACGGATGCAGTGCGGTTCTGAGCGCGAGTGACGGGGAACCGAGGATGGGCCGCGGGAGCTCGCCCGACCACGACAGGAGCCCTCTCGTCGTTTCGTCCGCGTGAGCGATGGGCTCGCCTTCGCTGTTCGTCATGCCGTCGACGCTGCCGCCGCGCTGATGGTGGACGAGGAACCACGGCGGGATGCCTTCGGCGACGAGAGCCGCGACGACCGAACCCGCGGACGTGCCGACGATGTACTCCGCCCAGCTCGGCTGCCAGCCGGTGGCTTCGTTGAGTGCATGCAGCGCGCCGACGAGCCACGCGCCGCCGAGGATGCCGCCGCCGCCGAGGACGAGGCCGATACGCTTCGGTCGATTACCCTTCATCGGTCTGAAGCCTAGCCGTCCGACCTGGAGTTTCCTTGGCAGAAAACGAACGCCTCTGGCTGGCCGGTCTCCGGCGAGCATGGATCACCTCCGGCTCCCTGCAGCGGTGGATCGAGCAGCAGGACGTCACCGGTGTCGTGTGGACGCCGGCGTCCTATGAGATCGACGACCTCGCCGAACCGGCGATCCGTCTCGTGGAAGCGGGAGCGACGGCGGACTGGAGCCTGCTCTGGGACATGGCCGTCGAGGACTTCCGCGCGGCCGCCGACGCGCTGGACAAGGTGCTTCGCGCGAAAGAATGGAAGGACGGATTCGTCGCGGTGTGGCTCGACCCGGCCCGGCTCACCGACGCGGAGCGCGCGTTCGCGGCGGCCGGCGACCTCGCGATCGATGCGATCAGCAAGGTTCGTCCGAACGTCGCCGCCGCTTTCGCGTGGAGCGCTTCGCGAATCTCGGTCGTGGAACGACTCGTCGAAGCCGGTATGCCTCTCGCTCTCGCCGGTGTGCGCGATCAAGAGACGGCAAACGCGGTCGAGGCCGCGCGGATGCGCGGGATGGAGAAGCGTCGCGCCGAGCTCACGAAGGAAGACGAGAGCGCACAGGTGCCGGACGTCCCCGTGTTCCTCCTCGGCTATCCGCAAAGCGAGTACGGCGTGAAGCTCACCGACGAGTTCCATCTCTTCACCGATGAGCCGTCCGGCGCGCGTCTTCCGCTCTCGGCCGATGCCGAAGCCGCGGGACAGAAAGCGGCCGTCGATCGTCTCACCTCGCGCGTGCGGGAGCCGGCACGCGGCGATCGTTACTCGCCGGCGTCGTTCGCGCGCGGCGTCGAGATCGAGTGCAACGAACTCACGTCGGACGAAGTGCTCGAGGACATGTGGGCGCACGACTACGAGATCTGGAAGCCGGACCCTGCGGACATCACGAACCGTCTCGGCTGGCTCGACATCGCCGAGCGGCTGCGCGGTGAGCTGTCCGACATCCAGGACTTCGCGCGCAAAGCGCGGACGGACATCACGCGCATCGTCCTGTGCGGGATGGGTGGTTCGTCCCTCGCTCCGGAAACGTTCGCGGCGGTGCTCGACGCCGGCCTCCCGCTCACGACGCTCGACACGACGCACCCCGACCACATCGCTGCCGTCCGTGCGTCGCTCGATCTCGATCACACGCTGTTCGTCATCGCGTCGAAGTCCGGCACGACGGTCGAGACGCGTTCGCACAAGGAGTACTTCTGGTCGCTCGTGACGCGCGGCGAGCGCTTCATCGCGATCACCGATCCCGGCACGCCGCTCGCGCAGACGGCGCGCGAACGCAATTTCTTGCGCGTCTTCGAGAACGACCCCAACATCGGCGGACGGTACAGCGCGCTCTCGTACTTCGGTCTCGTTCCGGCGGCGCTCTGCGGTGTCGATGTCGAAGCGCTCGTGAACGGGGCACGACGCGCGCAGGTTGCGAACGGTCCGGGCGTCGCGGCGATCGCCGCGCCCGGCGGAAGGCTCGGAGCCGCCGTCGGTGAGCTCGCGACGCGTGAAGGACGCGACAAGCTCACGCTCATCCTTCCCGAGAAGCTCGCGCCGCTCGGTTCGTGGGTCGAGCAGCTCATCGCGGAATCCACGGGCAAGGAAGACAAGGGCGTGCTGCCGGTAACGGGGGAGACGGTCGGCACGCCGGACGTCTACGGACCCGACCGCATCTTCGTCTCGTACACGATCGGCGACGAGCCGGAAGCGCCGCAGCTCGAAGCTCTGGAAGCCGAATTCCCCATCGTGCGTATCCGGCTCCCGGAGGTGAAGCGGCTGGGGGCCGAGATATACCGCTGGGAGGTCGCGACGGCGATCATCGGCTACGAGCTCGACATCAACCCCTTCGATCAACCGGACGTCGAGGCCGCGAAGCAGCGCGCGCGTGACATGCTGGCCGGCGACATCGGCACGCGTCCCGAGCCCGGCGATCTGAAGGCCATGCTCGACGGCCTCGAACCGCCGCGCTACATCGCGATCCAGGCGTACATCCCGCCGACCGACGAGAACGCGAAGCGGCTGCAAGCCGTCCGGACGAAGCTCCGCGACCGGTACAAGGTCGCCGTCACCGTCGGGTTCGGCCCGCGCTTCCTCCATTCGACCGGGCAGTTCCACAAGGGCGGCCCGAACACCGGCGCCTTCATCCAGGTGACGGACGAACCGGCGACCGATATCGAGATCCCGACGATGGGTTTCTCGTTCGGCAAGCTGATCGCCGCGCAAGCGGACGGCGATCTCGCCACGCTCCGTGACAAAGGACGCGCCGCGGCCCGTGTTTCCCTGGCGGCGCTTGAGGAGATCTGACACAGAGGTAGGCTTTTCTTTCTGCCGGCGATCTCGAGGAAGGGAACAGCCATGGGTCGTAACAAGAAGAAGGACCCCGCCACCCGCGCGGCCGAGCTGCGCGAGCAAGCGAAGGAGGTCGCCGGACACTCCGGTGAGGCGCTGAAGGCGTTCGCGGACAAGACAGGCGGCGCCGCGAAGGACTTCGCGACGGTGGCGCGCGACGCGGCGAAGGATCTCGTCGACGCCATCGAGAAGGCGGGGAAGAAGATCGAGCCGGAGCCGCCGAAGCACCGCGGACGCAAGCTCCTGCGCAATCTCGTCATCCTCGGAACCGGTGTCGCGGTGCTGACGAACGATCGTGCGCGGAGCGCGATCTCCCAGGCGCTCGGCCGCGCGAAGTCGCAGAGCGACGTCCCGGCTGTGTGGCGTCCCGAGCCGTCGGCGCACGGCAACGGCAGCGTCCAGGAAACCTCGACTACCGCGCCGTAAGTTCCACGAACTGCAGGGCCGGTTTCACGCACGCGGGATCTTCGGTGTGCCTGAAGAACACGTACGCGTCGCTTCGCGAGACGATCTCAGCGCGTCTTTGTAGCTCCTTCTTCGTGTACCGCTTCTCGCGGTGGAACCGGAAGTACGAGAAGGACGCCGTCGGGACGTAGCTCTCCACGTCGTGCACCTCGTCGTTGCAAGCTCGCGCGACGCCGTAGTGACGCAGGATGTCGTTGCATTCGGCCGCCTCGAACGATCCGTGCCGTGGTTCGAAGGCGTAGCCGTGACCCGGGACGAGTGATGCGCAGAACTCGTCCAACACCTCGGGCTCGAACTTGAGGTTCGGAGGCGTCTGGAACAGGACGACGCCGAGACGCGACTCCAAGCGGTCCGCCCGGTCGACGAACTCCTTGACGCGCTCACCGGTGTTCTTCAACCGGAAGAAGTGCGTGATCCCCGCATTCGCTTTCATCGTGAAGCGGAATCCTTCGGGCGTCGCGTCGCGCCACTTGTCGAGCGTTCCTTCGTCGATGCGGCGGCGGAACGTCATGTTGATCTCGACGGCGGAGAAGCGCGTCGAGTAGTAGGTGAGCATGTCCGACGGTTTCGTTCCCTTCGGATAGAAGTCGGGCTTCCACGAGGGGTAGGAGAACCCCGACATGCCGATGCGGATCACTTGGCGTGGATCACGTCTACAGGAACGCGCGCGCGTGACGGATGACGTTCGCCGCGTCGGGGCCCTCACCGTGTAAGCGCGAGGCCGACCCGTCACGGTCGCGGTAGACCGCGACACGGCACCAGTCGCCGGCCGTTCCGCTGATGACCGTCTTGGCGTCGGCCGGCCCCAGGTTCCAGGTGTCGCCGTCCGGGGATTCGAGCTCGAGCCGGACGCCGCCCGGCGGTTCGAGACCGGCCGATCCGAAGGCATACGGGAGCGCACGGAGGCCGAGGAACGCGATGTGGCGGATGCGATCGGTGTCGGGATAGTCGCGTCCGAGCGCGGCGTAGACGTCGAGCGAATGCGCCCACGTCTCCATGATCCGCGCCGAGCCGAGCGAGAGCGGGCTCAGCATGTTGCCGCCCCACGGATATTTCCGCGCCGGATCGAAGCTGTCGATCGTCGAATGCAGGCGTGCGGTCGACGAGCGCCACCAGTTGTAGACGTCCGTCGCCGTCATCGCTCGCGCTTCGGCCACGTGCATCGCCGTGAAGTCGTCGATGGACGTCGCGTTCTCGGGCAGCATGCGCTTCGGGTTCGCGGTGCGCGTGATCGACTCCCACATGATGTCGTCGGTCGACGCCAGGTGTCCGATGGTGTCGCGGATGTCCCAGCCTTCAGCGGGCGTCGGCGTGAACCACTCCCGTTCGTCGAGTGTCGCGAGAGCTTCGTCCAGATGCGCGGTTTCGGCGCGCAGGTCCGTGATCACTTCCGACAGCGTGGTCATTCCCATTCCCTCGCGATCCGCTTCTTGTCGATCTTGCCGACGTCGTTGCGCGGCAGCCGGTCGACGACCCTGATCTCCTTCGGCACGGCGGCGTAGGCAAGCTTCGACTTCGACCACTCGATCAACTCGCCGGTATCGACGGCGCCGTTCGCGACCACGGCCGCCACGATCTTGTCACCCCACTTCGGATCGGCGACGCCGATGACGGCGGCTTCCTTCACCGCGTCGTGCGACTCGAGGACGACTTCCGTTTCCGCGGGGTACACGTTCACACCGCCCGAGATGATCATGTCGTCGGCGCGATCGACGACGTAGAGATAACCGTCCTCGTCGAGGTAGCCGACGTCGCGAACCGACACGAAGCCGCTGCGCATCCGTTCGGCTTGCAGCTCAGGGTCGTCGAGGTACCCCTCCATGCCGAGCGACGAGCCGGCCCAGATCTCACCGGTCTCGCCCGGTTCCACTTCGCGTCCGTCCGGGCCGACGATGCGGATCTCGACCCCCGGGACGGGTTTGCCGACACTCTTCGGCTTGCGACGCTGATCGTCCGGCGTTGCGACCGAGACCCACGCCATCTCCGTCGAGCCGTAAAGGTCGTACACGACTTCGCCGAGCAGATCGCGCGCTGCTTCGCGCACCTCCTCGCGCAGTGCCGCCCCCGTGCAGACGACGACGCGGAGCGACGAGAGATCGAAGTTCTTTGCGTCCGGCCACGACGTGAGCTGATGCAGCATCGTCGGAACGACGGCGGTACTCGTCACCTTGTGTTCTTCGACGGCGCGACAGAAGGCTTCGGGCGAGAACTTCTCGACGATCACGCACGTGTTGCCCATGAGTTGCGCGGCGGTTGCGAAGCCCGATCCCGATGAGTGATACATCGGACACACCACCATGTGCACGTCGTTCATCCGGAGGGGGATCGTCCGCAGGAATCCGACGAAGAGCGATGGTGATGACATCTGATCGAGTGATCGGACGGCCCCCTTCGGCCGTCCCGTCGTCCCCGACGTGAAGACGACGACCTTGCCCTCCGCACCGCGTTCGACGTCCGGTTCGTGGCTCGGCGCGGCGGCGATCGCTCCTTCGTAGTAGGTCGGGACGTGCAGCACGCGCGCGTTGGCGTTGACATCTTCGCGGTGTGTGACGAGCACGCGCGCGCCCGTCCGTTGGAGCAGTGCGCGCGCGTCCGCAGCGGGCATGCGCGGGTTGAGGTAGGCGACGGTCGCACCGATCCGCATCGCCGCCGCGTTGACCTCGATGAACTCCGGACGGTTCGGCAGCATGATCGCCACCGTGTTCCCGGGACGGATCCCCCATGCGATCAGGTGATTCGACAGCCGGCGGATACGGTCGACGAGCTGGCCCCAGGTTCGAACCGTGTCCTCGTAGATCAGCGCGGGCTTACTCGGCGACTGCGTCGCGTGGAGCGTGTAGACGAGATGCATCTTCACGCCCTCTTTCAGGAACTGCCGCGCAACCTCGAACGTGGTGCGAGGCGTCAGCGGACGGAGCACTCCCGACCGCGCGATCGTCGCGACGTCGGCGAGGCGTTTCCGTGCTTCGTCCAGGGCGCGATCGAAGATGCTCACGGTTACGCGATGCCGAACATCTGCGGGATCTGCTGCGCGAACATGATGTCGCCGGTGATCTTCAGCTTGCCGCTCATGAACGCTGTCATGCCGTCCAGCTCGCCCGCGATGAGCCGGATGAAGTCGACGAACGAGCACGCCATCGTCACGCGAGGATCGGCGGGCTTGCCTTGCGCCGCCGTCGCCTTCTTGTCCGCGACGGTGACACCGAACTCGTAGGTCCGTCCCTCGCCCGTAACGTCCCAGGCGATGACGCAGTCCTGCGCCTTGCCCGGATCGAGCGCCTGCTCCATGCCTTGGAACACCATGTCGAGCGCGGCTTCGACACCGCCGAGGCCTTCGACGAGGGTCATGACTTCAGCGTCCGGCTTGCCTTTGATCGCTTCGCGGATGAGGTCCCGTGCTTGATCTGCCACCCTGTTGACCTCCTAACGAGCCGGACGGCTATCGTAGCGACACCCCGCAGCGGAGCGGAGGGGGAGGACAGCGTGCCGGAGATCAGGTCGACGACGACGGTCGATGCGCCGCCCGAGACGGTCTTCGACTTCATCGACCACTGGCCGAACGCGATGCGCTACCTCAAGCGCATGGTGCGCTGGGAGCCTGTCGACCCCGACCGCACGGGCGTCGGAGGCGTCTTCCACGTCGGCGTCCAGGCCGGCCCGACACGTCTGAACGGACGGCTCGAGGTCACGCAGCACGAGCGTCCGTCGAAGATCGCCTTCCACTCACTCGACGGTCCACGCGTCGACGGCTCGTGGACGCTCACGCCGTCGGGCGATGGCACGCTCGTCGTGCTGGCGTCGTACTACGAGCCGCCCGGCGGGCTCGTCGGACGAGTCGTCGCGTCGTTCATCAAGCAGAACGCGCAGAAGGATCTCGATTCGTCGTTGCGCGAGCTCAAGCGGCTCATCGAAGCAGAGACCTGAGAGCCACGTCCTCATCGAGGAGCCGCTTCGGGTCGACCTCGACGCGACGCTCGATCAAACGACGCGCGATCGCGATGTCCTTGCCCCGGTTCATCGCCGTGGCGGCTACGAGATGCGGGCCGTCGACGTAGAACGCGATGAAGTCGCGCCCGTCGAGTGAGCCGCGGACGATGCCCTCACCGGCCGGATGCCCGAGGATCTGGAGATTGACGTCGTACTGGTCCGACCAGAACCACGGCACCTCGTGGAACGGCTCACCGCTGCCGAGCATGGCCTTCGCCGCGGCTGCTCCCTGGTTCTGCGCGTTCTGAAAGTGCTCGACGCGCGTCCCGCCGCGCGGTCGCGCGACGTCGCCCGCCGCGAACACCTTGGGGGCCGAGGTACGGCAGAACTCGTCGACGAGGATGCCGTTGTCGCATTCGATGCCGGCATCGGCGGCGAGCTCGACGTTCGGGAGGATGCCGACGCCGACGACGATGACGTCGTCCGGCGCGAACTCGTGCGTCGACACGTCGTACCCGAGTCGGAGATCGACGCCGTGGTCGCGATGGATGTCGGCGTACGCGCGCCCGAGCTCGGGACCCAGCACGCGCGAAAGTGGGACGTCCAGCATCTCGAGCATCGTGACGTCGCAGCCCATCGTTCGCGCGGACGCCGCCACCTCCGCCCCGATGAATCCGGCGCCGATCACGACGACGTGAGGTTTCTCGCGCAACGCTTCGCGGAGGTCCAGTGCGTCGCGGAGCGTGCGCAGGTACCGCGCGCTGCGGATGTCGAGCGTGCGCGGACGTCCGCCCGTCGCGAGCAAGCACGCGTCGAAGGCGATCTCTTCGCCGTGGGCGAGCGTGACGCTTCCGGACGGATCGATCTTCGTGACGCGCGTCCCGAGACGCAGATCGAAGACGTCGTAGAACGACGCGTCCCGCAGGAAGAGGGGTGTCTCTTGGCCGCGCAACAGTTCCTTCGAAAGAGGCGGTCGTTCGTACGGCCGATCCGGTTCGTCGCCGATGAGCACGATGCGTCCGTCGAAGCCCTCCTGCCGCAAGGTCTCGGCGGCCCGCCCGCCGGCGAGGTTCGCACCGACGACAACGAATGTTCGCGTGTCCGTCACGAACGGCATCGTAGCCAGGTGAGACAATCGTGCGCGTGACCCCGAAGCGCAGATATTCCACCGGCGTCGAGGACCTCGATACCCGCATCGCGGAGCTGATCGCCGAAACCGAGCTGACCGATCGCGACGCGGCGCTCATCACCGAGATCGTCACGACGGCGCTGCTCCTCGGTCGTGACGCCGCATCACGCCTCGATCTCAAGATCGTCAACGCCGCCCTGAAGGAGATGCGTTACGCGTTCAAGGTGTTCGCGCCGTACCGCGAGGTGCACAAGGTGTCGGTGTTCGGATCGGCGCGGACACGTCCGGGCGATCCCGACTACGAGCAGGCTCGCGCGTTCGGCCGTTTGATGGCGGAGAACGGGTGGATGGTCGTCACGGGGGCGGGGCCGGGGAGCATGGAGGCCGCCAACGAAGGCGCCGGGGCGGCCAAGAGCTTCGGCGTGAACATCCGGCTCCCGTTCGAAGCGGAGCCGAACAAGATCGTCGCGGACGACCCGAAGCTCATCAACTTCAAGTACTTCTTCACACGCAAGCTGATGTTCATCAAGGAAGCGGCCGCTTTCGTGCTGCTGCCCGGAGGCTTCGGCACGATGGACGAAGCATTCGAGCTCTTGACACTCACGCAAACCGGCAAGAGCGACATGCACCCGATCGTCCTGCTCGATCCGCCGGGCGGCACGTACTGGCGCAACTTCGTCGAGTTCGTGAAGAGCGACCTCATCGGGAAGGGCTACGTCACGGCTACGGACATCGACCTCTTCAAGCTCACCGACGACGTCGAGGTTGCCGCGAGGGAGATCTCCGACTTCTACGCGAACTTGCACTCGATGCGTTTCGTCGGCAACCGCCTCGTCCTTCGTTTGGACGAAGCACCGGACGACGACACGCTCGCGCTGCTCAGCGAGCAGTTCTCGGACATCATCGTGCGCGGCGCGATCGAACGGACCGACCCGTTCTCTCCCGAGCGCACCGACGACGATGCGCTCGACAAAGACCGGATCGTCTTCGAGTTCGACCGCGCGAACTTCGGACGCTTACGCGCCCTGATCGACGACCTCAACCGGCGCCGGTAGCGCCGGCCGAGCGAGCAGCAGCTCGGTGATCTCACGGACGGAGTACAGCCGCATGTAGTCCTCGGCGGACGCCGGCGTGATCGGCAGACCGGCGCATTCCGGGCAGATCACCGGGATCGGTTCGACGCACGCCCCGAACGCGAGAACACGTCCGAGTCCGGCGCAGATCGGGCATCGCTTGGACATCGCACCCCTCCCCGGGGAAGCTCGGTTACGTCGGGGAGCGTAGGAGTCGTTGTCGCCGAAGACTGTGACGTGTCTTACCCGAGGTCTGCGCTCATCGTCGCAGCCGGGTTGACCGGATACGCCTTCGCGTCGAGCACGGCTTGTTGCCAGGGCTCGAGCAACGCGAACAGTTCCTCGGCGCGGTCGCCGAGGGCATCGACGAGATCGGCTTCGAGCGCGTCCGTCGCTGCCTCGATGGAACGGCGGTAGTCGCGTCCGGCTTCGGTGAACTGCCGGTCCGCTATGAAGCCCTTGTCTTCGAGGCGAGCGATACCCGCTTCGATCTCGTCCTTCGACCAGCCACGCGTGAAGACGTAGGTGGCGAGCTCGCGTCCCCAGAACAGTTCGGTCAGAAGCGAGATCTCGACCGGGTCGGAGCCGGCCGCTACCCACGCCGCGATGTGACCGTCGCCCCGGCGTTCGCGCACGTAGTCGGAGACTCGCCAGAGCTGGGCGAGCGGTTCGTCCGGGAACGGGAGAGCGCGCAGGCCGGCGAAGAGCATACGTCCGGCGTAGTCGACCGATTCCATGACCGGACGAAGGATCGCGACCGCGGCGGACGGATCCGCGTCGCCGAGGATGCGCCGGAGCCCGGCCGTTGCGCCGTCGTGGCGCGCTTCGAGGATCGCCTCGCTGTCGGTCTTGGCCCAGCCGTTGTTCACCGCCGGGACGACGATCGCCGGGTTGAACACGCCGAACGCGGCGGTCACGACTTCGCCCGAAGGCTGTCCGAGCGCCGCGCCACGCGAGATGAAATAGGAGTCCGCATAACTCTCGAGGCCGAGCGCGCGATACCTCTCTTGTGCCTCCGGAACGAAGTACACCGAGCCGGCGATCGGCTCGCACAGGTCGCGCAGGCGGCGGGAGATCTTCCTGATGTCCTGCATCGCGGCAGTCTAATGGTTGGGATGCGGAGGCTGGCGGGCGTCGTCGTGGTGAGCGCCCTGCTGTGCGCGTCGTGCGCGCTGCCCGGAGCCGCGGTGTGGTCCGTCCCGAAAGACCAGGTTGTTTCCTACCGCGTGCGGATCGATCAGCGGCGTACAGCCAGCGGCCTCGGTCCGTCGAAGTCGCTCGCAACCTCGGTGACGTTCGATCTTGACGAGCAGTCGCTCGGCAAAGGCACGTACTCGCTCCTCATCAAACACGTCGACGCCGCGGGTGAGTCGAGTCAGATCACGGCTGCTCGCCGCGTCGTCGGCACCCGTATCAACGTCGATGCGACGAAGCCGCCGCCGATCGACGATCGGCGCTGGTACGGCGGTGGGAGCGACGCCAACGCATCGGACATTGCGATGCTGTTCGTGCTTCTCGCCCCGGTCCTCAGGTCACGCGATACGTCGTGGCGTGTGGATGCCCCGCCGGCGGGTGTGTCCTGGGCCGGACGACCGATGCCGGTCACGGTCGATCATCGCCTGACGGGCCACGAAGACCTTCGCGGGCTCGACGTCGCGGACGTCTCCTCGAGTGCGCTCGCGAACGCGGACTTCCGGCTCCCGCTCGTCGTGCAGAATCCGAGCCCGACGTCGAAGTCGAACGAGCTCATCGTGAACCAGTTGTTCGACGCCTTGTTCTCGGACATCCACAATCCCGTGCAAGGCATCGCCGCGGCGATTGCTTCGATCCCGTTGTCGATCCTCGCGCCGTTCCTCGCGATCGGTCAGGCGATCGGGAACCTGTTTAGCTCGCACAACAACTCGCAACCCTCGTCGCCCACCGTGGATCTCAGCGGACCGCTGCAGATCTCGAGCGGGACGAAGCTCTGGACGCACGACGGCCGCGTGCTCGGCGCGACGGGAACAGGATCGATGCATCTCACCGGACAACTGCCGTCACTCCCCGGGAAAGCGTCTTCGCTTTCCGGCAGGACGTTGCACCTCGACACGATGTGGTCGATCTCCGAGACGATGACGTCGCCGTACCCGGCGCCGATATCGAAGAAGAACCTTCCGCTGGAGATCGCTGCGTCGATCGCGGTACTGCTGGCGGCTTTCGCCGCTTACCGCATGCGGCGCGTGATGCGGCCGCGCTGAAGGTCGTACGCCGACAGCTCGATCCGGACGCGGTCTCCCGGCATGATCCGGATGTAGTTCTTGCGCATCCGTCCGGAGATGTGTCCGAGCACCTCGTGTCCGTTGTCGAGGCGGACCTTGAACATCACGTTCGGTAGCGATTCGAGGATGATGCCTTCGGCCTCGATCGCGTCGTCCTTGATCTTGCGGTTCGCGTCCGCGGCCGCGGGATCACCGCGCCTGGGGCCGCCGCGTTTCGGTCCGGCTTTCTTGTTCGCCACGCGGACAGGCTAGCAACTGATCTACGCCCTGTGGTGGCGGCAGATCTCCGGAAGCGCGCGGGCGAATCGTCCGCCGCAGAGGTCGAGGCCGAGTTGCTTGTCGAGGTACCGCACGCCGGGTGCGGCTGCATGCAGCACGTGCGGCGCGATCGTGGACGTCTCGACCAGACGTCCGATCCCGAAGGGCAACTTCGCGGAGCGAGCGAAGAGGAGGCCAACTGTGACGACGGTGACCGCGAGCAGCGCACCGAACGCCGCGCCGAGCACACGATTCGTCGTGAAGAGGCCGGGGCGGAACATCGCCTTCGACATACGTGAGCCGACCATCGCCGTCAGGACGATCAACGGCACGAACAGGACGAGGCCCCCGGCGACATCCGCCTTCGTCTGCGAGAGTCCGAACAACTCGAAGACTGCTCCGGGGATCTCGTGGAACCGGACGGCCGCGATCACCGAGCCGCCGAAGCCGATGAGGTCGACGAGACAGAAGACGAAGCCTCGGCGCCACCCGGCCCGCGCCGCGCCAAGCACGGCGATGACGATGGAGAGATCGATGAACGCACCCATCCTGGGTGCAGTGTTTCAGCTCTCGACGACGTCCCCGGAGAGGCGGTCCACCTGCACGCCCATCTCCGCCATCCACGCGACGCCCTGATCGAGGGCTTCTTCGCTGCCTTCGACCTCGAGGATCACCCAGCCGACGCTCTCTTCGACGTTCGCGCGGCGGATGTTCGTGATGATGTCGTACTGCCGGCCGAGTCTCCAGATGATCGGATCCTGGATGAGCTGCTCGGGGAACGTGAGGTGCAGTCGCAGTTTCGGCATCAGTCGAGTATCGGCAGTCTCGCGCCGCCTTGCTTGTACGCGGCGACGGTGAATCGGTCGTACCCCGGGACGGCGTGGATGAGTTGTTTCGCGCGCTCGACGTCGTCGGCGTCGACTTCGACGCGTGCTCCGTCCGCGAAATGACGGACGCGCACCGTGCGGAACCCGAGCGCCTTCACGGCTTCCTCGGCGAGTTCGATCTTGCGCAGTGCGTCGATCGTGACGGCCGTTCCGTGTGGGATGCGCGATGACAGACACGCGGCTTGCGGTTTGTCCCACGCTTTGAGACCGGCTTGTTTCGCAAGCTGCCGGACGTCCGCTTTCGACAGTCCCGCGTCGACGAGCGGTTGCCGCGCGCCGCGCTGCTTCGCGCTGACGAGACCGGGCCGGACGTCCCCCAAGTCATCGGTGACGGTTCCGAGCGCGACGTGCGCGAAGCCGCGTGACTCCGCGAACGGGAAGAGCTGGTCGAAGAGCGCCTGCTTGCAGTGGAAGCAACGGTCGGGCTCGTTCCGGAGATACCCGTCGCGTTCGAATTCGTCGGTGCGGACGACCTCGACCGGGAAATCGACGTCCAGTGCCTCGGCGAGTTCGCTGCGGGGGAGGCTCGCCGAGTCGGCGATCACGGCGAGCGCGCGGTCGCCGAGCGTCTCGCGAGCGAACCACGCGAGGTACGTCGAGTCGACCCCGCCGGAGTAGGCGACGACGACGGATCCGAGGTCTTCGAGCACGTCACGCAGCATCAGTGGTTCCATTCAATCATGCGGATCGTCGACCTCGACCCATCGGACGAAGCCGCGCGGCGCCGGTGCGCGGAATTGCTCGTCGCCGGCTTCCGCGAGATGTCACCCGGCCACTGGGGCGAGGTCTCCGACGGACTCGAGGAGATCGAGGAGTGCCTCGACCTCGGGCCGGTGAAGGTCGCGATCGACGATGGGACGATCGCCGGCTGGGTGGGGGTCCGTCCGAGTTACGCGAAGGTCTGGGAGCTGCATCCGCTCGTCGTCGATCCGGCGTTGCACCGCCGCGGGATCGGCCGAGCGCTCGTGGACGACATCTGCGCCGTGGCCGCCTCGCATGGTGCGCTCACGGTGACGCTCGGAACCGATGACGAACCGGGCTGGACGTCGCTCGCCGGGCTCGATCTGTATCCGGACCCGATCGCGCAACTCGCGAAGATCGAAGACGTGCGCGGACACCCTTTCGTCTTCTACCTCAAGTGCGGTTTCTCGGTGACGGGAGTGACACCGGACGCGAACGGCTTCGGTAAGCCGGACATCCACATGTCGAAGCGCGTTTCCGGGCCGTGATGTTGTGGTTGGTTGCGGTTTCCGGCCACAACCACCACATGTCAATGCCGGCCCCGATGCGGGGCGCGCGTCCCCCAAGAGAGGGGAAGTATGCGCACCGTGTCATTGCATCGGAAGGCCGACGGCCAACTCGGTCTCCTCACCACAGGGCAACTACGTGCTCTAGGGTTTTCGGACTCGGCGATCTCGCGTCTCGTCCGCAGCGGGATCATCATCCGAGTGCACCGCGCCGTCTTCCGCGTCCCGGGCTCGACACAGAACTTGCAGCAGCGGGCGCTGGCCGCATGCCTCGCGTGCGACGGGGTAGCGTCCGGCGTCACGGCCGCCTCGCTTTGGAGGCTCATCGAGCGGCCTGTAGACCAAGTCCACGTCACCGTTCTTCGCGGCAGGTGGCCGACGCACGACGGCTTCTCGATCCACCGCGCGAATTCGCTGCCGAGCAGTGATGTTACGCATCTCGGTCCGATCCCTATCACTCGCGTCACCCGCACCATTCGCGACTTGCCTCGCTTGCTTCAAGAAGAAGCGTTGGATGAAGCCATCAGGCAGCGGCGCGTCGCGCCGCACGACTTCGTGGACGACGGCCGCTTTCTCGGCGGCCTCGCCAAGGACCGCTTGGGCCTCGGCGTTCCCCACGAGAAGATCGAGCGCAAGGCGGTCGCGCTGTTCAAGAAGCTCGGTCTGCCGGCGCCCGTCCGGCAGTTCCGAGTCGGACGCTACCGTCTCGATCTCGCTTACCCCGATCGAAAGATCGCGATCGAGCTCCTCGGTGAAGTGGCGCATTGGGGACGCGTCCGCTTCCAGCACGACATCGACCGTCGCAACGCGCTCGAGCTCGCGGGTTGGCGCCAGATCGACCTGTCGTGGTTCGACGTCACGCGCGACGAAGCGAAGGTGCGGCGAACGATGTCGGCTTTACTAGCCGACGAGGTCTTCGATCGCTTCGAGTGACACGAACGGGTTGTACTGCTTCTCGAAGCCGACGCTCGTCGCCGGGCCGTGTCCCGGAAGGATCTTCGTTTCGTCCGGAAGCGTCCAGATCTTCTCTTTGACGCTCGTGACGAGTGTGCGTAAGTCGCCGCGCGGGAGATCCGTCCGGCCGATCGATCCGAAGAACACGAGATCGCCGCCGATGAGCGTCGGCTCGTCCGCGCCGTGGACGGTGAAGCAGACGTGGCCGGGGGAGTGTCCGGGTGTGTGAAGGACGCCGAAGCGCATCCCGGCGACCTCAACGGTGTCACCGTCGGCGATGCGCGTTGCTCCGTCCGGTACGCCCGGCGCCTCGACTCCCATCATCGAAAGGTCGTAGAGCCACTCGTCGTCGGGGTGGAGCCATACCGGCGCGCCGGTGGCGGCGATGGCTTCGTTCAGGCCTCCGATGTGATCGATGTGTCCGTGCGTGATGAGGATGCCTTCGATCTTCGCTTCGATCTCCGACGCGACGGCGAGAACGCGATCGATCTCACCACCGGGATCGATGAGCACGGCCGGTCCGCCATGGTCGGGACAGATGATCGTGCAGTTCTGGGCCCACTGCGTGACGGTGACGATCTCGATGCGCACGGGTCCTACTCGATCACCGCGATGAGCGCGCCGGTCTCGACCGTCATCCCCGCTTCCACGTTCAGCTCCGCGATCGTTCCTTCACGCGGCGCCACGACGTGGTTCTCCATCTTCATCGCTTCGAGCGTGCAGATCAGCTCGCCCGAGTCGACCTCTTGGCCCGTTTCGACGAGCACTTTCAGTATCTTGCCTTGCATCGGGGCGCGGACCTCGTCGTGGCCGCCGACGCTGTGCGTGGATGCGGCACGTTCGAGCGGATGGAACTGGTGGGTGTCGTCGTTGTCGAGGATCGTCACGTCGTACCGGCGGCCCGATACTTCAACGGTCAGCGTCCGCTGCAACGGAGCCGATGCGCGTCCGGACGAAACGACGGCGCGTTCCGTCATCGGCGGCAACTGCTCGAGGAGTGCATTGAACTCCGGCAAGAATCCGTCCTCGACGAAACGCGTCGTGACGTTGCCCTCGCTGAAGGTCTCGTGCGAGATGAACGCGCGGTGGAAGGGGATCGTCGTCTGGATGCCTTCGATGTGGAAATCGCGCAAGGCTTCGAGGATCCGGAGCCGCGCTTGCTCGCGGTCCGTCCCGAAGCAGATCAGCTTCGCGATGAGCGAGTCGTAGTCTCGCGGAACGCTCTTGCCGGCGGTGAATCCTTCATCGACGCGGACGAACGGATCGCGAGGTTCGTCCCAGCGGGTGATGGCTCCCGGTGACGGCAGGAAGCCCGCCGCGGGATCTTCGGCGTTGATACGGCACTCGATGGCGTGCCCGCGCGGTTCGAGGAATCCGTAGCCGAGCTGTTGTCCGTCCGCGATGCGGAGCTGCTCGGCAACGAGATCCTTGCCGACGACGAGCTCTGTCACCGGATGCTCGACCTGGAGGCGCGTGTTCATCTCGAGGAACGAGAGATCGCCGCTCGGCGACAGCAGGAACTCGAGTGTGCCCGCGTTGCGATAACCGACGGCTTTCGCGAGAGAGACGGCCGCTTCGCCGATCTTCTCGCGCAACGCGGCATCCACGGCCGGTGACGGCGCTTCTTCGATCAGCTTCTGGTGACGACGCTGCGTCGAGCAGTCGCGTTCTCCGAGGAACGCGACGTTCCCGTGATCGTCCGCGAGGATCTGCGCTTCGACGTGGCGTGGCTTGTCGACGTAACGCTCGCAGAAGACCGATGCGTCGCCGAAGTACGCCTGCGCTTCGCGCGACGCGCCTTCGAGCGCTTCTTCGAGCTCGGCCCCCGTACGGACGACGCGGAACGCTTTCCCACCGCCGCCCATGACGGCCTTCAGCGCGAGGGGATAACCGTGCTCGGACGCGAACGCGCGCGCACCCTCGACGTCGACCGGGTTCTCGGTTCCGGGCACCACGGGCACTCCGGCCGCGATCGCCGTCTTGCGCGCCGCGACCTTGTCGCCCATCTGCGCCATCGCCGAGGGCGGCGGTCCGATCCAGATCAGTCCGGCATCCTCGACCGCTTGCGCGAAGCCTTCGTTCTCGGCGAGGAAGCCGTAACCGGGATGGATGGCGTCCGCGTTCGAACGCTTCGCGATCTCGATCAGCTTGTCGATCCGGAGATAGCTCTCGGCCGCGGGTGCCGGGCCGAGGAGATATGCCTCGTCCGCCGTCTCGACGTGAAGCGCCGAGCGGTCGGCTTCGGAATAGACGGCCACCGAACGGAGGCCGAGGTCACGGATGGTCCGCATGATGCGGACGGCGATCTCGGCGCGGTTGGCGATGAGGACGGTGCGAAGCACGGCGGTCATAGTATCTGCCCGCCGTGGACGACCTCAGCGCCGAGCGGATCCGTGCCGGAACGAACAGAACGCGCTTCCGCGATATCGAAGTGCATCCGTCTATCGACTCCACGCAAACGCTTCTGGTTTCGCAGGGCGGTCCGGACGGCCGCGTCGTCGTCGCCGATCACCAAACCGCGGGACGAGGTCGCCAGGGACGCTCGTGGCTCGACGTCCCCGGCGCGATGCTCATGTTCTCCGCGCTCCTCGAAGGCGTTCCGCCGGACGAAGCATCGCTCGTGTCGCTTGCGGCCGGCGTCGCCGTCGCGCGCGCCGTCGGCGAAGACGCGCGTCTGAAATGGCCGAACGACGTGCGGATCGGGGGCCGGAAGCTCTGCGGGATCATCGGCGAGCTCGCGCCGTCCGGCTCCTACGTCGTCGTGGGGATCGGTGTGAACGTGGGCCATGACGCGGGCGAGCTTCCAGACGACCTCGGCGCGACCAGCATCAAGATCGAACGCGGCTCCGCACCTCGCCGCGACGACCTCTGCGCAGCGATCCTCCGCGAGCTCGCCGCCGTCGTCGGGTCGGACTTCATGGACTCCTACCGGGGTCTCTGCGAGACCATCGGAGCGGGCGTTCGCGTCGAATCGCCGGACGGATCATTCACCGGCCGCGCGACGTCCGTGCGCGACGACGGCGCCCTGGTCGTCGGCGACCACGTCGTGATGGCCGGCGACGTGATCCACCTCAGATGATCGTCCTCGTCTCGGGGCCGCCCGGGTCGGGCAAGACGACACTCGCGCGGCAGCTCGCGCCGAAGCTTCGTCTGCCGCTCATCTCGAAGGACGACATCAAGGAGACGCTCTTCGACACGCTCGGCTGGTCCGATCGTGCGTGGTCACAGCAGCTCGGAGCGGGAACCTGGGAGGTGCTCTGGACGCTGCTCCGCCGGGCGGTCGAAAGCGGTGCGTCCCTCATCGTCGAATCGAACTTCCACACCGAACACCGCGAACGGGTCGCGGCGTTGGGCGCTCCGGTGATCGAAGTGCACTGCACGGCGCGGCCCGACACGATCGTCCGGCGTTTCCGTGAACGCGAACGCCATCCCGGACACGTCGATGCCGCCATCGTGATCGACGACGCGCAGGCCATCATCGATGCGCACCGTCCCATCACCGACCACGTGATCCACGTCGACACCGAGGATCCCGGCGCGATAGACGTTGACGGCATCGTCCAAGAGATCCGGGAGGCAGGACTATGAGCATGACGGTCGAAGAACTTCTCACCACGACGCGTGCGGTGCGCAAGCGTCTCGACCTCGACAAGCCTGTACCGCCCGAGGTGATCGAGGAATGTCTGGACCTCGCGATCCAAGCGCCGACCGGCGGGAATCAGCAAGGATGGCGATTCGTCGTCGTCACGGATGCGGACAAGCGCAAAGCGCTCGCGGAGTGGTACCGGGACGCGTGGGGTTTCGCATACAAGAACCAAGGCGAAGACGCGATGGCGACGGCGCGTCCGGAGATCGAAGATCAGCAACGGCGTGTCTACCGGTCCGCCGACTTCCTCGCCGACAATCTCGAACGGGTGCCCGTGCACGTGATCCCATGCATCCTCGGGACGCTCCCCGAAGGAACGCCGGCGTGGATGGCGGCGTCCTTCCTCGGTTCGATCATCCCCGCCGTCTGGTCCTTCCAGCTCGCCCTCCGCAGCCGGGGGCTCGGGTCCGCGTATACAACGCTCCATCTGGCGCACCACAAGGAAGCCGGCGAGCTCCTCGGGATCCCGGAGACGGTCACGCAGGTCGCCCTGCTTCCGGTCGCCTACACGAAAGGGACGAACTTCAAGCCCGCGGAGCGGCGACCGGCCACCGAGGTCACGTACTGGAACACCTGGAAGCAGTCGCGAATTTGAACGAAGTGTTTACAAAGTACTCACCAGGCGTAGTCTTGACCCGCAGCGGCATGACCTAGCGGAGGTCATGCGGAAAGGGCGTGCGCATGGTGTTGCTCGTCGAAGACAACACCCCGATACGACGTCTGATCGAGGCCGTCCTCGGCAACGCCGGCTACTCGGTGTGCGCTGCGCCGAACGGACGCGCGGGTCTCGAAGCGATGGAGAATGGTGCCGACCTCGTCCTCGTCGATCTCGAACTCCCGGACATCAACGGCTTCGAGCTCATCAAACAGCTTCGCGTCGGACACGAACGCGTCCCGATCGTCGCGTTCTCCTCGCACACGGGCCGGGACGTCGAGGCGCGCATCGCCGAAGCGGGCTTCGACGGATACATACCGAAGCCGATCGATCCGACCGATTTCGTCGAACGCGTTGAGGGCTTCCTCCGCGCCAGCTGATACCCAGCTGATACAACGGTCGTCATGACGATCAAGGTCGAGCCGCGCGGCGCCGTTGTCGTTGTGACGATCGATCGTCCGGACGTCCACAACTGCGTCGACACGCCAACGGCGCAAGCACTTGAAGACGCAGTGCGTTCGTTCGATGCGGACGGATCGCTTCGCGTGCTCGTGCTCACCGGCGCGGGTGGTAAGTCCTTCTGCTCCGGCGCCGATCTCAAGAACCCGCCGCGCTTCCGCGACGCCGGCCCGATGGGTATCACGCGACTCGACGTTTCGAAGCCGACGATCGCCGCGATCAACGGCTACTGCTACGCGGGGGGACTCGAGCTCGCGTGCTGGTGCGACTTCCGCATCGCGGATCCGTCCGCGACGTTCGGCGTGTTGAACCGGCGGTGGGGAGTCCCGCTCATCGACGGCGGGACGCAGCGCCTGCCGCGCATCGTCGGACTCGGCAACGCGCTCTATCTGATCGAGAGCGGCGCGCGTATCGATGTCGACGTTGCGCTCCGGATGGGCCTCGTCCAAGAGATATCGGACGACCCACTGCTGCGCGCCGTCGAACTCGCCGACCGGATCGCGAACTACCCGCAGGCGTCACTCGTGGCCGACCGGGAAGGAGCGATCGAGGCCGATGGGATCGAAGCCGAACGCGTGCGCGGCGAAGCGACCGTGGGCATCGACGAGATGATCGAAGGGCTCGAGCGCTTCCGGACGGGCGACCGCCCCGCACCGCCGGCGGGCTAGATGACCCTGGTCTGCGCGCTCGCGCGGGTGCAGACCCGCGTTCCGCGGGCCAATTCCTTGCGAGTGGCGATGACGGTGTAGAAACCGGCGGACGTCAGAGGGGCGGTGAGCGCATATGTTCCGTCCGACTGCGATCGGGTGCGGCCGATCAGATCGCCGTTCGGATCGAAGAGCTTCACCCGCCGAGTGAGGCAGCGCTGCTTCGTCGAACTCACCGCTCCGCTCCACGAGCTCCCGCCGTTGTAGCGGATCGTGATCGTCGACGGGAATCGTCTCGCGGCGTACGCCGTCTGTGGCACGAGCAGTGCCCCGGCGGCAAGCAGCGCGATGAGCCCCCTTCGCATGACCACGATCTCCAGAGTACCGCGTGCTTTACGATTCGTTTCGTGCCTGTGCTCGAGACGTCCTTCGATCCGTCCTCGGCCGAGGCCTCCGCGCGACGCGCGGCGATGCAGGCGCTCGTGGACGAGCTGAACGAACGCCTCGCGAAAGCCGCGCTCGGCGGGACGGAACGCGCGCGCGAACGGCACCTCTCCCGCGGCAAGTTGCTCCCACGCGATCGCGTGGCGCGGCTCCTCGACGTCGCGACGCCGTTCCTCGAGCTTTCCGCTCTCGCCGCGAGCGGTCTGTACGAGGACGAAGCACCGGGCGCCGGCCTCATCACCGGCGTCGGTCGCGTCTCGGGGACCGAATGCGTGATCGTCTGCAACGACGCGACCGTCAAGGGCGGGACGTACTTCCCGGTCACCGTGAAGAAGCACCTGCGCGCGCAACGCGTTGCGCTCGAGAACGATCTCCCGTGCGTGTACCTCGTCGACTCCGGCGGCGCGTTCCTCCCGCTGCAGGACGAGGTTTTCCCGGACCGCGAGCACTTCGGGCGCATCTTCTTCAACCAGGCCACGATGTCCGCGCGCGGGATCCCCCAGATCGCGGCCGTGCTCGGGATGTGCACCGCCGGCGGGGCCTACGTTCCCGCGATGTCGGACGAAACCGTCATCGTGAAAGGACAAGGCACGATCTACCTCGGCGGCCCCCCGCTCGTGAAAGCCGCCACGGGCGAAGAGGTCTCCGAGGAAGACCTCGGCGGCGCGGACGTGCACGCGCGCACCTCCGGGGTCGTCGATCATTACGCCCTCGACGACGTGCACGCGCTCGAGATCGTCCGCGAGATCGTGTCGAACCTGAACCGCCACAAGACGCTGCCGCCGGACATGCGGGAGCCCGAAGCGCCGAAGTACGACCCGAACGACCTCTACGCGATCGTGCCGGACGACCCACGAGTGCCGTACGACGTTCGTGAAGTCATCGCGCGCGTCGTCGACGGCTCGCGCTTCCATGAGTTCAAGCAGCTCTACGGCGACACGCTCGTCTGCGGGTTCGCGCACCTGCACGGCTTCCCCGTCGGGATCATCGTGAACAACGGGATCCTCTTCAGTGAGTCGGCGCTGAAGGGCGCGCACTTCATCGAGCTCTGCGACCAGCGCAAGGTCCCACTCGTTTTCCTGCAGAACATCAGCGGATTCATGGTCGGCGGAAAGTACGAGGCGGAGGGCATCGCCAAGCACGGCGCGAAGCTGGTCACCGCCGTCGCGACGGCGCAGGTGCCGAAGATCACGGTGCTCATCGGCGGCAGCTTCGGCGCCGGCAATTACGGCATGGCCGGCCGCGCTTACTCGCCCCGTTTCCTGTTCACCTGGCCCAACAGCCGCATCAGCGTGATGGGCGGCGAGCAGGCGGCCT
>JAICYB010000071.1 GCA_025934435.1 Actinomycetes bacterium | reverse complement strand
CCGTCCAGGTACTTGCCGGTGAGAAGTCCCGACGCGAGCGGCGACCAGATCGTCGTCCCGAGGCCGATGTCCTCGTACAGGCGCGCGTATTCGCGCTCGACGCGCCGGCGCTCGAAGAGGTTGTACTGCGGCTGTTCCATCACCGGCTTGTGCAGGTTGTGTTTGTCCGCGAACTCCCACGACGCCCGGATCTCGTCGGCCGACCATTCGGACGTACCCCAGTACAACGCCTTGCCGGACGACACGATGTCCGACATCGCCCATGTCGTTTCCTCGATCGGCGTCTCGGGATCGGGCCGGTGACAGAAGAGCAGGTCGACGAAATCGAGGCCGAGGCGGTCGAGGCAACCGTCGATCGCGTGCAGCAGGTACTTGCGGTTGAGGGTGTTGCGGGTGTTCACGCCCGGCGTAAGACCCCAGAAGACCTTCGTCGAGATCACATACGTCTCGCGCGCCCATCCGAGCTTCGCGATGGCCTGACCCATGATGCGTTCCGACTCGCCGCCGGCGTACGCCTCGGCGTTATCGAAGAAGTTCACGCCGGCGTCGCGCGCGACCTGGAACATCTCGGCGGCGGCACCGACATCGACCTGGGGGCCGAACGTCACCCACGACCCGAACGACAACACACTGACTTTGAGACCGGCACGACCGAGGCGGCGATATTCCATGTCCATGGCGATACGTTAGCCGCCGTGCGCCGCGCGCGTCAGTCCGCTCGTCGGGTCGGAACCTACGCCAGTGCTTTGTACAGGGCCGCGAGCGAAAGACCGTAGAGGATGTGCGCTGAGTAGTCCTTCGCGATCGTCTCGACGTCGTACTCCCAGATCGGCTTGTAGATCCGCGGGGGGACGAGCGCGACGTACGGTAGGCCCCACACGAGCGTCGTGAACGGGATCGTGTCCGGGTCGCTGAACGTCTTCAGCCCGCCGTAGACGGCGCCCCAACCGGCGCCGGTCAGCCAGTGGACGACGTTGTTCATCGTCGATGCCCACGCGCTCGCCTGGAGGTCCTTCCCCGTGACCTGCTTCGCCACGAGGTGGCCGACCTGTGCGGGGGCCGGGGCCTTCTCCCACGAATCGGCGTCGCTCGCGAACTCCCACCCGGCGAAATCCCTCGATCCGCCGTCCTGCTTGTAGCGCTGGTACCAGAGCAGGTCCATGACGAACATCGCGACACCGCCGGCGAGGGCGCCGCGGAACGAGGAGCGGAGGAATCGTCTCACGACGTCGAGAACGTACCCTTGGTCTCCATGCTCGAACCGCGGAAGTACTCGGAGCGCCTCGGCGTCATCGACCCCGGCCAGCTCTTCGAGGTCGCCGAACTTCTCGACCTCGGCGAAGTTCGCGACGCGTTCCCACTCGGCGGCGGATTGTTCGGACAGAACCTCGGGATCGAAACGACGCAGGGGCGGTTCGTCCTGCGGGGGAACCCGTTCCAGCTGTTCCAACTCCTGAAGGAGCGATTCGTCGCGCACTTCATCCACGAGCACTCGTCGCTGCCCGCGCCCTGGCCGTACGAAGTGTGCGAGGACACGGAGATCTTCGGCTGGCCGTTCGCGATGATGCCCTTCATGCCGGGGACGATGGGGGAGGAATTGCTTCTCACGTCCGACGACCGCGGACGCGTCGATCTCGCCGACGCCGTCGGAGAAGCGCTGGCAGCGTTGCACGAAGCGGAAGCCGAGTTCGCCGGTCCGTACGACGCGCAGATGAACGCGTTCATCGAGATGGACGACTTCAAGGATTGGACACTTCACCGACTCAACCACTGGCGCGGACTGTGCCGCGCGGTGAACGCGCTCTCGACGGAAGCGGAGCTCTTCATCGACGAAGTGATCGAGCAGAACTCGAACGCGCTGGACGAACCATTCACGCCGGTGCTCGTCCACCACGACTTCAAGTACGGGAATCTCAATTTCGATCCGGAGAGCTACGACGCGACCGGAGTCTTCGACCTCTTCGAGGCCTACCTCGGTGACGGAGAAGAGGACCTCGTCCGGATGATGTGGCTCGTGAAAGATCCGACGGAGCGCCAGGCGTTCGTGACGGCGTACGCCGAGAACTGGCCGCTCCGTCCGGGCGCGCCCGAACGCCTGACGCTCTACATGCTCTGCGACCGGCTCGTCGTCTGGGAGTACGGCCGCCGGCACGGGTGGTTCCAGGACGCGACATTCCTCGCGGACGTGCGTCCCTACCTCGAGATCGCGAGAGCGATAGGTTCGTCCGCATGAAGCTTCCGGACGCCGCCCTGCCGGAGAAGGGAACGCCGCACGACGAGCTTCTCGCGACGATGCGTGAGCGAAAGGCGGCGGACGCCGATTGGCGCGGCGGCAAGACGTGGAGCTTGATCTATCCCGCCGGCGAAGACGTCGACGCCGTGCTCCACGACGCGAACAACCTCTACCTCTTCGAGAACGCGCTGAACCCGTTCCGTTTCCCGTCGCTCGCCGACATGGAGAAGGAAGTCGTCGCGATGACGGCGCGTCTGCTGAACGCGCCTCCGGATGCGTCCGGCTCCATGACGTCGGGCGGCACGGAATCGATCGTGCAAGCGGTGCGCGTCGCGCGCGATCGCGCGAAGGCCGAGCGCGGCATCACGCATCCGAAGCTCGTGATCCCCTTCTCGGCGCATCCGGCGTTCGCGAAAGCGGCGAAGTATTTCGAGATGGAGCTCGTTCACATCCCGCTGGACGATTCCCTGCGTGCCGACGTTGCGAAAGCCGACGAGCTGATCGACGACCGGACGGCGCTCGTCGTCGGCTCGGCCCCCAACTATCCGCACGGGATGGTCGATCCGATCCCCGAACTCGCCGCGCTTGCGTCGTCGCGCGGCGCGCCATTCCACACCGACGCGTGCGTCGGCGGGTTCCTGCTTCCGTTCATGGAGCGCGCCGGGATGGACGTCCCGCCCTTCGACTTCCGCGTCGACGGTGTGTCGACGATGTCGGCCGACGTCCACAAGTACGGCTTCGCGACGAAGGGCGCGTCCGTCGTGTTGCATCGCAACGGCGATCACGTCCTCGGCTACCAAGCCTTCCTGTATGAGGACTGGCCGGGCGGGCTGTACGGATCGCTCGCGCTCGCCGGCGCCCGTCCCGCGGCGCCGATCGCAGCGGCGTGGGCCGTGATGAACTTCCTCGGCGTGGAGGGCTACGTCCGCCTCGCGAAGCAGACGCTGGGGACGACGCGAGCGCTGCAAGCCGGCATCGCTTCGTGCGGACTCCGCGTGATCGGCGAACCGGCGGCGTCGGTGTTCGCCTTCGGGTCCGATGACAAGGACATCATGGCCATCGGCGACCTCATGGACGACCGCGGCTGGCACCTCGACCGCCAGCACGGACCCGACGCGCTGCACATGATGGTTTCTCCCGCGCACGAACGGATCGTCGACGAGTTCATCTCGGACCTGCGAGACGCCGTCGCGAACGCAGGCGCGTCCCGAGGAGTGGAGGCGAGATATTCATGAGCGAGCGTTTGGTACGAGACTTCTGCGACGCATGGAAACGACGCGACATCGACGAGCTGCTCGGGTACTTCGCCGACGACGCCGTCTACCACAACGTCCCGACCGATCCAGCGCAGGGACATGACGCGATCCGCAATGTGATGATGCTGTTCGTTCCGATGTCGAAGGAGATCTCCTTCGACATCAAGCACCTCGCCGAAGAAGGAAACATCGTCATGACCGAGCGGGTCGACCGCTTCGTCATGGACGGAGGCACGATCGAACTTCCTGTGATGGGGGTGTTCGAGGTCGAAGGCGGGAAGATCAAAGCCTGGCGCGACTACTTCGACATGCAGCAGTTCATGAGTCAGATGCCGTCATAGATCCGGCCGGCGAACAGAAGGGAACCCTCGTGCGGAAGCGCGGCGCAGGTGTGGCGAGGTCGATCATGGTCGCCCTGATGGCTTTGGTGGCGGCGGGTACTCCGGGGGTCGCTCACGCGGCGACCGTGCGCGTTTCGTGCTCGTCGGTCGCTCTCCAACTCGAGATGCGCTTCGTCCCCGACGGCGGAACGCTTTCACTCGCGAAGCACTGCATCTACTCATACGCCGCGCCGGACAATACGGCCAACGCGCTTCCCCTCATCGATCGCGCTCTCACCATCGAGGGTCACGGATCCACCATCATGCGTTCGGCGAGCGCCGCCTCCGGGTTCCGCCTGTTCGAGGTCGGCGTCAACGGAAAGCTCACCCTGAACCACGTCGTCATCAAGGGAGGCGACACCCGTGCCGCAGGCGGCGCAGGGGGCGGCCTGTTGGTCGATGTCGGCGGATCGCTCAACCTCGATTCGTCGAAGGTGACGAACAACGTCGGAGGCGGTTCGGGTGGCGGCGGCATCGAGGTCGACGGGACCCTGGCGATGACCCGCAGCGTCGTGAGCGGCAACGCGAACCCGGGATTCGGCGGCGGTGTCGATGTCGAACTCGGCGCGACGGCCCACATCGCCCGGAGCACGATCGCGGGCAACGTCGCCAACGTAGGCGGAGGCGCCTGGAACGCCGGGACGTTCACCTTGGACAAGACCACCCTGTCCGGCAACGTGGCCTCCGTGTGCGGCGGAGTCTGCCTGACCGCCGGGATCCAGACCATCACGAGAAGCCGGATCATCGGTAACACCGCGATGGGTTCCGCCGCGCTCGGCGGAGGGATCCACACCGCCGGCGGCACGATCACGATCACGACCACGAAGATCTCTCGTAACCTCGCAACCGGTGCGAGCGCGGCGGGGGGTGGCATCTACGTTTCGGGCGCAGCCGTCACCCTGACGCGCGACAAGATCACGAAGAACGTCGCGACCGGCACAATGCCTCGGGGCGGCGGCGTCTTCAGAGCGAGCGGAACCGTCACGTTGCACCGCACTTCGATCAAGAAGAATTCACCCGACCAGTGCGGCACCCCGACTACGGTCCCCGGCTGTTGACGAGGTCGTCGCTCAGCGTGTCGCGAGCAGGAACATGATCGCCGCGTAGTGGCAGAGACTCGCGGTGACGACACACGCATGCCAGATCTCGTGGTAACCGAAGACGAGCGGATCCGGATCCGGCTTATGGGTCGCCAGGACGATCGCGCCCGCGGTGTACAAGACCCCGCCGGCCGCGATCAGCGACATCTCGGCGATATCGAGCTGCGGCACGATCGCCGGAGCCGCCGCGAGCGCCAGCCAGCCGAGGACGATGTACATCGTGGCGGTGATCTTGCGTGTGCGCTCCAGCCCGACGAGCTTCAGGACGATGCCGGACGTAGCACCCAGCCACACACCGGCCAGTAGCACAACTCGCCACGTACCGTGCATGGCAACGAGCGCGATCGGCGTGTACGTTCCCGCGATCAGCGCGAAGATCATCGAGTGATCGAGACGTTGCATACGCAGCAGCGCGCGCGGCGACCATTTGAGCCGGTGATAGGCGGCACTCACGCCGTACAGTCCCGCAAGCGTCACGGCGTAGACCACACCGCCGATACGCTCGACCGCACCCGCCGCAGCGAACACGAGCGCGATGCCTTGCGGCACGGCGACGTAGAACGCGAATTGGTGAAGACGTCCGCGGTAACGAGGTTTCGCGACAGAGAGACTCATAGCATCGACGTCAGCTCAGCAACGATATCCGCTGCCGGCTCACGTCGCTGCACAGCGTCGACGGACGTCCCGGCGTAGAGCGCCATCGCAGAGATCCGTCCATACGTCGCCTTCGTCGGCGGCACCGTCGACAGGCGCGGCAACGGTATGTCGGCGGCGCCGAGTCGCAACGTCGCGATGGTTTCGTCCTCCGACGCTTCGGCCGCATCGACGCACGAACGGAGCACCCGGTGCGGAGCGTTCGGCCAGCCGACGGAGAACGCTTCGGTCAACACCGTGTCACCGGACGAAGCACCCACGAGGGCCGAGACATACAGCGGATGAGCGCACGACTCCTTCGCGGCGAGGAAACGCGTGCCGATGCGAACGGCGGAAGCACCGGCCCCCAACATGCGTGCCACGTCGTCGGCGGTGCCGATCCCACCGGCCGCGACGACCGGGACGTTCACGTCGAGCGAACGCAACAACTCGTCGAGGGCCGTCCCGCCGCGCACGTGTCCGCCCGCCTCGGTCCCCTGCGCGACGATGAAGTCGCAACCCGAAGCCGCGGCGGCCGCTGCTTCGTCGGACGAACCGACCTGCCACGCCGCGAGCGCACCGCCTTCGTGGACGAGGTCGACGAGCTCCGACGACGGATCGCCGTAGAAGAACTCGACAACTTTCGCTCGCGAGGCGGCCAAGGAAACGGCCTGCTGGTCCAGGAAGGGCATCAAGAAATTCACACCGAACGTACGGTCGCCCATCTCGTCGAGCATCGCGGCGACCGGAGTAAGTCCGGAGCCACCGAGCATCCCCAGTCCACCGGCGTCGCACACGGCGGAACACAGTGGTGCGTCCGAGATCCCTCCGCCCATACCCGCGAGCTGGATGGGAACCGAACAGCCGACGAGATCGGTGAAGGTCGTCACGCGCGCGAATACATCTTGAGCGCATCGGTCAAGGACATCGGCGCGGCGCCGACCTCGTCCGCGGCCTCGTCCAACCAGTCCGGACGGGCTTTCGCGCAGATCGCGATCGGGTTGCTCATCCCCGAACGTTCCATCGCGAGACGCGCGAAGTCGACCGCGTAATCGGGCGGACGGATGTCGCGCGACAACTCGGCGAGCGCGAACGGATCGGGCGGCGACGGATCGGTCGGATCGATCCGCACGATCTGCGGCGTTCCCGGGGACGAACCACCACCATTCATCCCCGGCCCATCGCACAAGATCGCCCCCTTCACGGCATCGGCTCGAGCGCCGGCGGCGAGCAACGCGACGTATGCGCCGAGTCCGTGCCCGAGCAACGTGACTTGTCCGAGATGCTCGATCGCCGCGTCGACGTCTCCCATCAGAAGCTCCGGCGTGTAGCCACCGCCGTTCGGGATCGTCGAAGCACCGTGTCCCGTGAAATCGAGTGCGTAGACCGGGCCGGGCCACGCATCGAGCTCGGGCGGAAGCGAAGAAGGCGAACGCAGTCCGAGGCCGTGCAGCACGAGCAGTGCGCGACCAGAAGAAGCCTTCAGCTCGTGGAGGGCGAGCGAGACGCGTCCGTGCGTGATCGTCGTCACGAACGCCGGTACCTCGCGACCGCGATCGGCACGAACACGATGAGGAGGCCGATCCCCCACAGAAGCGTCTTCCAGAGCGACGCGGAGAGCGGCCCGCCGATGAGGAGCGACCTTGTCGCCTCACCGGCGACGGACACCGGCTGATTCTTCGCGAAGGCCTGGAGCCATCCCGGCATCGACTGGATCGGAACGAAGAGTCCGCTCGCGAAGATCAGCGGGAAGATCCACACGAAGCCCGCCGCCTGGACACTCTCCGGATCGCGCAACGTCAGACCGATCGTCGCTCCGATCCAGCTCATCGTGAGCCCGAACAGCAGCAGGACACCCAACGCACCGAGCGCTTGCGCGACATCGGTCGAGATCCGGAACCCGATCGCGCTCCCGACGCCGTAGATCAAGAGCAGCACGAAGACGTTGCGAACGAGGTCGGAGATCGTCCGTCCGGCGAGAACGGCGGAGCGCGCCATCGGCAAGCTGCGGAAGCGGTCGATCAGTCCTTTGTTCAGGTCTTCGGCGAGACCGATCCCGGTGTTCATCGCGCTGAACGCGGTCAGCTGGATCAAGATCCCCGGGAGCAAGAAGTTGATGTACTTCGCCCCCGGCGGCAACGCGCCTTTGATCGCGCCGCCGAAGACGTAGGTGAACAGCAGGACGAACATGATCGGCTGCACCGTCGAGAAGACGAGCAGCTGCGGAACGCGGATCAAGTGGATGAGATTCCGCTTCGTGACCGTGAATGCGTCCGCGATCGTCCAGCGCAAACGGTCCGACGGGGGCAGCGCGATGACGGCCATCAGTCCTCCTCCGCGGCGTGTCCGGTGAGCGCGATGAAGACGTCGTCGAGTGTCGGCGTCCGCACGTCGATGTCCAAGATCTTCACTTTCGCTTTGTCCAGCAGACGAACGGCTTCCGCGAGGATCCCCGCGCCATCCACGACGGGCAGGCTGAGTTGCTGGCCATCGACGATCGGGTCACCCTTCATCAGCCGGGCGAGCGCCGCCAGGGTGCGCTGCACGTCGACCTTGCGCCCGACGTCGATGTCGAGGTGATCCCCGCCGATCTTCCGTTTCAATTGCGCGGACGTTCCCTCGGCGACGACGTGACCGTGGTCGACGACGTTGATCCGGTCGGCGAGCTGGTCGGCCTCCTCGAGGTACTGCGTCGTGAGCAAGAGCGTCGTCCCTTCTCGGACGAGGCCCCTGATCACTTCCCAGAGATCGACGCGGCTCACGGGGTCGAGACCCGTCGTCGGTTCGTCGAGGAACAGCACCCGCGGATGATTCACGAGCGACGCCGCGAGGTCGAGCCGCCGCTGCATACCGCCGGAATACGTCTTGACGGTGCGTCCCGCGGCATCCGACAGACCGAATCGTTCGAGTAGCTCGGTCGCGCGCGCACGCGACTTCTTCGGATCGATGTGATACAGCCGGCCAACCATGCGGAGGAACTCAGCTCCCGTGAGTTGATCGTCGACGGCGGTGAACTGTCCGGTGAGACCGATCGAGGCGCGAACGATGTCCGGTTCCTTCGTCACGTCGTGGCCGAGCACGATGGCCTTGCCGCTGTCCGCCCGCAGCAACGTGGTCATGATGCGGACGGCCGTCGTCTTGCCTGCCCCGTTCGGACCGAGCAGCCCGACGACCGTCCCTTCTTTGACGGTCAGGTCGATGCCGTCGAGCGCCCGCACTTCGCCGAACGACTTCTTCAGGTTCTCGACGACGATGGCATCACTTCGTGTACGTCTCGGCATACGCCTGCCCTTAGTTCAGGAAGTCGAGCACGAGATCGGCGACCTCGTGCGGCTTCTCGATGTGGACGAAGTGTCCCGCATCTTCGAAGGCGATGAGACGGGCGTCCGCCGGCAGGTACGGTTCGAGCTGCTCGGGGTGGGTCCCCCAACCCATCTCCTCAGGCTCGAGGCCGAGGAGTCCGAGCATCGGCACCGAGAGCGCCGGCAGCGCGGACACGGCCCACGAATGCCGCCACGGACCGAAACCGCCGAACCGCAGGGACGGATCGATCTTCCAGCGCCAGCCGTCTTCGTCTTCGCGCGCGCCGACGGTGACGAGATAACGCAGCCATTCCATCGGCAGACGCGGGTTCATGCGTCCACGACGCGCGGCAAGCTCGTCGATCGTTCCCGGTTTGCGGACCGCATCGTGGATGCGGCGGCGATGCGACAGCCAGTCGCCGACCGCGTTCTCCATCATCATCGTGCGCTCGTGTCCCTGGACGTCGAGATGACGGCGCGGCGACGGCATGCCGTCGATGTTCACCATCTTCGAGAACCGGTGAGGTGCGATCTCCGCGAGTTGCAGCATCATGCTGCCGCCCTTGCTGTGCGCGATGACGGGCATCGGTTCCTTCGTGACCGAATCGAAGACGGCAACCGCGTCGCGAACGTCTGCCTCGAAGGAATACAGCGTCGCGTGCTCCGAATCGCCGTGCCCGCGGTGATCCCACCCGATGCATCGCCAGCCGTTGTCGGCGAGGATCGGCGCGAAGACGTCGTAGGTCCGCGCGAAGTCGAAGCCGCCGTGCACGAGGAGCAGCGGCGGCGCGGATTCGTCCCCCCATTCGTGTACGCGGATACCGACGCCGAAGGCGTCCACCCACCGCTGGCGATCGGGCGCTCGTGCGCCGGGAAAGTCGATCACGCTTCTTCGATCTTCACTTCCTTGAGCACGACGTCTTCGTCCGGCTTGTCCATGCCGTCCGTGGCGACGCGTGAGATCTCGTCGGCGACGTCCTGACCCGATTCGACGACGCCGAAGATCGTGTGCTTGCCCGTGAGGTGCGGCGTCGGCGCGACGGTGATGAAGAACTGGCATCCGTTCGTGTTCGGTCCGGCGTTCGCCATCGCGAGATAGCCCGGCCCGTCGAAGGACGGACCACTGTCGACCTCGTCCTCGAAGCGGTACCCGGGACCGCCGCGGCCCGTCCCCGTCGGGTCACCGCCCTGGATCATGAAATTCGGGATCACGCGGTGGAAGATCGTCCCGGCGTAAAGCGACCCGGAGCCGGCCTTTCCGGACGGATCCGTCCAGTCCTTGGTACCGGTGGCAAGCCCGACGAAGTTCTCGACCGTCTTCGGCGCCGTCTCCGGGAGCAAGCGCACCTTGATGTCACCGAGCGAGGTCACGAGCGTGGCGTAGGTCGGCACGGACACTCCTTTCTCATAGGCGAACTATTCATGAACGCGTAACGTTATCCTTCCGCGGACCCCAGGGGAGCACTGCGTGGATCGGATACGTCTGACGATAGTCGTCGCCGCCGTCGTGAGTATCGCGATGGTCGTGCCGGCATCTGCGCAGGTCGGACCGCAGATCGAGGACGCGTGCCTCGCCGCCGGCCAGTCCGCCCGGACCTGCCGGGGCCCCGAACACATCGCCATCCTCGCGGCGACCGAGTGCCGCCTCCTCGGCGGAGGATCGGTCTGCGACGAGATCGACGGCTACTCGGTGGACGATGCCGCCGTCGCCGCGGCGTCCGGCTCGTGGATCGCGAGATCCCTCGCCGACCAGCGCGTGCTCGACGACAACGAGCCGCTCCAGGAAGAGCTCTGGGCGCACACGCACAACTCCTTCGACGCCGAGGAGTACGAGACGCCGACCCTTTACGGGACGGACCCCAACCAGCTCTACACGATCCCCCACCAGCTCGACATGGGGATCCGCGCCATCGAGATCGACCTGCACTGGGTGCCGTCGATCCACGGCACGCCGTACGCCGTGGTCGTATGTCACGGCGATCAGGTCGGCCAGTCCGGCGTCGCGATGGTGCACCTCGGGTGCCTTCCCACCGATCCGCAGTTGTCCGATCGCCTGCCGGCGATCAACCAGTGGCTGAACGACCACCCCGGTGAGGTCGTGATGCTGTACCTCGAGAACCAGATGCAGAACAACGGCAGCGACGTGGCGCAGGCTCACCAGGAAGCGGCAGCGGAGCTGAAGGCAGCATTCGGCGACAAGATCTACCTGCCGCCGCAGGGCAAGGGGTGCAGCGATCTTCCGATGGACATCTCGCGCGCCGACATCCGCAAAGCCGGCAAGCAGATCATCCTCACGGGGAACTGCTTCAGCGGTGGTGCGTCGCCGTGGGACGACGTGGTGTTCTCACGCGGCCCGCGCTGGATCGAGGGCGGGCTCGACTACGGCGACGACTTCACGCCGGCGCGGTGCGCGGCCGATCGCGTGGCGGAGAACTACCCGCACAACCTCATCCGGCACTGGGGCGACATGACCGGACTCTCGGACAACGACCCCACGAATTTCCCGAATGGTGGCGGCGGTGATGTGACCGTGGACGACGCGACGAACATGGTGCGCTGCGGCGTGAACCTCATCGGCTTCGATCTGCTGCAACCGTTCGACGCGCGACTCGCGGCCATCGTCTGGAGCTGGAAGCAGGACGAACCGAAGATCAGTTCAGCCGGCGCGTGCGCGGTCTCAGACGCCGATGCGCGCTTCGAGTCGCGAGACTGCTCCGTCCATACGCAGACGGTGTACGTGAAGAAGAAGCATCACAAGAAGAAGGTGAAGGAAATCGTGACGCTTCCGTTCGAGAGCCACCCCTACGCCTGTTGGGACGGATCGGCGTGGCACGTGACGACGGTGTCCGGCCGCTTCGGGTTCGGGGCCGCCGAGTGCCAGCACGAGGGTCTCGGGACGTTCGACGTCCCGCGCAGCGGTTACACGAACGAGCTCCTGCGCGCCGCGAAGGCCGGCCGCGGCCTCGGCGACGTGTTCGTGAACTACGCGTACACAGCGTCGGGCTGGGCTCCCGGCACGCCCTCTTAGCTCGCGTTTCACCGCTTTTCATCCCGCTCTCAGGTTGATCCGCTTGTATGTCCGCGTGCGTACACGGATGGTTCGCTCAGCCGCCTCGCCGGGGTCGCGTCCGGCTCAACGGTTACGCGCCCTGCCCTATCCCCCACGGTGGGTCAGCGCGGCCCCGGCGAGACGGCCGAGCGGGTTCTAAGTTGGAGATCGCATGTTCTATCTGACGTACCTCCGCCAGGAACTCCGGCGGCGGCTCGGCCGCACGATCCTGACGGTCTTCGGTCTCGCGATCGGTGTTGCACTCGTCGTCGCGGTGACGTCGCTG
>JAICYB010000002.1 GCA_025934435.1 Actinomycetes bacterium | reverse complement strand
GACGCGCGCCCGGCGTTTCGCTACGACGAACTCTTCCGATTCGTCCTCGAGCGCATCTAGCCGTTTGACGCGAACGTGCCCGACGGACGTACCCTGAGCGCCGTCCTCTGAAAGGTTCAAGTCGATGCCGCGTGGGAATCCCGAGGGACCGGATGCGATCGAACAACGGTCCGTCGCCCGTCTGATGACAGTTGCCGAAGTCGCATCCGTCATGCGCGTGTCACGCATGACCGTCTACAGGCTCATCAGACGTGCGCAGCTCAAGGCGATCAGGGTTGGACGTAACTACAGGGTCCGGTCGACCGATCTCGACGAATATCTGGAGTCACAAGCGGTCACCGGTAGCTGACGCCGAACGGGTTTCCCGCGCTCTGTACGTGAAAGGGCGCGATGGAAGACGTAGCGAAACAACACGACGAGGCGATCGCATCGCTTCGCTCGCACACGGGACGTGTATTCGTCCTCGGTGCGGTTGATTCAGGAAAGACAACGTTCGCGAAGCGTTTGTGTCTGGCTGCGCTCGACGCCGGACAAACGGTTGCCTTCGTCGATTCCGACATCGCCCATTCGACGATCGCGGCACCGGGCACCGTCGGGCTGAAGGTCGTCACCGGTCCGTCCGATCTCGAGGACGCGGCGAGGCCGGACGTCATGTCGTTCGTCGGAACGACGTCGCCGCGCGACAACGTCCTGGGCCTCGCGACGGGCACGGCCAAGCTCGTCTTGCGGGGGATCGAGATGGGGGCCCGGCTGATCGTCGTCGATACGTCCGGTCTGATCGAAGGGGTGGCCGGGCAGCTCCTGAACCTCACGGAGGCCGAGCTCTGCCGCCCCCACCACGTGGTCGGCCTGGCCCGAGGGGGGGAGCTCGAGCCGATCTCGGGCGTCCTCGAGCGGTTCCTGTCGATAGACGTGATGCAGATCGAGGCGCACCCGGACGTCGGGATGCGCTCGGTCGACGAGCGTGCGGCGCACCGTGAGACGCGCCTGGCCTCGTTCCTCGGTCCCGAGGTCTTCCGCTGGCGCGTCAAGCCGACGGTCTTCATGCCGATGCTCCCGCCGATCTTCGATCTGGCCGATCTCGAAGGCCTCCTGGTCGGCATCGACAACGGCCATGGCGACTGCCTCGGGTTGGGTATCCTTGAATACCGCGAGGACGCGCTGCGTCTGCTGACGCCCGTCTCCGAGGGAGTCGTGGCATTGCGCCTGGGGTCTGTGCGTGTGACCCAGGACGGAAAGATCACGGAGCGCGTGGATCTGCGGTCCATGCTGGGAACGGACTAGAAGGGAAACGAACGTTTGGGTTCGGTACTGAAGAAGCGCCGCAAGAAGATGCGGAAGAAGAAGCACAAGAAGCTTCTGAAGAAGACGCGTTGGGAGCGTCTCCACAAGAAGTGAGCGTCAGACGCTCATAACGTTCTCCTCGGATTACGGCGTAACCGACGAGTTCGTTGGCGTCTGTCATCTCGTTATCTCGCGCATCGCACCGGACATCCGCGTGCTCGATGTCGTCCATGGACTGCGCGGTATCCGCGGCGGTTCCGTCGTGGTCGCGCAGTCGCTCGTCGAGGCGCCGGACGAGGCCGTGCATCTCGTCGTGGTCGATCCGGGCGTCGGGACGAACCGCCGCGCCGTCGCCGTCGCCTGCGGGAACGGATCGTTCCTCGTCGGACCGGACAACGGAGTGCTCTTTCCGGTCGCGGATCTCCTCGGAGGCGCGATCGCCGCGTACTCGCTGACGGAGCCGTGGTTCATGCGCGACGCCATGTCGTCGACCTTCCACGGACGAGACATCTTCGCTCCTGCCGCAGCGCACCTCGCGCTCGGAGTCTCGCCGCACGAGTTCGGTATGTCCGTCCCGGTCGAAGATCTCGTGCGGTTGCCGGCGCCGCGCATCGTCGCTTCCTCCGGAACGCTTCGCTCGGAGGTGGTGCGGATCGACCACTTCGGGAACATCCAGCTCGCGGCGACGGGCGAGCACCTCCTCCTTGCCGGTGCCGTCGAAGTCAACGGCGTTCCCGCGACCGTGGGCGAGAAGTTCGCCGACGTCGCGACGGGCTCGCTCCTCGTCTACGTCAATTCAGCGGGGCACGTCGCCGTTGCGTGCAACGGTGGCAGCGCGAGCGAGCTGCTCGGTGCTCCGTCCGACATCGAGATCAGCGCGTCCTGAAGGGGAAGCTGTACTCGACGTGCGCGTTCGGACGGTACGTCGCCTTCGCAACGAGCTCGTAGCTGCCGGGAGCGAGGTCGTAGCTCGTGTTCTCGTGCCAGCTGCGTGTCAGGACGACGTTCTCGCCTTGGCGGATCTCGATCGTCCCTTGCTTCGCCGTCGGTTGCAGCGGGTAGGCGACGACGACACGCATCGTCGATTTCCCGGGAACGGTGATGACGGCGGCGCCGGAGGTTCGTCCGACGCACTTCGTCTTCTTGCCGTTCGGCCAGCAGGCGGACTCGCGGTCGCCGTGCAACCGGATCTCACCGACCCGCGCCACGATGCTCGGCGCGTTCACCGGCGCGGTGAGCTTCAGCAGTACGGAGGCGAAGAGGGCGATCACGCAGATCGCCGAGATGGTGAACCAGGTCCGGACGGTCATCGGTGAGGGTTTTATAGCATCCGGTCCGTGCTCCTCTCGGCGAAGATCGCGCCCACCTTCGAGTACGCGACGCTCGAGCGCTTCTGGCGGGACGCCGACGAGCTCGGCTACCACGGCGTCTGGAACTACGACCACTTCTACGGGCTCTACCTCGCCGGGCAGCCGCTCGAGCTGCCGACGCTCGAAGGTTGGACGACCCTCGCCGCGATGGCGAAGGTGACCGAGCGGGCGCGCATCGGCTGCATGGTGACGGGTGTGACCTACCGGCACCCGGCCCTGCTCGCGAACATGGCCGTGTCGGTCGACCACATCTGTAGCGGACGACTCGAGTTCGGGATCGGCGCGGCGTGGCACGAACCCGAGCACCTGACCTACGGCATGGACTTCCCGTCCGCCGGAACCCGCATCGCGATGCTCGACGAAGCGTGCGAGATCATCCGGCGCCTGTGGACCGAGGACAAGGTCGATCACGAAGGACGGTTCTGGACGCTTCACGAAGCGATCTGTTCGCCGAAGCCCGTCCAGGAGCGCATCCCGATCGTGATCGGTGGATCGGGGCCGAAGAAAACCTTGCGGGTCGTCGCGAAGCACGCCGACGAATGGAACGCGCCGCTTTCTGCGCCGACCGATTACCGCGAGCTGACGAAGATCTTCGAAGACCACTGCGCCGATGTCGGACGCGATCCGTCCGAGGTGAAACGATCCGTCCAGATCTTCTTGTTCGGCCACGACGAGACGCAGCTGCAAGCGCTCGGGTCTCAGCTCGCCGAGCTCGAGGAAGCGGGCGTGCAGCACGCGGTGCTGTCGTTCTACACGCCACCGTCCCGCGAAGTTCTTGAACGACTCGCTCCCCGTTAGTTCGTTCCGTCGCGCCGTTTGGCGCTGGACGCGCACGCGCGAACGTCCGCTCCCGTGGCGCGGCGAGCGCGATCCGTACCGGATCTGCGTGAGCGAGGTGATGCTGCAGCAGACGCAGGCTTCGCGGGTCGTGCAGCCGTATCTCGATTTCCTCGCGCGCTTTCCTTCGGTGTCGGAGCTTGCCGCCGCCGAACCCGCCGACGTGCTCCGCGCGTGGGGGTCGCTCGGGTATCCGCGGCGCGCGCTGAACCTGTGGCGCACCGCATGCGCCGTGGTCGAACGCGGCGGCTTTCCGCGTTCCGTCGACGAGCTCGTGACCCTTCCGGGTATCGGCCCCTACACGGCGCGCGCCATCGCGACATTCGCGTTCGATGCGCATGTGGGGATCGTCGAGGCGAACGTCCGTCGGGTGTACGAGCGGTGCTTCGGTTCCGGGGACATGCAGTCGGTCGCCGATGCGATGACGCCTCGGGGGTCTTCGGCCCGATGGAACCAGGCGATGATCGATCTGGGGGCCGAGGTGTGCCGTCCTCGCGATCCACGCTGCGAGTCGTGTCCCGTCCGGTCGATGTGTTCGTGGGACGGCGTGCTCGGGGCTTCGAAGAAGCCGGCGCCGCCGTTCGAGACGACACTTCGTTTCGCGCGTGGACGCATCGTGGACGCGTTGCGAGAACGCGAAGCGACGAGAGCTCAACTGCTTCGGCGGACGAATCTCCCCCAAATGCGTATCGAGGACGCCCTCGATGCACTACTCGAGGACGGTCTGATCCACCGAGCGGGCGCGCGTTACGCGCTCGGGCCGAGTGCGCGGGAACGGAGTCGTCCGACGTCGCTCACGAAGTAGCGCTTGCCCGTGCGCGCGACGAGACCGCGGCGCTTCAGCAGCGCGAGTGCTTTGTTCACGCTCTCGCGTGTCGCGCCGACCATCTGGGCGAGGCTCTCCTGCGACAGGAAGATGTCGATCATCACGCCTTCCTCGACCTCGACGCCGTAGGAATCGGCGAGGTCGGCGAGTCGGCGGGCGACCCGTCCGGGGACGTCGAAGAACGCGATGTCCTGGAAAGCTTCGTTCGACTGCCGCAGACGGCGTCCGAGCACCCGCAGAAGCGCGGACGCGATCTCCGGGTGCGTCGCGATCGCCTCGTTCAGCGCGCCGCGATCGAGCGAGAGGAGTTCCGCGTCTTCGAGGGCCGTGGCGTCCGCCGAGCGCGGTGCTTCGTCGAACAGCGCGAGCTCGCCGAAGACGTCACCCGGACCGAGAACGGCGAGGACGGCTTCGCGCCCGTCCGCGTGGTAGGCGGAAAGCTTCACCGTTCCCGAGACGATCGCGAAGCAGCGTTCGCCTTCCTCGCCCTGCACGAACAAGATGCTTCCCTTGCGGTAGCGGCGCGCGACCGTTCGCTGCGCGATCACCGCGAGCTCTTCCGGTTCGAGGACTCCGAAGAGCGATGTCGTTGCCAGGGCTTTCGTCGCGTCCATGTCGCACTCTGTATAACGCGTATCGTGCGCCCGTTATATGAGCGGTTTCACAGAGAAACCGGTAAGTCCCGACGTACGGCGTCGAGCGATTCGCCGAAGAGGCGCACGAGCGGCTCCGGATCGCGGACGGACGGACCCGGCTCGATCTCGAGGGCGACCGAGACGAGGGCTGGGTTGTCCAGGCTTCGGACGAAGTCGGAGACGGGAAGCACTCCTTGACCGAGTGGAGCGTGACTGTCCCGTCCCTTGCCGCGGTTGTCCGAAAGATGGACGTGGACGACGCGATCGGCGAGTTGACGGTAGGCGTCGACGATGTCGTCTTCCGAGACGGCGAGATGCGATGTGTCGAGCGTCACGTAGCGGAAGCGCTCCAGTCCTTCGACGCCGCCGAAGCGGTGGAAGCGCATGCGACGCCGTCCGAGGTGGATGGGATACATGTTCTCCATCGTGATGATCGGCCCCCCGCCGGCGAGCACGTCTTCGAGTTCGTGCAGCAGCCACAGCGCGTAGCGCGGCTGCCAGACGTAGGGCGGGTGAAGGACGACGGTCTTCACGTCGAGCGCGGTGCAGAGGGCGGCTGTGCGTCGTACCTTCTCGAGCTGGTTCGTTGTGAAGACGTTCCGCGTCAGCAGGAGCTGCGGCGCATGGACGGCCACGATCGGCAGGTTGAACTTCTGCGCGAGGCGTTCGAGCTCGTTCGGTGACTGGGTCTCCACCGATTGGGTAACCATCACCTCGACACCCTCAGCGCCGGCTTCGGAGACGACCTCGAACGCCCGCTCGAGTTCGAGGCGCCAGAGCGGTCCCGTGGAGATGGAGAGTAGAGGGCGAGGCATGATCGAGCCGGAGGCTCCGAGTCTAGCAACGAGTTGCTCCGCGTCGGCCCGTCGCCAACCCTTGGTGCATGCGTAGGCGGCGTCTCGTCCGGTGGATCGGTGTCGCGGCCATCTTGGTCGTCGGCCTGTACTTCGTCGTGGACGTCGTGACGCTCCAGTACCTGCAGTCACGCGCCGGCGCTGAAGTCGCGCGAGGCATGGCGGCGCAGGGTGTGAAGGTTCATCTCGGGAGCGTGCCGTTCCTGCCCGGCTTCTTATTCGGACACACCTCGAACGTCGGCGCGACGATCGACGGAGCGACCGCGTCCGGCGGGTTCGGGGTGGACCAGATCGACTTCACCGCGAGCACCGTGCACTACAGCCCGTCGCACATGTTCTCCCTTGCTCGTTCGCTCTTCGCGACACAGACGAAGGTGACGTTCGCGCAGCCGCAGTGCACTGTCCAACTTGCGGAGAGCGATCTCAGTCAGTTCATCGAACACAACGTGCCCGACGTCGGGCAGGTGTCCGTCAAGCCGACGGGGATCGAGATCAGGTTCAAGCTGCCGTTGTTGCCTGCCGTCACCGCGCCGACGTCGTCACCGTCACCGTCACCGTCACCGACGCCCAAACCGGAAGACCAGTTGACGGAACCCGCTCGGTTCCTGCCGCGCATCGAGAACGGACACTTCGTCCTGACGTTGATCGACGTCTCGCAGATCGGTACCGAATTCCGGGACGACGCAGCGCGGATCGAGAACCTGATAAGCCTTCCTCCGGTGCCGTCGTCGATGAACTCGGACGTGAGGCTGGGCAAGGGCGTGATCGTCATCGAATCGCAGGGGCTAACGCTCACCGTCACGATCGGGGAAGGACCGTCATGACGGTCCAGGTTCCGTCCGCACCGGCGGATGTCGTTCTCGAAGCCGACGTCGTCGTGTGCGGCGCCGGCTCGGCCGGCCTCGCGGCCGCGCTCGCCGCTGCCCGAGCCGGTGCGAGCGTCGCTCTCGTCGAACGCTGGCCGTTCTTCGGCGGTAACGCCACGGCCGCGAGCCTCGGCGCGATCTGCGGCTTATACGTGCGCGAAGAGGGCGACTTCGGATTCCTGTCGAACGGCATCGCGCGCGAGTGGGCCGAAGGGCTGACCGCGGCCGGGCACGGCATCGGACCGGTGCCGTACCGCGAAACCGCCGTGATGCCGTACGCGCCGTGGGGTTACAAGCGCCTCGCCGACCGATCGATCGGGGCGGAGGGACGCATCACCCCGTTGCTCCACTCGTTGATCGCCGGCTGCTTGCGTTCCGGTGACGCGATCGAAGCCGTGATCGTCGCGACGAAACGCGGACCGAAGGCTGTCCGCGGGCGAGTGTTCGTCGACGCAACGGGCGACGCCGACATCGTGTTCCACGGCGGCTTCGGCTGGGAGATGGGAGACGCGGGCCGGCTGCAGTTCCCGTCGATGCAGTTCTTCATGCAGAACGTCGACTTACAGACGGCGATGTCGGCGATGGGCGAGTTGTCGGACAGGATCCGCGAGGCGTTCGCCGCCGGCGACCGCGGCCTGACCCGCGCCGGCGGGGCGGCGATCCCGACGCTTCGTCCCGGCGAGGTGATCGGGGCCATGACGCGCGTCGCGAAGGCGGACGGATCACCGCCGGACGGGACCGACGTGTTCGATCTCACCCAGGCCGAGCTTCGTGGACGCCAGATCGCCGAGGACGCAGCGCGCTTCCTCACCGGCGAGATCCCGGGCTTCCAGTCGGCGTACCTGGCCGACACGGCGACGACCGTCGGGATCCGCGAGACACGGCACGGTCTCGGCGATCATGTCGTGACGTTCGACGAAGCCGTCGGCTGCACGAAGCATCCCGATGCCGTTGCGTCCAGCGCCTGGCCCTTCGAGTTCCACACGGAAGGTGCCGAGACAACGTGGGAACATCTTCCGGACGGTGACTGGTTCGACATCCCTTATCGAAGCCTTCTCGTGCGCGGGGCGAGCAACCTGCTCGTCGCCGGACGCTGCATCTCGGCGACGCACGAGGCTCTCGCGTCGTCGCGTGTTACCGGTGTGTGCATGGCCATCGGTGAAGGGGCGGGCGTGGCGGCGGCGATGAGCGCTGACCGGGGCGTCGGGCCGCGCGATCTCGACGGCGAGAAGCTACACACCGACCTCGTACGCGCCGGTGTCGTGCGATGAATCTCGCGAACGCGCTCGAGCGCACGGCGGAGCGTCGTCCGCATGCGGTTGCCGTGGTGTACGAGAACGCCGAAACGACATATGCGGCACTCAGGCATCAAGCCGTCCGTGCGTCGGTGTCACTCACCGATCTCGGTGTCAAAGCCGGGGACCGGGTGGCGATCTGGATGCCGAACCATCCGTCGTTCATCACCGCGCTCTACGGCATCTGGCGGATCGGCGCCGTCGCGGTGCCCGTGCACTCCGGCCTGACGCGGCCGGAGGCGAAGCACATCTTCGAAGACTCCGGTGCGCGCGTCGTGTTCATCGGACACGACCAGCTCGACGCGGCGTCGTCCCTCCTCGAAGAACTCGGCATGCAGGCGCTCCTCACCCCGCGTGACGCGCCGAAAGCCGTGCCGCCGCCCGATCAGAACTACCCGGCACCCCCGCTCGCGGACGTCGGGGACGATCTTGCGCTCATCCAGTACACGGCGGGGACGTCCGGGGTTCCGAAGGGCGCGATGCTGACGCATGCGAACCTTCGCGCGAACCTCGACCAGATGCGGGGCGTCCGCATCGCGGTGACGGAGAACGACACGGCGGTGTGCATCCTTCCTCTCTTCCACATCTTCGGGCTGAACGTCGTGCTGAACCTCGCGATCGATGTCGGCGCGAAGGTCGTGCTCTTCGAGCGTTTCGATCCGAAGGCGACGCTCACCGCGATCCGCGATCAGAAGGTGACGGTCGTCGCGGCGGCGCCCCCGGCGTACATCCTGTGGCTCGGCGTCGAAGGTGCTTCGTCCGAAGATCTCGCGAGCGTCCGCGCGGCGGTGTCGGGTGCCGCTCCGTTGTCCAAGGAGACGCTGACCGCCTTCCGGGAACGCTTCGGCGTCGAGATCTGGGAAGGCTACGGACTCACCGAAACGTCCCCCGCGCTCACGACGACCGCCGTCGCCGGCGTCGCGAAGCCGGGAAGCGTCGGACGGCCTCTGCCCGGCGTGGAGCTCCGGCTCGTGGACGAGGAAGGCGAAGAGGTGGACGAAGGCGACCCCGGGGAGATCATCGTCCGGGGGCCGAACGTCTTCTCCGGCTACTGGAACCAGCCGGACGCAAGCAAGGTTGCATTCCTCGATGGCTGGTTCAAGACGGGCGACGTCGGCGTCGTCGACGACGACGGGGACATCTTCATCGTCGACAGACGACGCGACATGGTGATCGTCTCGGGGTTCAACGTGTATCCGCGCGAGATCGAAGATGCGATACGTCTCCACCCGAAGGTGATGGACGTAGCCGTCGTCGGCGAGCACGACGAGCAGACGGGAGAGCGCGTGCACGCGTTCGTCGTCGGCGATGTCACCGAAGCCGATGTGCTCTCGTTCGCGTCGCAGCGTCTCGCGCCGTACAAGCTGCCCCGAGCGGTCGACGTGGTGGCGTCCATCCCGCGCAACGCCGCGGGCAAGGTGCTCCGCCGCGAGTTGAGGAAGTAGCTCTTGGTCCTGCTGCCGATCACGGCGGCGCTCGTGGCGGGATCGTTCGCCGTCGCGACGTGGCGCGCCGCTCAAGGCGGAGGCGCCGCGCTCCGCGTGTGGGCGTTCGCGCTGTTCCAGTTCGCGATCGCGTCGTTCACGTTGTTCTGGGGTGTCGCGTTCGGATGGACATCACTCCTGTACCGGGTGTTCTACGCCTTCGGCGCCGTGTTGAACGTCGCGTGGCTCGGTCTCGGAACGGTGCGCCTGTTCGTCGAGAAGTTCGCGGCGGCCGTCGCGACGGGGATCGTCGTCATCGCCTCGGGCTATGCGCTCTTCCGTATCGGGACGACCCCCTTCGTGGCCGGCGCCGGCCACGCGCTTCGAGCGTCGACCCTCCCGGCGCCGATGAAGATCGTGCCGGCGAACGTCCGCTTGCTCGGCCGATGGTTCTCGATCGGCGGATCGATCGTCGTGCTGCTCGGATTGCTGTGGTCCCTACTGCGCCGGCGCCGTCACGCGCTCGGTCTCGGACTCCTGACCGTCGGCGTGGTCGTCGTCGGCGTGGCGGGTGAGCTCGCCCGCGTCGGCCTCGTCGCGTGGTTCTCGGTGCTCCTCGCCGCCGGGATCGTGTTGATGTACTTCGGGTTCGTCCGGACCAGATCCACTTGATCGTCAAAGCTCTGATCACGTTCGGTGCGGGCGTGGTCGCGTTCTTGTCGCCGTGCGTGTTGCCGCTGCTCCCCGCGTACGTCGGTTACATGACGGGAGCGGGCGCCACCGAGCGCGTCGCCGTACGCAAGGCGCTGCCCGGAACGATCGCGTTCGTCGGCGGTCTCACCGTCGTGTTCGTGTCGCTCGGGGCGTCGGCGTCGGTGCTTTCGCAGTTGCTGAACTCGCACAAGCGCGCCCTCGAACTCGGTTCGGGAGCGTTCGTCATCGCGCTCGGCCTGTTGATGCTCATGCAGAACCGGTTCCCGGTGCTGCTACGCGAACGCCGCTTCCACGTTCGTCCTTCCGCGGGGATCGTGCCCACGTTCCTGCTCGGCGCGGCGTTCGCTTTCGCGTGGACACCGTGTATCGGTTTCACGCTCGGCGCGGCTCTCAATCTCGCGGCGACATCGCGTGGACTCGTCCGTGGCATCGTCCTGCTGTTCTTCTACTCGCTCGGCCTCGGCCTCCCGTTCACCCTCGCCGGGCTCGGCCTCGTCACCTTCGGCGGACGACTCAAGCGGAGTGCCGCGACGATCCAAGTCGTCGGCGCAATCGTCCTGATCGCCGTGGGGATCTTGATGATCACGGGGCGACTCACGTTGATCACAGTTGACGCGCAACGCTTCCTGTCACGCGTTCACCTGGACTTCTGGAATTTCTGAGCCACGCTGAAGCGCAGTGAAGGCGCCGATCGAGTTTGTGAACTTGAGCGCACGGTCGGGGGGTGGCTACCATCCCCCGCCATGCGCACCCCGCCCGCCGATCGCACACGGACGGGCGCGCGCGTCCGGACGAGGCCGATCCCCGAAGCGACGGTCGCGCGGCTGCCCGTGTATCTGCGGGTGCTCGGCGAGCTCGCCGCGCAGCAGATCCAGACGGTGTCGTCCGAACGACTCGCCGAAGCGGCCGGGGTCAATCCGCCGAAAGTCAGGAAGGATCTCAGCTACCTCGGCAGCTACGGAACGCGCGGCGTCGGCTACGACGTCGAGTACCTCGTGTACCAGATCAGTCGCGAGCTCGGACTCACGCAGGACTGGCCGGTCGCGATCGTCGGGATGGGCAACCTCGGACAAGCGCTCGCCGGCTACAAGGGCTTCGGCGAGCGCGGCTTCCGCATCATGGCGCTCTTCGACAAGGACATCGAGCGCGTCGGACAGACCGTCAGCGGCCTGACGATCGAGCACATCGACGACCTCGAGGGTTCCCTGAAGGAGAAGGACATCCGGGTCGCGATCGTCGCGACCCCGGCGCAGGCCGCGCAGGAAACCGCGGAGCGGCTCGTGGCCGCCGGTGTCCGTTCGATCCTGAACTTCGCGCCGACGGTGCTGACCGTCCCGGACAAGATCCATCTGCGGCAGGTCGACCTGTCGGTCGAGCTCCAGATCCTCGCATTTTATGAGCAACGAAACGCCGGCAAGAAGCGTACGGCCGCGGCGGGCGATGGGGCCCATTAGCCCCTCCGCTTCGCTGCGGCGTGGCAACGAAACGCGGGCAAGAAGAAGGCCGCTCACCCGACGTAGACTGTCCTGACCATGGCGATCCTCGTCTGTGGGTTGTCCCACAAGACCGTCCCGCTGCCGCTTCTCGAGCAGCTCTCGTTCAGCGGTGACGCGCTCCCGAAAGCGCTCGCGCAGCTGATGGACCAGGGCGAGATCCACGAGGGCGTCATCCTCTCGACGTGCAATCGCACGGAGATCTACACGAGCGTCCACCGCTTCCACCCGGCGGTCCAGGCTGTCCGCCGCTTCCTCTCGGACGTCACCGGCGTCGGCCAGGACCGGATCGCCGACGGCATGTACACGCACTACGACGACGCGGCCGCGCGTCACCTCTTCAACGTCGCGTCTGGTACGGACTCGATGGTCGTCGGCGAGTCGGAGATCCTCGGGCAGGTCCGCGAGGCCTTCAACATCGCGAAGGCGCAGGGAACCGCGCACCGCATGCTGCACCAGCTCTTCGAGCGCGCCCTCCGCGTCGGTAAGCGCGCGCGTTCCGAAACGGAGATCTCGCGGCATGTCGTTTCCCTGCCGCAAGCGGCAGCACGCGCCGCTACCGAACTCACCGGAGGTTTGTCCGGACGAACCACCATCGTCGTCGGTGCCGGACGCATGGGAGAGCTCGCTGTGCGCGCGGCACGCGATAACGGAGCGGATGACATCGTCGTCGCGAACCGAACCTTCGAGAAAGGGCGGCGCCTGGCCGGGCGTTTCGGCGGCCGAGCGGTCGAGATCGAAGCACTCCCCGAAGAGCTGCAGCGGGCGAACGTCGTCATCTGCGTGACGTCCTCGCCGGAAACCGTGATCGACCGGGCGACGTTAGAGCGTGCGACCGTGGACCACGAACTCGTTGCCATCGACATCGCCGTGCCGCGCGATGTGGATCCGTCCGCCCGCGATCTCCCGAATCTCGAACTGCGCGATATGGACGATCTCCGTCCGATCGTCGAGCTCGGTGCTGAACGCCGCCGCGCCGAGTTGCCGAAGGTGCACGACATCGTCGAAGGCGAGGTCGAAGAGTTCTGCGCGTGGGAACGTTCGCTCGCGCTCGCTCCGGCGATCGAAGAGCTTCGCGCTTGGGCGGAGGAGATCCGCGCGGCCGAAGCAGAGAAGATCGCGCGCGGACTCGACGACGTCGGTCGTGCGGCCGTCGAGCGAGCAACGCGCGATCTCGTGAACAAGCTCCTGCATCATCCGATGGTGCGGATGCGCGACCTCGTGCGGGGGAAGGACGGTCAGGTGTACCTCGAAGCCTTCCAGGAGATCTTCGACCTAGATGACCGTTAGCCTCCGGGTCGGCACCCGGGGGAGCGCGCTCGCGCTGGCGCAGACCGATCTCACGATACGCATCCTGATCGACGCCGCACGGTCGAACGGCGTGGAGGTTGAAGCCGAGGTCGTCACGATCAAGACGTCCGGCGACGGTTCGCAAGCGTCGTCGTTCGAATCCATCGGTCCGAAGGGCGTGTTCGCGCGCGAGCTGCAGCGCGCACTCGAAACCGACCGTATCGATGTCGCGGTGCACAGCTTGAAGGACCTCGAGTCGACGGAGCCCGACGGGTTGACGATCGTCGCCGTGCCGAAGCGGGAAGACCCCCGCGACGTACTCATCTCGCGCCGCGGGTTCACGCTCGCCGAACTCGAGCCGGGTGCCGTCGTCGGTACGTCGTCGTCGCGCCGCCGAGCGCTCGTGACGTTATCCCGGCCCGACCTTGCGCTCGCCCCGCTGCGCGGCAACGTCGACACACGGCTTCGGAAGATCGCCGACGGCGAAGTCGACGCCGGGATCCTCGCGGCGGCCGGGCTGCTGCGTTTGCAGCGGTCGTCCGAGATCACCGAGTGGCTCGATCCCACGAGCTTCGTCCCCGCCCCCGGTCAAGGCGCGCTTGCGATCGAGACGTTGTCGTCGCGCGATGATCTGTCGTGGATCGCTGCGGCGGACGACGCCGAAACGCGCATCTGCATCGAGACGGAACGCGCGTTCATGCAGCGCGTCGAAAGCGGCTGCGATGCGCCGCTCGGTGCGTGGGCGCGTGTCGACGGCGAGGGCATCGTTTGCACGGCTTTCGTGGACGGACGCATCGCAACGGTTCGCGGTCGACGAGACGCCGCCGAGCTCGCCGCAGCGCTGGAACGCGCGCTCGGCTGAGCGCGTATCGCGAGGGGTACCCTTGTTTTCCGATGCCGTGGTGTCCCCGTTGTGACGAGAGCTTCCCCGAGGGTCCGGCCTGCCCTCGCTGCAACGCGCGTCTGATCCAGCGCGAAGAGGACACCGTCGAAGCCGTCGATGCGCTCCGTTCCGTTCCCGCGGTGCGAAGCGTTCACCTCTCACGGCGCAACCGCCGGGCGTTCGAGCGGTTGTCGGCTCCGCGTGCGCATTCGCTTCGGCTCCTGGCGTTCTCGATCATCGCGTTGGTCTTCGTCTCGGGCTTTCTGCTCGGACGATTCGCCGGGATCGGACCGGCGTCGGAACCGACGATCGTCGCGCTTCCGCCGGCTCCGCGTTTGCAGCTCGCGTACGTCGACGGCTCGGTCGCGTACGCACTGTGGACGAACGAACCGCTCGCCACGATCGCGCAGCACGACATCTACAGCGGTGACGTCGAACCGATCGCACGCTTCTCGCCGTGGGCTTCGTCCGGCCCGGTGAAGACACAGCTCGTTTCCTACGGACGAAGCGTGGCCCTGATCGCGAACGACGGGACGAACTCGTACGTGGCGTTCGACGCGCCCGGGTCTCCGGCCTACGGATGGGTGCCGGGTGTTGAGGCGGCGTGGACGTCCGAACATGATCTCTACGTTCGGCAGAAGGACGGCAAGGTCGTGAAGTGGTCGACAACGGCCGATGCGACGACGACGGCTGCGTCCATCGAGGCGCAGCGCATCTTCCAGACGCCTTCCGGCGCCGTCGCGCAGACCGCCCGCGGGCTCGAGCCCGTCGGGGGCGGTGCGCGCACGCTCGCGGCACCGCCGGCGGCACGTGTTCTCGCCGTCGCGCCGGACGGGTCACGCGCGCTCGTCGACCACAAGGGCCCGGCGCTCTGGGACGGATCGAAGTTCACCCCGATCAACGTCGACGGCTACCAAGTGCTCGCCGGCAGCTTCGAGCGGTCGGGCGAACGGGTCGCGATGACGCTGAAGCGGGATGGTGTTCTGACGATCGCGATCGCCGGTGCCGATGGCGCTGCCGCGCTGCGGCAGCTGAACGTTTCCGACCGCGACTGCAACGCGACGCCCGCGTGGGACGCCGGCGGCCACTGGCTCTACGTCTCGCCCGGCGACGGTCTGATGTACGCGGTCGAATCCGCGGGCGGGGACGTGAAGCGCGTGCAGACGCGCAGCATGGGCTGCGGTCTCGCGTGGCTGCCCGTCTAAGCTCAGCGCAGGTATGAGCGGCATCGTCTATCTCGTCGGCGCTGGTCCCGGCGACCCCGGACTCATCACGCGCCGCGGCGCTGAGGTGCTGCAGCGTGCGGACGTCGTCGCCTACGACCGTCTCGTCCATCCGGATCTGTTGAGGCTCGCGCCGGGGGCCGAGCTCGTCGATGTCGGTAAGCAGCCGGGACAAAGCACCGCGGGACAAGCGCGCATCAACGACGTGTTGATCGAACATGCGCGCGCCGGGAAGGTCGTCGTGCGTTTGAAGGGCGGAGACCCGTTCGTCTTCGGGCGCGGCGGCGAAGAAGCCGAGCTGCTCGCGGAGGCCGGCGTCGCGTTCGAGATCGTTCCGGGTGTGACATCGGCGATCGCCGGTCCCGCTGCGGCCGGCATCCCGCTGACGCATCGCGACCACGCATCGTGGGCGGCGATCGCGACGGGACATGAAGATCCGACGAAGGGATCGTCCGCGCTCGATTGGCAGGCTCTCGCGCGTGCGCCGACGGCGGTGTTCCTGATGGGCATGGAGCGATTGCCCGAGATCGTCGCGTCGCTCCTGGCGGCGGGCCAGCGTCCGGATCGTCCCGCAGCCGTCATCGAGCGCGCGACGTGGCCGCAGCAGCGCGTGGTGCGTTCGACGCTCGAGAAGATCGCGGACGTCGTGCGTCGCGCCGGCGTGTCGTCGCCGGCCGTGCTGATCGTCGGCGACGTCGTGTCGGTCGCCGAGCGACTCGAGCGGACGAAGCCCCTCGCGGGGAAGCGCGTGTTCGTGACGCGCACGCGTACGCAAGCCGGGCGGTTGTCGACGTTGCTCCGCGAAGCGGGCGCCGAGGCGCTCGAATTCCCGGCGATCAAGATCGTGCCGCCGTCCTCGTGGGGCGAGCTCGACCGCGCGGTCGCCGAGCTGCACCGTTTCGGGTGGATAGCGTTCACGAGCACCAACGCGGTCGACTCGTTCTGGTCCCGCGTTCTCGCCACGGGACGGGACGCGCGGGTTTTCGCCGACGTCCGCGTCGCATCGGTCGGAAGTGCGACGGCTGAAGCATTGCGTGCGTGTGGCATCGTCCCCGATCTCATTCCGCCGACCTTCACGTCGGAGGCGCTCGCCGAAGCATTCGGTGCGCCGCGTTCCCACATGTCGGGCCGCGCGGTATCGGTGCTCGTCCCGCGTGCCGCCGGCGCGCCCGATGACTTCCCGAAGACCCTTGAAGCGAAGGGATGGCGCTGCCGGGAAGTGACCGCATACGAGACGGTCACCGATGCCGATTCCGTCGACGCCGGGCGCGCCGCGCTCGACGCCGGCGTCGACGCGGTCGTGTTCACGTCGGGGAGCACCGTCCGCAGCTTCGTCGAGTTGTGGGGCAAGCCGCCGGGCGTTGTGGCGGCGATGGGTCCCCGGACGGCCGCCGCCGCCGAGGAGCTCGGTGTGCGCGTCGACGCGGTCGCCGCGACGCAGACCCTCGAGGGACTCGTCGCCGCGCTGGTCGCGGCTGTGTAACGCTTATACGTAGTGCCGTTCCCTGCCGACCGTCCCCGCCGCTTGCGCCGCACCGAGGCGCTGCGCTCGCTCGTCCGCGAGACGGACGTGCTGCCGCGCCACCTCATCGCTCCGCTCTTCGTGAAGGAAGGCATCCGCGAGCCGGAGCCGATCGGCTCGATGCCCGGACAGCTCCAGCACACGATCGAGTCACTCACGAAGGAAGCTCGCGAGCTTGCGTCACGCGGTGTTCGTTCCTTCCTGTTGTTCGGTATCCCCTCGACGAAGGACGCCGCCGGCACGCAGGCCTACGCGTCGGGCGGCATCTCGCAGCAAGGTCTTCGCGCGCTGCGCGACGAATTCGGCTCGGACGCGGTGCTCATCGGCGACCTCTGCCTTTGCGAGTACACCGACCACGGACACTGCGGGGTCCTGCGCGACGGCGATGTCCGAAACGACGAGACGCTCGACCTGTACGCGCAGACCGCGATCGTCCAAGCGGACGCGGGAGCGGACATCGTGGCTCCGTCCGGGATGATGGACGGACAGGTCGCGATGATCCGCGACGCGCTCGATGACGCGGGACGAACCGACACCGCGATCATGGCCTACGCCGCGAAGTTCGCATCCGCGCACTACGGCCCGTTCCGTGAAGCGGCGGAGTGCGCGCCGCAGGAGGGCGACCGCTCGGGATACCAGATGGATCCGGCGAACATCCGCGAAGCGCTGCGCGAGACGACGCTCGATCTCGAAGAAGGCGCCGACATCGTGATGGTCAAGCCCGCGCTTCCGTATCTCGACGTGATCAGCGCCGTCGCGGACATGTCAGCCGTTCCCGTTGCGGCGTACAACGTGTCCGGTGAGTACTCGATGGTGCAGGCGGCGGCGGAATGCGGATGGATCGATGGCGAAGCCGTCGCGCGTGAGCATGTGACGGCCATACGCCGCGCCGGGGCCGATCTCGTCGTCACGTACTTCGCCAAGCAGCTCTGCTCTTGAGCACGCTGTTCGATCGCGCGAAGGAACTGATCCCGGGCGGGGTCTCGTCGCCCGCCCGAGCGTTCGGTGCCGTCGAGGGAGACCCGATCTTCGCTGCGCGAGGAGAAGGCGCATACCTCGTCGATACGGACGGCACGCGCTACATCGACTACGTCCAGGGCTTCGGCGCGGTGATCCTCGGCCACGCCGACGAACGCGTGACGCACGCGGTCATCGAGGCCGCCGGTCGCGGCGGTGCCTTCGGCTTGTCCACGGAACAAGAGGTGCGACTCGCGAGCCTTGTCGTCGAGCGTGTCCCTTCGGTCGAACGGACCCGTTTCGTGACGTCGGGGACGGAGGCGTCGATGACCGCCGCGCGGATCGCTCGCGCCGCGACGGGACGGAGCATCATCCTGAAGTTCGAGGGGAACTACCACGGCCACTCGGACGCGTTCCTCGTGAAGGCGGGTTCGGGTGTCGCGACGTTCGGGATCCCGATGGCGGCGGGCGTGCCGGAGTCGAGCGTCGCCGACACGATCGTCGTTCCCTACAACGACGTCGCTGCGCTGGACCGTGCGTTCGAACGGGAGATAGCCGCCGTTTTCATCGAACCGATCGCCGCGAACATGGGCGTGATCGTTCCGGAGCGCGCGTTCGTCGACGCTGTGGCGTCGATCGCGAGGGCGCACGACGCGTTATGTGTCTTCGACGAAGTCGTGACGGGTTTTCGCATCGGTTCGGGGGCCGTGCAGTCCGGGCTTGGGCTGACGCCCGATCTCACGATGTTCGGCAAGGTGCTCGGCGGCGGGCTCCCCGTCGGAGCCGTCGGCGGCCGCGCCGACCTGATGGAGCTCCTCGCACCGATCGGACCGGTGTACCAAGCCGGAACGTATGCGGCGCACCCGCACGCGATGGCCGCCGGCGTCGCGGCGCTCGAAGCTCTGACGCCGGACGACTACGCGACGCTCGAAGCGACGGCGACCAAGCTGTTCGAAGGCCTCGCCGAAGCGGCGAAGCACGCCGGTGCCGAGGTGACCGTCGTGCGTGCCGGCACGTTCGGGTGCGTGTTCTTCTCTGCGGACGCACCTCGCAACTTCGACGACGCGCAGAAGACCGATCGCGCCGCGTTCGGTCGTTTCCACCGTGCGATGCGCGAGCGCGGCGTGCTGATCGCTCCGTCCCCCTTCGAAGCGTGGTTCCCGTCCCTCGCGCACGGCGACGCCGAGATCGAGCAGACGATCGCGGCCGCGCGCGAAGCCTTCAGTTAGCCGCTTCGAGGAGGGCGTGCAGCCACTGGGTCGGCGTTGTGCCCGTGGACGCTTGCTTCAGCTTCCGCGCGTTGCGTTTCCGCGCTTGCACCGGTAGCTCGAGCGCGTACTCGATCGCATCAGCCGTCGCCGTGACGTCGAAAGGGTTGACGGGGATAACGCCGTCCGCGAGTTCGTCGAACGCACCGGCGTTGCGTGAGAGCAGGACCGAACCGTTGCGCTCGTTGATGACGGGACCCTCCTTGCACACAAGATTCAAGCCGTCGAACACCGGATTGACGAGGAGCGCGTCGTACATGCGGAGCGCGCCGAGAGAGCGTTCGTAGAGATCCTCGAACAGGAGCTGGATCGGTTCCGATCCGAACCGTTCGTTCACGCGACGGACGACGCCGAGGCAATCGGAGTAGTAGCGCTGATACCGCTCGACGGTCTGCCGAGACGGATAGAGCAACGCGAGGAACAGCACTTCGTCGGCGAGCTCCGGTCGACGTTCGAGCAGGTGTTCGAAGGCGAGGAAGCCGCGCAACGGGTTCTTCGAAAGGTCGATGCGGTCGACGCGGAGGAGGAGCTTCCGTCCGGCGCGAAGCGCGTCGTGCGAGTCGACCCATCCTTTGACGTCGTCCGTGCTAGCGTCGCGGACGAGGCCCTCGGCATCGAGCGGCACCGGGGCCGCGATGACGCGCGTGCTGTGCCGCTTCCACGTGACCCGGTCACCCGACGCGACGCAACCCTGGACGAACCGCTCGCAGCAGCGCGCGAATGCTTCGGCCCAGCGCACGGCGTGGAAGCCGACGACGTCGAACGCGAGCATCGATTCGAGGAGCTCCGTCCGAACGTTCTCGGGAAGCATCGAGAAGTAGTCCGGCTCGCACCAAGGCGTGTGATGGAAGTACACGAGCGGACGCTTGCTCCGGGAGATCCGCCGCGTTGCGGCCGCCGCAAGCATGAGCTGGTAGTCGTTGACGAAGACGACGCGGCCCGGTGATTCGGCGATCGCCTGCGCGTAGATGTCGTTGACGTTCCGGTACGCGTCCCACGCTTGCGCGAAGACGCCGTCGAACGTCGGTAGGTACGCGCCGTCGAAGAGGTAGTGGAAGAGGAACCAGAACACCTCGTTCGACATGACTTCGTAGTGCAATTCGTGCACAGCGCGCGGGAGGTCGAGCAGGCGGACCTTGAAGCCGGCTTCGTCCATCACGGTGCCGTTCGACGCGATCTCACGATCGGTGTCGCTGATAGGCGCGGCGATCCACGTGACGCCGGTGTTCTCGACCACCGGACCGATCGAGCCGATCAGGCCGCCGCCGCCACGGCGCGCATGGAGCGAGCCGCCCGTGCGCTCATAGACGTATGGGCCGCGGTGCGACGCGACGAGGAACTCAGGAACCGGCAACGTCCGCGAAGAGTGAGACCCAGTCGGTCAGCTCACGTGTCGTGAGGAACTGCTCTCGTACGAGCTCGCGTCCGGTCTCGCCCATCGTGCGCGAGCGCTCGGGGTCTTCGAGGAGCTCGATCGTCCGGGCGGCGCACTCTTCGACGGAGTCGACGAGGAAACCGGTCCGTCCGTCCTCGATCTGCAGCGTGATGCCGCCGGCTCGTCCGCCGATGACCGGCTTGCCCTTCCACGCCGCTTCGCTGACCGTGAGCCCGAAGCCTTCGCGCAGCGACTTCTGGATGACGACGTCCGCCGCGCGCTGGAAGCAGTTGATCGTCGTGTTGCCGACCTGCTGGAGGTTGGAGACGACGTAGACGTCCCTGTCGTCGGTGCACGAGGAAACGATCTCGTTGAAGATGCCCATCCCCTCCGGATCGTCGTGCGCGAGCGAGCCGGCGAGGAGCAGCTGCACGTCGGGGAACTTCTCCTTCACGATCTGGTACGCGCGGACGACGCCGTGCGGATCCTTCCACGGGTCGAACCGGGACACCTGCGTGATGAACGGGCGCCGAACGTCGATGTGATACTGCCGGCAGATGTCCTGCACCGTTACGGCCTCGAGCGCGGAGTTCTTCGGTGACGTCGGGTCGATCGACGGCGCGGAGACGAGAACGCGATCGGCCGGTACGTCCGGCTGTACGAATTCCTTCATCGTGAAGACCATCGCGTCGTACGGCTCGAGGAACTGACGGACGAACCCCCACACGTCGGGGTGCGGGTCGGCGCAGTCGATGTGGCACCGCCAGATCCAGTGCTTGCCGACCTCCTTGCGCCGCTCGCCGAGCAGCACGGGAAGCGCCATCGGCTGCGGGTCGTGGACGATGACGACGTCGTAGCCCGTCGGCATGGAGTCGAGATTCCCGCGGAGCGTCTCGAAGTAGTGCTCCTCCATCGTGGAATCCCACTTGATGTCCTTGTTGCCCTGGAAGGCGTTGTGGACAGACTTCGTGATCTCGAAGAATGCTTCGTCCGCGTCGATCACCGCCCAGTGGGCTTGCAGGCCAAGGTCGTCCATGAGCGGCACTTGCGTGAGGAGCAGCTCGGCGACGCCGCCGCCGTATTCGGTCGCGTTGATGTGCAGGACCTTGAGGCCTTGAAGCCTCCACGCGAGCTTCTGGAGCTCGTTGATGGCCGTGTTCGAAACCATCGGGCGGAAGTCGTCGATGGACCGCGGCCAGGACGGGACGAGTCGCATCTTCCAGGTGCTCCTTTCGGTTGTTCGCGCCGGAGTCAACTATGCCCAAATCTGCTTAAATGGATATCCGGTTCATCAAGAGGGGCGGAGGGACCGGCCCTATGAAGCCCCGGCAACCAGCCTTGCGATGGGCTTGGTGCCAATGCCGCGAGCGATGAACCGGAGGAGTGTATGAGTGGCAGATATCGCGAACCTCAAATGTCGCGAGTGTGGACGCACCTACGACCTCGCACCGATACACGTTTGTGAGTTCTGTTTCGGCCCCCTCGAGGCCGATTACGACTACGAAGCTATCGACCAGCAGACGAGTCGTGAAACGATCGCAGCGGGTCCGCGTTCGATCTGGCGGTACGTCGATCTCCTTCCGGTTTCCGAGAACACGCCGCGCGTCGATCTCGGCGCCGGCTTCACGCCGCTCGTGCCGGCGCCGCGTCTGGGAGCCGAGCTCGGTATCGGCGATCTCTGGCTGAAGAACGACACCGTCAATCCGACGTTCTCGTTCAAGGACCGTGTCGTGTCCGTCGCTCTCACGAAAGCGCGCGAGTTCGGTCTGAAGGTCGCAGCCGCGGGAACGACGGGTAACCTCGGCAACTCCGTTGCGGCGCACGCGGCGAAGGCGGGTATGCCCGCCGTCGTGTTCATGCCGTCCGATCTCGAGCAAGGGAAGATCGTCACGACGGCGATCTACGGCGCGACGATCGTCGCGATCAAAGGGAACTACGACGAAGTGAACCGTCTGTGCGCCGAGGTCGCCGACGCGTACGACTGGGCGTTCGTGAACACGAACGTGCGGCCCTTCTACTCGGAAGGTTCGAAGACGCTGGCGTTCGAATGCGTCGAGCAGCTCGGATGGAAGTACCCGGACCACATGGTGGTGCCGATCGGTTCCGGCTCGCAGCTCGTGAAGATCCGCAAGGGACTCGAAGAGCTCGCGAAGGTGCGCCTCATGCCCGCACCGCCCCACACGAAGATCCACGGCGCACAAGCCGCGGGATGCGCGCCGGTGGCGTCGGCTTTCGCGGAAGGTGTCGACCACGTACGACCCGTGAAGCCGGACACGATCGCGAAATCGATCGCCATCGGGAACCCGGCGGATGGTCCGTACGCACTCGCCGCCGTGCGCTCCACGGGCGGACGATGCGACACGGTGAGCGAGCAGGAGATCGTGGATGCGATCGTTCTCCTTGCCCGGACCGAAGGGATCTTCACGGAGACCGCCGGCGGCGTGACGGTCGGCGTGTTGCGGAAGCTTGCACAGGACGGAGCGTTCAAGAAGGGCGAGCGGGTGTGCGCGATGATCACGGGCATGGGACTCAAGACGCTCGAGCCCGTCGCCGATCGGGGCCGTCCGACGGTTACGATCGTGCCGACGATGGACGAGTTCGAGGAGAAGGTCGAACTGGGGCTGATACCGCGTGCCTAAGGTGAAGATCCCGACGCCGCTCCGGAAGCTGACGAAGGAGCAAGCCGAGGTCGACGCGAACGGTTCGACGATCCGTGACATCGTCGACGACCTCGAGAAGCAGTTCCCGGGGTTCAAGGAGCGGATGTGCGACGAGAACGGCGATCTACGCCGTTTCGTGAATGTCTACGTCGGCGAAGAAGACATCCGTTTCCTGAACGGACTCGACACTGAGATCCCCGACGGCGAGTCCGTGTCGATCATCCCTGCCGTCGCCGGAGGCTGATGGACGACCGTTTCGACGCCGTCGTCGTCGGAGCCGGCTTCGCCGGGCTGTACATGCTGCACAAGCTGCGTGGCCTCGGGCTCGCCGTGCGCGTCTTCGAAGCCGGTGACGGCGTAGGCGGCACCTGGTACTGGAACCGTTACCCCGGCGCGCGTTGCGATGTCGAGAGCATCGAATACTCCTACGGCTTCGACGAAGAGCTCGAACAGGAGTGGGAGTGGACGGAGCGCTACGCGACGCAACCCGAGATCCTCCGTTACCTCGAGCACGTCGCCGACCGCTTCGATCTCAAGCGCGACATCCGCTTCAACACACGTGTCGCCTCGGCGACGTTCGACGACGGGACGAACCGCTGGACGGTACGCACCGAGCAGGGCGACGAGGTCGACTCGCAGTTCCTGATCATGGCGACCGGTTGCCTGTCGGCAGCGAATATGCCGGTGTTCCCCGGGCAGGAGACGTATGAGGGACGGATCCTCCACACGGGTCAGTGGCCGCACGAGCCGGTCGACCTCACCGGCCTGAAGGTCGGCGTGATCGGGACGGGTTCGTCCGCGATCCAGTCGATCCCGATCATGGCGGAGCAGGCGGAGGACCTCGTCGTCTTCCAACGGACGGCGACGTACTCGGTCCCCGCCCACAACCGGCCGCTCGACAAAGAAGAGCTCGCCGACGTCAAACGTCACTACCGCGATCTCCGCCGAGCGAACCGCCAGACGATGGTCGGCTTCGGGGGGTGGCAGACGCCGTCGGAGTACGCCGCGCTTTCGTGCGACGACGACACCCGCCGTCGCGTCCTCGACGAGCGATGGGCCCGCGGCGGCCTGTCCTTCCTCGGGGGGTTCACGGATTCGCTGCTCCTCCCCGACTCGAACGAACTCGTCGCCGAGTACGTCCGCGACAAGATCCGCAACATCGTGAAGGATCCGAGCCTTGCGGAGAAGCTGGCGCCGCGACAGGTGATCGGCTGCAAGCGCCTGTGCGTCGACACCGGGTACTACGACACGTTCAACCGAGACAACGTCCGTCTCGTCGACATCAACGAGGATCCGATCGAAGAGCTGACCCCGACGGGGATCCGTACGCGATCCGGGTCGTTCGACTTCGACGTCATCGTCTTCGCGACGGGATTCGATGCGATGACCGGGGCGCTCCTGCGGGTCGACATACGCGGGACGGACGGGATACCGCTGCAAGACGCCTGGGCCGAAGGTCCGAAGACCTACCTCGGCCTGTCGACACCGAGCTTCCCGAACATGTTCATGATCACCGGCCCGGGGTCACCATCGGTGTTGACGAACATGGTCACGTCGATCGAGCAACACGTGGAATGGATCGCCGACTGCATCACGCACGTCGGCAATCTCGGACGGATCGAAGCCACACCCGACGCGACGGAAGCGTGGATCGACCATGTGAACATGATCGCGTCGTTCACGCTGTTCCCGACGTGCAACTCGTGGTATCTCGGCGCGAACATCCCGGGGAAGAAGCGTGTGTTCATGCCACTGCTCGGATTCCAGCCGTACGACGTGAAGTGCCAAGAGGTTGCCGCGAACGGCTACGAGGGATTCGACATCTCGCAGCCCGCGCCCGTCCGTAGATAGCAGAAGGGACCCGTGAACACGGGCCCCTTCTAGCTTCTCTCCCCCGAGAAATCGGTTCCTGCGATCAGATGAAGAGGTTGATGTCGCTGTCGCTCATCCGTTCGATGGCCGTGGCAGCGCCGACGACTTCGGGGAGTCCGTCGACGAAGTCCTCTTTCTTGAGGCCCATCAGATCCATCGTCATCTGGCACGGCCAGAGCCTCACGCCGAGCTGCTGGGCGAGACCGAGGAGCTCGGTCGGCTCGGCGACCTTGTACTCCCGCGCGAGCTGGCGCATCATCATCGGCCCCATCCCGCCCATCTGGAGCTTCGAGAGTCCGAGGTGATCGGAGCCGCCGCGGTTGAAGACCGACAGCATCCTCTGCTTCCAGTTCCGTCCGGTGAGGCGCTTGTTGTTCTTCTGGAGGATCCGAAGGCCCCAGAAGGTGAAGAACACCGTGACGTCCATGCCGGAGGCCGCGGCGGTCGTGGCGAGGATCAGGGTGGGCCAGGCCTTGTCGAGGGTCCCCGACCAGGCGATGATCGTCATCTTCTTCTGGCGGTTCGGCTTCGAGGTGTCCGCCAGGACCCTCTCGAGTTCGGCCTGCTCGGCTTCTGTCACTTTGCGCCTCCACTCCGTTCCGGCGTGGTGAGATATCCTATCATACAGGTCGGATTTGGAATTCCGACCCTCCATGGGGTATTAATCTACTGTGAAGTTCAGCCAAAAGACCGACTATGCCCTCCGCGCCCTCGTGGAACTCGGGCGCCAGGCGTCTCAGAAGGGTCAGGCCTGCGGCCATCTGTCGAATCGGGCGATCGCGACGAACCAGCGGATCCCCGAGCGGTTCTGCGAGCAGGTGCTCGCGTCGCTTCGCCGAGCGGGACTGATCGAGAGCCAGAGGGGGGCCTCCGGCGGGGTCCGGCTCGTCCGGAAAGCCGAGACCATCACGGTCAGCGAGGTCGTCGACATCATCGAAGGGCCGGTCGTCACGAAGGGCTCGATCGATCCGTTCGACGACGATTCGCGGGCCCTCGCGCACAGCTCGATCCAGGAGTTGTGGCTCGATCTGCAGATCACCGTCCGCGACCGTCTCGCGAGTGTGACGGTCGCCGACCTTATCTTCCGCCAGGACGAGCTCGACCGTAGCTCCCGACTCGTGTTCCAGATCTGATGCATATCCAACCCGGACTGATCGCGGCCGGCGCGGTTATCGGCTTCCTCATCGGGATGACCGGTATGGGCGGCGGTTCGCTGACGACGCCGTTCCTGATCCTCGTGCTGCACGTACGTCCGGTGCTTGCCGTCGGGACGGACCTCATCTACGCGTCGATCACCAAAGCCGTCGGAACCGCGACGCATCTTCGTCAGCGAACAGTCGATCTGCGGATCGGCGGGTTCGTGATCGCCGGAGCGCTACCGGCCGCGCTGCTCGGTGTCTTCACCGTGCAGCACATGGGGAGCAGCGGCGACGCCTTCGTGAAGAAGATGCTCGGCGCGACGCTGGTCCTCGTCGCACTCTCGGTTCTCGTCCGACTGTTCATCAAGGCTCCCGATCGCGTGCATCGCCAACGGACGTGGCTGACGGTGACACTCGGCGCTGTCGTCGGATTCCTCGTCGGCGTGACGTCCGTCGGTTCGGGGACCTTGATGATGGCCGTGCTGCTTCTCGCGTACCGGATCCTGCCCACTGAGAAGCTCGTCGGAACCGACGTCTTCTACGGATTCGTCATCTCCGCCGTCGCGGGTATCGCACACCTCACCGTCGGACACATCGAGTGGTCGCTGGTGGGTTCATTGCTCATCGGTTCGATCCCCGGCGTCTGGCTCGGTTCGAAGGTCTCGAAGCGCACTCCGGAACGCGTGCTTCGTCCGGCGCTTGCGGGTGTGCTGCTGCTCAGCGGACTGAGGATGCTATGAGTCCGGTCAAGATCCCGCGTCCGAAGCGTGGCGGCGAAGGCCAGTGGGGCCTCGGCTACAAGGAGCCGCTCAACGCCGCCGAGCAGATGAAGCGCGACGAGAACCCGATCTACGTCAAAGAGCGCATCCTCGAGTACTCGGATCAGTGGCGTCGCGGACAACTGAGCGACGTCGATCACATCTTCGTCGCCGACCTTCGTTCGCGCTTCCGGTGGTATGGGTTGTACACGCAGCGTCCGGAAGAGGACGGCTACTTCATGTGGCGGATCCGTATCCCGGGCGGGATCCTCACGTCCGAGCAGACGCGCGTCATCGGCAAGATCTCACAGGACTTCGGACGCGACGTCGCCGACGTCACCGACCGGCAGAACATCCAGTTGCACTGGATCCGGCTCCCCGACGTCCGCGAGATCTGGGAGCGCCTCGAATCCGTCGGTCTCCAAACGACCGAAGCGTGCGGCGACACGCCGCGCAACATCCTCGGCTGCCCGCTCGCCGGCGTCGACGCGACGGAGGTCTTCGATGCGACGGAACTCCTCTACGCGTGCAACGAGCGCATCGTCGGCGACCCGGAGTTCTCGAACCTGCCGCGCAAGTGGAAGTTCTCGATCACCGGGTGCACGCACCAGTGCGCCGTCCACGAAGCGAACGACGTGGCCTTCGTCGGGCATCAGCGCGACGACGGAACGGTCGGCTTCGACGTGTGGGTCGGCGGTGGATTGTCCTCGACGCCTCGGTTCGGCGAGCGGCTCGGTGTGTTCGTGAAACCGGAGCAAGCACTCGACGTCTACGTCGGGATCACGTCGGTCTTCCGCGACTACGGCTACCGCCGCTCGCGCAACAAGGCGCGCCTCAAGTTCCTGATGGCCGACTGGGGGCCGGAGCTCTTCCGCGCCGTGCTCGAAGAGAAGTATCTCGGCTACAAGCTCGAGGACGGACCCATCGCGAAGCCGTCACCCGAGGTGCACAGAGATCACACCGGCGTCGGGCGACAGAAGGACGGCGACAACTACGTCGGCTTCGCTCTTCGCAACGGACGGATCACCGGCACGGAACTGATCAAGCTCGCCGATCTCGCCGACGAAGAGGGCAAGGGACGTCTTCGCACGACGACACAGCAGAAGATGATTCTGCTCGACATCCCCGACGAGCGTCTCGCGCCGACCATGGACAAGCTCGAAGAGCTCGGTTTCCCGGTGTTCTCGTCCACGTTCCGTTCGGGGATGATGGCGTGCACCGGCATCGAGTTCTGCAAGCTCTCCATCGTCGAAACGAAGGCGCGGGCCGAGTGGCTCTACTCCGAGCTCGAGAATCGGATGCCCGACTTCGACGAACCGATACGCATCAATGTCAACGGCTGCCCGAACTCGTGCGCTCGTTATCAGCTCGCAGACATCGGGTTCATGGGAGTTCTCGTCACCGAGAAGCTCAATGGAGCAGGGCAGCTCGACAAGCTCGAAGGATTCAACGTCCACATCGGCGGGCATCTCGGCGAGCCGCACGCGTTCGGTCGCAAGGTGAAGGGCCTGCGACTGCGCGCGGACGAACTGCCGTCGTTCGCCGAGCGCGTGCTGCGGTTGTACCTATCGCAGCGCGATGGGCATTCGACGTTCGGCGAGTGGGTTAACTCGCTCGACGACAAGAAGATCAACGCGTTCGCACAAGAAGCAGCGAAGGGGCTCGAACGGGTAGGGCCCAAGCCGGTATCTACCGAGGAGATCCGTCCGGATGACCGTCGTGATGAAGAGCGGGAGAAATTCCTTGAGAAGCTGGGCGCCAGCCGCTGAGTCGGTCCGCCAAGCGGACCTCGATGAGATCAACGCACGATTCGAAGGAGCGCACCCGCTCGATGTTCTCGAGTGGGGTTTCGCGTCGATCGACGGACTCGTCGTCGGCACCGGGTTCCAGGTCGGCGGGCTCGTGAACATCCACATGGCGAAGCAGATCCTCGATCGCGTGCCCGTCCTGTTCCTCCAGACGGGGTTCCACTTCCAGGAGACGCTCGATTTCCGCGATCAGCTCGTTCGCGACTGGGATCTCGAGTTGATCGAGACGACGCCGACGTTCGGACCTGAGAAGCAGGCCGAAGTCGTCGGACCCGAGCTCTACCGGACGGACCCCGATCTTTGCTGCCACCTCAACAAGGTGATGCCCCTCGAGGTCGCGCTGACCGACCGCGGCGGTTGGGCGACGGGCGTGCGTCGCGACCAATCCCCGGTGCGCGGGAAAACGGAGATGTTCGAACGTCAGGAGCTCACTCCCGACCTCGTCGTGTGGAAGCTGAACCCGCTGGCGCACTGGACGCGCGCGCAGGTTGACGAGTACGCCGCCGAACACGACGTCCCGCGTCACCCGCTGTACGCGAAGGGGTATGCATCGATCGGGTGCGCACCGTGCACGAAACCGGTGAACAGCGAGGACGAACGTGCCGGCCGCTGGGAAGGTTTCGGCAAGACGGAATGCGGGATCCACGGCGTCGGGGGCCTCGAAGGGTCGGGTCACGACGAAGAGATCCACGCCGTCGGGCACAACCGGACCCGCTGATAGGCTCTCCGTCCTATGACTGATCATCTCATCGCGCCGCACGGCGGCGTCCTCAAAGAGCTTCTCGTCGACGACGATCGTCGCGGCGAACTGAAGAAGGCCTCTCGCGACTGGGCGTCGTGGGATCTCACCGAACGTCAGGTGTGCGATCTCGAGTTGCTGATGTCGGGTGGTTTCTCGCCACTCGAAGGGTTCCTCGGACGAGCCGATTACGAGTCGGTCTGCGAGAAGATGCGCCTCGCAGACGGAACCATCTGGCCGATGCCGATCGTTCTCGATCTCCCCGAAGAGTTCGCGTCCACGCTCGGCGATGGTGCGTCCCTCGCACTTCGGGATCCAGAGGGGACCATGCTCGCCGTCTTGCACGTCGAAGAGAAGTGGACGCCGGATCGTTCGAAGGAAGCGCAGCAGGTTTTCGCCACGACGGACACGACACATCCGGGCGTGAACTACCTGCTCAACCGGACGAACCCCGTGTACGTGTCCGGGCGTCTCGAAGGCGTCGAAGCGCCGGTCCATTACGACTTCCGCGAACTCCGGCGGACACCGGCCGAAGTTCGCGCGGAGTTCCAGCGGCTGGGCTGGCGGAACGTCGTTGCGTTCCAGACGCGGAACCCGATGCATCGCGCGCATTTCGAGCTCACGGTCCGCGCAGCGACCGAGTCGGGTGCGAACCTCTTGATCAATCCGAGTGTCGGTATGACGAAGCCCGGCGACGTTGACCACTACACGCGCGTTCGCTGCTACGAGTCGCTCCTCGCGCACTACCCGCGTGGCACGGCGACGTTGTCGCTACTACCGCTCGCGATGCGCATGGGCGGCCCACGCGAAGCGGTGTGGCACGCGATCATCCGCAAGAATCACGGGTGCAACAACTTCATCGTCGGCCGCGACCACGCTGGGCCCGGCAACAACGCGAAGGGCGAGCCGTTCTACGGACCGTACGAAGCGCAGGAGCTGCTGAGTTCGCACACCGAGGAGCTCGGTGTGCAGATGGTCCCCTTCCAGATGATGGTCTACGTCGAGGACGAGGACACCTACTACCCGGTCGACCAGGTTCCCGACGGCAAGCGGACGCTGAACATCAGCGGGACGGAGCTCCGTCAGCGTCTCGCGCGTGGCGCCGAGATTCCGTCTTGGTTCACCTTCCCCGAGGTCGCGGAGGAGCTCCGCCGCGAGTTCCCGCCGCGTGCGCAGCAGGGTTTCACCGTGTTCTTCACCGGTCTGTCCGGCTCAGGGAAGTCGACGATCGCGAACGCGCTCATGGTGAAACTGCTCGAGATGGGCGGTCGTCCCGTGACGATGCTCGACGGCGATCTCGTGCGCAAGCATCTGTCGAGCGAGCTCGGATTCAGCAAGGAACACCGTGACATCAACATCCGGCGGATCGGCTGGGTCGCGTCCGAGATCACCAAGAACGGCGGGATCGCACTCTGCGCACCGATCGCTCCGTACGACGCGACGCGAAAGGACGTCCGCTCCGGCATCGAATCCGCGGGCGGCTTCATCCTCGTTCACGTCGCTACGTCGCTCGAGCTCTGCGAAGAGCGCGACCGTAAGGGCCTGTACGCGAAGGCGCGCGCCGGTGTGGTGAAAGAGTTCACCGGTATCTCCGACCCGTACGAGACGCCCGAGGACGCGGAGCTTACGATCGACACCGCGGACATGACGCCGGACGAAGCCGCGCAGGAGATCATCTTGTATCTCGAGCGCGAAGGCTTCATCGGCGAGTCGGCCTAACGCGGTAGCAGCAGGTGCGAGTCGCCGAACTCGTGCCAGAGGTAGCCGCCGTTGATCGCCTGTTCGTAGCCGTCGCGCACGAGCTTCTTGCCGGCGACCGCATAGAGCATCGCGAGATGGCTGGCTCCCGGATCGTGGAAGCCCGTGAGCAATCCGTCGACGGCGAACACGCCGCGCCCCGGATGGATCAGCAGGCGCGTCATGCCGCTTCGCGCCACGACCTTGCCTTCGGCTTCGTCCCAGGCGGATTCGAGCGCGCGAACGACCGTTGTACCGATCGCGATCACGCGCTTGGCGTCGTTCACCTTGCCGGCGGTTGCCGCCGAGACGCGGAACGGTTCGGGCGGGAGCGTGTGTGCTTCCACCTCGTCGGTCTCGATCTCGAGGGACGAAACACCGGTGTGCAACCGGATCGTCGCGACCTCGATGCCCTTCGCGCGGAGCGAGTCGACGACGGCAGGCGTGAACGGACGTGCGGCCGACGGCATCTCGGCCGAACCGGGCGCCCGTGCGAACAGCGTCTGGTACGCGGTGAGCGGCTGGGCGCGGTCGACGTAGCCGTAACGGATCGGCTCGCCGCACCGCGTCATCGCGTGCGCGAGATCGCCTTCGACGAACCACAGGCGTTCGGCGCCCGGGTAGCGCGAGATGAGCTTGACCTTCTCGTCGCAGACGCAGAACGCTTCGCCTTCGTGCAGCGGGAGCGGGCCCGGCTCGGACGTCGACCAGCGCGGCTCGGCGAGCCACATCCGGGCGCCGAAACGCGTCGATACGTTGAGCAGGAACCGTCCCGCGTTGCCGCGTGCGTGCAAGCTCGCGGGGATCGTCGCGCTGTCGTTGACGACGATCAGATCGCCGTCGTCGAGGAAGTTCGCGATCTCGCGGAAATGAGCGTGCGTATGCCCCTGCGGCGTGCTCACGAGGAGGCGCACGTCGTCGCGCGAACGTCCCTGCGCTTCGGGCGGCGAGACGGCTTGGAGTTCCGGCGGCCGCTCGAAGTTCAGCTCGGTTGTCTTCATGACGCTTCCTCCCAACGCTCTCCCTGCGCTTGGAAGCGGCGTCCGCTGACCGATGCTCCGTCCTGCTGGAACAGCCATGCCCAGAAGGGGGTCGTCACGTCCGGTGTCGGACGATCCGAGATGTCCTCGCCGGGGAACGCGGCTTGGTGCATGTCCGTCCGCATGTCGCCCGGATCGACGGTGACGGCCGGTACGCCCTCCGCGGCGAGGGTTCGTGTCACGAGCTCGAGTGCGGCTTTGCTCGATCCGTAGCCGCCCCATCCCTCGTACCCGCCGACGGCTGCGTCCGACGTGACGTTCACGACGAGTTTCGGACGAAGCTCGCGAGTGAGCGCGATCGGTGCGAGCACGTTGACGTCGAACATGCGCCGGAGCTCGTCCGGGTCTTGCTCGACCAGCGGCTCGATCGTGCCGAGCTCCGATGCGTTGTTCACGAGAACGTCCGCTTCGAGCGCTTCCTCGGCCAGTCGCTTCCTGTGCTCGGGATCGGTCACGTCGCCGGCGACCGCCGTTGCGCCGATGCGCTTCGCTGTCACGGCGAGCGCGGCTTCGTCCCGCGCGGTGACGATGACGTCGTACCCCGTGCGCGCGAGGAAGGTCGCGATGACCTCGCCGAGTCCTTTGCTTGCTCCTGTCACTACGGCTTTCGGTTTCATGACCGGAACCTAGGACGAACCCGACGGCGCCACATCCGCCTTCGGTTGCGCCGGCGTCTAGGACTTTGGACCTAGGCCGTGGTCGACCGCGTAGAGCGCCGCCTGCGTCCGGTCGGAAAGGCCGAGCTTGCTGAGGATGTTCGAAACGTGGGCCTTGACGGTCTTCTCCGCGACGTCGAGTTCGCGCGCGATCTGCCGGTTGGACATGCCGCGGGCGATCAGCCGGATGACATCACGTTCCCGAGCGGTGAGGTCCGTGCGGTGCGCGGTCGGCGTGCCGGCAGCGACCTCACGCATAAGCTTTTCCGCGATCGCCGGCGAGAGGATGGACTCGCCGGCGGCAACCTTGCGTATCGCGTCCGCGAGCTCGTCCGGACCGGATTCCTTCAGCAGATAGCCGACGGCGCCGGCGCGGATGGCTGGGAAGACCTTGTCGTCCGTTGCGAAGCTCGTGAGCGCGATGACCTTCGGCCCGCGGATCTGCTCGGTCGCTTCGATCCCGTCCACGTTCGGCATCGCGAGGTCCATGAGGACGATGTCCGGACGCAGCTCGGCGGCGAGCGCCACCGCTTCGGCGCCGTCGGACGCTTCGCCGACAACTTCGATGCCGTCGATCGTCGCGAGGAACGTCTTCAGTCCGCCGCGCACCACCGGGTGGTCGTCGGCGATCAGGACGCGGATCGACTCAGACATCGACGGTGACCGTGGTGCCGCGTCCGGGGGCGGAATCGATGGTGGCTTTGCCGCCGGCTTCCTTCGCACGTTCCTCCATCGACGTCAGTCCAAGATGACGTGCGCGCACCGCCCCGGTATCGAAGCCCACACCGTCGTCGCGGATCTCCATGTGACCGGCGGCGAGATCGAGCACGACCTCGACGAACGGCGCTCTCGCATGCTTGAGCGCGTTCGACAGTGCTTCCTGTGCGATGCGGAAGAGCTGGAGTTCCGCGTCCGGATCGAGGGCTCGTTCCGACCGTACGTCGATCGAGATGGACTGACCGAAGACGCGTCCGAGAACCGTCGCGTGCTTGCGGAGCGTGGAGACGAGACCGTCCGACGCGAGATCGGCCGGACGGAGCTCGAACACGATCGATCGCATCTCGTCGAGCGCTTGCTTCGCGAGGCCGGCGATGTGCTTCGCTTCGTCCGTTCGTTCGGTGTTCGCCGCCGCTTCCGCCGTCAGCGCGAGGCTGAACATCACCTGCGCGACCGAGTCGTGCAGGTCACGCGCGAGCCGGTTGCGTTCTTCCACGACGGACAGTTCACGGCTGCGCGCGAAGAGCTGCGCATTCTCGATCGCGATCGCCGCATGCGCGGCGAACAGCTCGACGAGATGCTGATCCGAGTCGGTGAATCCCTCGTCGTTCTCGTTCGTCAGGTAGAAGGCTCCGAGGACGCGACCCTTCGAGACAATCGGGACGCCGAGGAACGACGTCATCTCCGGGTGGTGACGTGGCCACCATTCGAAGCGTGGGTCGTCCCGGATGTCGTCGGTGCGGTAGGAGGCCGTGTCCTCGAGGATCGCGGCGAGCAATCCGTGCGTGCGCGGGAGGGGGCCGATCTTGGCGATGAGCTCGTCCGACATGCCCGACGTCAGGAAACGGTCGAAGCCCCCCAGGCCGTCGGGCACGCCGAGGGCCGCGTACCGCGCTCCGACGAGATCGCGCACGGTGTGGACGAGCTTGTGCAGCACCGCGTCGAGGTCGGTTTCGCGGGCGACATCGAGGACGGCTTCCGACAACGCTTCGAAGGCGCGTTCGTGTTCGGGCACGCCTCAAGCGTAATCTTGGCCCGCATGCCAACCGTGGAAGAGATCGCGAGCAAGCTCGACACCGACGGGTTCGCGATCATCGAGAACTACCTCAGCGCGGACGACGTCGCGGCCAAGCGCGCCGATCTCGCACGCGTGCTCGCCAAGAATCCGACGGGACGCAACGACTTCGAGGGCTTCTCCACCCAGCGCATCTACGCGCTCTTCGCGAAGACGCGTACGTTCGACGCGCAGGCAACCGATCCGCTCATCAACGGGGTGCTCGAGCACGTGCTCGGTCCGGGATTCCAGCTCTCGGCGCCCGTTGGGATCGCGATCGGCCCCGGCGAGAAGGCGCAGCCGATCCATCGCGATGACGGTGTGTACCCGGTGGCTCGTCCGCATCGCGAACTCGTCGTGAACACGATGTGGGCGCTGGATGATTTCACCGAGGAGAACGGCGCCACGGTCGTGATCCCGGGTTCGCATCTGTGGATCGACGAACGTCCGAACGAGGAAACGGAGACGTTCCGGGCCGTGATGCCCGCAGGTTCGGTGATGCTCTTCGTGGGATCGATCTACCACGGCGGCGGCGCGAACAACACCGATCGTTCACGTCTCGGCGTGATCCTCGAATTCTGCGCGGGCTGGGTTCGTCCACAGGAGAACCACATCCTCGGTGTGCCGAAGCAGATCGTCGCCGACCTCGATCCGCGTTTGCAGGAACTGCTCGGCTATTCGGTGCTCGGCTTGCTCGGCAACGTCGACGGACGGAACCCGAAGAAGTACATCGACGACCAGCGCCCTGTGCGCGACGGAGTGCTCGAGCTGTAGTTCGCCTTCCGGCACCCGGAACGTCCTTGGTGAGGTCGACTGTGTCGGTGGTGCGTCCTAAGGTGCCCATGGTCTTCTCCGCCGGTCTTCCCCCGTAGTGTTTTCGGAGGCAGAATTGGCGTTGACGAACATCGAGCTGTACGAGGAGCTCAAGAAGACCGTGACCGAGGACGCAGCGCGCATGATCGCTGAGGTCGTACCCAAGGCGTATGACCTTGCGACGAAGGGCGATATCGAACGCCTGGCGGCGGCGACGAAGGGCGATATCGAACGCCTGGCGGCTGCGACGAAGGGCGATATCGAACGCCTGGCGGGCGATTTCGAACGCCTCGCGGGCGATGTCGAACGCCTCGCGGCGGCGACGAAGGGCGATATCGAACGCCTGGCGGCGGCGACGAAGAGCGATTTCGCTTTGCTCGAGTCGAATCTCAAGAGTTACATCGACTCGCGGTTCCTCCGGTATACGGCCACCGTCGTCATTCCGATGTGCGCTCTGATGGTGGGCGCTCTGATCACGCTGATCGTGAAGTGATCACCGGAAGTCTCTCGAACTGAGGGCGAGATTGAGCTCCAGGGACTTGAGCTTGTGCGCAACGAGGTTGATCACGTTGTCGACGCGCTCGAGTTTGCCGGTCACGATCATCACGTGCGCGGTGCGCGCTACCTGTTTGTAGCGGCGCCAGACGCCGACGGAGCAGATCACGTTCGCGAGACCTGTTTCGTCCTCGAGGTTCAGGAAGGTGATCCCTTCGGCCGTCGCCGGACGCTGACGGTGTGTCACGACCCCAGCGACGTGTACGCGGCGGCCGTGCGGCACGACCTTCAGATCTTCGATGCGGACGACGTCCCGCTCGTCGAGATACGAACGGACGAACTCCATCGGTGATCCGTTCGGCATGATCGACGTCGCCCAAAGATCCGCCCCCGCGACCTCGCGCTCGGTCATCTCGGGCAGTTCCGGGGACGAAGCACCGACGACGAGGTCGAGTTGTCCCTGCCCGGAATGTGCGGCCGCTCCGGCGGTCCAGAGCGTCTTCCTGCGTGACGGCTCGAAGCACTCGAACGCACCGGCCGTCGCGAGAGCTTCGGCTTGCGGCTGGGTGAGCGCACACCGCCGCACGCAATCTTCAACTGATGCATATGGACGACCCTCGTCGATCTTCTTCGCGAGGTCTTCGCCGATCGTCCGCACGTAGGAGATGCCGAGACGCAGTGCTCCGTCCGGCTCGACGGTCGCGTTCGCGGCTGACGCATTCACATGCACGCCGCGTACGACCACGCCGTGGCGCCGCGCGTCCGCGACGAGCGTGTGCGGCGCCCAGAACCCCATCGGCTGCGCGTTCAGAAGCGCTGCCGTGAACGCGGCGGGGTAGTGGTACTTCAGATACGCGGAGATGTAGACGAGGTAGCTGAACGACACGGAGTGCGACTCGGGGAACCCGAAGTTCGCGAACGCGTCGAGCTTGTCCCAGATCTGGTCGGCAACATCGCCGGTGATCCCGCGCTTGCTCATGCCGTCGTAGAAGCGTCCTTTGAGGCGTTCCATCCGCTGGTGCGAGCGTTTCGATCCCATCGCTTGGCGCAGCTCGTCGGCGTCGGCGGCGGTGAATCCCGCGACGTCGATCGCGATCTGCATGAGCTGTTCCTGGAACAAGGGAACGCCGAGCGTTTTCTTCAAAGCCGGCTCGAGCAACGGATGCAGATAGGTGACCGGCTCCCGTCCGTTGCGTCGCTTGATGTAGGGGTGCACCGATCCGCCCTGGATCGGACCAGGACGGATCAGTGCCACTTCTACGACGAGGTCGTAGAAGCTGCGCGGCTTCAGGCGAGGGAGGGTAGCCATCTGCGCACGCGATTCGATCTGGAACACACCGACGGTGTCGGCTTCGCACAACATGTCGTACACGCACGGCTCCTGCGGGAGCTTCGCGATGTCGATCTCGACGCCGTGCGCGACCTTGATGATGTCGAGCGCCTCGTGGATCGCCGTGAGCATCCCGAGGCCGAGGAGATCGAACTTCACGAGCCCGATCTCCGCGCAGTCGTCCTTGTCCCATTGCAGCACGGTTCGTCCTTCCATGCGTCCCCATTCGACGGGACACACCTCCACCACCGGACGTGAACACAGCACCATGCCGCCGGAGTGGATCCCGAGATGACGCGGCAGCTGCTCGATCTTCGAACCGAGCCGGAGCACCTCGGACGGGATCTCCGTATCGGCCGTCGATCCCGACCACATGTCGACCTGCTTCGACCATGCGTCCTGCTGGCCCTGTGAATGGCCGAGCGCCTTCGCCGCGTCGCGCACCGCCGACCGCATGCGATACGTGATGACGTTCGCGACCTGCGCGGCGTTGTGTCGTCCGTAACGTTCGTAGACGTACTGGATGACTTCTTCACGGCGACCGGCCTCGATATCGATGTCGATGTCCGGTGGTCCGTCCCGCGCGGGGGACAAGAACCGTTCGAACAGCAGACCGAGTGAGACGGCATCGGCGTTCGTGATGCCGAGCGCGTAACACACGGCGGAGTTCGCGGCGGAGCCTCGTCCCTGACAGAGGATGTCGTTTCGGTGGCAGAACTGGACGATGTCCCACACGATCAGGAAGTAGCCGGGGAAGGAGAGCTGTTCGATGACGACGAGCTCTCGATCGATCTGCGCCCACGCACCTTCGACGGATTCCTCGTCGCGCGATCCGTAGCGCTTCGTCGCGCCTTCGTAGGTCAGCTGTCGAAGGAACGTCGCTTCCGTTTCGCCGACCGGAACCGGATACGGCGGGAGCGTAGGCGCGATCAGCTTGAGATCGAACGCGCAATCGAGCCCGATCTCTGCCGCACGCTCGACGACACCCGGATAGCGGACGAACCACCGCCGCTGCTCTTCGCCACTACGTAGATGCGCGGTCGGCGCGGGCGGGAGCCATCCGTCGATCTCGTCGAGCGATCGTCGCGCGCGCACGGCCGCGAGCGCGGTGTAGAGCGCATGGTCGTTCGGCGTGGCGTAATGGACGTTGTTCGTCGCGACGAGCTCGACCTCGAGCGACGCGGCTATCTCCGCCAGCGCATCGTTGCGGTGATCGTCGAGCGGCTCACCGTGGTTCCAGAGCTCGACGGCGACGTTGTTCCGTCCGAACGCATCGATGAGACGAGCGAGCTCGCCCTTCGCCGCGGACGGCCCGCGTTCCATCAAAGCTTTCGGCACGGCACCTTTGCGGCACCCGGTGAGGACGACCCACCGTCCGCCGGCGAGCTCGGAGAGCTCGGTCATGTCGTGAACGGGACGCCCTTTCTCGCCGCGAAGCTGCGCGAGCGAGATCGCACGACACAGCCGCGCATAACCGAACGGATCGCGTGCGAGCACGACCAGGTGATCTCCTTCGGGATCGGCGATGCCGTTGCCGATACGCGTGGCGCCTACGGTGAGCTCCGCGCCGAAAACCGTCTTGAGTCCGACGGCACGTGCGGCCTCCGCGAAACGGACGATGCCGTACATCCCGTCGTGGTCGGTGATCGCGAGCGCGTCGAGACCGAGCCGCGCAGCTTCTTCCGCGAGCTGCTCCGGATGCGACGCGCCGTCGAGGAACGAGTAGGCGGAATGGCAGTGCAGTTCGGCGTAGTTGGTCCCGTCGGGTTGCGCCGGCCTTTTCGATCGGGGGGGCAACACAGCGCCCCGAACCCCCCCGGCGGGTCGTCGGCCGATGTCCTCGGGCGGTATGTAGGGCTGGCGCTTGCGCGACCAAGCCGGGGAGTCGCCGTCGGCGCCGGCCGGTACGTTTCGAGTGCGGCCGTCGGCGAGCCTCGCGTGCAGATCTCGCCACTTCTTCGGCCCGGTATTCCAGCCCATGGGCCGCACAGCTTATACGAACGTATGTTCGTATGACAAGAGGCGGCCGTTCTCACGGCGGTCCGTCGCGCGGAATGACACAATGTCGGTCTGCCCGGAGGGGAGTCCGGGATGTCCTTTCGAGGGAAAGGCATCTTCATGTGGGTTAGTCGCGCCGACGAGGCCAAGGCACTCGCGGAACAGGAGTCTCCGATCCCGCGCGCGGCCACGAAGGTCAGCTTCCATCTCCGTCGGTACATGCCGCTCTACGCCTTCGCGACGGTCTGGGTCGCGATCGCCGTGCTCGTGCCGACGGTGAACCACAACAACAGCCAATCGAGCGCACTGACGGGTACGGGTTCGAGTGCTTCATCCGATCTCGGCGGACCGTCCGCCGCCGGAGTCACGTCTTCGGGTGGCGGAGGTTCGTCCGCGGCGACGACGTCGTCGAGTGGCGGAGGTTCGTCCGCCACGTCCTCGAACCCGACGGGAGGACCGGTCGCCGCCGTGCAGCGAGGCGGCGGTACGACGCGGCTCGGCAACGCGTGCCGTCCCGGCGTCTCGCAGATCCCCTTCTCGCACTACGCGGCACCGTGCGTCGCGAAGTTCACCGGCAACAACGGCGGCGCGACGGCGACGGGCGTCACAGGCAGCACGATCAAGATCGCGCTCCGTATCTATTCGGACCAGAACGGCGCGAATGCGAAAGCCGTCGAACAGGTGAACGAGCAAGCGGGCAACCCCTCGAACGCGCAGTACGAGCAGATCCGCAACACGTACCTGAAGTGGTTCAACTCGAACTTCGAGCTGTACGGACGTCACGTCGAGATCGTCCCGTTCAACGGGCAGGGCAACTCGACGGACGAGGCCCTCGGCAACGGACAGGCCGCTGCCTGCGCCGATGCCGACGCGATAGCGACGACGGTCAAGGCGTTCGGTGTCATCACCTATCCCGCATGGAGCTACGACTCGATCCCGTTCTCGGAATGCGCCGCGCGTTATCACTTGTGGTCGCCGCTCGGCGGTGCGTACTACCCGGAACAGACGTGGTACAAGACGCTCCACCCGTACGTGTGGGGGATCATCCCCGACTGTGAGCTCGTCGAGCATCTGATCGCCGAGTACATCGGCAAGCGTCTCGCGAACAAGCCGGCGCAGTGGGCGGGCGACGCGCTGACGAAGCGAATGAAGCGAGCGTTCGGCATCTACATCCCGCAGAACGCCGGATACCAGCACTGCGTCGGTATCTCGAACGCCGACCTGCAAGGCAAGTACCACGTGAAGCGCGCGTCGCAATACAACTACAAGCTGGACGTATCACAGTTCGCGCAACAAGCCGCGCAGGCGATGGTCCAGTTCAAGGCGGCGCACGTGACGACGGTCGAGCTCGCCTGCGATCCGATCTCGGCGATCTTCCTGACGCAGCAAGCCGACGCGCAGCAGTTCCACCCCGAGTGGCTGCTGCACGGCGACGCTCTGACGGACACGGACGGGTACGCGCGTCTGTATCAAGGCGACCAGGTGAATGGTCATCTCTACGGGATCTCGCAGCTCGGCGCGCAGAACATCGCAGGAAGCGCGAGCGGCGAGGCCGCGCAAGCGTGGAAGCAAGCTACGAAGGGTCAGGCGTTGCCGAACGGCGGCTGGCAGGTCTACTACGAGATGCTCGAGGGATTCGACCAGCTGCAGTCCGCGGGGCCCGTCCTGACCGTCGCCAACATCGGTAAGGGAACCGCGGCGATGGGCCGCCTCGGCGGCGAGAACCTGCCGCAGGGTGTGTGGGACCTCACAAAGACCCACACCGCGATCAAGACGACGCAAGAGGTCTTCTGGGACTCCAAGCGACGAGCGACCGACGGCAAGACGGGTGATTTCGTCGCGACCTACAGCGGGCGGTGGTTCGAGCTCGGCGAGTTCCCGACCGGTACGCCACCGATCCATCCCGAGTGAACCCGAAACTCCGGCCTGAGTGAACGCGAAGCGGTGGCCGCGATACGCCGTCCCCGCGGCGATCGTCGTAGTCCTGTGGGCGATCGGTAACGGCGTTCTACCGCGAGGCCTCCCGCTCGGCATCGTCCTGCAGGGTGCGGTCTTCGGTTCGCTGTACGCGCTCGTCGCGCTCGGCATCGTCCTCGTCTACTGGGCGAACCGGGTGGTCAACTTCGCGCAGGCCGAGTTCGGCGGTGTCGCCGCCGTCGTCGCGATCGAGCTCGTCTTACAGCTGCACCTGAACTACTTCGTCGCGATCGCGACGGGTCTTGCGATCGGTATCGCGAGCGGCGGCGTCGTCGAATACGCGATCCTCCGCCGGTTCCGCAACGCGCCGCGGCTGATCGTGATGGTCGTGACGATCGGTCTCGCGCAGGTTTTCACGGGTTTCGCGATCCTGATCCCGCTGCTCTGGCAAGGCCAGGCGGCCGGACGATTCACCACGCCGTTCTCGATGCACTTCTCGTTGTTCCCCGTCGTGTTCGACGGGAACTACGTGCTCGCGATGATCGCCGTGCCCGCCGTCGTGATCGGGCTCGGTGCGTTCCTTCGTTACACGCACTACGGCGTTGCGATCCGCGCGGCGGCGGACAACGGCGACCGCGCGGAACTGCTCGGCATCCCCGTGAAGCGCGTGTCGACCATCGTCTGGGGGATCGCCGGGTTCATGTCCGCGCTCGCTGTGCTGCTGCGGGTGCCGATCCTTGGGTTCGCTTCGTTCACGGATGTGTCCGGCGGCGGGCCGGGGCTGCTGCTCCGCGCGCTTGCGGCCGCCGTGATCGGAGGCATGACGGACCTTCCGACGACCGCTGTGGCCGCTGTCGGGATCGGCATCGCCGAGTCGCTCGCCGTCTGGACGTTCAGCAACGCCGCCTACGTCGACGGCGTGTTGCTCGTCGTCGTTCTCGTCGTCCTGTTGCTCCGCCGTGAACGGTTCAGCCGCGCTCTCGAGACGGGCATCGGTACGTTCCGCGCGATCAGAGAGGTTCGTCCTGTACCGAGCGAGCTTCGATCGCTGCCGGAGGTGAAGTACGGATCGTGGGGTCTGCAGGCGCTGGTCATCGCGTTCGCCGTCGCGCTTCCGCTGATGCTTCGTCCGAGTCAGCAGCAACTCGCCGCGCTCATCTTGATCTACGCGATCGTTGCCGTTTCGCTCGTCGTGCTGACGGGATGGTCCGGGCAGATCTCCCTCGGACACTTCGCGCTCGTGGGCTTCGGCGGCGCCGCGACCGGTGTGCTGCTCGCGAACCACGGCGTCGATCTCTTCCTCGCGATCCCTGCGGGCGCGGTCGTCGGCGGCATCGTCGCGATGCTCGTCGGACTTCCCGCGCTTCGGATCCGCGGCCCGTACCTCGCCGTGACGACGCTCGCGTTCGCGGTGAGCTCCGCGTCGCTCTTCCTCAACCACCAGTTCGTGCCGTGGCTGATCCCGACGGGCGACATCTCGCGTCCCCCGCTCTGGAACCGCGTCTCGATCTCGACGGACTGGCAGATCTACTACTTCTGTCTCGTGTGGTTGATCGCCGTGCTCGTCCTCGTGCGCGGTCTACGGCGCAGCCGGACGGGGCGCGCGATCATCGCCGTCCGAGACAACGCGCTCGCCGCGCAGTCGACGGCGATCTCGACGACGAAGATGCAGTTGATCGCCTTCGGCCTGTCCGGCGCGATCGCCGGACTTGCCGGCGGGTTGTACGTCCTGCACCAGATGGCCTTCCACACCGACGCCTTCGCGCCGCAAGAGAGCCTCGCCCTGTTCTCGATGGTGGTGATCGGCGGGCTCGGGTCGGTCCCCGGCGCCGTGCTAGGTGCGATCTACATCAAGGGAGCCGAGTACCTGCTGCCACCGGGCTGGGCGTTCCTCGCGAGCGGCTTCGGCATCGTCCTGCTGCTGCTCGTGCTCCCCGAAGGACTCGGGGGATTCGTCTACCGCCTGCGGGACGACGCGCTCCGGCGCATCGCCTCGAGGCGTCACGTGATCGTCCCGAGCCTGTTCGCCGATGTTCGGGTCGAGGACCGCGAAGTGAAAGTCACGTTGGACGCAGCCCTCGGCGGCTTGTCACGTGAAAAGGTCGACGTGTGATCGAACGCGTACGGAAGTCGATCGCGGACACGATCACGTCGCTCGGTCCGACGGGAGTCGCGCCGCTCGCGCTGCTCACCGCACTCGCGGCCGCGGAGCGCTTCGACGCGCTCGCGTTCGGAGTCCTCGCGCCGAACATCCGCGACGCGTTCCATCTGAACAACGCGGACTTCCTCACGATCTCGACGCTCACCGCGGTGCTGCCGCTTCTCGCGTCGGTGCATATCGGGAACTGGGCCGACCGCGCGAACCGCATACGTATCTGCGTGGCCGCCGGGATCCTCTGGGCGGCGACCGCGGTCGGCACCGGACTCGCTCCCGTCGTCGCCGTCCTCATCGTCGCGCGACTGCTCGGCGGGATCGGGCAGACCGTGAACCAGCCGGTCCATTCGAGCTTGCTTTCCGACTACCACCCGCCGACGGCGCTCTCGATGGTGTTCACGCTGTACCTGCTCGGCTCGACAGGCTTCGGACTCATCGGGAGCCCGCTCTCGGGACTCATCGCGCAATGGGCGAATTGGCGCGTCGCGTTCGTCGTCCTCGGCGCGCCGACGGTGATCTTCGCCTTGATGCTCGCGAAGATGCGCGAGCCGGCCCGCGGCGAAGCGCAGCACGCCGTCGCGCATGAGGAGATACGCGTTTCGATCGGGGAAGGCTTCCGCCGCGTGCGCGCGATCCGCTCGTTGCAACGCACGTGGTCGGCGGCCTTCTTCTTCGGCGCGGGTGTGGCGTCCTTCACGAGCCTCGTGAGTCTCTACTTCAAGGACGTCTTCCACATGGGCCCGGGAGAGCGCGGCATCGTGACCGGCGTCTCGGGGCTCGTCGGGCTCGCCGGCTTCATCGTCGCCGGACGTCTTTCTTCCTCGGGGATGCGCGACAAAGGCGCGCACGTCCTTCCCGTGCAGAACGGCGTCATGGTGCTGCAGTTCGCCGCATGTCTCGCGCTGATGGGCCTGGCGCCGTGGAGGCCCGTCGCGATCTTCTTCGCGATCGTCCTCGGCTTCGGCGCGAGCGGGTTCCTCGTTCCGTACCAGACGATGGTTGCGCTCGTCGCGCCGCCGCGTCTGCGTGCGCAAGCGTTCGCGTGGTCACTCGTGTTCTTCACGATGGGCGCCGTCGTCTTCGCGCCGATCGTCGGCGCGCTCGGCGACCACTACGGACAGCGTGTCGCCGTCGTCGTCCTCGCGGCGGCCGTCGGACTGGGCGGCGCGATCGAGATCACGGCCCGCCGGTTCGTCGATCGCGACGTCGCGCAAGCCGTGAAGCTCGAGGAAGCGGCGGCATCGAGCGCTTTGATCTCGTGCCGAGGCGTCGACGTCGCCTACGACGGCGTTCAGGTCCTGTTCGGCGTCGATCTCGATATCGACGACGGCGAGATCATCGCGCTCCTCGGGACGAACGGCGCGGGCAAGTCGACACTTCTCAAGGCGATCTCCGGGCTCGTCGATCCGTCCGGCGGAGCCATCTATTGCAACGGACGTGACGTCACGCACGCCGACGCCGGCACGACGGCTGAACTCGGCATCGTGCAGGTCCCGGGCGGTCGCGGCGTGTTCCCGACGCTCACCGTCGCCGACAATCTCCGCGCCGCCGCGTGGATGTTCCGGAAGGATGCGTCCTATGTGCGGGACGCGACCGATCGCGTGCTCGAGTACTTCCCGAAGCTCCGCGAACGCATGGAGACGCCGGCGGGATCGCTTTCCGGGGGCGAACAGCAGATGCTTTCGCTCGCGCAGGCCTTCATCGCGAAGCCGAAACTGCTCCTGATCGACGAGCTGTCGCTCGGTCTCGCGCCGACGGTCGTGAACGACCTGCTCAAGATCGTCCGTGACATCCACGCGAGCGGTACGACGGTGCTTCTCGTCGAGCAATCGGTGAACACCGCGCTCGAGCTCGCGAAGCGCGTCGTGTTCATGGAGAAAGGTGAAGTGCGGTTCACCGGTCCGGCCCAAGAGCTGCTCGAGCGGCCGGACATCCTCCGCGCCGTATTCCTCCAGGGAGCGTCGGCGCATCTCGGCAACGGACAGACGAAACGAGCGCGCACGAACGGCTCGGCGCGGGCCGACACCGTCCGCCGAAAAGAGATCGCGAAACGCCGTGTCGTGTTGCAAACGCACGAGATCGCGAAGCACTACGGCGGCGTCGTTGCCGTCGACGACGTCGACATCACGCTGCACGAAGGGGAGATCCTCGGCCTCATCGGTCCCAACGGCGCGGGCAAGACGACGCTCTTCGATCTCATCTGCGGATTCACGCCTTCGAACGGCGGACGCGTCACCTTCCACGACACCGACATCAGCGAGCTGTCCGCGGACGAGCGCGCGCGCGAGGGTCTCGGCCGTTCGTTCCAAGACGCCCGCCTTTGGCCGTCACTGACCGTCGGCGAAGCGATCTCCGTCGGCTACGAACGTTCGGTCGAGGTACCGGGAGCGATCGGTGCGATGTTCCACATCCCATCGGTGCTCGAGTCGGAAGCGGAGGTCGCCGGACGGACCGAGATGCTCATCGAGCTCCTCGGTTTGCAGGCGTTCCGGGACAAATTCGTGGCGGAACTGTCGACGGGGTCTCGACGGATCGTCGAGATCGCCGCGATCCTCGCGCATCGTCCGTCGGTGCTTCTCTTGGACGAACCATCGTCGGGCATCGCGCAGAAGGAAACCGAGAGTCTCGGCCCGTTGCTACGTCAGGTGCAGGACAAGCTCGGTTGCGCGCTGCTCGTGATCGAACACGACATGCCGCTCATCACTGGGCTCGCGGACAACCTCGTCGCTTTGGAGCAGGGCCAGGTGGTCACGCACGGCGCGCCGAAAGAAGTCCTCGCCCACCCTCAGGTGATCGAGTCCTTCCTCGGCACGCGCGGCGATATCCATGTGACAGGCAACGGCCGCCGCCGGACGAAGCGTGTTCGTTCGGGGCAGCCGTCGCGCCGTCGATAACGTCAGACGATCGGAACCTGGAGGAACAGCACCTCTCCAAGCCCGACGGGCGATGTGACGTCGACGTAGATGTACTGGATCGTGAACGGCGTGGCACTCAGATCGTGGAACGCACCGACCCGGCCTTGGACCGGACCGCTGTCCGAGCAGACTTCAACACCCTGGCCGTCGTTGTACACGACGACCGGAGCGTCCAGGAACGTGTTCGTGTGTCCACAGGTGATCACCCCGTTGACAAACGTCGAGCCACTCCCTCCGGGTGGACCACTCTGGGGAAACGCGTTCGCCGCACCGCCCAACGCGAGCGGCAGTAGTGCGATCATTGCTACGAGCAAGGATCTCCGCATAACACCCTCCTTCCGACTGTCCATCGCCAATAGGAGTACGTCCGAAACACCCCCCTCTTACGGCGTCGGGAAAAGAGCGCGCTGACCAGCTACGACGCGGCGACGCTCGCTGCGTCGATCACGTTCGCGAAGAGCTCCCGCTCGGCTTCGTCGAGGCCTTCGAAGGCGGGTGCCACGAGCTCGTCGGTCACGGTCTCGGTCCGTGCGGCGAGGTCCGCGTCCGGCGTCGGCATCTCGTCCGCCCAGCCGAAGATCGCGTACATCCGCGGCGCGTTGGTTGCAAGGGCAACCTTCGGGTCGATGCCGGTCCGTGCGACGGCTTCGATGTGAGCGCCGCCGCGCATCTCGCGCAACACGTGGATGAGCACCATCGCGCGTCCCGTTGCGTCGTCCGGCAACGTGGCGTCTTTCCAGCCGTTGAAGAGCGCGCCGGGCGCGGTATTCGCGGCGATGGCGCGTTCGGCGAGCTTGTTGAACTCATCGAGCGAGTCGATGTTGCTCAGGCGCTTGCGGCCCCATTCCGCGCACGCTTTCGCGTAGTGCTCGGACGCTTCGCTCGGATCCATCTTCTGACGCGCGGCGTTCCATGTGTTCGCGACGAGAGTCGGTTCGAAGAATCCGAACGCTTCGACGGCGACGTTCGGTTCGACGTTGCCGAGCACTCCACCGCGTCCGAGCACGTAGAACTCGAGGAAGGGCAGGCCGATGCTCTCGCCGTACTGTCCCGTTTCGCCGTGCATCATGAATGCCGCGCCGAGCGGACCGATCTTCTTGCCGACGTTCCTCGCGAACTCGCTCGTCGTTGTCATGCGGACGAGGATAAAGAATTCGTGTCCGGCGCCGTCGCGCTCGATCCGGGTCTCTTGGTAGCCGGCTTTGCGCAGCTCGTGAAGCCGTCCTTCGTCGAACACGCTGACCTGTTCTTCAGTCATAGGTCGCTTCCACGAACCACCGCTCGCTTTCGTTCGCGAGCAGATACGCGTTCCCGTCGGCGCACACGACCTGGAAGCGCGATCGGCGACGGTGCGTGGTTTCGTCCCACCACTTCTCGTCCACGGGCCATGGGCCGGCCCACGCGACGATCTCGTGCCATGCGCCGTCGCGACGCATCCGTGCCGGTGCTGCCGACACGACGAAACGTCCGGACACCGTTACGACGTTTCCTTCGCCGTCCTTGAGATCGGTCGGACGTTCGCGGACGATGACCGGCGTCGGTGACGGCAGTTGTCCGGGCCATACCGGCAGCTCGACCTCGATAGGTCCGGCGACGGTGCGCGTGCCGGGAAGCCCCGGACGCGACGCTTCGACGGGATCGCCCCACGGCACGAGCGCAACCTGTTCCGACGGATGACGTCCTCCTTGTACGACCGCTTGCTTCGCACCGGACGGACCGAGGAGTCCCTGCACGCGCGCGATCGCGCGTCGCACACGATCGGGGACTTCCCCGCGACGGTTCCAGAAGCCGACGCGGACACCGGTCGCCGCTCCGACGTCGTGCGGGCGCAATCTGATGTGCTCGATGCCGCCGGTGAGCTGTGCTCCGTCCGCCAGCCATCCTTCGAGCTGCCAGCGCACGCGCTCGGCGATCGCCGCCGAGGTGAACGCGGACGAATAGCGCCACATCCGCGTGCGTTCCTCGCCGTGTTCGGTGACGACTTGGATCTCGAGCTTCGCGCACGCGAGTCCTTTTTCGGCGAGCGTTGCCGCGAGCTCGTCCGCGGCGTTCTTTCCCGCGAACATCGCGATGTCGACGCGTTTCGCCGGCGGATCGAGCTCGCGCGCGACGGTGAGGTCGGGCGGCGCTTGTCTCGGTTCGAGCAGGCGGTCGTCGTCGGCGCTCGCGAGCCGGTGCGCGATCTCACCCTCGGTGCCGAACCGTGCGACGACGCGCGGTCTGTCCAGCGCGGCGAACGCACCGAGTGTCGTGATGCCGAGCCGCATGAGCAGATCGCACAACGCGGGATCTTCGAGCACGCGGATCGGGAACGGCGCGAGGAACACTCTCGATGTTCCCGGCTCGATGATCCGTCCGCGCACGGCGGCGAGCGTCGCGGCGAACGGTCCGTCGGCGATGCCGACACGTGTGCGGTCGTCGGTATGCAGCGCGTGCATCCTCTTGCTCGCGATCGCGTCGTCGATCGCTTCGGCCATCTTCGCGCGGAGTTGTTCCTCGCCCCCGAAGTAACGCGCCGGTCCCCGCGCGGCCATCACGACGAGTCCTGGACGAACCACCTCCACTTGGGGGCCGAACGCTTCGATGGCGGCGACGACCGGTTCAAACGTGCGTGCGTCGCGTGCGGGATCGTGCGTCAGCACTTCGAGTTCCGGACAGCGCGATTGCGCTTCGCGCCGGCGCATCCCTTTCTTGACGCCGCTCGCCACCGCCTCAACGGACGCGGCCACGACGCGATTCGCGAAGAAGATCGCCGATGGTTCGTCCGGCGAAAGATCGTGCGCCACGATCGGCCAGCGCGGACATCCGATCGCGATGGTTCTCATAAGGCCGCGCGGATCGGCGTCACTTCGGTATGCGGACGGATCTCACCGTCGGCGTCTGGGAGCCAGATCGTCGCGTGACGCGGACGCGCGGCGGCGCGCCGTCCACTCGTGGTGATGTCGAGCGTGCGAGCGGCGAGGTGTCCGTGACCGTCGTCGATGCCGTACCAGCGCGGTGAGCTGCCGACGACGGTGAGATCGGCGTCTGGTGTCGCGCCGAGCGTGAGCAAGACCGCGTCGCGCTCGCGCACGCGCGCATTGATGCGAGACGCCTTTCGTAGCGGCGGCGGGCACGAGATGACGACGTCGAACGCGTCGATCACCGCGGCGAAGACGTCGACGGTCGTCTCCGGGACGACGACCACATGGTCGAGATCGACGCCGAGCTCACTCGCGGCGCGCAAGGCCACGTGGGGGAGGCCGACGATCGCCGTCCACGACGTCTTGCTCGCTTCCGCCGCGAAGGCGAAGGCGAGGGATGTGGCACCGGCGCCGCCCACCTGCGTCGTCCAGCCGGGACGAAGCCCTCCGTCGGGCAGGAGCGGTTGGAGCGCGCCCGCGACGGGCAGCACCCGGGGAGCGAGCTGCGACGCGGTCGTGATCGCCGCTGCGAGTCGGTCCGTCATCGGGCCAACCAGCATCGAACATGTGTTCGCAGGATGTCAAGCGGATAAAATAGGGTTACTGAGCGGAGGAGACTTCCCGATGACCGACGTTGAGATCGAGTACTGCGTCCCCTGCGGACACCTGGAGAAGGCCATCGACACCCAGCGGGTGATCCTGACCGAGTTCGGTCAGAAGCTGCACGCCGTCGCGCTCGTCACGGGCGACAAGGGCGTGTTCAAGATCCGCGTGAACGGCGAAGAGGTCTTCGACAAGTCGATGGGCTACGACGAGCAGGCCATCCTGTCGTCGATCAAGGAACGGATCAGTTCCTAAGCCGCTCGCCGTCCTGTTCGACATCGACGGGACCCTGATCTCGTCGGGTGGTGCCACCACGCGCAGCTGGCGCGGCGCCTTCGAAGAGCTGTACGGCGTCCCCGCCGACATCGGGAAGTTCACGACGGGCGGGATGACCGACCCTGAGGTCGGCCGTCTGACGTTCGTCGGCGCGGTCGGGCGCGAGCCGACGGACGAAGAGATGGCGCGCCTCGTCGCCGCGTACGTCGAGCGCGTTCCCCACGAGGTCGAGACGTCGCCGGGATACAAAGTGCTGCCCGGCGTCGTCGACACGCTGACGAAGCTGCGCGACGACGGCGTGCTGCTCGGCCTCACGACGGGCGGTCTCGAGCAGGTCGCGCACGCGAAGCTTTCGCGCGGCGATCTGAACAAGTTCTTCACGTTCGGCGGCTACGGGTCGGACTCGCCCGACCGTGCCGAACTGACGCGCCGCGGCATCGAACGCGCCAACGAGATCTTGAAGAAGTCGTTGTCGCGCGACGAAGTGTTCGTCGTCGGGGACACGCCGCTCGACGTGAAAGCCGCGCACGACGCCGACTCGACGGCGGTCGGCGTTGCGTCCGGCTCGAACTCGGTCGACGAACTGAAGGACGCCGACTACGTGCTGGCGTCGCTCGAGGAGCCGTTCCCGGAAGTGTGAGCGCCGCGCTTCACCCAGTCGACGACTTCCTTCGGCCCCCGGACGGAGCCCAGCACCGAGATCTCTTCGAAAACGTCGGCGAGCAGCTCTTCGGTGACACCCGTGCCGAAGATGCACACGCCGACGCTGCGGAGCCGTACGCGCTCTCCCTTGCGTCGCATCTGTTCTAGGTCCTTCTTCGTCCACGCGGTGAGGCCGACGTTGTACGACTTCCGCGTGACGACGTCTTTGACGATGTCGTTGTGCTCGTCGAGCTGTTTTCGGATCGCACCACGGATGAAGTCGGTGCGGCTCGAGTACAGGCCTTCGCGGACGAGGAGGTCGACGCGGCCGAGGTCGACCGGTCCGATGTTCACCGTGACCTTCTCGTCCTCGGGGCCGCTCCGCTCGGCTGGCGCCATCCATATGGATGGTAAATGGCGGCAAGGGCCACGTCAAACCGGCACATCGTTCCTCGAGCCGTGGGCGTTGCTGAACGGAACTGTCTCCTAACGCTGACGGTCCGAAAATGGGTTGTGGCGAAAATGAGGGAAAGGGTTATGGCAGGGACGGCGCCACGCCGGCGGGGGCCGGGAGATGCTCGGGCACTTCGACGATCTCGGCTTCGAATCGTTCGGTGACTCGCGCGAGCAGCCGCCCGAGCGGGCGCGCCAGGATCATGACGAGCGGAACATTCGCGAGCACGGCGCGGCCCGTGTCCCACGGCAGTGACGTCAGCACGTAGAAGCGGGTGTACCGCACGAGCGTCGCGGCGAAGCCCAGGCCCGGCTTGTACAGGAAGGGGCTCCCGGCCCCGAGGAACGGCCAGAACCACAAGGACATCAGGAATCCGTACGCGACGGACGAGGCGTACGCGTACACGCCGAGCGAGACGACGGGGATACGTCCGCGCACGACGCGTCGCAACAAACCCGATCCCGCTCCGACCCAGCCGAGCGCGAACATCTGGAAGGGCATCCACGGACCGATCCCTCCGGTGATCACCGCCGACGCGAGGATCGAGAACGCACCGAGCAGGAACCCGAACCGGGCGCCGACGTACCACCCGACGAGGATCGGCAGGATGAACACCAAACCTTCGCCGGACGGACCTTTCGGTATGCGTAGGAACGCGTTCATCGCAACGAGCGCCCCGAGCAACGCGATCATGCGCGCGTCCGCGCCTTGGTTTCTCGCCGTCCGGAGCGCGACAAGTACCAGGAGGGGCACGAGCAAGGCGAGCAGGATGGGTGCATCGGTCGCGTGCGCTTCGTTCTCGCCCACGGCGACGCCGACACCGAGCAAGAGCGGCCAGAGGAAACCGAGGAAGCCGAGCACGTTCGTGAGGGCGAACTCGGTCATCCGGTCACATCCGACGGGACGAGGAACCGCGGATCGGCCATCACCTTCGACGTCTGCGACGAGAACAGGAGCGACTCGCCGAGCACTTCGCGCACGGGACCCGATGCGACGATCTCGCCCTCCGCGAGCATGTGGATCCTGTCGGCCGCGCGCGCGACGAGCTCCACATCATGCGTGACGAGCAGAACGGCGACGCCGGCATCGGCCTTCTCGCGAAGCACCGAGGCAAGGAGATCCTTGCCGACGGGGTCGAGGCCGCGCGTCGGTTCGTCCAATAACAAGACGTCGACGTCGCGGGTGAAAGCTGTGGCGAGTGCCGTCCACAACCGTTGCCCCGCGGAGAGCGTCCACGGATGCCGGTCGGCCACGCCCGACAGGCCGAGCCGCGCGAGCCACTCCGGCGAACGCACTTCGTCACGAACGCGGTCGCGGAACAGCAGCATCTCGGCGCGCTGCGGAACGAAGGCTGCTCGTCCGCGCCGGACGCCGTCGACCGACCCTCGTGAAGCTTTCTGTATCCCGGCGAGCACACGCATGAGCGTGGTCTTGCCTGCGCCGTTGCGTCCGACGAGCGCGGCGATCTCGCCGCGGCGGAGCTCGAGCGACACGCCGCGAAGGACGTTCGGGACTTCGATGCCGTTGCAGCGCATCGCGACGTCACCCGCGGTACGCGGACGAACCGCCGGCGGCGCAACCTGCAGCGACGAGGCGAATGAACGTCCCTCGCGCACGGTCAGCGGCAACGGAGACCAACCGAACGCGCGGCCGAGCATCGAGACCGGCGGCGCGTACGGCGACGACGCGAATACTTCGCGCGGCGACCCGACGGACAACTCCTCACCGAAGAAGACGACGGAGTCGGAGAACGCCGCCACGCGTTCCAAGCGGTGCTCCGCGCACACGATCGTGAGGCCGAGCTCGTCGCGCAGTCGCACGAGAACGGCGAACACGTCCTCGGCCGATTGCGGATCGAGCGCGGACGTCGGTTCGTCCAGCACGAGGACGCGCGGCAACGCCGTCAGGACGGCGGCGATCGCCACGCGCTGGCGTTCTCCGCCCGACAACGTGTCGAGACGCCGGTCGCGCAGATGCGCGATCCCCAGTTGATCGATCACTTCCTCGACGCGCTTGCGCATCTGCGCTTGCGGAACGCCGAGGTTCTCCATCGCGAAGGCGAGCTCGGGCACGACGCGATCGGCCGTCGCGTGCGCTTCCGGATCTTGCGGTACGAACCCCACCGCGCCGGCAAGCTCTCTCGGTGCGGCGAGCGTGACGTCGCGTCCGTCGATGGTGACGCGTCCGGAGAACCGTCCGCCGGAATGGTGGGGGACGAGCCGCGGGAGCACACGGAGCAGGGTCGACTTCCCCGATCCGGACGCGCCCGCGACGAGAACGAACTCACCCTCGCGAACCGACAGCGTGAGATCTGTGAGGGCCGGCGACGATGCACTCGGATACGTGAACGTGACGTGCTCGAGTGAGATCACAGCGACCCCGCGAGCGCCGGCGCGGCGAGCAGCAGCGTGAAGAGCGCTGCCCCGACGGAAAATGCCGGCATCGAGAAGCGCGGGTAGGGGTTGTACGAACCGCCGATGCGGCTCGCGAGGACGAGAACGACGAGACTGACCGCCATCACGACGCCATCGATCGCGCGGAGCTTGGAAACGAAGTAGCGGGTCGTCCCCGATGCGGCGGCGGCCTCGCGGAGCGACCACACGACCGCGACGACGCCGGCGAGCGCCAACACCGTCGCGACCGGATGCCACCCGGCCGCCCACGCGACGATCGACGCGAGCAACGCTACGAGCCCGCCGACGAGCGTGGTGCGTCCGGCGTTGGTGGACGACGCACCGCCGTAGCCGCGAGCGTCCATCGATTCGGCGAGCAGCAACGCGCGCTCGAGCGACAACCCGAGCACCGGGACGGCGAGCGACGGCGCGAGGCGGCGGAAACCACGTTCGTCGCGGAGCCGCTGCGCATCGCGCACGTCCCGGACGGTGCGGAGCATCCCCGGAACGAAGGCGAACGCGATCGACACCACGAGCCCCGCGTCACGGAACACCGACGGCACCGAGCGAACGAGCGATGCGACGTCCGCATGCGCGTTGAAGACGCCAAAGGCGGCCAGCACGAGGATCAGCCGCAATCCTTCGACGAAACTCGCCGCGACGACCTCTTCGTTCACCGGGCCCCCGATGGACAACCCACCGAGGAAGCGCGGCAGGTCGATGTGCGGGAGCGTGAAGATCACGGTCGTCCCCGGGTTCGGCGCGAGCACGACCAACACGAGCCGCAACATGAGCAGGACGCATCCGCCGATCACGAACATGCGCACGGCGCGGACGCCGTCCGTCGCGGGGAAGGCGAGATGCACGAGCAGGACGACGCCGAGGCCGAGCAGCACGTAGAGCGGATCGCTCACCGCGTAGGCGAACACCGCGACCGCGGCGAGCCACACGAGCCACGCTCCCGGGTGGAGCTTCACGCTGCGGAGCCTAAATCCTCACGGCGAAACGGGCTGATCTCCCTCCGGGGGCGGAGGCTGCTTCACGCTCTTCGGCACGGCCAGTGCGTCCTCGGAGTAACGGTTCGTCGCGTTCCAGAGCAGCCACTGGTTCACGCCTTCGTCCTCCGATGCTTGTATCTGCGCCCGGACCTCGACCGGTGTGTACGGCACGCGGAGGCTGAAGTCCTGCAGCCACGGACGAAGCTGCGCCCCCGTCCCCGCGATCCGTCGCTTCGCGTCGCGTAACGAATCCTGGACGATCTGGTACGGCTGTTTCTCGGGATCGGGAAGCCCGTACTGCGGCTTGTTGAAGTGGGACGGGTAGAGCATCAGCGAGATGTAGTCGACGTGCGGCGCGATCATCTCGAGCTTCTGACCGATGCCGAGGTCGTCGGAGACGAGGGCCGTCAGCCCGAAGAGGTCCGTCGACATGTACGCGCCGCGCGGCGCGATCTGCGCGCGAGCGCGCGCGAGGAAGTCGGCGATGACCTGGTTCGGGAGCCGCTCGTCCTTGTGACGGAACCACATGCGCGTCGTGTCGCCGTCCGTCGGGAACCGGACGTAATCGAACTGGATCTCGTCGAACCCATACGAGATGGCCTCGACGGCGAGCGCGATGTCGTAGTCCTGCGCCTCCGTCGAATACGGATCGAGCCACGCGACGCCTCTCGAGTTGTGCCAGATGCCGCCGTGCGAGTCCTGGATCGCGAGATCCGGACGCACGTTCGCAAGGATCGGGTCCTGGAAGGTGACGATCCGTCCGATGACGTAGATGTGGTGGCGGTGGAGGCGCCGCACCGTCGCCGCCGGATCGAGGATCTTCGGACGACCCGCCCCCGCGATGTTCGCTTGCTGCAGGCGCGGTATCCAGGAGATCTCACCGCGCTCGTCCTTGATGTCGATGACCGCGGCGTTGAGCTCCGTCCGGTCGATGAGCCCGATCAGATCCGAGAAGCGCGGACCGCCGACGGTGTAGCCGGTCATGAAGATGCCCTTCGCCTTCACGGGCTTCGGGCGAGGCACGGCTTTGATCGGTGCCGTCAGCGGATCGGCGGCGAGCGCTTCGACGGTGGGGGTGTGGGCTTTGCGCAGGAACGTGATGTCGCGCTTGCCCGCGAGCACCGGCGAGACCGGCGGAGCGAGCATGAACACGGACACGCCGAGGGCCACGACGATCAGAACGTTCTGCAGGATGGGCCGGTCAAGAGCCGGCCGGCGCGCAGCCATGGGCACACCAGAGTAAGGAAAGGTGTTGCCTACTGTCGCACCGATACTGACCCGCGGTCAGTTGTTCGCTTCGAGCTTCGCGATCTTCTCGAGCCGCCGGACGTACCGCTCCCCGCCCCTGCCGTATCCGAGGAAGGTGGCGCCGAGGAAGTTCCGCACGACCTCGCGGATCACTTCGATGCCGATGATCCCCGAGCCGAGCGCGAGCATGTTCGCGTCGTCGTGCTCCACGCATTGATGCGCCGTATACGAATCGTGTGCTTGCGCGCAGCGGATGCCGTTGAGCTTGTTCGCGGCGATGACGGCGCCGGCTCCGGAGCCGCAGACGACGATCCCTCGTTCGGCGTCGCCGGCGAGAAGCACGCGTCCGACGGCTTCGGAGATGTCCGGGTAGTCGACGGACTCCGTTGAGTTGGTGCCGACGTCGACGACGTCGTGTCCGTCTTCGGCCAGGAGCTCGAGCAGCTGATCCTTGATCAGGAACCCGCGGTGGTCGACGCCGAGGACGACTCGCACCGCCCGAGGTTATCCGACGCCGAACGTGGGCGGTTCACCGAGTCCGAGCATCGACGGCTCGTAGACCTCGTACCGCCGTTTGCCGCGCTTCTTCGCCGCGTACATGGCGATGTCCGCACAACGCAGCATGTCGTCGGGATCGGAGGCGTGGTCGTTCGTCGCAACGCCGACGCTCGCCGAGACCATCACCCATGACATGCCTTCGAGGTCGAACGGAACTTCGAGCTCCTCGAGGACGCGCTCGGCGACTCGTTCGCCGTCGCCGTCCTCGATGACGATCGCGAACTCGTCGCCGCCGAGCCGTGCGACGGTGTCGCCTCGCCGAAGGATCCCGACCACGCGCTCCGCGAATCCAGCGAGGACGATGTCGCCGACGGCGTGTCCGTAGCGGTCGTTCACCGCTTTGAAGTTGTCGATGTCGCAGTACACGACACACACGGCCCGCCGGTTGCGCGCCGCTCGGTCGACGGCGTGCTCGAGCCGGTCTCGGAAGAGAGTGCGGTTCGCGAGTCCCGTGAGCGGGTCGTGGAACGCGCGGCGGATGAGCTCTTCGCGTTCCGCCACCTGCGCTTCGAGGTTGTGCAGCAGCGCGTTGTTCTCGATGACGGACACGAGCTGGCGAGCGATGACGGCGAGGATGATCGCGAGCGTCCCCCAGAACAGGACGGCGTCGAACGTGCCCTTTTCGATCCGTATCGCAGCCGCCGTCAAGACCACGAGGACCACGGCGAGGTACGGGATCCCCGCAGACAGCCACGAGTCTTGTGCCACCTTCCGGCGGAACCCGGCCGCCGTCGGACGGAGCGCTGCGAGCGCGATCAAGAGGTATCCCAGGTTCCAGCCGGCGTCGGTGAACGTTCCCGTGGCGTACGAGTTGTGCAGCGTCATCACCGCGAACGTCGAATCGGACACGGCAAGCGCCGCAAGCCCGACGGCGAGCAGGACGAGGGGCGAGCGAGCGCCTCGTCCGCTGCGGGTGAAAACGAACAGGAGGATCGCCATCAGGGCGACGTCCCCCGTGGGATATGCGAGTCCGACCGACCGCTCGAGGAGCGATCCGCCGCCCGCTCGGTACAGGGGGCCGAGCACGACGGCCCAGCCGAGGTAGAACAGGGACCCGGCGATGATCGCCCCGTCGAGCGTCGTGCGGATGCGCGATGACAGCCGCACCGGCGTCGTCGGGAAGCAGATCGCAGCGATCGCGGCGAGCGGGTACGCGATGAGGTATCCGGCGTCGGCCGCCGACGGGAACGGGACGGTGCGGCGGAGCACGACCTCGTACATCGTCCACGTGAACTCGCCGAAGGCGAACATCACCGTGGACGCGACGAGGAAGGACCAGGCTCGCCGCGTGCGCCCGTCCGCGCGCCGGAGCGCGCGAAGACAGGCGACGAACGCGATCGTGATGCAGAGGCAGCCGCTGAGGTCCGAGAAATACGTAGTCGCGCGGGAGCCGCCGATCCGGAAGATCAGCCACGCGAGGTCGACGACCACGAATGCGATGGCGGCGGACGCCGCGGCACGGAACGGCAGACGCGCCGTCGCCACCCCTCCTCCCTCGGGGTTTGCCACGTTCATCTGAAGGAACTATCGGCGTTTCGCGACGGACCTTGACCCACGGACGTCCTCCCGTGTGACGTCCCTGTCCCTCGTTATGACTACCGAGCCGATGAGGGGTCCGTCCAGCTAACGGACGATCTTGAAGCGCTTCGCCTGGTCGGGGCCGGTGTCGCCGAGGGAGTCGATCGCGTGCGCCCGGATCGTGTGGCGTCCGAGCTTGAGCTTCGGTGCTTTGCACGTCGTCCCGACGGCGGGGACGAAGCCCTTCGAGTCGAACTCACATTCGTAGCTCGCGATGCCGGGGTTGCCGCTCAGTGTGAACTTGGGTTTGCGGCTCTTCGTCGTCTTCGGACCGTGGATCGCCGGGTCGCTGAGGTCGACGGTGAACCCGAACGTGTCGAGCGTCTCGTCATGCGTCGTCGAGTCGGTGGCGCGGACCGCGAACGTCCACGCTCCGGACGAAAGGGTCGGGGCATCGAACGTTCCCGCGCACGAGTTGAAGCTGAACGCGGCCTGCGTAAGGGAGCACTCGTAGGTCGAGTTCGGAGCGGAGAACGTCCACTGCGGTGTCGGACTCACGATCACCGAACCGGCCGGCGGGCCGGTGATGAGATCGATCGCGGGTCCACCGGACCCGACCGTGTAGGACGCATCACTCGCGGAACAGTCGGATAACGCGGTCCCGTCACGCGTCTTCGCGAAGAAGAGCGTTGTCGTCCCGGTGACGAGCGAATGGGCGTCGCTGACCGTGTAGCTCCAGTTCCCGGCACCGTCCGATGTCGTGGTGTCGTCGATGAGCGTTGCGCAGCCGGGTCCTTCGTAGATGTTCACCCCGCTGCTTAGGGGGGCCGTCCCACTGATGGTCGGTTTGGTCCTGTTGCTGCCGGAAGCCGGAACCGTCGCGGCGTTCACGGTCGGAGCGGCGGGCCGAACCGTGATCGTGCCGTGCATGTTCGAGTGGAAGTTGCAGTGGAACGCGAACGTGCCCGCCGTGTTGAAGACGACCGAGTTCGAGTCGCCCGCGCTGAAGGTATGGGTCGGCCAGACGTTGTCGTCGCCGCCGAACGTCGACCCTGATGTCACCGTGTGATTCGTGAACCCGGTCGGGTAGGCCCAGCAGACGGCCGTCCCCGACGCGACGGTCAAAGTGGTCGGCGAATAGGCGTCGTCGGAGATCGTGATGTCGGCCGGTGAGCACGTGGCCGCCGAAGCCTTGGGGGGAGCGCCGACCATCAGGTATGCCCCGATCAAGGCTGCCGCCACCACCATCGCCCCGATGCGCACCCTCATCACATGGAACTACGGTGGAAACGCCGTTTCGGATTGACACCCGGCCCCTGCGCGTGCTAGCACTCATATACTTAGAGTGCTAATCACGACCCACCCAGGGAGGTAAAGGTATGCCCGCGAAGTCCATCGAGTATGGGGCCGAAGCTCGTCGTTCCCTCGAAGACGGCATGAACAAGCTGGCCGACGCCGTGCGCGTCACCCTCGGCCCGAAGGGCCGCAACGTCGTCCTCGAGAAGAAGTGGGGCGCCCCCACGATCACGAACGACGGCGTCACGATCGCCAAGGAGATCGAGCTCGAGGACCCGAACGAGAAGATCGGCGCCGAGCTCGTCAAGGAGGTAGCGAAGAAGACCGACGACGTCGCCGGTGACGGCACGACGACGGCCACCGTCCTCGCGTGGGCCATGGTTCGCCAGGGCCTCCAGAACCTCGCCGCCGGCGCGAACCCGATGTCCCTCAAGAAGGGCATCGAGAAGGCCGTCGAAGCCGCCGTCGACTCCATCCGTTCGCAGGCTCGCGAGATCGGCAGCAAGACCGAGATCGCGCACGTCGGTGCGGTGTCCGCGGCTGACGTCGAGATCGGCGAGATGATCGCCGAGGCGATGGACAAGGTCGGCAAGGACGGCGTCATCACCGTCGAGGAGTCGCAGACCTTCGGCATGGAGCTCGAGCTCGTCGAGGGCATGCGCTTCGACAAGGGCTACATCTCGCCCTACTTCGTCACGGACCCCGACCGCATGGAAGCGGTGCTCGAGGACCCGTTCGTGCTCGTCGCGAACCAGAAGGTGAGCAACGTCCGCGACCTGCTTCCGGTGCTCGAGAACGTCATGCAGTCCGGCAAGCCGCTCGCGATCATCGCCGAGGACGTCGAGGGCGAAGCGCTCGCGACGCTCGTCGTGAACAAGATCCGCGGGACGTTCAAGTCCGTCGCGATCAAGGCTCCGGGTTTCGGTGAGCGCCGCAAGGCCATGCTCCAGGACATCGCGATCCTCTGCGGTGGCCAGGTCATCAGCGAAGAGCTCGGGATCAAGCTCGAGAACGTCGGCGTCGACATGCTCGGCAAGGCCCGCAAGATCATCGTCACGAAGGACGAGACGACGATCGTCGAGGGCGCCGGTTCGGCCGACGACGTCAAGGGACGGATCAACCAGATCAAGGGTGAGCTCGAGCGCACGGACTCCGACTACGACCGCGAGAAGCTCCAGGAGCGCCTGGCGAAGCTCGCCGGCGGCGTCGCGGTGATCAAGGTCGGCGCTGCGACGGAAGTCGAGCTCAAGGAGAAGAAGCACCGCATCGAGGACGCCGTCCAGTCCACGAAGGCTGCCGTCGAGGAAGGCATCATCGCCGGCGGCGGGACGGCCCTCGTCCGTGCGACGGGCGCCGTCGAGAAGGCCGCCGAGAAGCTCGAAGGCGACGAGCGCACCGGTGCGCTGATCGTGCGCCGCGCGCTCGAAGAGCCGGTCAAGCAGATCGCGGTGAACGCGGGCTACGAAGGCGGCGTGATCCTCGAGAAGGTTCGCTCGCTCAAGGGCAACGAGGGTTTCAACGCGGCGACCGGTGAGTACGGGGACATGCTGAAGTTCGGCGTGCCGGACCCGGCGAAGGTGACGCGCTCCGCGCTGCAGAACGCGGCGTCGATCGCGGCGCTGTTCCTGACGACGGAAGCCGTCATCGCGGAGAAGCCGGAGAAGGCGTCGGCCGGTCCTGCCATGCCGCCGGGCGGCGGCATGGGCGACATGGACTTCTAGTCCGAGCCGAGATCAACGAAGGCCCCCGGCAAAGCCGGGGGCCTTCTTCTTTCTCCGGACATCCGACCGACTCCGGAGTAGTGTCTTCGCGGGCAGAACAGGATGGGAGGCAGGTATGCGTAAGGCAGTGTGCGCGGCTATCGCCGCGTTCGTGTTCTTCGGAGTTCCGACGGTCGCCTTTGCGGCCCACGCGTTCAAGACGCGGATCACGATCCACGTCGCGGCAGATAAGTCCGACGTTCACGGCAAAGTGAAGTCCTCACATTCGACGTGCGTCGATAGCCGTTCGGTGAACGTTTATCACAAGCACCACGGAAGGTTCGTGTTGGAAGCCACGATCTCGACCGACTCCGCCGGTGATTGGGCGTCGGCGACGAGCGTCGCGAGCGGGACGTATAAGGCGATCGCACCGCGCGCGACCGTCAGCGACGGCGCATGCAAGAAGGCGGTGTCAAGAGCACTCCCCGTTCGCCGTCACTGAGGCGAACAGCCACGAGAAAGAAGTATCCTCTAAGTACCCCATCCACACCCCGAAAGGCTCCCGCTCTTGGGCGGGGGCCTTTCGATTTTCGAGGAAAGGTGTATCGCCCGCTACGGCGGGCGATACTTCTGGTGGGATGAGCATCGACGCGCGCCCCCTCGGCTCGAGGGACGTCGTGGCCATCTTCGACCGGAAGATGGCCGACTTCCAGCACAAAGCGCACGGCCTCATCCTGCGTCATGTCGACCTCACCGTGTTCGAAGGTGCTGCGTCCGACGATCCAGATGTCCGTCTCGAGCTCGAGACGGGGATCATCGACGGCGTTCGCGATCCGGTGCTCGTCCGGCTCCACGACCACGAGCTGTTCACGTGTCCGCCGCTTGCACTGCAGATGCTGTCGGACGAACCACCGGAGATCCACCGAGCCTTCGTCGAAGGAGCGTTCCTCCGGAAGCTCTTCCGCTTCTTCGTCCCGGCGGCGTACGAAGGCGGCGAGAGTTGGGAAGTCTCGCAGCAGGTCCGCGAGATCATGCAGCGTCATTTCGCGTTCCAGCTGGTCGCGTGCGAAGCCGTGCTCGGCAAGGCGTCCTAACCCGCGTCGTAGGCGTCGGATAGTCTTCATCGCACGGGGCGCTTGACGGCGCATCCTGGTTCCCCAGGGCTTGGAGGACTGATTTGGATATCGAGATCGGGATGGGCAAACAGGCCCGGCGGGCCTACGGATTCGACGAGGTCTCCATCGTTCCGTCGCGACGGACGCGCGACCCCGACGACGTCGACATCTCGTGGACGCTCGACGCGTGGACGTTCAACCTCCCGCTCATGGCATCCGCGATGGACGCCGTCGTGTCCCCGAAGAACGCCGTCGAGATCGGCCGGCTCGGTGGGCTCGCCGTGCTCAACCTCGAAGGACTCTGGTCGCGTTACGAAGACCCCGAGCCCGTGTACGAGCGGATCGCCGAAGCATCGCCCGCCGAGGCGACGAAGGTCATCCAGGACGTCTACACCGAGCCGATGAAGGCGGAGCTCGTCCGCGAGCGCATCCGCGAGATCAAGGAAGGCGGCGTCGTCGCGGCCGCGTCCCTCACGCCGCAACGTGTGCAGGACTTCGCCAAGGACGTGCTCGCCGCCGAACTCGACATCCTCGTCATCCAGGGCACGGTCGTGTCCGCGGAGCACGTCTCGAAGACGCGCGAACCGCTGAACCTGAAGGAATTCATCAAAACGTTCGACATCCCGGTGATCGTCGGCGGCTGCGCCGCATACGAGACGGCGTACCACCTCATGAAGACCGGCGCGATCGGTGTGCTCGTCGGTATCGGTCCCGGTGCGGCATGCACGTCGCGCCAGGTGCTCGGTATCGGCGTCCCGCAAGCGACGGCGATCGCCGACGCGGCCGCCGCGCGTGTGCGTCATCTGGAAGAGACCGGCCGGTACTGCCACGTCATCGCCGACGGCGGTATGCGTACCGGCGGCGACATCAGCAAGGCCATCGCCTGTGGTGCCGACGCCGTCATGATCGCGTCGCCGATAGCCGGCGCGTTCGAGGCTCCCGGCCGCGGCTACCACTGGGGCATGGCGACGTTCCACCCCGAGCTCCCGCGCGGTGTGCGCGTGCACGCGGCGCAGAACGCCACGCTGAAAGAGATCCTCATCGGACCGGCCGACGTGAACGACGGCACCCTGAACCTGTTCGGCGCGCTGCAGTTCTCGATGGCGACCGCCGGTTACGGCACGGTGAAGGAGTTCCAGAAGTCGGAGCTCGTCGTCGCGCCGGCCGTGAAGAGCGAGGGCAAGCTGCTTCAGCAATCGCAAGGAGTGGGGTCGGTATAACGGCCGAGCGGCCCGTCCTCGTCCTCGATTTCGGGGCCCAGTACGCGCAGCTGATCGCTCGTCGTGTGCGCGAGTGTCACGTCTATTCGGAGATCGTTCCGCATTCGGTTTCCGTCGACGAGATCACGCGCCGCGATCCCGCGGGTCTGATCCTGTCCGGGGGCCCGGCGTCGATCTACGAGCCGGGCGCACCCGATTGCGACGAGCGCATCTTCCGTCTCGGCGTTCCCGTGCTCGGCATCTGCTACGGACAGCAGGTGATGGCGCAAGCACTCGGGGGCGAGGTCGGACACACGGAGAAAGCTGAGTACGGCAAGACCACCGTCTCCGTGGCGGACGATTCATTCGTTCTCGCCGGCGTTCCGCGCGAAACGCAAGCGTGGATGTCGCATCGCGACGCCGTCGTCAAGCCGCCGCCCGGCTTCAACGTCGTTGCATCGACAGAGATCTGTCCGGTTGCCGCTATGGAGGATCCGGACGACGCACTCTTCGGCGTGCAGTTCCATCCCGAAGTCGCGCACACACCGCGCGGCATGGACGTCATGCGCAACTTCCTCTATCACGCGTGTGATATCGCGCCGACGTGGACGCCCGTCTCGATCATCGACGAGTCGATCGAAGCGGTCCGCGCGCAGGTCGGATCCGGCAAGGTCGTGTGTGCGTTGTCTGGTGGCGTCGACTCCGCGGTGGCCGCGTTGCTCGTGCACCGCGCGATAGGCGACCAGCTCAAGTGCATCTTCGTCGACCACGGACTCCTTCGGCAGAACGAAGCCGAGCAGGTCGTCGACACGTTCAAGCGGCATTTCGACGTCGAGCTCATCCACGTCGACGCGCGCGAGAAGTTCCTCGGAGCGCTCGCCGGCGTGGCCGATCCCGAGCGCAAGCGGAAGATCATCGGCGAGCTCTTCATCCGGACGTTCGAGGAGGTCGCGCGCGGCCTCGGTGACGTCAAGTTCCTCGTGCAGGGGACGCTCTATCCGGACGTGATCGAGTCCGGTTCGTCGACGGCGTCGACGATCAAGTCGCATCACAACGTCGGCGGCCTTCCCGAGGACATGCAGTTCGCGCTCGTCGAGCCGCTCCGGAAGCTGTTCAAGGACGAGGTGCGAAGCGTCGGGTCCGAGCTCGGACTCCCGCCGGAGATCGTGAACCGTCAGCCGTTTCCCGGACCGGGACTCGCCGTGCGCATCATCGGCGAGATCACGTCGGAACGGATCGCCATCGTGCAGCGCGCGGACGGGATCGTCCGTGAGGAGCTCGCACGAGCCGGCCTCGAGTCGGAGATCTGGCAGAGCTACGCGGCGCTGATCGGCGTGCAATCGGTGGGCGTCCAAGGCGACGAGCGCACGTACGCGCATCCCGTCGTGGTGCGCGCGGTGACGTCCGAAGACGCGATGACCGCCGACTGGGCGCGCATCCCGCACGACGTGCTCGAGAAGATCTCGTCGCGTATCACCTCGGAGGTCCGTGGCGTCAACCGGGTGGTGTACGACATCACGTCGAAGCCGCCGGGCACGATCGAGTGGGAGTAGCGCTCAGTGCTTGAGGAGTATCGCTAGCACCGTCCCCCACGTCCCGGCCCACACGGGGATGAAGAACGTGAGCATCCAGCGCATCGTCTCCTTCGAGGACTGATGGATCTCGCCGCGGAGTGTCGCGAACCCTTCGCGCATCTCGCCACGCAGCTCGCGCATCTCGCCACGCAGCTCGCCCATCTCGAGCCGAAGCGTGACCATCTCCTCACGGAGCTCGGTCGTCGAGACGAAGACATCGTGCTTCGTCGCTACCTCGTCTGCGGCTGGGACCACTTCGGCGATCAGCCTTGCGCGTCCTCTCCGACGCTCCCCTTGAGCGCCTCGTACAGCTCGACATTCGTCAACGCCATTGTCGCACCACCTCTCGACCAGGGGGAAGGCGTGCGGGGAAGGCGAGAGCACCGTAGGCCGGGCTGCCGACAGCCATGGGAGAATACGCCGGTGACGGACAGGAGCAAGCCGCTCGTCCTCGGGGGGATGGCCCTCATCGACGGTGTCTACATCCGCAGCGCGAACGCCTGGGCGATCGCTCACGCGGACGGCAGCGTCGAGACCGGGACCATCAAGCGCTCGCCCGTCGCGAAGATTCCGCTGTTGCGCGTTGCGTGGGCGATCGGGCAGGGCCTCGTTTCCGGCCTTCTCCGACGCCGCCGTGGAAACGCGAACGCGCGCTTCCTCGTCATGCTCGTTGCCCTGAGCGCCGTCACGTACTTCGAGGGCCGGCTCGTCATGCACTGGCCCGACTGGCTCGCCGCGTGGACGCTCATGGCGTCCGCGCTCTTCCTCATGCGCGTCCTGATGCCGGCGCGCCTCTGGCGTTTCCACGGTGCCGAGCACAAAGCGATCGCCGCGTACGAACGCTACGGACGAGTCACGACCGCGGAAGAAGCGAAGCCCGTCTCGCGGATCCACGATCGCTGCGGAACGAACGCCGTCTTCCTCGTCGCAGTCTTGGCGCCGCTGATCGCGAGGAACGGACTCTTACTGCCGGGTGTCCTCGTGGCCGCGGAACTGATCCGTTTCGCGGTACTCAGGTATCCGCGCCATCCCCTCACCCGCGTCCTCGTCGGCGGCGGCCGGTTCTTGCAACGAACGGTCACCACCATGGAGCCGACGCTCGACGAACTCGCCGTCGGATGCCGGGCCGTCGAAGCCTGCGTCGCGCAGACGGTCAGTTATGCACCGGCCCCGGCCACGCCGGGAACGGATTGACCGCGGGCCGCGCCGCTTCGGTGTAGTAGCGGAGCATCCAGTAGGGCAGCAGGTAGTCGATGCCCGGGGATTGGTGGTTCACCGACGCGCTCCCGTCGAGCTGCCACGGCGGTCGCTGCCACAGGAAGTCCGTCGGCGGACGATCCGCAACGGGGAGTGGGTTCTTCGCACGCAGCGTCGCCGAAGAGCCGGGGATGGTCACGTCCTGTCCGTGGAACAGCACGTCCATCTGATCGTCGGGGACACACGTGATCGTCGTCCCGCAAAGCGCGCTGTTGTTCGTCGTCGGTGTCGTGTGGATGCGCGTGTAGTAGTCGCGCCACTGCCGCAGATGCGTGACGGCGTCGTCCAAGCGGGACTGTTCACCGGTCAAAGCGAACGTGATCGTCTCGAAGTGCGCGTTCACGTCGTCGCGGGTCGTCGAGTCCATGACGCCGAACGCTTGCCGGACCGCGTAGGGGATGCCGAACGTCGCCGTTTCGAGGCGGGCGATGTCGAACATCGTCAGGTGGTTCAGGTTGAACTTGTAGTAGCTCGAGTTGGGCTGTGCATCGTCCGCGGCCATCTCACCGGCGAGAAACGGTACGTCCGCTGCGAGTTCTTCGTCGTTGATCGCATTCCACTTCGCGACGTCCGTTCGTCCGGGATCCGCGTGGACGACGTGCCACGCCGCGGCGGCGAGGTTCAGCCGCGCCGTCGGCGTTGAGATGAAGAGCGGTGATACGAAGTTCTCGAAGTCGTGTCCGCAGATGTCGAGGATCGGATTGATCGACGTGCACGGCGGCGCGTTGTGGTCGGAACCGATCGGGATCGAGATGCGGCCGTTCGGGCGCGGCGTGTTCCAGTAGTACTTCACCGCGAAGTTCACCATCGTCACGATGTCGTCACGGATCGTCTTCAGAAGCGAGTAATCGGATCCACCGACGAAATCGAACGCCGTGAGGAGGCCGAAGAACGTTCCGGCGTACGCATCGCGACTCGTTGCGTCCTCGCAGTAGTACTGCTGTCCGTCGTCCCACTTGAGCGGACCGTAGATGCGGCGGCTCGTCGCGAGCTCCTGGTTGCTCCACCGTTGCCACTCCGGCGCCGTCGTCGGGATGCACGCGCGCATGAGGTAGCCCGGTTCCCCGCCCTTGTAGATCGTCCCGCCGAGGTTCACCGCCGGCGGGCTGAGGGTCGGCTTGTTCGCGTTCGTCCAGTTCTTGGAGATGTTCGCGAGGAGGTGGAACTTCGCGACCATCGCGTCGATCCGTGGCTTCGCGTCGGCGAGCTGCGCGGCCCAGAAGTCGTGTTCGGCGGACGAAGCGAGCGGACGCGCGAGGTAGCTCCTCGCCAGGGCGTAGCGGTACGACTCCGCGGCGAGGTACGTCCCCGTCCAAAGGGCCGAATCGCCGAACCCGTTGACGCTGTCGATGGCGCCCGTCGTCGGATCGTGATCGACCTCGAAGACCTGCCCGTACCACGTGTTCTCGGTGATCTTCTGCTCGAGGTTTTGTGCCCACGCCAGATCGTCGCCGCATCCGAGCGTCGTGGGGCAGGTGTCGGCCGCGGCGTGCGCCATCGGAAGGAGGACGACGAGCGCGATCAGCGCCGTTGCGAACCGCTTGATCACGAGCAACCTCCGAAGTGGTGGAACTCGACGTGGATCTTCGTGAGCTCCTGCGGGTTGGAGGTGTCGTTGTCGAGCACCATGAGGACGTGCAGGACCGATCCGTCCGGCGTGCGACGGATCGCGAGACCTTCGAGCTCAGCGTCGTCGGTCGGGTTGAGTGAGAAGAGCTTCGTCACGTTGCCCGTTGCGATGTCGATCTTGAAGACGGTCTTGGCATCGTCGTCGCGCGTGGCGTACAACGCGCCGTCGTAGACCTTCGCGCCTTGGATACGTGAGAGATGGAAGTTCGGCCCGAGCGACGGGTCGTAGCTCAGGTTGATGAAACCCTTCGGATGGAAGTGCAGGTCGTACACGTTGATGCGGTCGTGCGGCATGTCCCACTCCGCGGTGTAGGCGACTTTGCTCCGTCCGTCGATCGCGACCCACGGGACGCCGGCGAACTGCAGCGCAACCGGAAGCTCGTAGTGCGTGCCGGTGTACAGCAGCGTCTTCGCGTCGTAGACGGCGATGTACGGGTGTTGGTAGTCGGGGTTGTTGATCGGGCCTTCGCTGCCGTCTTCGTAGGGCGCGTAGATCTTCCCGCGGTAGTAGTCGATGTCGCCGAAGTGCGTGTTGATGAGGTGGTTCGTCCCGTTGGGGCTGATCGCCGGATGGTTGACGATGATGTCCGGTGGCCACGTCGCCGCGCGCTCGACCGTGTAGTCGTTCGAGGTCCGCGACAGACCGCCCTGCCACGAGAAGAACCACGAACCTTCTCCGGTGGTCGCACCCTGCGAGCGCAGGAGCGCGTCTGCCCCCGTGAACGTGTCGGGCGTGCGCGTCTCGTGCCACGTGCACGCTTCCGCGTTCGTCGCCACCGGGACGAAGACGGACAACACCACCGCGAGCACCGCCACCCTGAACGCGCGCACCGAAAGTAGGGTACTCATACAAATCCGAGACGGTCAACGTCCGCTCGCGTCGGAAGCGACGGCTGGGCGCCGGGTTTCGTCGCCGCGAGCGCGCCCGCCGCGCAGCCGTGTCGAAGCGCTTCAGTGACGAACGAACCACCGGCGAGAGAGACCGCGAGCGCCGCATCGAACGCGTCCCCGCAGGCGACGGTGTCGATCGCCTCGACCTTGGGCGCCGGGACGTGGAGCTCGCCGTTGTACAGGCACCCGTCGGCGCCGAGCGTGACGACGACGTTCCGCACCCCGGCGTCGAGGAGCGCGCGCGACGCCCGCGCGGGATCGGCGTAGCCGGTCAGCGCCTCGGCTTCGACGGCGTTCGGGGTGATCCAGTCGAGGCCGGCGAGCACCGACGCCGGTAGCGGCGCGACGGGGGCCGGGTCGCAGACGACCGGCACGGATGCGTTGCGCGCCAAAGCCACCGCCTCCTCGACGACCGGCATCGGGATCTCGAGCTGCACCAGCAAGACGTCCGCCTCGTACAACGCGGACTTGAGTGCGTCGAGTTCGCGGGCGCCGACGGCGTGGTTGGCGCCGCCGGCTGTGACGATCGTGTTGGCGCCATCGTCCGCGACGCAGATGAGCGCGACACCCGTGGATTCGTCCGGATCGACCGTGATGAGCGACGTGTCGATCTCGAGCGCCGCCAGCGCGCGGCGGCCGAGTTCGTCGTCGCCGACGCGCCCGATCAGCCTGACGTCGGCGCCGAGACGGTGCACCCCGACGGCTTGGTTCGCGCCCTTGCCGCCTCCGACGGTCTCGAAGGTGTCTCCGCGGAGCGTCTCCCCCGCGAGCGGGAGCCGAGGCACGCGGACGACGAGGTCCACGTTGATCGAGCCGAGGACGACGATCACGCGGGCGGGAGGGCGGCCATCCGCTGCGCGATCTTCGAGAGCGAACGTTCGTGGAACGAAGCGAGGGCGGTATGCACGTCGTCGTTGAACGGCGCGACCCACGATTCCTCGATCGGTCCGTGCAGCGCACCGAGGATCGACCCGGCCGTCGCGCCGAACGAATCGGTGTCGTTTCCTTGCATCACCTGTTTGCAGATGCCGTCGGCTGTGTCCGTCGCGAAGCGGACGGTGTTGATGAGTGTCCCGATCTCCTGATGGATCTTGCAGTGGCCGTACTCGATGTAGCGATCGTGGATCGTTGCGTATGCATCTTCGAACCTTGCGGCACGGTCGACGACATCGATGCAGTGGCGCACCGTTGCGGCGAATCCGCTGTCCTTCGGAACGAACCGCGATGCGACGCTGAAGACCTCACGTTCGCCCGCCAGCGCCAGTGCGATGGCGGCCGCGACGAACATCGAGCCGTACACCCCGGTCCCGCTGTGGGTGAACGAAGCGTCGCGGAACGCGAGCTCGGCCGCGCGCGCGGGATCACCGGGACATGCGTACCCGTAGGCGTCCGCACGGATGAGAGCGCCGCAGAGCTCGCTCCCGGGATTGAGCACGGCGGGTCCGACGAGATCGAGCGTCTCGAGACCGGAGCGGAGCAATCGTGTTCGCTCCGGACCGAAGGTCGCGAGGACCGGCAGGTTGTACAGCCACAGCCGCTTCAGGTCGTCGTGCGTGAAATCGCGGCCCTTCGCCTCGAGAGCGAGCATCGCGATGATCGTGTAGTTGATGTCGTCGTCCGGCGCGACGTGCGCGATCTTTTCGCGGACGAGCTCCCGCCACTGACCTTGGAGATGCTTCAGCGACTTCACCGCGGCTTCGGTCGGATAGAAGCGGAGCGGCCATTCGCCGTGCGGCTCGAGCGCCTCGCGGAGCTCCGCCATCGTCGGATCGATCTCGAACGGCTTGCCGAGCATGCATCCGCAGACGCGCGCGACGAACGCGGCTTCGATCTTCGGCCGGACGGCATCAACGTCGATCGGTAGCGGCGGGTCGTCGAAGCCGTCGCCTCGCGCGCGCACGTCGTCGAAGGTTTCGTCCGGCGGCACGAGTCCTTCCGCGAACGAAGCGAGCGCGTCGAGCGAGGCCGGGACGTCCTCGAGGGCGGGATCGGACGTCAGCTGCCGGACGAGGCCCCGATACTGGTCCGGCGTGGGTAGCAAAGGGCACTCCTTCCGGCTCGCGGGGGCTGGTACCGTACCCGGGCGCAAATAGTAAAGGCCTTATACAAATTGGCTGCGACGGCATTGCGGGTCAGGGGGATCACCGTCGACTTCGGCGGTCTCCGCGCGCTCGATCGCGTATCGATCCACGCCGCGCCCGGAGAGATCGTCGGCATCATCGGGCCGAACGGCGCGGGTAAGACCACGCTCTTCGACGCGCTCTCCGGCTTCGTCCCGTGCCGCGGCGGCGTCTGGATCGACGGTGTGCGTGTCGACCACATGGCGCCGCACGAGCGCGCCGCCGCGGGACTCGGCCGGAGCTTCCAGGACGCGCGGCTCTTCCACACGATGACCGTCCTCGACACGCTCCGGATCGCCTCCGAGCTCCGGATGAAGAAGGCAACCGCTGTTTCGTCCTTGTTCTCGTTGCCGGCTTCGCGGGTCGCCGAGAGCGGTTCGACCCGGTACGCGATGCAGCTCGTCGAGCTGATGGGGCTCGGCCAGTACCGCGACAAGCTCATCAAGGAGCTGTCGACGGGCACCCGCCGCATCGTCGATCTCGCGTGCGTGTTGATCCAGCGTCCGAAGGTCGTCTTGTTGGACGAACCATCTTCGGGCATCGCGCAACGCGAAACGGAAGCCCTCGCCCCGCTGCTGCTCGACCTCCGCGACAAGCTCGGTTGCGCACTCGTCGTCATCGAGCACGACATGCCGTTGCTGCTGTCCGTCGCCGAGCGCGTGTACGGCCTCGAGACCGGCCGCGTCATCGCCGTCGGTGCCGGCGAAGACGTCGTGAAAGACCCGGAAGTCGTGCGGTCCTATCTCGGCGACGATCCCGCCGCGATCGCGAGATCGCACTGATGGACATCGTCACGATCGGACTCGTCGTCGGCATGGCCAACGCCTTGCTCGCCGTGGGCCTCGTCCTCATCTACATGTCGAACCGTGTGATCAACCTCGCGCACGGCGAGTTCGGCGCGTTCGCGGTTGCGATGATGCTCGCCCTGACGCGCAACGCGCACCTCAACTACTGGCTCGCGTTGTTGTCGACGCTCGCGGCCACCGGGACCCTCGCGGCGATCATCGAACGGTCGATCCTCCGCAGGTTGTTCCGCAGCCCGCGCTTGATCATGCTCATCGCGACGCTCGGCATCGCGCAGCTGATCATCGTCCTGCGGTTGATCCTTCCGAAGCCGAAGCTGCACGGCGTCAGCTCGTTCTTCAGCGGCGCGCAGATCTTTCCACTGCCGTTCCGCTTCACGCCGATCGCGTTCCGCCGCATTGTGATCGGTCCGGAGCACGTGATCGTCCTCATCGTCGGACCGCTGCTCGCGCTCGGCGTCTTCGGGTTCCTGCGGTACACGTCGTACGGCATCGCACTGCGTGCCGCGTCCGAGAACATGCCTCGCGCGCGGCTCCTCGGCATCCCCGTGACGCGGGTGTCGACGCTCGCGTGGGTCATCGCCGGCGTGACGGCCGCGGCCGCCGGGATCCTGCTCGCGCCGATCATCGGGTACTCGTCCGGCGAAGCCGTCGGTCTCCCGCTCCTCATGCGCGGTCTCGCGGCCGCGATGGTGGCCGACATGAGCAACGTCGGCGTCGCGTTCGGAGTCGGCCTCGGTCTCGGCGTCGTCGATCAGCTGCTCTTCTTCTGGACGGGCCGCGGCGGCCTCACCGACCTCGTTCTGCTCGCCGTCATCCTCATCGCCCTGCTCGGACGGCGCCGTGCGGTCCGCCGCACGACGGCGTCGGAGGAGTCGACGTGGGAGGTCGCGGAGCCGGTCCGCTTGCTGCCGATCGAGGTCACGTCCGATGCGCGGTGGCGTTTGCTCGTGGGCGCCGCGATCGTCATCGGCGCGGTGCTGATCGTCCTGGCGCCGTTCCCTCTCGGCGACTCGACGACCTTCTTCTTGTCGACGGTCTCGCTCGTCGCGGTCGTCGCGGTGTCGACGACGATCCTCACGGGCTGGGCCGGACAGCTCTCGCTCGGGCAGTGGGCGCTCGCCGGCGTCGGCGGTGTGTTCGGCGCGAAGCTCGTGGTGGGCTTCGGCTTCGAGTTCTGGATCGCCTTCGTCGTGGCGACGATCGCCGGCGGCGTCGTCGCGCTGCTGCTCGGACTTCCCGCGCTGCGTCTCGAAGGAAGCGCGCTCGCCGTGACGACGCTCGGCTTTGCCGTTGCCGCTTCGTCCTGGTTGTTCGAGCAAACGTGGTTCAAGGGGACGGGGTTCATGACGAAACCGTCGTACATCACACCGACGGTGTACTACTTCGTCGCGCTTGCGATGCTCGTGGTGACGGCGATCGCCGCGCGCAGCTTCCAACGCAAGCGCGTCGGACGGAACATGATCGCCGTCCGTGACAACCCGGCACAGGCGGCGGCGATGGGTGTCGGTATCGTCCGGACGAAGCTCACCGCCTTCGTGTTCGCCGGTGTGCTGGCGGCAGCCGCGGGTTTCCTCTGGTCGACCGGGGTCACACTCGCGGACAACAGCGTGTTCGATCCCGTGCGATCGCTGTCGATCATGGCGGCGGTCGTCATCGGAGGTCTCGGTTCGGTCGCCGGCGCGATCATCGGGGTGTTCTATCTCCTCGCCGTGCCGTACTTCCTCGGTGGGCTGTCGAGCTACGTCGGGCTCCTCGCGTCCGCGGTCGGCGTTCTCGCGCTCGTGCTCCTCCTGCCCGGCGGCCTCGCGCGGTTGATCTACGGCGCGCGCGACTGGCTGGCGACGCGGGTGACGTCGTGAGCCGGGCGATGCGACGACTCGCGCTCTACATGCACGGCGAGCCGCTCTTCCCGATCATCGTGCTGTTCCTGCTGAACGCCGTCGATCAGTTCGACAGCCGCACGTTCGACCTGCTCGGTCCGGAGATCGCGGACAGCTTCCACATCAAGGTGTCGAAGTTCGGCCTCATCACCCTGCTGGTGATCGTCATCACGCCGTTCGTCGCGCTGCCGATCTCCTATCTGAGCGATCGCTGGAAGCGCATGCCGCTCGCGATCGCGGGCGCCGTTGCGTGGGGCGCGTTCTCACTCGCGACACCGCTCGCTCCAACGCTCGCGCTGCTCTTCGTCGTTCGTGTCGGTTCGTCCTTCGGGGAGACGGTGAACGGACCTGTCCACGGTGCGCTGATCGCGGACTTCTACTCACCGCAGGCGCGATTGAAAGCCTTCGGCGTGCATTACCTCGCGACGCCCGGCGGTGGCGCGATCGCGACGATCCTCGCGGGCTTCATCGCCGACGCGCTCGGATGGCACGCAGCGTTCTACATCCTCACGATCCCGACGGTCTTCGCGATCCTGCTCGCAACGCGACTGCCCGAACCGGAGCGCGGACGGTTCGAGCGGATCGAGCAACCTGTCGCGCCTCCGTTCATGGCGACGGCGCAGAAGCTGTGGGCCGTCCGCAGCCTCCGTTACCAGTGGATCGGCCTCGCGTTCACGAACGGTTCGATCCTTGCGACGGGGATCCTCGTGCCGTTCTTCCTCCGCCACGAGTTCGGGATGCGTCCCGGCCCCCGCGGCGTGCTGATCGGTATCGGGACGGCACTGTCCGCCGTCGGCGTCCTCGTTGGGACGAACCTCGCGCAGCGCAGCCTCGACGATCGACCGAGTCGCGCCCTCCGGATGATCTGCTGGGCCGGTCTCGTCGCGGCCGTCGCGCTGACGTTGCTCGGCATCGCGCCGTGGCTGTGGCTCGCCGCGCTCTGCATCTGGACGGCGATGATCGTCTTCGCCTTCGTCACGCCTGGACTACGCGCGATCACGGCCGCGGTCTCACCGCCTGAGATGCGTTCCACGGCGTTCGCACTCGCCGGCTTGATCGCTCTGGCCGGCGCAGGGTTCTCGCTGATCGGCGTGGTGATCGGTGGTTCGTCCTACCGGTGGGCCATCGTCGCGATGGCTCCCGTGTTCTTCCGCGGCGTCATGTACTTCTTCAAGGCGACGGCCTACCTCGACGACGACGTGGAGCGTCTCGATCCGTCGCACGTCGAACGCTCACGGAGCGAAGGCGGCCTGTTGCTCGAGACACGCGGACTCACGGTGTCGTACGACGGCGTGCAGGTCCTCTTCGGTGTGGACCTCGAGGTGCGTCGCGGCGAGATGGTCGCGCTCCTCGGTACGAACGGTGCGGGGAAGTCGACGACGCTGAACGCGATCTCGGGCATCGTCGAGCCGGACGGCGGCAACGTCTGGTTCGACGGCGAGGCCGTCACGGGGTTCGCGCCGGAAGCGACGGCCGCTCGTGGCGTGATCCAGGTCCCCGGCGGACGCGGTGTCTTCCCCGGCCTGACCGTTGCGGAGAACCTCCGGATGGGCTGCTTCCTCATCCGGCGGGACGCCTCACTCGTCGACGCCCGCATGAAGGAAGTGGTCGAGCTCTTCCCGCGTCTCGGCGAACGCATGACGCAGAAAGCCGGATCGCTGTCGGGCGGCGAACGTCAGATGTTGACGCTCGCGCAGAGCTTCGTCCTGCAGCCGAAGTTGCTGTTGATCGACGAGCTGTCGCTCGGTCTCGCGCCGGCCCTGGTCCAGGAGCTGTTGCGGGCGGTGCGGCGCATGAACGACGAAGGCATCACGATCGTGCTCGTCGAGCAGTCGGTCAACATCGCGCTGACGCTCGCCGACCGTGCGTACTTCATGGAGAAGGGCGAGGTTCGGTTCGAAGGGCCGACCGCCGACCTCTTGAAGCGACGCGACCTGCTCCGTTCGGTCTTCCTCGAAGGCGCTACGCGCGGTCGCGCAAGAACTCGCTGATCGCGGCGCTCGCTTCCGCTCGTCGCGTCATGACGACGAGGTGTCCGGCGCCCTCGTAGATCGTGAGCTTGGCGTCGTGGAGGGCCGACGCATGGAAGCGGGCGTGGTCGACGCCGACGACGGGATCCGCGTCGCCGTGCAGCACCAGCGTCGGTGCGCCGACGTCGAACGTGGGCGCGCCCTGGCGCTTCGCACGATCGAACTGACGCAGGTCGTTCCGCATGCCGGACAGCCCCGGCGGGGCTTCGAGGTGGCTCATCGCGTGACGAACGAGATCCGCCGTGATCGATCCATCCGCGTCGGCGCGTACGTACTCGTCCGGCGTGAGGGACTTCTGCAACTGCACGCGGACGGGGTCCGGGTTCGCGAGGCGGCGTCGTCCGAAGGCTCGGACGACGGGCGCCACGAGTTGCGGAACGGCGGGCACGCGCGCGGCCATCCGTGTCGACGACGGGACGTCGAGCATGTGCGGCGCGACGGCACAGACGAGGACGAGCGCGCTCGTTCGTTCGGGATGCATCGCCGCGAAGGCGATCGAGGACGGACCACCGCCGGAGACTCCGACGATCGCCGTCCGCTCGACCCCGAGCGCGTCGAGGACGGCGGCGTAGGACTCGGCTTGCTCCTCGTAGGTCCGTCCGACGCGGATGTGGGTTCGTCCGTAGCCCGGGCGCGACAGGAGGACGACGTGGAACGATCCGGCGAGATCCTCGGCCAGCGGCACGCACTGGCGCCAGCTCCCGGGCGTTCCGTGCACGAGCAGAACGGCGGGCCCTTCACCCGCATGCGCGACCTCGACCCACCCGTTCGGTGTCGACACGAGCTCCGGTGTCGCCGGAAGCGTCGTCGTCCAGCGCGTCACTTGTGGGAGTAGTACGAGCGCAGATCCTCGCAGCCGGAGTTGTTCGGGCCGAAGTGCCGGTAGTAGCAGGGGTAGGCGGGGAACGCGTACTTCTGCGAGGACGTGTTCCATGCCGCAACCGTGTAGTGGCTGAACGCGCGCGTCTTGAACGGTCCGTGCACGCTCGGTATGTCGAACTCCATCGGGACGTGCGCGTCCCAGAAGAAGTTGTTCTTGATCGCATTCGCGCCGAGCACGAAGGAATCCGCATCGAGCCTGCCGGTGATCGCGATGCCACGCTTCATCATCTCAGCCGTCGAAAGAACGGCGCCGCAGGCGAGCTTCACGGAGGCGGAGTCGCCGTTCCCGTCGTTGCCGTTGTAATGCTCGTAGATGTTCTTGCAGTTGCCGTCGTAGGGCGATGCGCCGGCCGGCAGTCGGTAGCTGAGTCCGACGGCGTTGCGCCACTGAGTCGGATCCATCGCTTTGCCGATCTTGTCGTCGTCGACGAGGGCCGTGTAGCCCGTCCACGTCCACTTGTGCGGGAACCAGTGGTTCTTCGTTGCCGCACTCGTGAAGAAGATGAGTCCGATGGGATTCCCGGCGAGGAAGTACACGTGCTGACAGCCGCGGTCACGCTCGCGTATGGCGATCGTGTCCGCCTGTTGCTGCGCCGTGGAGACGTCGTCCTGGAACGTGTACTCGTCGACGAACGCGATCCCGTGTGACTTCATGTCGTCGCGCAATCGCTTCTGCGCGTAGTCCCAGTTCCCGCTCGCGCCATTCGAGATGCGGATGAGGCAGCCGGGATTCGCGCCGCCCTTGTTCGTCGTGTGGAGGTAGTAGTAGCCGAAGCCGGCCCACGTATCGATCGTCGGCGTGATCGGCTCGAGCAGCTCGAACCCGTTCGCGCCGTAATGTGCGAGCGATGTCGGATCGTCTCGTCCGCCCCAGACGGGAAGGTGCTCTTTGATGATGTAGTCGGACTCGACGTGGAGCCCCGGCGCCATCAGGAAGTCCTTGTCCTGATCGGCCATCTTCACCGCGGCGGGGATGTTCCGGTCCGGGCACCCCGACCCACCGTCCTGGACGATGTCCGGCGTGTACTGACGGCCCCCGATCCCACCGTGGTCGTTCACGTACCGCGCGAACGTGTCGATCGCCTTGACGGGATCGCCGACGAGACCGGGCGGCAGCGACTCGACGAGACTCGCGGTGTCGCCGCAGTTGTCGAAGTTGCCGGAGAACCCGACGCGCACCTGTTTCGCGGTGACGCCTTGCGTGCGAAGTCCGAAGGTCGCGCCTTTCGGCAGCTGCGGACAACACAGCAGGACGGATGAGACCTGCGGAGCCGTCGCGGGGCTCGGAGCCCCGTTCGTCGTCACGGGCGTCGACGTCGGTGTCCCCGATGACGAAGCCGAGACCGCACCGGGTGTCGGAGGGGGCGAGGTGATCGCCTCGTTCGGCTGCTTCTTGTTCGCGCCGAACGAAGCGATCGACGTCACGAGCAGGACGGCCGCGACGATGCCGGCGACCTTCAGTCCGGCGTCGGTCTGTGCGAAAGAGAAGATCCGGTTCATGTACCGGCCGCGAGCGTACGACGCTTTCGGCCGAGCGCAAACCGCAGTCCCCAGGCCGCCGCCGACTTCGCATCGTCCGGCGCCGCCGTCGGTTGCACGTCTCGGTGCAGGCGCGCCGCGACGAGGTCGATGAGGACGGGGTAGCGGCGACCGATCCCGCCGCCGATCACAACGATCCCCTCGCTCGCGATGTCGAGACGGTCGATCGCGCTCGCCACGCACGATGCGAGATGCGCGAAGTGCGCGACGTCGATCGGATCGGGAAGCGCCCAGCCCGCGGCGACGGTCTCGAGGCAACCGACGCGGCCGCAGCGGCAGCGGGTCGTCCCGAAGGCGTGGCCGTAGCCCGCCGCGTTGTGTCCGAACAGGTTCGCGCGGACGACTTCGCCGTCGCGGACGACGGCACCGCCGATCCCCGTTCCGATCCCTATATAGACGAGCGCCGGCGGTCCGTCGCGCAGCGCCGCTTCGCCGAGGGCGGCGGCTTCCGCGTCGTTCGCGACGAAGGTTGCCGGACCCCGAAGTCCGAGGGCTTCGACCGGATCGGTGTTCCGCCACCCGAGATTCGTCGCTTCCGTGACGATGCCCTCACCGATGATCCCGGGGACGGCGATGGCGAGCGTGGCGTCCTCGGGGTGGTGGGCTCCGTCGAGCATGCGGACGGAACCGTTGTCGAAGAAAACGGTCTGGATGCTCCCGCCCCCGACCTCGACGCACGCCAACGGAATTTGCATTGATTCCATACATATCACACCTGACGGGTCGTCAGATGGAAAGGTGGAAGGTCTCCGACAGGACGAGGCCCGCGGCGCCCAGCAGCCCCGCGCGCACATCGAGGTCCGACGTGACGACTTCGACGCTCTTTCGGATGTGCGGCAGGACGCGCGATCTGGTCTCGTCCTCGATCAACCGACGGAACGTTTCACCGCCGCGCGCCGCGTCGCCGTGGAGGATGAACAGCGACGGTCGCAGCACGTGCGCCAGGTTCGCGAATCCGATGGCGATGTTGCCGGCGTAACGGCGCAGCAAGTCGCGCGACGCATCGTCGGTTTGCGCGGCGAGCACTTTCGCGTCGAGCGTCTTGCTCCCTTTCATCCCCATGCGCGACGCTTCGGCGCGCAGCCAGTCGAGCGTCGCGATCGTTTCCCAGCATCCGTGTAGTCCGCAGCGGCAGAGCGCTCCGTCCTGCACGACCTGTGTGTGTCCCGCCTCACCCGCTTCACCGTGCGGGCCGCGCAGTACGACACCACCGATCACGAGTCCGACGCCGATGCCGTGTCCGGTCTGTACCGACGCGAACGTCTGCACTTGCCTTCCCTTGCCGAACCACTTCTCGCCGAGCGCTTGCGCGCGGGAGTCGTTGTCGATCAGGACGCGACGCTCGAAACGCTCCGTGATCTCGTCGCTGAGCTTCGTCCCGCGCAGCATCGGGAGTTGTCCCGATCCCATGACCGATCCGGTGGCCGTGTCGACGACGCCCGGGATCGTGATGCCGATGCCGAGCACGTCTTTCGCCGGACGAGGCATCACGGCTCGCAATGCCGTCGCGACGACGTGGACGACGGCGTCCTGTGTTGCGTCCTTCGGGAAGGTGCCTTCGGCTTCGTCGATGACGTCTCCACGCGCGTTCACGAGCGCGGCTTGCACGCGATCTGATTCGATCGAAACGGCACCGGAGAGCCCTGCGCCCGGACCGAACCACAGCGGTCGCGCGGGTTTGCCGACACGTCCGGACCGCTCGGGAGCCTCGACCTCCTCGATGAGGCCGGCTTCGAGAAGCCCGAGCACGATGTTGCCGATCGTCGCCCGGGTGACGCCCGCCATCTTCGCGAGGTCGGCGCGGGAGAGCGGTCCGTAGTCGCAGAACGCCTGGATCACGCGCGATCGGTTGACGTCTCCGATGTCGGATGGTGTCAGCAGATGGCCGTCGAGCACATTTTTCGGCTTCGGCATCGCTGCAAATCTAACGTTAGCCTCACCGTTATGAAGACAACTATCGACGGCATCGAGTTCGGCTACGACCGCGCAGGGCAGGGGGAGCCGGTCGTTCTCGTCATGGGTCTCGGGACGCCGCGCGTCGGCTGGTTCCCGCAGTTCGGTGTGCTTTCGCAGAGCTACGACGTCACATCGTTCGACAATCGCGGCGTCGGTGAAACGCGCGCGAACGCGCCGTGGACCGTTCGGGACATGGCGTCCGACGCCGTGGCGATCGCCGACGCGATGGGTTACGACACCTTCCATCTCGCCGGGATCTCGATGGGCGGGATGATCGCGCAGGAGGTGGCGCTCACCTACCCCGAGCGTCTGCGCTCGTTGACGCTGATCTCGACAACGCCTGGAGGGCCGGAGTCGGAACCGATGAAGCCGGAGTTCAGCGCGGCGATGGCGATCCCCGATCCCGCGCTCCGGACGCGCACGGTCACCGAGCTCACCTTCGGTACGAAGTTCCGGACGGAGCACCCGGAGATGATCGAGCTGATCATCAACGCGACATCGTCCGGTGACGCGAACGTTTCGATGCTCGGCGGCGGTCAGATGGACGCAGGTTTCATGGGACAGGCCATGGCCGTTGCGTCGTGGATGGGCGAGGGTGGTTCGTCCGCCCGGTTGAAGGAGATCAGCGTCCCGACGCTCGTTCTGCACGGCGGCGACGATCTCCTCTTGCCCATCGGCAACGGCAAGATCCTCGCGCGAGACATCCCGAACGCGCAGTCGCATTTCTGGCCCGAGGCAGGTCACGCGTTGAACGCCGAGAAGCCGGACGAGGTCAACGCCCAGCTGGTCGCGCATTTCGAGTCGGCGTCGGCGCGCGTTTAACTACGGCAGATCGTCGTTGCGGATCAGCCCGAACGCGGACGGGTTGCCGATCGTCGCGCCACGCGGCGATGTGATGTTCACGGCGAACTGCTCGTCGCGTTCGACGGACCGGTCGCCGATGACCCACACGTGGAGATGCCCGAAGCGGCGGCCGGCCGGGATGCTCACGCGACCGTGGTTGCCGCGATAGTCGATGCCGTCCGTCGCGCCTCCCGGGCCGCAGAAGCAGGAGACCTCTTGGGTTTGCCAATGAAAGGACACGCGGCGAGTGGCGCGTACGCCGAGCGCGACCGTGAATCTCATCGCGTGCAGGCCGTGGTTGCCTTCCTTCCTCGACGAGTCGAGGACATACAGCCCGCCGGGCCCGGTTGTCAGCTTGAGATCGAAGGTGTCCTGGGGCATCGTGCCGATGCCGCCGTTGAACCCGCCGATCTGGATGAAGTATGTGACGCCGCGGAAGGCGAAGAACGAGGCCTGGCCGGGTCCGGGGACCGAGGAGCAGTTGTTGAAGCCGCTTTCGGTGGTCGAGATCGGACGCAGGCCCGCAAGGGCGCTCCCGGTGTAGATGCTGACGACGCCGGTGAAGTTCGGATCGCTGTCGCACAGGCTGGCGGTGTAATCGCGCGTCTGTGCCGGCGTGAACCGGTACCACACCGTCGCCTGGATGCCGAAGAATCCGGGCTCGTTCGTCTCCGTCATCGCGCCGACGTTGCTCTCGGCCGGCAGATCGGTCGGAACGGTGCTGATGACGGTGGCGTTCGCGAAGTTGTCGTTGCCCGGCGCGGCGGCGCTCGCCGTCCCGGGCACGAGACCGAGGAGCGAAACCGCGAGGACGAGCAGCAGGAGACGTTTCATCCCATCCCTCCTGAGTGCGGGCTTCTTAGCGGAACTATACGCCCGGTGTCCGTACCACGGAGATACTGAAGCGCTGTGGCCACCGGCACCGAAGCGCTCATCGCGGATCTGAATCCCGTCCAACGCGACGCCGTCCTCGCGACGGAGGGCCCCGTCCTCATCGTCGCCGGTGCGGGCTCGGGCAAGACGCGCGTGATCACGTATCGCGTGGCGCATCTGATCCGCTCGGGGGTGCGTCCGCGGCAGATCCTCGCCATCACGTTCACGAACAAAGCCGCGAGCGAGATGCGCGAACGGATCAAAGGACTCGTGGGTTCGTCCGTCGCCGACGACATGTGGATCATGACGTTCCACTCGGCTTGCGCGCGCATCCTGCGCTACGACGCGGAGCGTCTCGGCCTCGGACGTAACTTCACGATCTACGACGAGCAGGACGCCGAACGCGTGATCTCCGGTGTCCTGAAAGAGATCGACGTCGATCCCCGGAAATGGACGCCCCGCTCGCTGAAGCACGCGATCTCGCAGGCGAAGAACGTCTGCGTCACGGCCGGACAGCTCACCGAATACGCAGCCACGTACCCCGAGAAGATGGCGGCCCGCGTCTACACGCTCTACCAAGCGCGGCTCGCCGAAGCGAATGCCCTCGACTTCGACGATCTGCTGATGCGCACGGTCGAGTTGTTCGAGAAGCATCCGGACGCGCTCACGCGGTGGCAGGAGCGCTTCCGCTACATCGTGATCGACGAGTACCAGGACACGAACCACGCCCAGTACCGGATGGTCAACCTCCTGGGGGCCAAGTACCGCAACGTGTGCGTCGTGGGGGACGAGGATCAGTCGGTCTACGCGTTCCGCGGCGCGACGATCCGCAACATCCTCGAATTCGAGCGTGACTTCCCCGACGCGAAGGTGTTCATGCTCGAGCAGAACTACCGCTCGACGCAGACGATCCTCGACGCGGCCAACGCCGTCATACGCAACAACGCGCAGCGCAAGGCGAAGCGGCTGTTCACGGAGAAGGGCGAAGGGACGAAGGTCGTCCGCTACCACGCCGACGACGAGCACGATGAAGCGCATTTCGTCGCGAGCGAGATCGGACGACTCACCGCTCCCGAAGCGGGCGAACGCTTCTCGGGCAACGAGATCGCCGTCTTCTACCGGACGAACGCCCAGTCTCGCGTTCTCGAAGAGGTCTTCCTGCGTTACGGCATCGCATACCGGGTCGTCGGCGGACTGAAGTTCTACGAGCGCCGCGAGGTACGCGACGCGATCGCCTACCTCCGCGCCGCGTGGAACCCCGCCGACCGCGTTTCGGTGATCCGCGCCGCCGGATCACCGAAACGCGGCGTCGGCGAGGGCACGATCGACAAGATCGGCACGTGGGCGTCGTCGAACGATGTGGCGATCGCCGATGCCTTCGCGCGCGCCGACGAAGTTCCCGGTCTCACGAGCAAAGCCCGCGCGGGAGCGTTCGACCTCGCGCGCGTGCTCCGTCTGATCCGTGAGAAGGACGAAGCGGGTGCGTCCCTCGTCGATGTCGTCCGGACGGCGTACGACGAGTCGGGGCTGCTCGCGTCCTTCGAGAACGAGAAGACGATCGAAGGCGACAGCCGCGCGGAGAACCTCCGTGAGCTCGCCGGTGTCGCCGAGGAGTTCGAGAAAGGGCAGCAAGCCGAAGGCGCGCCGGCGCGTCTCGCCGACTTCCTGGAGCGCACCTCGCTCATCAGTGAGGTCGACCTGATGGCCGAGACCGAAGAAGTCGTGACGCTGATGACGCTCCACAACGCCAAGGGCCTCGAGTTCCCCGTCGTGTTCCTCACCGGTCTCGAAGAAGGCGTGTTCCCGCACATCCGCTCGATCGACGATCCCGATCAGCTCGAAGAGGAACGCCGCCTCGCCTACGTCGGTATCACGCGCGCGCAAGCGCTCCTCTACCTGACACACGCCTGGTCGCGGAGCCTCTGGGGCGGGACGAACTACAACCCGCAGTCCCGGTTCATCTCGGAGATCCCGAGCGATCTCGTCCATGTGCTTCGTGAAGCCGAGAATCCCCGGACGCGGGGGTGGGCAAGCGACAAGGTCCAGGCGCGGCGGATCCAGCCCGAGCGCATGGTCGCGATGGTGAAGCGCGGGGACCGCGTGTTCCACGAGGCCTTCGGTGCGGGCGCGGTGGTCGAGGTCGTGGGCGAAGGCGTCGACGCCGAGGTCGTCGTGGATTTCGACGACGAAGGGGCGAAGCGCCTGATGCTCGCCTACGCGAACCTGACGAAGCCGTAGCGCTCACGCCCCGGCCCTTTCGGGCCGATGTTCAATAGGTACCTATGGATCTCCGCCAAACCTCCGCTGCGATGGGCTCGATGGTTGCGTCCATCGAGCGCGTCATCACCGGCAAACGTGAGGCCGTCGAGCTGGCGACGTGCGCGCTCTTCGGCGGCGTCCACCTCCTGATCGAGGACGTTCCCGGCGTCGGCAAGACCATGCTCGCGCGCACGATCGCGCGCTCCATCGACGGAACGTTCAAGCGCATCCAGGGGACGTCCGACCTGCTGCCGTCCGACATCACCGGCGCGACGATCTACGACCAGAAGTCGATGACGTTCCACTTCTCCCCCGGCCCGGTGTTCGCCAACGTCCTTCTGTTCGACGAGATCAACCGGACGGGGCCGAAGACACAGTCCGCGCTCCTCGAAGTGATGGACGAAGGTTCGGTGTCCGTCGACGGCAACGTCTACGAGCTGCCGCGCCCGTTCTTCGTTGCCGCGACGCGCAATCCGATCGAACACCACGGGACGTTCCCGCTCCCAGAAGGTGAGCTCGACCGCTTCGGTATCTCGATCGCGATCGGCTATCCGGACGCGGCCGCCGAGAGTGATGTCGTCGCGCAACAGCTCGTGACGCATCCGCTCGAAGAGCTTGAACCCGTGCTGTCGCCGGACGATGTCGTGTCGCATCAGAACGCGGTGCGGACGGTTCACGTCGAGCAGAGCGTTCTCGATTACGTGATCGCGATCTCTCGCGCGACGCGCGAGCGTCCGGAGGTTGCGCTCGGCGCGTCGCCGCGCGGCTCCGTCGCGCTGACTCGCGCCTCGCAAGCGCACGCCGCTCTCGAAGGGCGCGACTTCATCTCGCCGGACGACGTGAAGTACGTCGCTCCGTCCGTTCTCGCGCATCGTGTGCTGGTGGCCGGTGAAGTCGGTGGGACAAGTGACGCGGCGCGCGAGATCGTGATGCGTGTGCTCGAAAGTGTGGAAGCGCCCGTTGTGAAGCGTGGGTAGGACGAAGCTCCGCCCCACGAAGCGCGCCGTTGCGATGGTAGGCGGCGCGATGATCTTGTTCGCGGTCGGGACGAGCGTCCAGGCCGGCTGGGTTCTCGCGATCGCCGCGCTGCTCGGGGGCGTCGTCATCTCCGGCGCGTTCCTCGGCGCGCGCGGCCTCGCCGGCGTCGACGTCGCGCGGACCGTCCCGCGAACGGCGTCGGCCGGACAACCGCTTCCCGTCACGCTGCACGTGTCGAACCACGGCGTCGGACCGCGGGGGCTCGTCCTCGTCTCCGACGATTTCTGCGGGAAAGGTGCGGCGCTCGCGCGGCTGGTTCGTCCGGGACAGCACAAGCAATACCGCGGACTGCGTGACCACTGCCGTCGCGGCGTGTACGACTCCGGACGAGCGACGCTCGAAACGGGCTTCCCGTTCGGCGTCGTCCGCGCGCGCAGGCGCGTGGAGCTCAGATCGCCGTTGATCGTCTATCCCATCACCTACGACGTCGGGACGCGGCCCGCGTCGGGCGGGAGCATATGGCGAGTGCCGGCGACGTTCGGCGATGTGTCGTCCGTGCGCGACTACCACAGCGGTGATCCGCTGCGGCACATCCATTGGCGTTCCGTCGCACGCCGCGGACAACTCGTCGTTCGCGAGTTCGACACCGAGCAGCGGGCGGAGACGACCTACGTCGCGAGCGTGCCCGACGATGCGGACATCGCCGATGCCATCGCATCGATCGCCACGTCGCTCGCGCTCGGCTCCCTGCGTGACTCGTCCGAGGTCGGCCTCGCGACGCCGGATGGCCTCGTCCGCGACCGCAGCCCCGACGGCGTGCTCGAGTGGGGCGCGCGCCTCAAGACGACGACGACGACGCTCGCGAACATCACCGACCTTCCGGCGACGTCGATCGTGTGCGTGTGCCCGGTGAATGCTCCAGGCCTCGACGCGTTCGTATCGCGCTTCTTCGAACGGATCGCGTTCGTTGTGATGGTCGGCAACCAAGGCGGACGAACCGCCGTTCCCGTCGCGAGCGTGAAACCGAAGGAGGTGGAGGCGTGGTTCGCCGCCGGCTGTCCCGTCTCCTAGATCCGCCGCGCATCGACGACGCGGCCGTCGCCTACCGGCTCACGGCGCTCGGGCTCGTGTTCGTCTCGGTGACGGCCGCCGTGCTGCAACAGGCCGTGTCGACGTCGGCCGCCTTCGCCGCGATGACGCTCGTTCCGATCGGCTACTACTTCTCGTACGTCAGACGGCAGAAGCGCAACATCCTGCTGAAGTTCGCGCTCGCCGGTGCGTTGCTCTTCGCGTTCGCTTCGTTCATCGGATCGATCCGCTACGCGCAAACGGTGGACGAAACGCGGGCGCCGCTCGTCGGCTTGTTCCTCTGGGTTCAGGTCCTGCACAGCTTCGACCTGCCTCGTGCCCGCGACCTCACGTTCTCCGTGGCCGCGAGCGTCGCGCTGATCGCGCTCGCCGGATCTCTCTCGTTCTCGTCCGGCTTCATCGTGCTCGTGATCGTCTACACCGTCCTGTTCGTCGGCGCACTCATCTTTGGCCACGAAGCGGAGCTCCGCTCGGAGGCGGCGGGCGACGTGGCGCGTGAACTCGAGGACGGTGATCGCGCGCAACATCGAAAGGGTCGTGGCGCGCCGATCCTTCGCGGCGCGAGTGCCCTGACGGCGACGCTCGTTGCGGCCACCGCCGTCGTCTTCATCGTGCTGCCGCGGTTCCCGGGACTCTCGGCGGGCGCCTTGCCGTTCTCGATCGCGCATCGGTCGTCCATCCCGGGTTTCAACGGCAACGTCATCAATCCCGGACGGCGCGGCAACTCGTCGAGCGGACGCGCCGCCGGCTTCAACCCACACGCGTACTTCGGCTACGGCTCCGACGTCGATCTCCATGTCCGCGGCCACCTCTCCGACGAGCTCGTCATGCGTGTGCGGTCGCCTCGTCCCGCGCTGTACCGCGCGCAGGCGTACGACGTCTACAGCGGCGGCCGCTGGACGTCGAGCTCGCGCGTGCTCGAAACCGTCCGTCGCGGCGGTCTGCCGTCCATCGTTCTCCCGGCGTCGCCCGACGATGCCGGTGGTGGCGACGAGCTGGTGCAAACGTTCTACGTCGAACGCGAGCTACCGAACCTGATCTTCGCCGCGTTCCGTCCGCGTGAGGTGTATTCGTCGTCGACGTCGATCCGTGTCGACGGATTCTCGTCCCTTCGCCTTCCGTACACGCTCGAGAAGGACACGATCTACTCGGTCATCTCCGAGATCCCACGCGAACCGGATCCGGCCTCGGTTCCTCCGGGCACGGACGACAACCTCGGGCCGTCCTTCGACCGTTACCTCGAGGTCCCGCCGGCGCTCGCCGGACGGTTCACGACGCTCGCCCGGCAGATCACCTCCGGCGCCGCGTCGCCGGTGGACAAGGCGCGCGCGGTGCAAGCGTGGATCAAGAAGAACAAGCGCTACCGGCTCGACATCCCGCGCGATCCATCCGGACAAGACCCCGTAAACGTGTTCGTGTTCGATCGTCGAGACGGGTTCTGCGAGCAGATCGCGTCCACGATGGCGCTGATGCTGCGAGCGAGCGGCGTCCCGACGCGACTCGTCACGGGTTTCGGCGAAGGCGAACGCAACGTCTTCACGGGCTACTGGGAAGTTCGCAACTCGGACGCACACGCGTGGGTCGAGGTCTATTACCGGGGTTTCGGATGGGTGCCGTACGACCCGACGTTCGGTGTGCCGCAGACCGCCGTGGCGGACACGACGTTCATGTTCGGAACGCTTGCGAAGCTCTTGCCGTCGTCGGCGTTCAAGGCGTTGTTCGCCGCACTCGGGCGTCTCGCGCACGTTCCGGCGTGGGCTGCTCCGCTGCTGGCGATCGCTTTCCTCGGGGTCGCGCTGCTCGGAGCGGCCGCTGCGCTCGCACGCCGGAAGCGGAAACACCTCGCGCCGCCCGATCGCCTGACGCTTGCGTGGCTCCGAGTCGAGAAGGATCTGAAGCGGAAGGGCTTCGTCCGCTTGCCATCGGAGACGGTGCTCGAGTTCGCGCGCCGTGTCGGCGACGCGCATGTGAGCGCGCTCGCCGCTGACTTCACGAACCTTCGCTACGGACGAACCACCACCGCGGCTGAGGTCGAAGCGTTCGAGGCCGCGCTAGGTCGCGAGCGCGTGCTCGCGTAGCGACTCTTCCGCCAGCTGCGTGTAGAGCGTCGCGCCGAACGACATGAACCGCTCGCGCGCGCGGATGAGCAGCGTGCGTGCTCGCTCGACGTCGCCCGTGTTTCCGCGGGCGAGCAGCATCCGTCCCTCCCAGAGGTCGATGCCCGGTTCGTCGAAATGGTTGCCCGTCACCTCCGCGACGCGTCGCGCGAGATCGAAATGATGCTGCGCATCGTCCCAGCGTTCGAGCGCGGCGGCGGCCATCGCGACGCTTCGCTCGATGATCAGCCCGTCGAACCACGAATGCGTAAGAAGCGCGGGTGCCTCGCAGAGCCGGTCGTAGAGATCGGCGACCGTCGCTTTGTCACGTATGACGGCCGCTGCGACGGCAGAACCCACGAGGAGCGACATCGGACCCCACCCCGACTGGGCGTGCAGGGGCAAGCTGGGCATGGCATCGCCGAGGAGGCGCCGCACGGCCGCGACGTCACCGGCGAGCGCGCGATCGATCAACCGGAACCCGAGTGCGATACCTGCAAACGCGGAGGCGGGCTCGGTCTCGGAGCCCCGGTCCAGATACTCGGTGCTCTCGTCGAAGCGTCCGCGCAGTCGCGAAAGACACGCGGCCCAGACGTAGCTCTGGCTGATCCACGGCGAGTCGATCAGCCGGCACAACTCGAGGTCCGTCTCGACCCTCGTGATACAGGCATCGATGTCGCCATCGTCGACGAAGCTGCCAAGGCCGATCGTGCGGCCGAGCAGGATCCTCGCGCCGTGATGCCCGAGACGCTCGGCCAGCGCGATCCCTTCGTGTGCCATCTCCACCGATTCGGCGCAGCGTCCGACACCGAGCACCGAGAGCGATGTCCACCCGTACGCATCGCAGAGCGTCCACATGTCACCGGCGCCTCGCAGCTGCGATATCGCGCGCATGCCGACCTCGATCGATTCCTCGAGACGAGAGTTCGAGTAGTAGTTCACCGTCCGCATCCAACCGACCCACCCGGCGACGGCTTCGTTCCCGAACCGAGAAGCGATGTCGTCCGCTTGCTGAAGTTGTTCGTTCGCCTGCTCGTACAGCCCTCCGACGCCGAGCAAGCCGCCGATCCCGCCGATGGCGTACGCCCTGTCGACAAGATCGCGCTCACCGATGATCGTGAGTGAGCGTTGGCACGCTGCGAGTACCTCCTCGAACCGGCCTTGCCACAGCAGCTGGTAGGCCATCTCTCGCAGGAGGGCGGCGGCCGCCTCGACCTCGTCCGTGTCGCGGTAGACGTCGACGACGCGGTCGAAGATCGCGAGACATTCCTCGAAGCGCCCGAGAGCTCGAAGCGCCCACCCCTTGCGCTCGAGGAGCTTCGCGTGGTGGAGGAGCTCGTCCTCGTCGACGACGGAGAGAGCGTCGTCGACCGCGCGGAGCGCTTCTTCGTACGCGGCCGCTTCCATCGCACGCTCCGCCGTGAGCTCGAGATATTCGAGCGTTCGTTCCGGCTCGGCCGCCGCTCCGGCTTGCAGCAGGTGGTGCGCGATCTCCGAAGGACGCTCCGTCCGCGCGCGCTTGTCGGTGCGTTCGATCGCATTCGCGACGGTGAGGTGCAGGCGTTGACGGCGCAGAAGCGAAAGGCCCGACAGCAGCGTCTGACGGATCAGCTCGTGCGCGAACGAGTAGTGGATCTCACCGTCGCGCTCTTCCGGGACGATCACGCGCGCCGACTCGGCTTCCTCGACGATGTCGAGCAAGCGTCCGGCGTCGAGATCGGAGATCTCTTCGAGGAGCATGAACGGAAACGCGCGCCCGACGACCGCCCCCGCGGCGAGCGCCTTCTGCGCTTCGTCCCCGAGGCGTTCCAGGCGGCGGCCGACGACGAGACGGACCGATTCCGGGACATCGAGCTCGTCGACGGTGATGTCCTCGCGGAACTGGCCGGACTCGTCGAAGATCTTGCCTTCCTCGACGAGGTGACGGAACACCTCTTCGACGAAGAAGGGATTGCCTTCGGTCTCGTCGAACACCGCTTGCACGACCTGCGGCGGCACATCGCGTCCGGCGAGCGCCGCGAGCACCGTCGCGACGCCGGCGCGATCGAAGCGCTTCACCGAAACGCGTTCGACGAGCCGCGCGCGCAGCAACCGTTCGAGCGCCGCGGCCAGCGGACGGGAGACGTCGAGCTCGACGTCGCGGTACGTTCCGACGCCGATCAAGCGCATGTCGGGCATGAGTGCCGCCATGTGCTCGATGAGCAGCAGCGTCGGCTCGTCCGCCCAATGGACGTCGTCCATCACCATCATCAGCGGGAATCGTTGCGCCGCGCGCTGCATGAACGCGCCGACGGCGTTGAAGAAGTACCTGCGTTGCTGTTCGGGTGGAAGGTCGAGCGGTTCCGGGATATCGGGGAAGCGGCGCCGGAGCTCGGGCACCATGCGCGCCATCTCGCTCGCGTCGTCCGCCATGTCCTCACGGATGATGTCGGGAGGGATCAGCGCGAGCGCTTGTTCGAGCATCTCGACGAACGGCGAATACGGGACGGTGCCCTCCGACTCGTAGCACCGTCCGAAGACGGTGAACGCGCCCCGCTGCTCGGCCTCCGCGATCAGTTGTTTCACGAGCGTCGTCTTGCCGACACCGGGTTCACCGCCGACGAGGACGAGACCCCCGTGCCCGTCGAGCGCGTTCGTCAGCTTCGCGCGGAGCTGCGCGAGCTCGGCTTCGCGTCCGACGAACACCTGCTGCGGAACGGCGGACGTCTCGCGAACCCATACCACCTCCCACAAACGCCACGGCTGCGGGAAGCCCTTGAGCTGGTGTTCGCCGGCGTCGTGGAACGTGACGTCGGGGATCGTGCCGGCGAGTTGCCGTGTCACGTCCGAGATGAGGATCTGTCCGCCGGAACCTTCGGCGCAGACGCGCGCGGCCGCGTGTACCGCCTCACCGGAGAGCTGGCCGTCGGCGAACGCGACTTCACCGGTGTTCAGGCCGATGCGCACGCGAAGCGGAGGACCGCTCCGCGACCGGTTGAACGAGTCGAGCGCGCGCTGGATGCCGATCGCGCAGGCGACGGCCCGTCGCGTCGACACGAAGACGGCGAGGAAGCCGTCGCCGAGCGCGGCTTTCTGATCGCTGCCTTTGTTCGCTTCGATCTCGGCACGGATGAGCTCGTCGTGTTGACGGAAGAGGGCGTCGGTGTCCGCGTCTCCGAGGGACGTACGTAACGCCGTCGAGCCCTCGATGTCCGTGAACATGATCGTCACGGGCCCCTCAGGTGCTTCGCGCATCTCACCCATCCGCGACGTCCACCTTATGCCAGGTCGCAAATCCGCGCAGCCTAGAATCTGGTGTGTTCCACGGCGTCACGCACACCGACCTGGACTCGTTCGCTCGGGTGGCCATCGCCGCCGTGTGCGGCGCGGCGATCGGCGCCGAACGCGAGATCACCGACCAGACCGCGGGACTCCGGACGCACATCCTCGTCTGCATGGGCTCGGCGATCTTCACCATCGTCGGAGTCTTCGGCTTCGCCGGACACAGCGTCGATCCGTCACGGGTGGCGGCGCAGATCGTGACGGGCATCGGCTTCCTGGGCGCGGGGGCGATCCTTCGCGACGGCGGATCGATCCACGGGCTCACCACGGCGGCGAGCATCTGGGTCACGGCCGCGGTCGGGATGGCTGTGGGGGCGGGGTTGTACTGGATCGGCGGCTTTGCGGTGGTCGTCGCGCTGCTCAGCTTGTGGGTGCTGCGTCCGCTCCGGCGCCGGCTCCGTCGGGTCGGCGAGCACGAACCTCCGGACGATTAGCTCCGGCTTCGAACGCCGCTCGCGCGCGCGAGGGCGATGCAGTGCCGGTAGCCGGCGTGGTCCGAAAGACCAAGCGGGACGAACCCCATGGCGCGCGCCGCGTCATCGCCGTAGAGCAGCGCCGCCTTGGTCGGCAGTGATTCGTCCTTCCCGACGATCTTCAATGCGTCGTCGACGGCGGGGTCGCGCGTGCCGGTCTCGCCGGCGAGCGCGTACGCGTAGCCCTCACGCATCGCGACCTCGAACGTCGTGCGCGCGTGTCGTTCGATGCGGACGACCTGCGCGATCGTTTCTCGGCGAACGGCGTCTGCCGTCATATCCTCGCCCGTCCAGAGAAGTATCTGACCGGACGGTTCACCAAGGCGGTGCTCGATCTCCGTCGCGATGCGGTCCGTCCACATCCCGGGGGCCGCGACCGTGATGAACATGTCGTGATCGCCGGCGATCTCATCCGCGACTTGTTCCGCGTCGATGGCGAGAAGCGCCTCGATGGTTTCGAGCACGGGTTTGCTCGTCATCGGATTGAAGTTCGTGACCGGCGCGTGACCGGCGAGGGCGACGTAGGCCTTGAAACGCGGAGATCCGGCGCCACCGGTCGTCGGTTGGCGGTAGACGTCCGCCATCGCCTCCAGAGTGCGGTGTATCAACGCGGATCAAGCAGAAGCGCTGAGGCGATTCATGCGCGCTTTGCGTTCCACCTTTTCGAGGTGGCCGCATACCTGATCGACGAGTTCGTCGGACAGGAGGAGCGAGGTGTGGCCGATGTCCTCGATCAGATGGTTGTGCACGTTCTGCCGGTCCGGCAGCACGGCGGACGACGGCGGAACGATCAAGAAGTCGAGATCGCTGTACAGGTTCACGTACGTCGTGCGCTTCTTACGCATCCCGTTCTCGAGCGTGTTGATGACGTCCGATCCGGGGCGCATGTCCTTCGCGGCCTGGCCGACGCCGAGGTATGCGGCGTACGTGCCGTGGTGCGGCGTCCCGATCGTGACGATCGTGTCGACGATCTTGTGGCCTCCGAGCGCTTCCGTGTAATAGCGCGCGATCACGCCCCCGAGCGAATGCCCGACGAGGTGGACGCGCTGCGAACCGGATACACGCTGGATGTCCTCGACGTAGCGTCCGAAGCGCTCCGCGAGCTCGGGGACCGAGTTCCCGATCGGGTTGTAGTTCATCCCGTGGATCCAGCGGAACCCGCGGCGCCGGAGCTCACGCGACAAGACGACGAAGCCGGAGCGGTTGTGGAAGTAGCCGTGGACCAAGACGACGGGCGTCGCATGGATGCGGTCGACGGGCCCGTCGTCGCCGCCGTAGTTCGTCGGACGGATCCGGGCCGACGTCAGGCCGAGGGGGTAGCGAAGGATGTGCGTCGCGATCCCGCGGCCCTCGGTGACGAGCCCCCGGATGCCGCGCGGCGACGCGATCTCACGCCCGAGCCGGGCGAGGTGCGGTAGCACGCCGGTCCGGTTCGCAACGACCGGCACACGGCCTTGGCCGTTCGTCGGATCATCCCCCATCACGCGTTCCTGCAACTCAGACATCCTTCCAGGTCAACGGCGCCCTTCGCCAAGATGTTCGTTTCCGGCGCCACGCCAGCGCCGGGCTCGCTGCTCGAGACGCGACCGCGGGGCCATCAGGGCGAGCGCCTCCAGCTCGCCTGCCACCGTCTCTCGCATCGGGCCTTCCCATACCCCGCCGGCTTCCCCAATCAACCTGTCGACCAGGCCGAACGCTTCGAGGTCGGCCGCCGTGATCCGGAGGCGCTGTGCGAGCTCGGGAGCCCTCGCCGCGTCCCGGTAAAGGATCGCCGCGGCGCCTTCGGGGGCGATCACCGAGAACACCGCGTTGGACAGGGCCAGTACACGGTCGGCGGCCGCCATCGCGAGAGCCCCGCCGCTTCCGCCTTCGCCCGTGAGCAGGGCGAGGGTCGGCGAGGGACAGGCGAGCATCGCCTCGAAGGTCGCGCCGATGGCTGCGGCGATGCCGGCTCCTTCCGAAGCCGGCAGCGGATCGGCGCCGCGGGTGTCGATCAACGTGAGGACGGGGAGGCCTTTTTCTCCGGCGAGCGAGATCGCCCTGATCGCCTTGCGGAAGCCGGACGGGGCGATCCGCGTGTGGTTCTGTCCGATCGCGACGATGCGCCGGCCATCGAGGGAGCCGAGCCGGGCGACCACCGCCTCGTCGTCGCCGGCCATCCGGTCCCCGTGGAGCTCGAAGGTGTCGTCGAGGAGGGCAGCGAGGATCTCGGTCGCGCGCGGACGCGACGGATCTCGGACGAGCTCGAGCCGTTCCCACGGCGTCGTCACGGTTGCAGTCCTCGGAGCGCGCGTGCGATCACTTCCGCCCACGAATCGGCCGGAACGATGCCGTCGATGAGGCCGTGGGCCGATGCGAACTCGGCGGTGTGGACGTCCGGCGGCGGCGCTTCGCCGGTGAGTTCGGTGACCACGCGCGGGCCGGCGAAGCCGACCGTCGCGTGCGGCTCGGCGACGATGACGTCGGCGAGCGTCGCGAAGGATGCGTACACGCCGCCCGTCGTCGGCGACGTGAGGACGCTCACGTGTGCGAGTCCTTCAGCGGCGTGCCGCCGGTGCGCTTCGACGGTCTTCGCCATCTGCGCGAGCGCGATCATCCCTTCCTGCATACGAGCGCCGCCGCTCGCGCACACCGTCACGACGGGTAGCCGCGCATCGCGCGCCGAGTCGAACGCGCGCGCGACCTTCTCACCGACCGCGAGTCCCATCGATCCGCCGAGGAACGAGAAATCCATGACCACGAGCGCGCAACGTTGTCCCTCGATCTCGGCCCATCCCCACACACACGCTTCAGTGAGCCCCGTTTCGCGTCGCGCGTGTTCGAGCTGCTCGGCGTAACCCTCGAAGTGGAGCGGATCACCGCCGGTGAGTGTTTCGTCCTGCTCGTCGAACGATCGCGACAAGAGCGCGATCACTTCGCGTGCGGGTTTCATCGTCGCAGCGGCTCGAGCGTGCGGATATACGCAGCGAGTCGTTCGGCTGCGTCCACGGCGAGCTCGGGATCGTCCGTCTGGTTCCAAACTTCGGACAGCCGGCGCCACGTGGTCTGCCGTCCGATGAACTTGCCCGTCTCGGCTTCCGGACCGAGTGCTTTGCGCCAGTGTTTCTCGTCGAGCGAGGCGATGACCTCGTCGTTGCGTCCGGCCTCCTTGTGCTCGGCGTGAAAACCGATCTCGAGCACGATGTCCTTCCCCTTCTTGAAGATCTGTACCTCGTAGTGCTCCTTCTGCTCGGGGCCGAACCAGAGCTTCAGGTTGTGCGACGTCCGGTACCACTCGAAGTCGCGCATCGCCGGCGGCAAGAACGTGCGCAGGACGTCGAAGACGTCGTCATAGAAGTTCTTCCCATACACGCGTTTCAGTATCCCCACTTGCGAGGACGGAGGCCGAGCCCGTCCGCGACCGTCGCGACGAAGTACACCGGCGTGTCGTGTACGTCCCACCACGTGAAATGGAGCGCCCGCCACTCGTCATCGAGTTCGACTGCGTTGTGTCTGTTGTGGTCGCGTTGCCACGTCGGAAGCTCTGTGTGCGGTGCCTTACCGTCGAGTTCGATGGCTAATCTGGCGTCCGGATACGCGAGATCGAACACGACGGGCCGGCCCTTCACGCGGACTCCGAAGCCGCGCTCCGGCAGCGGCAGATTGAACTCCCGGAGCACCTCGAACGCATCGGCTTCGAGGACGCTGTCCGAATAGCCGGAGCGAAGCCGGTCACGGATGATCTCTCGCAGCATCCTGATCCCTTTGGCTCGGTCGAATCGATCGTCGATCACGATGCGGTCGAGGCGTTCGGCCGAGACGAGTTTCCGACGGAGCATCCGGTCGACCGCTTCGGCAAGCGCCCGGCGTTCGAGCGACGCAGCGAGATCGACGAGGGTTCTCGGGATGGACGTCACGGGGATGGATCCGTAGTGCGTACGGTCTTGTCGATCGAGCTTCGCGCGATGCACAACGATGTTTGGGACGCGCCGATTCTGGTCGACGTTGACGTGCGGTCGCCCATCGGTACGGTCGATCGCACCGAATACCATCGCGGCCGTCAGATCTGATGCGATGCCGCCCGTCGCGAGGCAGGCGGCGAGAACTTTCTGTTCGAACGTCTCCGGCGCTGACGGCGATCGATAGACACGAGCATGTACCCGTAGCAACCGCTTCGTGCGAACGCGATGTTCGAACGTTCCACGCGTCATCCCTCGGGCTTGGGCTTGTTTCTGAGTGATCAGCCCGAATTGTGCGTCGAGGATGGGCTGGATCGATTCGTCGGCCGACATGGCTTCCCTTCTGCTCGAGGGGAAGCAACGGGAATATGACATGCAGTGCCGACATCGCACCTTTTCGGCCGACCTTGGCATCGGATCATCGATATAGCTGGGTGAGGTGGCCCGGTTCGGGCCGATCGGCCCCGATCCGGTTCAGCGAGGCACGAACCCGGCGTAGCATGGCTATCCGTGATCGAGGTAACCGAGTTCACCGATCCGGCGTGCTCCTGGGCTTGGGGGACGGAGCCGAAGCTGCGGCTCTTGCGCTGGCGCTTCGACGATCGCTTCGCGTGGCGAACCGTCCTCGGCGGGCTGATCGGCGACATGAACAAGCGCGTCGAGAACTTCGACCCTGTCCGGATGGGCCCGCACCAATCGAAGTACTGGCGCGAGGTCTACAAGCTCACCGGCATGTCGTATCCGGTCCATCTCGAGTGGATGCTCTGGTCGACCGAACCAGCCGGACGTGCGGTCAAAGCCGCCGAGCTCCAGTCGGACGAAGCGGCCCGGCGCGTGCTCCGCCGGATGCGTGAATCGATCTTCATCTACGGACGTCCCGCTGATACGTCCGAACGCATCCTCGAGAACGCGCGTGGCATCGGCGTCCTCGACGAGGACCGCTTCGCGCGCGACCTCGAAAGTGATGTCGCCGTGAAAGCGTTCCGCGAAGATTGGGAAGAGACGCGACGTCCGAACGACTACGTGATCAACCTGCAAGGGGACCGTCCCGGGATCGGGAACGTGAAGGAATCGGAAGGGCACCGGCGGTTCGCATTCCCCACGCTCATCTTCCGGGGGCCGGACGGTGAAGCGACCGTCCCCGGCTGGTGCGAGCTCGCGGAGTACGAAGCGGCGATGGAAACCGCCGAGCGCGGTTCGACGGCGAACCCCCGCAACGATCCGAGTCCGGACGAGTACTTCTCGCGCTGGCCGACGGCTACGCAGAAGGAGCTCGACGTCTTGTGCGAAGGCGACGCGCCCGACGGCACCGCGACCTACGACTGGGGCGAAGGCACGTTCTACCTCACGCCGGACGAAGCGAAAGCGCGCGGCCTCTGAAGAACGTCCTGTGTATCGGTGCGGGGGCCGTGGGGGGCACCGTTGCGTCGCGCCTCGCGGTCGCGGGACTCGACGTCGTCGTCGCGGATACGAACGCCGCGCACGTCGCGATCCTGAACGACATCGGTCTCGAGGTGAACGGGTTCCGTACGAAGTTGCACGCGATCTCCCCGGCCGAGATCGAGATGCGCGACGTCGGTCTCGTCCTGCTCTCGGTTCGTTCGCAAGCGACGCGCGACGCGCTCGCGCCCGTCGTCGACAGCGCCGCGCACGTCGTGTCGCTCCAGAACGGATTGAACGAAGACACGATCGCCGAAGTGATCGGCAGCGAACGCACCATCGGTTGCGTCGTCGGTATCGGCGCGACGTGGATCGAGCCCGGACGCATCACGCTCGACGCGGAAGGTCCGCTCACGATCGGGCGCCTCGATGGAAGTTCGGACGAAACGCTCGAGGAGGCGTACCAGATCTTGAGCCGCGCGTTCCCGACGCGTATCGCGCAGAACATCCGGGGATCGCTCTGGGCGAAGATCCTCATCAATTCGGTGACGGTTCTCGGCGCGCTCGTCGGCATGCGGACCGGCGAGCTTCTGGAATCCCCGGAGCGGCGCGCGATCATCGCGCGGATCGTGGCCGAAGGGATCGCAGTTGCGCGCGCTGAAGGTGTCCGTCTCGGTTGGGTGTTCGGCGCGCCGGCGCACTCGTGGGATACCGGGTCGGACGAAGCCCTCAAGCACTTCGCGAAGACCTTCGGCGCGATCAAGTCGGTAACGTGGCGCGACTTCGAGCTCGGCCGGCCGACGGAGATCGACGCCGTGACCGGTGAGATCGTGCGACGCGGCGCCGCACTCGGTGTGCCGACGCCGCTCAGCGCGGCGGTGTACGCAACGCTGAAGCGGATCGAGAGCGGTGACGCGCAGCCGGATCCGGCGAATCTGGACCTCGTCGCCCAGGCTGGAGCCGCGGGTTAGGCTATCCGGACAGTTCCGAGAGACAAGGGGTAGGCCGTGCGCAGGAAGGCGTTCTCGCTCATCATCGCCGCGTTCATCGTCGCGCTGCTCGTTCCCGCCGCATCGGCAGACATCTGCAACGGGTGCCCGGGCGGGACCCAGCCACGCCACCATCGGCACACGTTCCCGTTCCTGTCGATCAGAGATGCGACGGACGGGGGACCGTTCGCAGCGAGGACGGTTACCGAAGGCGACATCTGCTCGTTCATCGTCCACCGGAGCGGCTCCACGAAGAAGGCCGCGTCCGTCCACTACTTCACGGAGGACGGGACGGCGAGCGCCGAGTTGGGTGACTACGTGCCGGTCCAGAAGCCGCAGGCTGACGAAGAGAGCCCCACGGCGGACTTCGCGGCCGGAGCCCGCACCGCGGTGATCCAGATAGGGACGGTCTCGTCGGAAGACGACTTCGACCCCAGCGAGTCGCCCCAGACGATCGAGACGTTCTTCGTCCATCTGTTCGATCCGCAGCACGCGAAGATCCGCGACGGTGTGGGCGTTTGCAACATCGCCGAAAGTCCGAACGACATCTTCGGCGAGTAGGGCCTCTGGGCCGGTAACATCGGTCCCCTGATGTCGGGTGGACGCGTTCGCATCCTCATGGCCAAGGCCGGCCTCGACGGTCATGACCGTGGCGTGAAGGTCGTCTCTCGCGCACTTCGTGACGCCGGTTTCGAAGTCATCTACTCCGGCCTCCATCAAACGCCGGAGCAGATCGTCGAAGCGGCGATCCAGGAGGACGTGGACGCCGTCGGCCTGTCCTCGCTTTCCGGCGCGCACATGGCGCTGTTCCCGAAGATCATCGAGGGGCTACGCAGGCGCGGGGCGGACAACGTCGTGGTGTTCGGCGGCGGGATCATCCCCTCCGACGACATCGACGCGCTGAAGGCCGCCGGCATGGCCGAGATCTTCACGCCGGGCGCGACGACGACCGAGATCATCGACTGGGTTCGTTCCAAGATCGGAGTGGCGGCGTAGATGGACCTCCTCGAATACATGGGCAAGCAGGTGTTCGCGAAGTACGGCATCCCCGTTTCCGACGGGCGCATCTGTTCCACTCCGGACGAAGCGGAGCAAGCCGCCAAGGAGATAGGTGGTCAGGTCGTCGTCAAAGCGCAGGTGCAGGTCGGGGGCCGCGGGAAGGCCGGCGGCATCCAGCTCGCGAACTCACCGGACGAAGCCCGGCAGCACGCCGAGAAGATCCTCGGCATGGACATCAAAGGACACGTCGTCGAGCGCGTGTGGGTGGAGCGCTCGACCGACATCGCGAAGGAGTACTACGCGTCGATCCTGCTCGACCGCCGGGAGGGTCGTCCGCTGGCGATGTGCTCCGCGCAAGGCGGTGTCGACATCGAAGAGGTCGCGGACAAGGACCCGGATGCGATCAAGCGCATCCACATCGACCCGCTCGTCGGTATCAAACCGTTCCACGCACGTTACCTCACGTCGGGCCTCGACGACGAAGCGAAGGAGGGCGCGCAAGCGGTCTTCAAACAACTGTTCGAAGCGTTCCTCGACGGTGATGCGTCCCTCGTCGAGATCAACCCGCTCGTCTTGACGACCGACGGACGTGTCCACGCGCTCGACGCGAAGGTCTCCGTCGACGACAACGCGATCTACCGCCACGACGACTACAAGGAGTACCGCGACATCCTCACGACCGACCCGCAGGAGAAGATCGCGAAGGAGAAATCCATCGCGTATCTGAAGCTCGACGGTGAGGTCGGTGTGATGGGCAACGGGGCCGGACTCGTCATGTCGACGCTCGATCTCGTGCAGCTCGCCGGCGGGAAAGCGGCGAACTTCCTCGACGTCGGCGGTGGTGCGTCCGGTGAGCAGATCGCCGCCGGACTCGAGATCGTGCTCTCCGATCCGAAGGTGCGGTCCGTCCTCGTGAACATCTTCGGCGGCATCGTCCGGTGCGACCTCGTCGCGACTGGGATCCTCGACGCACTCACACGCGTCGAGCTGAAGGTGCCGATGGTCGTGCGCCTCGACGGGACGAATGCCGAGGCCGGGCGCAAGATCCTCGAGGAGGCGAACGTCGACGGCGTCACGTCGGTGCCGACGATGTGGGAGGCGGCCCAAACGGCCGTAGAAAAGGCTCGTGGCTAGGGCCGACGATCCGGCGGTTCGCTCGAAGCTCGAAGCGCTGTTCGATCAAGACTGGGACGACGTCGTCGTCATCATCGAGACGGCCGCCGTGAAATCGGATCGGACGCACGACGCTGTGATCGACGAGCTCCTCGCGCGCGCCGAGCAGAAGCCGACGATGCAAACGCGCGTCAAGCGGTCGGTCGTCCGGTGGATCGGGAAACCCTGGCGCGAACGCGAGAACCCGTGGGACCGCTTCAAGGATCGCCTGCCGTCGGTACCGCCGCGAACCGACGCGCCCGCGAGCGACCTCGACGAGTGGACGCCGCTCAGGCCCGACGACGACTGACCGTTAGATGCGGATCACGTGGCTGCAGTGGAGCGTGCTGTCGCTGCCATCCGCGAAGACCAGCGCGTCACTGCTTCGTCCGCGCCGGTTCACGCAGTCGATGATCCCGGAGGCGCCGTCGGCCGCATAGACGATGTCACCATCGTCGCCGCCGGTCTCGATCGTCTCGTTCGGCGTGCTGTCGTCGTCGATGAACGTGTCGTCACCGCGGAATCCTTGGAGGATGTCGTTCCCGCCGCCGCCGAACAGCATGTCGTCGTCGCGACCTCCGCGAAGCACGTCGTTGCCGTTGCGTCCGAAGATGATCGAAGGGTCGCGTCCGCCGCGGACCGTGCTGTTGCCGTTGCCGGCGACGCGCACGTTGAATCCTCGGAAGGTCCGCGTCCTGCGGATCACGTGCGTGCAGCGGTGAACGATGTCGTGCGGGTCGGCGAACGCGACGCCGCCGTTCGGACCGCAGTCGAGCTTGTCGCGGCCGCCGTCGAGTGAGTACAGAGTGTCGAATCCGGAGCCACCGAGGAGGACGTCACCGCCGGTGCCGTCGTCGTCCACGAGGGTGTCGTTGCCGGCAGCGCCGATGAGCTTGTCCGCGCCGCCGCCGCCGAAGATGAGGTCGTTGCCGCCGGCGCCAATGATGCGGTCGTCGCCGCCTTTGCCGAACATGATGTCGCGGGTGGCCGTCCCGAGCATGTGCTCGCCGAGGTTCGTCCCGCCGAAGATGCTCGCCGCCGAAGCGCTCCGTCCGCCGAATCCGATCATGGACGCTGCCACCACCGTGAACACCACGAGTACTTTCCGCATGCGTTCAGCGTACGGGCGGTTTGCGGAAAAGCGGGCGAACTACAAGGCAAGAGTCCTGAACAGGTAACCTACGCCGCGATATGGCGATCCTCCTGAATGAGAACACCCGCGTCTGCGTCCAGGGCCTGACGGGGCGCGAAGGCACCTTCCACGGCACCCGCAACCTCGACTACGGGACGAAGATCGTCGCCGGCGTTACCCCAGGTAAGGGCGGACAAACCGCTCTCGACGGCCGCGTCCCCGTGTTCAACACGGTGAGCGAGGCCGCCGACGCGACGGGCTGCAACGCGAGCCTCGTCTTCGTCCCGGGAGTCGCCGCGGCCGACGCGGTCCTCGAAGCCGAAGCCGCGGGCTGCGAGCTGATCGTGTGCATCACGGACCCTGTCCCGGTCCGGGAGATGATGCTCGCCGTCGACTACCTCAAGGGACGCGACGCCGTGCTCATCGGACCGAATTGCCCGGGATTGATCTCGCCCGGGAAAGGCAACATGGGGATCATCGCCCCGGACATCACGACGCCCGGTCCCGTAGGCCTCGTTTCGCGCTCCGGCACACTGACCTACCAGATCATCAACGAGCTCACGACACGCGGCATCGGTCAGACGACCTGCGTCGGCATCGGCGGGGATCCCATCGTGGGATCCAACTTCATCGACATGCTGTCGCGGTTCGAAGCCGACCCCGACACGAAAGCCGTTGTCATGATCGGCGAGATCGGCGGCGACGCCGAGGAACGTGCCGCGGATTTCATCGCGGACAAGATGTCGAAGCCGGTCGTCGCGTACATCGCCGGATTCTCCGCGCCGCCCGGCAAGCGCATGGGACACGCGGGTGCGATCGTCACGGGTTCGTCCGGCACCGCCGAAGGCAAGGCGAACGCGCTCGAAGCCAAAGGCGTCCGAGTCGGACGCACCCCTTCGGAGGTCGGCGACCTGATGCAGGACGCCATCGCGAAGCTCTAAACCGCCGGGCCCGGGGGCCGACTCTCCTACGAAGAGGAGAAGGCTCCGATGGGAACGATTCGCAGAGTTCTCGCGTGCGGTGTTGCGCTTGCGGCGATCGCCATGTTCGGACCGTTCGCGAACGCCGCGACAACGCCGACGACGTTCCTGCTCGCCGCCGGGACGCTCTCGATCTCGGCCCCCGCGTCGTCCAATCTCGGGAATCCGACGGTGAACGCCGGTGATCCGTCCTTCTCGGCACAGCTCGGGACGGTCACGGTGACGGATACGCGCGGCGCGCTCGTCGCGTCGTGGACGGCGACCGTTTCGTCCACGGACTTCACGACCGGCGGCGGCACGTCGAACGAGAAGGTGACGAACGCGAGCGTTTCGTACGCCTCCGGCCTCCTCAGTACGAGCGGCGCCGGCGTCTTCACGCCGCAGCTCGGAGCGACACTCTCGACGAGCCGAGCGGCGGCAACGCTGACGGCCGGCATCGGCAACAACAGTGCGAGCTGGAATCCCACCCTGACCTTCACGCTCCAGGCGTCGCAGGTCGCCGGCACCTATACCGGTACGGTCACGCACTCCGTCGCGTAGAACCTAAGGATGCGACGAGCGGTCGCGGTCTTCTTGATCGCCGGGGTCGTCTCCGTTCCGCTGCTCGCGTTCGCGGCCACGACTCCGAAAGGCAGCATCGGGATCCAGCTTCTCGAAGCGCCGTCGAACCGCCGCAGCGACCCGCGGGCCCGGATCTACATCGTCGACGACCTCCATCCGGGCGACACGATCCACCGGAAGATCGGCGTGCAGAACAACACGGGCGCGGCGCGGACGATCACGCTCTACGCCGGTGCGGCCACGATCGCGGGGGGTGCCTTCATACCGTCCGAGGGGCGAGGCGGCAACGACGTCGCGACCTGGACCACCGTCTCGCCTTCGTCGCTCGTCGTCCCGAACGGGAAGGAAGGCGCGGCCGAGGTCACGATCGCCGTACCGAAGACGGCGTCCGGTGGCGAACGTTACGGGGTCGTGTGGGCCGAGCTTGCGGGCCCGGGCTCCGTGAACCGCGTGGGCATCCGGATGTACCTCTCGGTCAGCGGCGGTGCGGAGCCGCGTTCGGATTTCGTGATCGACTCGCTCCAAGCCGGACGGATCGAGGACGGAACCCCCATCGTCTACGCGCGCGTCCGCAACACCGGGGGCCGGGCGATCGATATGAGCGGAACGCTCCAGCTTTCGGACGGACCCGGTGGTGCGTCCGCCGGGCCCTTCGACGCCCGTCTCGGGACGACCCTCGGTATCCGCCAGTCGGAGCCGGTGACCGTCCCGCTCCGAAAGGACCTTCCGGATGGGCCGTGGAAGGCCGTGATCACGCTTCGGTCCGGGACGATTGTCCGGTCCGCCGAAGCGACGATCGAGCTTCGGTCGCATCCGAGCGCCGTTGCGCGCCCCGTCCGGGCGCGGCCGCTGTCAACGAGCAGGAAGGTGGCGGCGACGATCGCGGCTCTGGTGATCGCGGTGTGCGCGGGCGCGGCCCTGTGGTTCGGTTTCTTCCGGCGCCGCGAGCGGACCTAGTGGGTGTGCTCGAGCTCCGAGTCGTACTCCGCTTCGAGGCGGCGGCGCAGGGTCTCGATCTCGACGGCGAGTGAGGTGTCCTCCGGCGAGGACGCTACGTGCGGTGTCCGGACGAACCAGTGGACGTATCCGCATTGCTCGCAGACGAAGCACTCGGCCTTCGAGTTCGTCCAATCCTGGCCGAACGCGGAGGCGCCGGTCGAGAGCCTGGCTTCACGGCGGAAGAACCGCGTGAAATCGCAGACTTGGCACCGCAGCTGGTGACCGGCGACCGAGACCTCGCGGGCCTCGATGCTCGAGACCGTCATAGGTGTCCAGGATACCCCGCTATCCAAGCCCTGGCCAGCCCGAGTCTGTGGGAGGTGCTAGGTTCGGCGCGATGCTCCGGGTCGCCGTCCTCGCATCGGGCAACGGAACGAACTTCCAGGCTCTCCAGGATGCCTGCGCCTCGGGCTACGTCGACGCCGAGATCGTCTGCGTGATCACGAACAAGCAGGACTCGGGGGTCCTCGAGCGTGCGGCGAAGGCCGGAGTCGAAGGGGTCTTCGTCGACCACAAAGGACTCACGCGAGAGCAGCGCGATGAGATCTTTCTCGAGCACTACGAACAGCGCGCGATCGAGTTCGCGTGCCATGCCGGTTACATGCGCATCCTTGGACGCCCGTACTGCAAGGCCATGGACGGGCGCGCGTTCAATGTGCACCCATCACTGCTCCCAGCCTTCGCCGGCGCGCATCCCATCGAGGACGCATGGGAATGGGGCGTGAAGACGTCGGGCGTTTCGATCCACTTCGTGACCGAAGAGCTCGACGCCGGACCGATCGTGCTGCAGCGGGCCGTCGATATCACGCCGGACGATACATTCGAATCGTTCGAACGGAAGATCCATCTGGCCGAGTACGCGATCTACCCGAAGGCGTTGAAACTCTTCGCCGAAGGAGCGCTTCGAACGGAGGGAAGGAAAGTGTTGATCGAACGCGACGTTGCCGACCCGGTGTGGGCCGGCTCGCTGCCGCCGGGACTTCGTGATGACTGACCGCGTTCCCGTTCGCCGCGCGTTGATCTCGGTACACGACAAGTCGGGCCTCATCGACCTGGCGCGGGCGCTCGTCGACGCCGGCGCCGACATCGTCTCGTCCGGCGGAACGGCTTCGGCGATCGCTGAAGCCGGTCTTCCCGTCACCGAAGTCTCCGACGTCACCGGCTTCCCAGAGATGCTCGACGGGCGCGTCAAGACGCTCCACCCGCGCCTCCACGGCGGCATCCTCGCCGACCGGACGAAGCCCGAACACATGGAAACCATCGCGTCGCACGAGATCGCACCGATCGATCTCGTTGTGTGCAACCTCTATCCCTTCGACAAGAACGTTTCGGCGGAAACGTCCGAGAAGGACGCCATCGCGTTGATCGACGTCGGGGGTCCGTCGATGCTCCGGGCCGCGGCGAAGAACTTCGCCTCGGTCGCGCCGGTCGTCGACGTCGAGGACTACGAGTCGATCATCGAGCAGCTGAAAGAAGGCGGACTCACGCTCGAGTTCCGCCGGCGTCTCGCGGCGAAGACGTTTGCGCACCTGTCGGCCTACGACGGCGCGATCGCACGTTGGTTCGGCGGGGAGGAATTCCTCGAACGGATCAACGTTTCCGCCGAGATCATCGAGATCCTCCGCTACGGCGAGAACCCGCACCAGCGAGCCGCCGCGTACAAACTCGTCGGCGCGTCCGGCGGGATAGCGTTCGCCGAGCAGCTCCAAGGCAAAGAGCTCTCGTACATCAACTACCTCGACCTCGACGCGGCCTTCCGGCTGTCGACGGCGTTCACCGAACCGGCGGCGTGCATCGTGAAGCACACCTCTCCGTGCGGCGTCGCGATCGGGAGTGACATCGACGAGGCGTACCGGCTGGCGTTCGAGTGCGACACGCGCTCGGCGTTCGGCGGGATCATCGGTCTGAACCGTCCCGTGACGATGGGCGTCGTCGAGCAGATCCGCGAGGCCGACCTGTTCGTCGAGTGCATCGTCGCTCCCGAGTTCGAACCCGACGCCCTCGAACTGCTGCGCAAGCGGAAGAACCTCAGGCTCATGCGGCTGCCCGCCGAGCGGTGGGCGCTCGACGCCGTCGACGTGAAGTCGATCTCCGGGGGCCTGCTCGTGCAGACGACGGACATGCTCGGCGACGACCGCTATCAGATGAAGGTCGTCACGAAGCGTGAACCGTCCGCCGAGGAATGGGTCGACCTCATGTTCGCGTGGACGGTCTGCGCGCGCGTGAAGTCGAACTCCGTCGTGCTCGCGAACGGTAAGCAAGCGATCGGGATCGGCGCCGGCCAGATGTCGCGCGTCGAAGCATTCGAGATCGCGGTGAAGCGCGCGGGCGACCGCGCGAAGGGTTCCGTCGCCGCGTCCGAAGCCCTCTTCCCGTTCCCGGACAACATCGAGGTCGGCGCGGCGGCCGGATGCACGGCGATCATCCAACCGGGCGGTTCGGTCCGAGACGACGAAGTGATCGCCGCCGCCGACCAAGCCGGTCTCGCGATGGTCTTCACGGGGGTCCGCCACTTCTGGCACTGACCGCGCAGCAGCTCGCGGACGACGCACCGTTCATCTGGTATCAGAGGCTGGAGCTTGCGCCGGGAGTCGTTTCGCCCGGCGTCGCGGACACGCTCGATCTCATGCGCCGGGCGCGCTTCCCGACGGACCTCACCGGCAAGTCGGTCCTCGATATCGGCACGTGCAACGGCGGTCTCGCCTTCGAGGCCGAACGTCGCGGGGCGGCACGCGTCGTCGCCGTCGACATCTACCCGACGGATCACTTCGGCTTCGATCGTTTGGCGGAACACTTCGGATCGAACGCGCAGTTCGTCCGCGCTTCGGCGTACGAACTACCGACGATCTTCGAAGAGCCCTTCGACGTCGTCGCGTTCTTCGGCGTCCTGTATCACCTGCGCCATCCGCTCCTCGGACTCGATGCGGTACGTAGGGTTTCGTCCGGCGAAGTCTTCATCGAAACAGCCGTGGCGGACGGACCACCCGGCACGGCGAAGTTCTTCCGGCGTCGCGAGTACGGCGACGACTCGTCGAACTGGTTCGTCCCCACCGCGGACACGCTGCTCGACTGGTGCGCGTCGAGCGGTTTCGACGCGGAGATAACCGACACGTGGGGTGAGCGCGCGGCCCTTCACTGCCGAGTGACGGACGGACCACCCGAGTACGAGACCCTCTCGTATGAGGTTGCCATCGACGTGACGGTGGATCTGACTCCGATACCGGAACGTCGTCACTGAAGTAGCGTTCCCGTCGAATGATCTGACAGCTGGGGGCTGCTCGTCAGCGCTGTCGCGACCGCGTCGTCCATCCCCGGTCGGCGCTTGCGCGAACGACTCGTGCCCGACATCCTGGGCGATCCCGGAAGGAAGAGTCGCAGGTCACGACCCACTTCTCGACGCCCTCCAAGCCGCGCGTTAGTTCACACCCATCGGGTCCAGTTGACGGATATATTGCTTCCGTCATCCTTTTGACATATTTCAACGGACAGGACAGAGGGACCCGATGAGAGACCGTCTGAAGCTCGTCGCCGCAGCCGCCACCGCAGCCCTGATCGCCTTCGGCCCGGCCGTCCTCGCGCGCGCCGACTCGAGCGTCACGGCTGCGAACTCGTCCGGGAACATCGATGGTTCGTCCGGTGACGCGCGCGCCACGAACAGCGGCTCGGCCGAAGTCGGACACAACTCCGGCGGCGACACCAACGTGAGCTCGAGCGATGTCGTCAACAACGGCTCGGCGGGCAACGTCCAGGAGGGTGACAACAAGTTCGACTCGACGCAGAACGTCACCGTGAAGTCCGGCGACGTCGTCGGCGGTCAGGTCATCGGTGCGGTTTCGGCCGGCAACCTCTCGATCGACGCGACGAACTCGTCCACCAACGAGGACCTGAGCTCGGGCGACGCTCGCGGCTCGAACGACGTCAACGCTTTCGTCGGACTCCTCAACGCCAGCAACACCAACATCGGCGCCGCGGACATCCTGAACACAGCGACGGCGTCGAACCTCCAGGAAGGCGACAACAAGGCGACGTCGAACCAGAACCAGGACGTTGCCTCCGGTGACACGGTCGGCGGTCAGGTCGTCGGTGCGGTTACGTCCGCCGGCGGCAGCGCGGACGTCGTGCTCGCCAACACCTCGTCGAACTCCGACGCGGGATCGGGCGACTCCCGCGGGAACGGGAACTCGGACCTCGGCGTCGGACTCGTCGCTTCGCCGAACCTGACGGTCTAAAGCTTCTTCAGCGCGGTCCGAGCGGCGAAGTACCCGCACATGCCGTGCACGCCCGGGCCGGGCGGCGTCGACGCCGAGCAGAGGAAGAGCCGTTCGTTCGGCGTCGCGTAGGGGTGAAAGCTCGTGACGGGGCGTCCGATCATCTGGCGCAGCGTCGCGGCCCCCGACGAGATGTCGCCGCCCACGTAATTCGGGTTGTGCGCGCCCATGTCGGCCGCCGTCCGGACGGAGCGCGCGAGCACGAGGTCGCGGAAGCCGGGCGCGAATCGTTCGACCTGTCGCTCGACGGCCTCGGTGATGTCGACCGTCGAGCCATTCGGCACGTGCGCGTACGCCCATGCCGTTTGCTTGCCGGACGGAGCCCTCGCGGGATCGAACTGCGACTGCTGCGCGAAGATCACCCACGGCTTGTCCGGGTGCTTGCCGTCGGCGACCGCTCGTTCTGAGGCAGCGATCTCGTCGTAGCTTCCCGCCAGGTGGAGGCAACCGGCGAGCGAGCACTGCGAAGCTTTCCACGGGACGGGACCGTCGAGCGCCCAGTCGATCTTGAAGACTCCGGGCCCGTACCGGAACCGCCGCAGTTTGCGGACGTATCCCTCCGGCAGATGCGAACCGGCGATCCGGACGAGCGCGTCCGGCGCAACGTCGAGCAGGACGACTCGCGACTCGGGAAGCTCCTCGAGGCGCTCGATCTTCCGTCCCGTCTCGATCTCGCCACCCAGGCTGCGCAGATACGACGCGAGCGCATCGGCGATCGATTGCGATCCACCGGCGGCGATCGGCCATCCGACGTGGTGGGCGAACACGTTGTAGACGAGGGCGAACGCACCGGTCAGCGGCGCATCGAGCGGCAGCATCGCGTGTGCGGCGTTGCCGGCGAGCAGCGCGCGCGCTCGTTGTCCCTCGAAGCGCGCGTGCAGGAGCTTGTCGGCCGAACGCAGGCCGGACAGTCCGAATCGTCCCATCACGAAGGGGTGACGCGGCACGCGGAGCAGCGGTGCGAGGAACCCCTCGATCAACGCTTCCGCGTTGTCGTTCAGGTAGCCCATGAACGCCCGGTAGCGCTTCGAATCGACGCCGAGGTTGTCGGCCGTCGCCTCGACCGAGCGCAGGACGACGACGGCGTCACCGTCGTCGAGCGGGTGCGCGAGCTGGATGTCCGGCTGGATCCACTGCAGGCCGTGCGCCTCGAGAGGCAACGTGCGGAAGAACGGCGACGCGAGTCCCATCGGATGGATCGCCGAGCAGACGTCGTGACGGAACCCCGGCAGGGTCAGCTCCGCCGTGCGCGAACCGCCGCCGACCATGTCGGCCCCCTCGATAACGAGGACGGACCGCCCGGCACGCGCGATCTCGATCGCCGCGGCGAGCCCGTTCGGGCCCGCGCCAACGACTACCGCGTCAGGCACTCGCGCGCGTTTTCTCTTTGCGCCGCAGCGGTCGTGTCACCGAATAGAAGACCGTCCGGATCGCTGCCGAGCGACGGACGTTGCCGAAACGCTTCCACTGACGTTTGCGGTCGACGCAGATCTTCTCGAGTGTCGGTTTTCCTTCGACTCCGAAGTGTGCGGCGAGTGAACGGAGCACGTGCAGCCACTGACGGTCTTCCGCGCCGCTGCCCATCGTCATCATGCCGAGCTCGTAGATCGGGTCTTGCGCGCGAACGAGCGCAACGATCTCGGCTTGCGTGACCCCGTCTTCGAGCTCGCGCGCGCTGAACGTGATCATGCCGGTGAACATGTGCCCTTCCGGCGTCATGAAGCTGAACGACACGTCGTCGGCGTACAGCACGAGGATCCCGGTCGAGAGCTTGACGCCGCCCGTCTTCACATTGATGAGTGCGACGTCCCCCGGCGAGATCGAAGCCATCGGGCCGAAGAAGTGCTGTCCCTTCTGCCAGAACTCGGGGAAGTGCTCTTTCCACACCTTCACGACCTGCTGGGGCGCGACGCGCGCGCCGTCGAGGCGGACGCGGTATGTCTTCTGCCACATCTTCCCGAAGCCGCTCGTCATCGAGGCGACGCGCTTGCCCTCGACGTTCAGGTTGATGGCATGGTCGGGCAGATCGTGCGCGATGTGGAGGGAGTCGACGGGCTTCGCCCAGTTCTCGGCGTTGGTCGGTTCTTGCGTGGTCATCGGTGCCTCCTTACCTACTTCGATGCTGCTTGGAGTGCTTCGTCCTCTGAGCCGAAGATCTCGATCGCTTCGTCGATCCGTGTCAGTTCGAAGATCTGGCGGTAGTGCTCGGTGAGACCGAACGCGAGCAACTTCTGCTTGGCGCGATTCGCGCGCACGAGCAGCGTCACGAGCAGTCCGATCCCGCCGCTGTTCATGTATTCGAGACCGGAGAAGTTCAGCACGATCGCTTTCGCGGAGCCGGCTTCCGCGTAGGCCTCCATGAGCGGCTTCTCGGAGTCGGCCGTGATGTCACCCTGGACATCGAGCACCGCGGTGCTCGAACCGGGTTGACGGACATCGAGGGTCAACGCATTTGGCATCCCAACCTCCTTGATTACGCTTTGGCCGCGGCAGCTGCGGACTCTTCGTCGTCGCACATCGTCACGAAGTCCGATATCCGCGTGATCTCGAAGATGTCCTTGTAGTGATCCGTGAGTCCCGACACGAGGATCCGGCGGTCCGACGCGCGCGCTTCCGCGAGTAGCCCCACGATGAGCGCGATGCCCGTCGAATTGATGTACGAGACGTCCGCGAAATTGAGCAGCACGGGACCGGTGTTCCCCGTCGTCGCTCGGACGAATCCGCTCGTGAGGGCATCGTCCGCTCCGGCCATGATCTCGCCGTGCAGATCGATGACCGCGAGTCCGTCGATCTGGCGCACATCCGCCGAAAAGTCCATCAGCTCTCTCCCCCCAGGCTGAAGACGAGCGTGACCGTGTGATGCACTTCGTCGGAGGTCACGATCATGTCGTCGACCATGTTCTTGATCAGGAACAGCCCCCATCCACGCGGCGTTTGCTCGCCGCGGAGCTTCGCGTCGATGTCCGGCGCGGTTTCGTCCGGTATCTGCGCGCCGCCACCGTGATCGGTGATCGCGACGCGGAGCTCGCGCGGTCGCTTCGTCACTTCGATCGTCACCGGCAGATCGGGATCGTTGTGGTTGCCGTGCTCGATCGCGTTCATCGTTGCTTCGGCGACGGCCGTCTTCAGCTTGTCGAGCCTCGTCGGATCGATGCCGAGCCCCTCGACGACCTCGACAACGCGCTGCATCGCCGCGCGCTCGTTGCCCGTTTCGCTCGCGATCTCAAAGGTCGCGAGGCGCTCTTCGCCGCTCGCCGCGAAGTCGGACGCGTCGTAGGGGAGCCGGTCCAAGACGACCATCGTGATGTCGTCCTCCTGGTCCCACTCGGCCCCCGTGAACGCGTGGAGCGAATCGAGCACCTCGTTGCGGAGATCGGCGGACGACGCGTGGTGCGTGACGACGTCGATGATGCGCGGGCAGCCGAACATCTCACCGTCCGTGCTGTGCGCTTCGGCGATCCCGTCGCTCGAGAACAGGACGATCTCGCCCGGCGAGATCATCACGTCCTTCTCTTCGTACTTCGAGCCCGGGAGCAGACCGAGCGGCATGCCGCGCGCTTTCAGCTCGTCGACACAGTCGATGCGGCGACGGTACGGGACGTTGTGTCCGGCGTTCGCGTAGACGAGCTTTCCCGAATGAGGCTCGAGGATCGCGTACAGGCACGTGACGAACATCTTCGGCGGCATGTCCGGGCAGAGCAGTTCGTTCGCGTGCTCGAGAACGGTTCCCGGTGAATCGAAGCGCGCGGCCACCGATCGCAGAACACTTCGCGTGGACGCCATCATCAGCGCGGCCGGCACGCCTTTGTCGGTGACGTCGCCGATGACGACGCCGATACGTCCGTTGTCGAGTTCGATGAAGTCGTAGAAGTCGCCGCCGACCTCGCGCGCCGAGCGGTAGAAGGCGGACAGCGTCCACCCGGCGATGTCCGGCTGCTCGCGTGGGAGGAAGTTCTGCTGGATGAGGTGCGCGATGCGCAGCTCTTGCTGGTAACGCTCGCGCGCTTGGATGTTCGCTTCTTCTTCCCGAACGAGTTGCGCGACGCGGAGCGCCGGCGCGGCCGTCGATGCGAGGTTCTCGAGGAGCTTGCGGTCGTCCGCCGAGTACTGCTGCTCGGACAGGCGGGGGCCGAGCGAGAGCACGCCGATGAGCTCACCCTGGCTGACGAGGGGTACGACGAGCGCCACGTCCGCCTTCCGCATCTGTTCGAGTCCCGGGGAGTCGAGCTTCAGCTTGTCGATCTCGACCGGTCCGCCGGCCTGCTGGAGGTAGTGCATCAGCGGATCGGTCGGGGAGAGCTCGAACGCGACCGGCTCGACGGCGGCGGGCGGGGCCGTGACCTCCGGCTCCCGTTCCACGCGGGCCTTTCGGCGACGTCCGCTACGTGTCCTCATATCGACCCCTATCTAACCGTGCCACCGTCACGAGACCGTTACGGCGCGAGCCACAGGCGGACCGTCGCGGGCTGCATCGTCCGCTCGATGACGTCTTCGAGGGCCGGACGGAGCTCGTCCAGGTCGATGTGCTCCCGGAGGCGGATGCCGAACTCCTCGAGCACGCGCGCCGCGTCGTACCGCCGCCGGTTGAAGCGGTGATCGACCGCGCCTTGGAGCTTCGTCCTCACCGGACTGAACAGGACGGCGACCACGAGCGTCCCCGCGGCGACGAGCCATGGTGGCGCCGCATGTCCGCTGCCGAGCACGCTCGTCGGCAGGAGGACGACGCCGACGTACACCGCCGCGAGGACGATGCTGACTCCGGCGTAGGAGAGCGTCCGGCTGATGATGCGGTCGATCTCGTAGAGCCGGTAGCGCAGGACGGCGAACCCGATCGTGATCGGGATCGCCGCGAGGGCGAAGAACACCCCGCTCTGCAGGACGTGCACGAACGTACCCAATGGGTTCCCCGGCTTGTCGAAGAAGACGGACATGCCCACGGTGAAGGCGAAATAGATCACCGCGACGAGCCCTCCGAACGCGATCCATTTGAGCTTCGCGCGATCGTCAGCGGCGGCCCGGCGGAACCGAACGATGAGCGACGCACCCGCGACGAGAAGGAACAAGGGGATGAGAACCGGAACGAACCCGAGCTTTGCGGCGATGTGTTCGAGTGGATGCAGGATCGGCGGTATGCCGACGAGCGGTTGGTTTGGCGCGTTCGGCGTGATGTCTGTGATGAGGGTCGCGGTCGCCAGGGCGATGATGGCGGTCCAAAAGACCGGACGCCACCGCCGCGAGGGTAGCGTCCCGTTCGGGAAGAGCAGCAACGTGAAGACGGTGATGAGCGTGACACCGGGGACCCATCCGGTGAGCGCGAGGTAGTCCACGAAGGGCGGCGGACGGTGGATCAGGTGCTCGCCGTAGGCCAAATATGCGTCGTGGAACGCGGTTGTCATCCAGCACAGGCCCGACGCCAGAAGCAGCCACCCGATGGGGTTCCGCGGGACACGGCCGGCGAGGAATCCGCCGATGAAGGGGAGCGAGAGCAAGGGAAGGACAAAGGCAAGCTGCCCGATCCAGTTCTCCGCGCCGAACTGCTGGACGTCTTTCGACGCGGTCGCGAGGGAGCCCAGGATGGCGGCCCCGAGCGCAAGCGCGATGCAGAGGGCGAAGACGCTCCACGCGAGCACTTCGTAGCGCCGCTTGATCACTCCCGGGGCCTGCCCCTGTACGTCCACTGCCACTCCATGGTCCCCCCGTCACCCTTCAGCAGCAACGTGACATGGCTCGGTTGCATCGTCCGCACCGTTGCGCCGCGCAGCTCGAAGGCGAGTGCTTCGAGATCGAGCTGGTCGCGCAGGCGCGAGCTGAAGGTTTCGATGGTCTGCTGCGCGTCGTAGCGCTGCCGGTAGAAGCGGCGGTCGATGAAGTCCTGGATGCGGCGCCGCAACGGGATGAATGCGCTCATCGCGCCGATCGTCGAAACCGCGACCGAGAAATCGCCCTTGATCGGGATGAGCCGATGGAAGAGGACGAGGACGGCGAAGTACAGACCGAGCGATGCTCCCGTCACGAGTCCGTAAACGACCGTGCGGTTCACGACCCTGTCGATGTCCCACAGGCGGAAGCGGACGAGACCCGCGAACAACGCGATGGGAACGAGCAGGAAGACCGGCATGAAGATGCGGAGCGCGGTGAGGTCCGGAGCGATGCCTCGTCCGGCCGTCTGCGCCGCCGTCGCGATCAGGTGCGAGCCCTGCGTCGTGACGAACCACGCACCGATCCCGATCGACGGTACGAGTGCCCAGAACAACAGACGCGCTTGAGCGTATTCGACCTGTGTTGTCGCACGGCGGAAGCGGTAAGCCTGCGCCGCCGCGCCGGCGATCGGGACGGCGAGACCGAAGAAGATCAGGATCGCGAGTGGTCTCGTGGCTTCCTGCATCCGTAGCGCGAGGGCGACGATGATCGCGACGAACGGCGCGTACAGAACCGCGAGCGCCCACGACCTCCAGCGCGGGACGAGATGTCCGTCGGCGAACAGCACGAGGGCGAAGGCGTAGGTCAACGCGGCGACGACCGCGGCTCCCGTCTGCGCGACGGACTCCCATCCGAGGAGCGGAAGCGATTCGTACGCGCTCTGCGCCGCGAGGTTGAACACCCCGGCCGTGCCGACCATGCCGATCGCGAGCAGGCGTGCGGTGCGGTCCCGTCCCCGCAGCCAGAGCAGTCCGAGTGCAAGGACGATGTTGAAGAAGCTGAATGCATATCCGAACGCGATGCTGAGCGGCGACGGCAGCTGGAATGACGCTCGGGCCATCCGGCTCGCGATCCGCGCGCCGTAACCGGTCCCGAGCTCCTTCAGCTGGAGGCTTGCGAGGAAGGGTTTGGACAGATGCGCCCAGATCCCGCCGACGCCCTGCGCGAGGACGAGGATCCCCCCGACGGTGTATGCGACGAAGAAGATCCAGAACATGACGTCGCGCACGCGCCAGCGAGCGCCGTCGCTTTGCTCTGCGGTCATGCCGCTCCTTACTGCGTGACCACCAGCGTTCCGACCATCGGCGGATGGATGAGGCACGCGAACTTGTACGTGCCCGGCTTCGTGATGCGGACGCTCACAACGGCGAAGTTATTCGAATCGATCACGCCCGTCGACCAGAACCCGTTGCCGTTCCAGGTACCGGCGTCGTCGATGTTCGGCGACTGATCGCTGTCCGATTGCTCCTTCGGTTTCGGTGCGCCGCCGGCCGGCGTATCGAGCTTCGGGTTGCGCGAGACGGTTCCGTCCTTGCTGACGGTCATGATCGGGAAGTACTTCGGAACGTTGAACGAGATCGTGTGGGAGCCGATCATCACCCAGCTCAGCTTCTGACCGACCTTGGCGTGCAAGCTCTTCGGGATGAACTCGTTGATGGTCCCTTCGACATTCGGGTTGTCGACACCGAGCCCCGCGAACCACCCGTCGAAGATCGGCTTGCCGTTGACGGTCTTCACGAAGCCCTGCTGCTCGACGGAGTCAAGGGAATCCTGCGGAACGACGAACTGTCCTTTCGTCGCCTGACGGAACGCCGTGAGCAGCGGAGCGGCCTGCTTGTCGATCTCCTTGCGTGCCGCTTCACTCACTGTCGTTTGGGACGGGACCTTCTTGCTGCGCGGAGCGATCGTGAGGAATCCGGACATGAAGGGCCCGTGATAGTTGCAGTAGAAGAAGTGCGTCCCGGGCTTGGCGTTACTCGAGACTTTCACCGTGTACGTGTCACCGCTCGGTCCTTCGTAGGGGATGAAGCCGCTGTTGTAGTACGACTGGCGACCGGTGAAGTCCGGTTGTTTCTGGTTCGCCTTCGAGCACGGCTTGTTCACATTGCGAGGAGCAACGCCGCGCGAGAGGAAACACGGCTGCGCTCCGTTCTGATCCGGTTTGTTCGAGTTCTCGTCGAACATGTTCGTCAGGTACTTGTCTTCGTATGCCTTGATGTTCTTTGGCTCTTCCTGAGGAAGAGCGGCGTACCCGCCTTTGGCGAACAGCTTGAAGAACGGCGCGAGGAGCTTCGCGTAGCGGTCGGCGTAGGTCCCCATCGTCACGCTGTGTGGTTCGCCACTCCACGTCTGCCGGAAGACGACCGTGTCGCCGGGGTGCACGCTCACGCGGTTCGGGAAGTAGTTGAGGAACGAGCTCGCGAACTGTTCGTGTTGGAAGTCGACCAGGACGGTCCGCGTGTTCGAGCTTCCGCCGACGCAGGATGAAGCGAGAAGCGCCACCGCTGCGCTGAGGAGCAGCACCTTCTTCATCAGCCCGTCCTCCTAGCTCGAGACCTCGGTGATGGTACGTGCCGGCTAGGTCACCGTCACGACTCCGCCCATGCCCGGGTGCAGGAGGCACCGGAATGGGTAGGTCCCGGGCTTCGTGAACGTGACGGCGTACGCGGCGAGGTCGGGCGGGAAGCTGTCCGTCGCCCCGGACGATTTCACGCCCGTCCCGTTGTACCCTCCGGCGTCGGCCGTCTTGATCGAGATCTTGTTGCCGGTCGTGGTACCCGCTTGTGCGCCCGGCCCTCCGGCCGGCGCGAGGGCCTGCTGATCCAGGTGGACGCCGTCGGGGCCGAAGCTGAACGGGTCTTCACTCGCCGGCGCGCCGAAGGTGATCGTGTGGAACCCGATCATCGTCCACGTGACCTTCTCGCCGACCTTCGCCTTGATCGATGGCGGGAAGAACTCGTTGATGCCTGCGTTCTCGACGGACGGATCGCCGTAGCCCGCGATGTTGCCCGAGATGAAGGCGTGTCCGGCGCGAGCTCCATCGGCGGCTGCAGACAGCTTGTCTGCCACGGGCTTGAACTGTTTCGCGGCGGCGGCATTCACCTGAGCCTGCGTCGGTGTCTTTGTGTCCTTGCCGACAACGGTGAACGAGCCGGACATCATCGGCCCGTGCAGGTTGCAGTAGTAGTGATACGTCCCCGGCGCGATGTCGTTCGAGAGTTTGACCGCGAAGGTGGACCCCTTCTTCAGGAAACCACTGTTGTAATAGGCCTGCTTCCCGTCGAACGCCGGTTGCGTCACGTCCGGACAAGCGCCCTTGTATGAGGACGGATCACCGGACGCGAGGAAGCACGGGTCCGCGGCATTGCGGTTCACGTCGCCCGGCCCATTCGGGAACATGCTGGGGAGCTTCGCGAACGCGGGCGGAGGCGCCGCGTTCGGGTTCGCACCCCGCACGCTCGCGAGGCCGGCCTCGACGAGCTTGCCCATCGTGACGGTGTGCGCTTCGCCGCTCCACATCTCCTTGAAATCGACGGTGTCGCCGGCGTGCACGGTGAGCGCGTTCGGGTAGTACGCGAGGAACGATCCGACGAAGGTCGTCGCTTTGTTGTCGACGAGCACCGTCCGCGTCGCAGGTTCCGCCGATTTCGCGCAGCCGCCGGCGACGAGTCCGACCAGCACGAACGCCATCAGCGCCTTGCGCATCCTGCCCTCCTTGATGTGGTTACCACGCGATCGTCGCGCGCCGCCGTCCGGAAATCGTTACGGCGCGCGCCCTCTATCGTTGGAATATGGCTCGCGTTCCGATACGTCTGTTCGGCCCCCCGCGGATCGAACGTGACGGGCAGGCGGCTCACGTCGACACCAAGAAGGCGATCGCGCTGCTCGCGTACCTCGCGGTCGCGCGGCGCCCCGCGGCTCGCGACGAGCTCGCCGCTCTGCTCTGGCCCGAATCCGATCAGACGCGCGCGCGATCGGCGCTCCGGCGCACCCTGTCGGCTCTCAATGCCGCGGTCGGCGACGGCGTCGCGAGCGAGGGCGACACGCTCACGCTCGCAGCCAAGACCGACGTCGGCGAGTTCCGCCGTCTGGTGGCGAGCGACCGCCTCGTCGACGCCGCTGCGGTCTACGACGGGGACTTCCTTCAGGGCTTCTCGCTCAAGGACAGTGCCGAGTTCGACGACTGGCAGTCGGCGACGACGGCGACGCTCCGTCGCGAATACACCGGCGTGCTCGCGCGACTCGCGCGCGAATCGGAGACGGACGATGCCATCGCCTACGCCCGCCGCTGGGTCGACGCCGATCCGCTCGACGAGGACGCGCACCGCGCGCTCATCCGGCTGCACACGCAGAAGGGCGATCGCGCCGCCGCGGTACGTCAGTACAAGGAGTGCGTCGCGCTGCTGGAGCGTCACCTCGGCGTCACGCCGACGGACGAAACGAAAGAGCTCATCGGTTCGTCCGACGGATCGAACCTGCACGAGCTGATGGGAGATCTGCTGACCCTGCAAGGCCGCTACGGCGAAGCGGAGCGCAGCTACGCGCTGGCCGCGTCACCTGCGGGAAAGATCGCGGCCGTCCGCCAGCGGGTCGGTGATTACGAGGGAGCCGAAAGGCTCTACGCCGATGCGATCGAGGCGCTTCGTCCGGACGAATACGCATCGCGTGCGCGGTTACTCGCCGAACGGAGCCTCAACGCTCACAGGTTGAAACGTCCGGACGACGCCGGACGTTTCGCGTCCGCCGCTCTGGACGAAGCCGTCGCATCGCACGACGATCGCGCGATCGCGCAGGCCCACAACGTCGCGGGGGTTCTCGCGACGCACCGCGGCGACATCGGAGCCGCACGCGAGCATCTGGAGGCGAGCGTGCGCCTGGCGGAACGGATGAGCGATCCCGTCGCGATGGCCGCGGCGCTCAACAACCTCGCGTCTGCGCTCCGTACCGAAGACCTCGACCGCGCGCAGCAACTCGCGCAGCGCGCGCTCGAGCTCTGCGCGAGTGTCGGTGACCGTCACCGCGAAGCGGCGATGCACAGCAATCTCGCGGATCTGCTCCGCGCCGCGGGACGAACCACCGAAGCCGAGCGTCACCTGCGGCTCTCGGCCGCGATCTTCGCGGTGATCGGCGAGTCGGGCGAGCTGCAGCCGGAGATCTGGATGCTGACGGAGTGGTAGCTACTCGCCGTCGTCGACCTTCTGGCGCAGGACCTTCTCCGGAGCTTCGACGAGCTCTTCGAGCTTCTTGATGAACTTCGGGAACGCTTTCTCGAACTCTTGCGGCTTGCGCGCGCGCTTCGCGGGGTCGGCCGCCGCGATCACCTGGTAGCGCACCATCGAGTGCCACATGCCCTTCTCTTTCAGGGCGTCTTCGACGGCTTTGATGAGCTTCCACGACTCGAGCACCAGCTCGGCGCGAGCTTGCCGCGCTTCGAAGGCCTCCGAGAGCGGTTTGTCCATCACGCCGTCGCACTTACGGACGACGCCCTCGATCGCGCCTCCGGCGATGCGCCCGTTGCCTTCGTAGGCGAGACCAATCGTCACGTGATGGAAGTGTTCGATCGCGTCGACGACTTCGCCGTCGTCCTCTTTCGTCTTCGGCTGCTCTTCGACGAAGTCCCGATAGATCGAGAGCGCGATCTGGCACCGCTCCTTGATGTTGAGCGGCGTTTCGACGTTGAAGCTCATCATCCGCCGCGCGAGCTTCTCGGGGACGACCACCACGGGGAACTCCTTCACGCCGAGCTCCGTCCCCGCGGTGAAGCGATGTTGCCCGTCGATGATCACGAACTTGCCGTCGCGCTCGACGACGACGAGCGGCGTCACGAAGCCGATGCGTTCGATCGATGCGGTGAGTTGTTTGATGTGCGCCGGGCGCGGTTTGCGCTGGTGCTTGATGACCTCGAGATCGCCCTTACGGACGGTCTGGAGCCGTAGCGCCTGCTTGCGGTGCGGGTCCTTGATCTCCAGCGTCATGGTTCCGAGCCTACCCTTGAGGCCTATGCTCAACGCCATCGAGTGGTGCGACGACCACCTCGAGGTCATCGACCAGACGCACCTCCCGGCGCGCCTCGAGGTCGTCAAGCTCTCGACGGTCGACGACGTCGTCGATGCGATCAAGCGCCTCGCCGTGCGCGGTGCACCGGCCATCGGCGTCTGCGGCGCATTCGGCGTCGTGATCGGCCTTCGCGAGGGACGTACACGCGACGACCTCGCAAAGACGATCGGCGACGCGCGCCCGACCGCCGTGAACCTTCGCCGCGACGTCGACCGAACCTTGCAGGCGGACGACGCCCTCGACGAGGCGCTCGAGATCCAAGCCGAAGATCGCGAATCGTGCGCGCGCATCGGCGAGTTCGGACGCGCCGAGCTCGCCGACACAACCCGCGTGATGACGCACTGCAACACCGGACGACTCGCAACGTCCGGCATCGGGACGGCTCTCGGCGTCGTGTATTCGAAGTTCGAGGCCGGCGAGCCGATCGAGGTGATCGCGACGGAGACGCGTCCGCTGCTGCAAGGCGGACGGCTCACCGCGTGGGAACTCCACGACGCCGGTGTTCCCGTGACTCTCATCCCGGACTCGGCCGCCGGCGCCGCGCTGCAAGCCGGCAAAGCCGGCGCGGTGATCGTCGGATGCGACCGCGTCGCGGCGAACGGGGACACCGCGAACAAGATCGGCACCTATCAGCTGGCCGTGTTCGCGCGAGCGGCGAACGTCCCCTTCTACGTCGCCGGACCGCTCTCCTCGTTCGATCCGGACACGCCGGATGGACGAAGCATCGAGATCGAGTTCCGTCCGCCCGAAGAGGTCACGAACGCGAGCGGGATCGACGTCGGCGTCTGGAACCCCGCCTTCGACGTGACGCCGGCGCACCTGATCACGGCGTTCATCACCGATGCCGGCGTGCTTCGTCCGCCGTTCTCCGTGACGATCGCGGCAGCCTTCGGCGCGCAAAAGTAGCCTTCTCGAACTTTTTCGCGTCTGAAACGTTATCCTTCTCGTATGCCGCGGAGGGGAGCCGTGTTCTCGGTCGCATTCGCCCTGCTCACGGGCCTGTTTCCCCTTGCCGCGAAGGCCGCCACCCCGAGCGTCGGAACCCCTTCTCTCCCGCAGGACCGGTCCGTGGAGCCCGTCGTGCTGACCGGTTCGCAGTTCCCCGACTGGTCGGCGGGACCGGAGATCTCGGCCAAGCTCCCGGCCCAGCCGCCGACGAGCTCGTGCCAGGCCGACCAAAGCGACGGAGTGATCCACAACTGCTCCGAGAAGGCCGACGTCCGCGTCCCGGCCCTGAAGGCGGGCGTCGCGGTCGGCGATCTGATCGGCTACCACTGGGTGGACGGGAAGGGCTTCGTCCAGATCCCCTTCCAGGTCGACGAGAAGTTCAACCGGTACATCTCGAACTTCGCGTCCAACTGCAACCAGGCCGGGCCGTTCTGTGTCGGCTTCGGTGCCTACGCCGGCACCGACCAGCAGCCGAGCTATGTCTACGACCGCGACGTCTACAAGTACACGGGCGGCGAATGCGTCGCGACGCCTACCGGCGGCCCCGAGGCAGATCCGATCCCCGGACTCGACGACAACGACGAGCTTTCCTTCCTGACGAAGGACGCGGGTGCACAGGCTCCCGCGAATGCGACGCTGCCCACAGGCATCACGCAGATACGCGAGGTCCGCGTCACCGATCCGACCTCGCCGACCGCGCCGCCCGTCTTCGCTTACGTCGGTCTGTCGAACGGATCCGTGCACCCGGCGTTCGACGCGAGCAACGGATACATGCGCTACGTCCGCGACGCCGATTCGTTCCAGTACCAGGAGACATCCGACAACTACGGCAACGCGCCGAAGGGCGACGTCTGCGACGCCAACGGCAACGTGATCAAGCACAACGTCGCGCGCCGTCCGAAGGACACAGCCTGGGTCCTCACGCCGCGGTACGCCTTCCGTTACGCCAGCCGCTGGGAGCTCCGCGGCGTGCGCGTGAATCCCGATAAGGACGCAACGCAGCCGCTCGCTTCACCGGACGACTACGGTCCGGCCCTCGTCGACGAGTGGAAAGCTCGCGCGTACGCGCAGCGCCCGAGCGACGACACGCCCTGCTGCGGCTTCGAGAACGAGTCCTTCGACGACTGGGGCGGTTCGTCCGTCACGCTGGGCGAGAAGGTCGGTCCCGTCCGTGCGCTCCGCACGACGTGGGGCTCCGACTCGGGGACGAACACCGTCCGGACCGAGTACTTCTATCCGGACGAGATCATCCAGGACACCTACCTCCGTGTGCACCCGATCCCACCGCTCGGCGGCATCTTCTCCTACTGGGACCACACCGCCGGCGTCGTGACGAAGTACTACAACCCCGAGCAGTCCGACGGCGTAGCCGTCGACGGAGTCAACGACGAAGTGCTCGGCACGGACTACGTCGCGCTGCACAGCGGAGGTGTCGAGCTCCGCGACGACGATCCGGCCTTCAAGGACCATCCGGTGACGGTCGGCTCGACGAGCGGTTGCGTCACCGAGTGCACCGACTTCGACGTCACGGATCCGACGCTCAACGCGACCGGAACGCTTGCGTGGGAAGAGGTCGCCGGCAAGTCGGGCTCGATGGTCTTCCGCAGTCGTCTCAACACCGCGACCGACCACCTGTCGCCGGGCGACGCGCAGGCTTTGATCTCGCTTCCGTATTACCGCGACGACGCGTGCTTCGACGACGGAACGGGCACGGACCCGGGTCCGGCGAGCGACAACCCCACGCAGCCGTGCTGGAAACCGGACACGCCGACGCCGCCCGGTGGCTGGCGACAAGGACTCTTCGGCGCCCACGGCGTGCAGGTCATGTTCACGCCGGAATCGGACAACGTCGGCCCCGCCGGAACCGTTCCCCTCACGGAGGTGGACGCCGAGACGCGCATGGTCGTGCTCTCCGGCGACGCCGGGAACGTCGGCGAGAGCTACGGGCACGCCGCCGACGTTCCGCTCGTCGCGACGGTCCTGCCGTCGACGCCGGCGGGCGCTCCGTCCGGTCCGGCCGTCGACGCGACGACGATCACGATCGACGGTGATACCTCCGGCGTGATCGGAACGCCCGCGCACCTGTCCGCGACCCTCAGCGACCAGCTCGGAGGTGTGTCGGGGCAGACGCTGCACTTCACGTTCCAGGGCATGGTCTACGACGGAACGACCGACTCGAACGGGAAGGCGACCGTCACCGTCCCGGTGAACGAGCCGGCCGGACAGAACTCCGTCGTCGTCGATTACGACGGCGACGGGATGCTTCGTCCTCCGGCCGACGCGCAAGGGTCGTTCGTCGCGAAGCGCAAGCCGACGGTGGCGTTCCAGCCCTCGAGCGTAACGAAGGGAACGATCGGTGACGACTCGACCTTCGTGGCGAAGCTCACCGACAGCGCGGGCCCCGTCTCCGGCGCGACCCTGCACTTCGGCTTCCAAGGCGCGACGCACGACGTCAAGACCGACGCGAGCGGCGTTGCGTCCTCGGCCTTCACCGTCGCCGGTCCCGCGGCCGCTACGGACACCGCCGTTGTGTCCTACGACGGTGACGACATCAGAACGACGGCGTCGGATAACAAGACGTTCGAGGTCGACAAGCGGAAGAGCAAGATCTCATTCACGGCAAGTAAGGGCCGGCGCGGAAGGGTCAACGTCGACGTCGTGCTCACCGATGTGGAAACGTCGCACGGTGTCGACGGAGAGGACATCGAGGTCTCACTCGGGTCGAAGCACGTGACGGTCACGACGGACGGCTCGGGACGCGCGCGCGCCGTCTTCAAGTTCGCGGATCCGAGGGGGAAGACCGTCACGGCGTCGTTCGACGGCGACGACACCTACGACGGTGCGCATGCTCAAGCGTCGTTCGGACGCCGCGGCGCCTCGGCTTCGTCCTAGCTCAGCGCGAACTCACACCACACGCGTTTGCCGGACGGCAGGAGCTCCGTTCCCCAGCGTGACGTCAGTCCGTCAACCAGGACGAGACCGAGCCCGCCGATCGTCTCCATCGTGCGCTCCGGACTCGACGGTTCGGCGTCGTTGATGTCATCGATCGTGATGCGGACGACGGCGTCATCACGCTCGATCGTCAGGCGGAACGCCGAATCGGCGTGCATGACCGCATTCGACGCAAGCTCAGAAACGACGATCGTCGCGTCGGGCGCGATCTCGGACACGCCGAGCGAATCGAGCGTGTGTTCGGCGAACGTGCGCGCCGCCGTCACGGCGGAGATCACCGGTAGGAATGTGCGCGAAGTTCCGCCACCGCTCGGATCGAAGCGCTCGTAACTTCCGGGACCGACGAGTTCGGAATGCGATGTGCATACGCGCGTGAGCGCGTCGAGGTCGTCGCGCTCGATGACGGTGTGCAGCGGGTAGCCGCACAGGAGGACGAAACGCTCCTGTTCGGCGAGCTCGTTCCAGGTGCTCTCGAGTTCGATCGCGCCGGCAACATTTCCTTCGCTCCAGAGGAGCGCGACCATCTCGCCGAACGCGCGGATGCCGGTGCCGGCCGACGCTGCCGCACGAACGACCGAGCCGACGACGTCGTGGAAGCGTTCGGGATCCGGCAGTCCGTCCGACATGAAGCTCGCGAGCGTTTCGAGAGCGTCGAGTGGGACGTAGCGTCCGGACGCGCGCAGCGCGCCGAGATCGAGGCCGCGCGCAACGAGGCCGGCGTCGATCGCGATCCGGTGGTCGGGTGTCACGATGATGATGGCGGCATCGTCCGCCCGGAGACCTTCGCCGACGAATCGGACGACGCGGTCGACGATGTCGGCGTCCTCGTCGTAGAAGGCGACGATGTGATCGTGCGGACGCACGCTGAGCTCGGTCACACCGCGGGCTCCACGATCCGGAAAAGCGAATCCGCATCGACGAGCTCGAAGATCCGAGCGACGTTGGCCTTCGGTCTCACGACTTCGAAGGCCACTCCCGCCGCTACGAGCTCATCGCGAAGCTTCACGAGGAGATGGATACCACTCGAGTCCATGAAGCCAACCTCCGCGAGGTCACACGTGACCGACCCGGCGCCCCGCACGGCATCGAGCAGCTTCACGAGGAGTCCGGGCGCGGCGCCGATAACGGCGGCCATGTCGACGTCCCCGGACAAAGACAGCGTCGCGTGACCGCTGAGGGTCCGTACTTCCCACCCTGCGGTTCGGGAGCTGCCCGCGGCGCCCGTTTCGATAGACATGCAGTACCGAGTCCCTATTCTTACCCGCCGGCCGCGAGGACGAAACCTCGCCGCGGCCCGACATTGACATGTCTTCGGCTCGGCACTAGCGTTCGGCCGTCGCGTCGGAACGAACAGGAGTGGCGTGATGCGGGCAACCTTGCTTCGTCGTGTCGTGCGCCGTGCCGGGGTGGCAGCGCTGGCTGCGATCCTCGTGATGACCGTCTCTCCGTCCGCGCTTGCACGAGGCAAGGCCGACCTTGTCGTGACCGCCATCTCCGATCCGCCCTCGACGCGAGTCGTCGGCGAAGGTTTCACCGAGAACGTGACGATCAAGAACCGGAGCCGGAAGAGGAGAGCGCCGGCGTCCACCCTGACGCTCTATCTGTCTTCAGATGCGACGAAGGATGCCGGCGACCCGGCTATCGGTACGACGACCGTGGCTCCGATCCGCCCGCGGAAATCGGTCAGTGGTCCCGTCCATGCGGACATACCGGGCGGAACGGCGAATGGGCCGTACTTCGTGATCGCTTGCGCCGACAGCGGCAATACCGTGAGAGAGAAGAACGAGACGAATAACTGCACGCCGTCAGCGGTGACGACGACCGTGGGCACCTGCGTGGCAGGTCTGAACGACACGTTCGCGACGGCGACGACGCTGACTGCGGGATCCGCGGCGACCAACGGCGGGCTCTGTCCGGGGAGCGCGGACTTCTACAAGATGACGCTTGGGACGAATCAGTCGGTCACCGTCACGGTGACTCCCTCTCCTGAGCCCGACATCGTGCTCACGAGCTACGACGCGGGGCAGAACCAGCTGAACCAAGTCGACAACAACTTCCGCGGGCAGCAAGAGATGATCACCATCAGCGCGGGAGCCGCCGGCATCTATTACGTGCAGGTCTCACAGTTCGATCCGGACACCGCGGGCTCGTATACGATCGCCGCGCAGTAGTCGTAGCGGAGGCGGACGGGAATCGAACCCGCCCGGCGAGGATCGCTCGCCGCACTGGTTTTGAAGACCAGGGAAGGCACCAGCCCCCGAACGCCTCCGTGCGGAAGCTTACGCGGGCAACGCTCGGGCCGTCCCGTCGAGGTAGGCCTTCGTGTCGATGTAGGCGCGGTCGATGAGCTCGGGCGAGCGGGTGAAGTCGTCGTAGCGGAGCCGTCCCACGTCCGGCGCCGGCAGCCGGTAGAGCTCGACCTTCTCGGGCGCGTGCTCACGTTCCAGCCGGTAGCGATGCGCGCGCGCGATGCTCACGGCCTGCATGAGCACCTCGTACGGACGCTTCGGCTGCGTGCGTTCGCGCTCGAGGTTGCCGACGTCGAGGACGTACACCTTGCGTGCCTTCAGATCGAACGCTTTGCTGATCGGGACGTTGTTCACGACGCCGCCGTCGATGTAGTCCTCGCCATCGATCGTCACCGGCGGGAAGACGCCGGGAAGCGCCGTCGACGCGAGCAGGGCCGCCGTGACGTCTCCGTGGTTGAACCAGCGCTCGACACCGAGGCGGAGCGAGGTCGCGACGACCCAGAACGGGAGCTTCGCCTCTTCGAACCGCTCGAAGGGCAGCCATGAGATGAGCTGGCGGAGGCCGGTATCGCCGTAGGCCGAAAGCCCGTTGCGGACGAACCGCCACGGCCCGCGGGAGCCGAACGAGGAGCTCGGGAAGATGTCCTTGCCGGCGAGACCCCGCCACAGCTGCTCGAGGCGCTCGACCCCCGTCATCGCCGGGTCGTCCGCGATGGCGGCGCCGTTGAGCGCGCCGACCGAACAGCCGATCACGACGTCGGGGACGATGCCCCGCTCGAACAGCGCCTTGAGCTGTCCGACCTGGATCGATCCGAGGTTGCCACCGCCGCCGAGCACGAACGCCGTCCGCGTCCTGTGCCCGAACATCTCTCGGATCGTCAACGCACTCGCCTCCTCGTAAAGGAAACGGCCATACCAAGAAAACCCAAACGACGCGTACTGCCCATCCGCCCAGGTCAGCGCGAACTAGTACAAGGGTAATGTTGCGTTTGTTAACTAGTGTTGAACTCGGCGCGACGGCTTCAGGTCGCCGTGGGCGTGGGGATGACCGCGACGGTGGACGTCGGCGTCGGAGCCGGCGTGGGGCTCGCGGTCGCCTTCGGTGTCGGTGACACGGTTGCGCGTGCCGTCGGAGCAACCGTCCGCAGCGCCCCGCGGCGCGGAACCGCCGTCGGTATCGTCCCGCTCGACGTGCCGATCTGATCCGCGACGAGCACGCACGACGGGTTCGCCGTCGCGCCCGGTGTGGCGCTCGCGTCGGACGTCGGCGCCGGTGTGGCTTCGCCGATCACGTCGCTGCCGCTCGGCGAGGTGAACAGGCGCCCGACGACGCCGAGGGTGCGTCCTTCGAGGGACGACTCGAGGTTGGCCGTCAGGAGCGACTGGTCGAACTGCGTGCCCGTGGTCCAGAAGACATCGATCGTTTCGTCCCGGTCGGCGGAGCAGCTCGACTTCAAGGAGTCGGACGCGTCGTCGAGCAGGATGCGCATCACGCCGGGCTGTCCGGCGTTGCCGAACGTCGTGCCGGACGCAGCCGTCGCGAGCGGCGTCGCCTGCACGTCCGTCGACTGCGCGCTGGTGTCGAAGCCCGGCCCGATGCCGACGAACGCGTGCTGAGCGGTGCCGACCAGCTGGAAGTCCGTGACGGACTGCGACGCGGTGGCCGTCGGCTGCTCCGAGGGGGCCGGGGAAGCGACGTTCTTACCGCTCGTGCATCCCGCGAACGCGAGAGCGAGACCGCAGACGAGCAGGAACCATCGTCGGGCTGCCGGCATTGGGCATATCGATGCCCGGTGATGGTTCGTCCTAAACCATCAGATCCAAACCGAGCTGCGCCATCGTCTGTGCCGAGCGGACGGCGTAGTCGCGGTAGCAGTTGTTCATCAGCACGTGCACCTCGCGTGCTTGGTCCGCGAGTTTCTCGACCTTCGGTTCCCACTCGGTCAGTTCTTCGGGCGAGTAGTCGTAGCCGAACTTGTCGTGTGTGTTGATATTCCGCTTGCCCCACGTGTCGTCGCGACGTCCGTGGAAGCGCACCATCGCGAGCGGCGCCGTTGCTTCGGCGACCGGGGGATCGACGTCGGGAAGCCTTGCGGCATGTCGACGCACACATACGTCAGTCCGTGTTCGCGTAGCAGTTCGAAGCTGCGCTGCCTCCGCTCGTCATCCGACATCCAGCGCTCGTTGCGGAACTCGATCGCGCATGCGACGCCGGGAAGCTCGGCCGCGACGCGATCGCCGCACTTGACGACGTGTTCGCGGTTCTCGCGCGACGGCGGGAACCATTCCGGAAACTGGAACAGGATCGCGCCGAGCTTGTGATGCTCGTGCAACGGACGAAGCGCCGCGAAGAACCGCGTCCACGTCTCGTCGATGAGATCACGCGGGAGATCGCGCGGGTAGATGCGCGGTTTGTCGAGCACGTCTTCGCCGAGCGTCTCGCGAAGATCTTTCGGCAAACCGCGCGCGTTCGTCGAGTGCTGCGTCATGAGCGAGAACGCCTTGACGTTGAAGATGAAATCGTCGGGGGTCCGCTCGGCCCAACTCTGTGAATTCTTCTCGGACGGCAGCGCGTAATACGTCGCGTCGACCTCGACGATGGGGAAGTGCTCGGCGTAGAACGCGAGTCGCTGGTCGGGTTTGCTCACGCCGGACGGGTAGAAGAGGCCCGGCTCGAGGAGTGAGCGGTCCGTCCACGACGCTGTCCCCGTTCGTATCCCTTCCTTGCGGAACAGATCCCATGCGGGAGCGGACATCGGAAAAAGCGTAGCCGGAGGGTCGCTCGTCGGACCCTCCGGCTCGCGAGTGATGGGCAGTTAGTCCTTCAGTTCCTTCTGCGTGCCGACGCCGACCTTCACCTTCGTGGTCTTCTTCGCCGGCATCGGAACCGTCACCTCGAGGATGCCCTTGTCGTAGGTCGCGCGGACGTGCTCGGCGTCGACGCCGTCGGGAAGACCGATGCGACGTTCGAAGCGTCCGTAGCTCATCTCGCTCCGGAACCAGCCGTTGCCTTCGTGCTTCGCCTCGTGCTTGCGCTCGCCGGCGATCGTCAGCACGCCGTTGTCGACCTCGATGTCGACGTCGGCGTCGGGATCGATCCCGGGAAGCTCGGCCCGGACGTGCAGCGCTTCGCCCTCGACGAACGCGTCGATCGCCGGAGCCCACGCACCGGCGGTGCGAGCGATGCTCGATCCGAAGTCACCGAAGGCGCGGCGCACGAGCGAATTGAAATCGTCCTGCGCCTCGGCGAAGGGTGCCCAACGTGCGAGAACCATACCGCTTCCTCCTTTCCGAACGTTCAACGGATATGAGTGTATAACACTTAGGAAAAATCATGCAAGTGCGCGAGCATGGATACCCGCATCCGCGCTGGTCAGCGGCATGTCGGTGGCCCCTGCTACGTTCTTGAGGCCTTCCCCACGGTCTTCCCCCTGAAGTGTCCCGGAGGTTGTCGTGCGGGGTCTTCTTCGGCGGCTTCGCGCCGCCCTCATCCGGCGGGCGGAGCCCGAGTGGGTGCGCGTCGTCCGCGCGAAAGCGGGCCTGTAGATGGCGCTCCGCCGTCCATCGCCCGAGGCTCCCGAGTCGCTCACGGCTGAGGTCGGCCGGCGACTCGGTGCGAGCGCCGGCGTGACCGTCGGCGGCGTCGAGTCGGCGCTCGACGAGGTGCTCGCGACCCGCCGCATCGAGTGGCGTCCGGAGACGAAGCGGAACGCCGCGCTCGCGATCGCCGACGAGCTCGGCGGTTTCGGACCGATCGGTCCGCTGCTGCGCGATCCGTCCGTGAGCGAAGTGATGGTGAACGCGGGCGGCGAGGTCTTCGTCGAGCGCGGCGGCCATCTCGAGGTGACCGACGTGCGATTCGCGAACGAAGCCGACGTTCGCCATCTGATCGAACGTGTCGTTTCGCCGCTCGGTCTGCGCGCGGACGCGAGCTCACCGTGGGTCGACGCGCGACTTCCGAACGGCGCGCGCTTCCATGCGCTGCTCCCGCCGATCGCGCTCGGCGGACCCGTCGTCACGATCCGGAAATTCGCCGAGGACCTCTGGACGCTCGACGACCTGATCGCGATGCACGCGCTGGACGAAGCGACGGCGGTCCGGCTCGCGTCTGCCGTCCGAGATCGCGAGAACGTGCTCGTGTCGGGCGGCGGCGGCACCGGGAAGACGACGCTCGCCGGCGTGCTCGCGCGCATGGTCGATCCGAGCGAGCGGATCATCACGATCGAGGACGCCGCCGAACTTCGTCTCGGCGAACGACACGTCGTGTCGCTCGAAACGCGTCCGCCGAATGTCGAGGGACGAGGCGCCGTCACGCTCCGCGATCTCGTCCGATGCGCGATGCGGATGCGCGCCGACCGGATCGTCGTGGGTGAGGTTCGGGGGGCCGAGGCGCTCGACATGTTGCAAGCGCTCACATCGGGTCATCCCGGTTCGATGGCCACCGTTCACGCGGACGCACCACGCGAAGCGTTGATGCGTCTCGAGATCATGGCGCTCCTCGCCGCACCGGGTCTTTCCGTTGCCGCGGCGCGCCGTCAGATCGCGTCGGCCATAGATCTCATCGTGCATCTCGAGCGGCGTGGCGACGGGAAGCGCTGCGTGGCCGAGGTGTGCGAAGTGAAGGTCGGCGCGTCCGGTGCGGTGCTTCGTCCGGCGATCCGAGGTTCGCGATGATCCGCCGTCGCTTCCGCGAGCCGTCGGTCGTCGATGCGCTGCACGACATCGCCGACGCACTCCGTTCCGGTTCTTCGCTTCGTCAAGCGATGGTTTCCACCGCGGGAGAGGGGTCGCCTTTCGCGCCCGTCGCCACGGCTCTCGTCGCCGGCCGGCCGCTCACCCAAGCCCTCGCCGCGGCCGCCGGCAACCCACGCCCGGACGAGACCGACGTCAGTGCTGCTCTCTGCGTCCTCGCCGTGCACGCCGAGGCCGGAGGCGACCCGCTCCCCGCGGTGAGGTCCCTCGTTGGCGTGCTCGGGCGCCGCGCAGCGGCGCGCGAGCAAGCCCGTGCCCTCACCACGCACGCGCGCCTCGGCGCGCGGGCGATCCTCTGCCTCACTCCCGCGTTCCTCGCGCTCGTCGCTCTGTCCGATCCGCACGGTGCGGTGCGCTTCGTCACCGATCCGCGCACCCGCCTCGCGATCGGTCTCGGCCTCGGCTTGCAGATCCTCGGTGCGTTCTGGATCGGCGCCATCGTGTCGCGCGCCGGTGGTTCGTCCTCGCGGCTCGCGGGCGTTCCCGTCCTTCGCGCGGTGCACGCGCTCATCGCCGGACGCACCCGCGATGCGATCGATGTCGAGGTTGCGGAAGCCGCGGAGACGGTCGCGTTCGCACTCGATGCCGGTCTCGCGCCGGGTGCCGCACTCGTCGCCGTCGCGCCGTACGCGCGCGGTTCGTTCGGCCGCGCCTTGCGTCTCGCCGCGGAGGTTCGTCACGTGCCCGTGCATCGCGCGCTCGAAGAAGTGGCGGCGACATTCACAGACGACGCCTGTCGCCGCTTCGCGCGCGCCTTCGAACGTTCGGCCCAGCTCGGCGTGCCTCTCGCGCCGGCGCTCCGCTCACTCGCGGATGACATACGCGAGTCGGCGTCGACGCGTCTGGCCGAAGACGTGCGCCGCGCGAGCGTCCACGTGCTCGTGCCGTTGTCGGTCCTCGTGCTTCCCGCGTTCGTTCTCGCGTGTCTCGTCCCGTTGTTCGTCGGTGGTCTGCAACAGATCGCCGGGTGAAAGGAGAAGAAGGATGAAGCGTCTGTATTGCTGGTTCGAATCGCTCTTGTTCGCCGACGCCGGGCAAACCGTCGCCGAGTACGCGCTCGTTCTGCTCGTTGTCGCGGCGATAGCCGTCGCCTTCTTGCTGTGGGCGAAGCAGTCGGGGAAGCTCGACAGCTTCTTCAACGCGATCTTCGACAAACTCGTCAACTCGGTCGATCCGAACGCTTCGCCGACGCCGACGCCGTGAGCGATCGCGGACAAGCGACTCTCGAAGCCGCTCTCGCCATGCCGATCGTGCTGCTGGCACTCCTGCTCATCGTGCAGGTCGGCATCGTCGTCCGGGACGCCCTCGCGCTCGACCAAGCCGCGCGCGAGGGCGTCCGGGCGATGGCGATCACCGCTTCGCCGGACGAAGCACGCGCGGCCGTACGTGGCAGCGCCGGACCGCTCGACGCCGATCGCATCGCGACGGAGATCTCGTCCGCGGCCACGCGCGGCGACAGCGTCGGCATCGATCTGTCCTATACGGAGGAGCTGCGAATCCCCGTCGTATCGAAGATCGTCGCGCTGCACCTTCCGCTCGAAGCGAAGGCGACGATGCGACTCGAGCGTGATCCGCCGTGAACGACGACGGCTTCACGGCCGCGCTCTTGCTCGCGCTGATGGCGCTCGCGGCGTTGCTCTGCCTCGTGACGGCCGACGCGGCGAACGTCCTCGTGTCGCGCGCGCGTGCTCAAGCTGCTGCTGATGCCGCGGCGCTCGCGGCGGCGACCGCGGAATGGCCGTTCGCCGCGAACGGCGAAACCCCCGAGCAAGCGGCGACGGCCGCGGCGGACGCGAACGGCGCCGTCCTCGTGTCGTGCGCGTGCCCGCTGCGGAGCTCGGCCCGCGTCGAGGTCTCGATGCCGACGCGGATCAGGATGCTCGGCGTTGCGCCGCGCGAGGTGCGCGCGTTCGCCGAAGCGAAGCTCGATGTGAACCGGATCTTCGCGCCGCAGCGTTAGGAGATGAGCCGGTCGCGCAACGCGAACACGACGGCTTCGGTTCGGCTCGACGCGCCGAGCTTCGCGAGCACGCGCGACACGTGCGTCTTCACGGTGTGCACGCCGATGCCGAGGCGTCGCGCGATCTGCTTGTTCTCGAGCCCGAGCGACAGCAGCCGGAGGATCTCGCGCTGCCTTGGAGTGAGCATCGACGGCTTCTCCTTCCCGTTCGCGGCGATGCGTCGCGCGACGGCCGCCGCTGCGTCGGGATGAAGCACCGTGTCGCCGGAGACGATGCGGCGCACGGCCTGTTCGAGCTCGTCGAGCGAGATGTCCTTCAGCGTGTAGCCGTCCGCGCCCGCTTCGAGCGCGCTCTCGACCTGCATGTGCGCGGCGCGCTCCGCGAGGAGCAGGACACGGCTCGACGACGTACCGGACTTGATCGAATCCACCACGCGCATCCCCTCGTCGGCGGCAAGCTCGGCGTCGACGAGCACGATGTCGGGGTGGTGCTCGGTCGCGAGCCGCACGCCGTCGTCTGTTCCGCCGGCGTGGCCTACGACCTCCATGCCGTGGATCGACTCCACGAGCCGGACGAGACCGAGGCGAGGAAGCGCGTGCGGCGCGATGAGCACCAGGCGCACGTGCGTGCCGTTGGTACGACCGTGAACGCCATTCCCCGCCATCCCACCTGTGATCGGCGCCGGAGGGGCCGGACTTGAACTAGTGGTGCACGGCGTCGAACCGCCGTCGCGTCCGTTCCCCGACGAGGAGCGGGTCGAGACCTTGGACGAAGCCCCTCGCGGTTTCGCCTTCGTCCCACGCGTCGGCGTCGCCGGCCGACCGCCATTCGGAGACGATCATGAAGCCGTCGTCCGTTCCGGCGAGATCGGCCCACAGTGCGCCCGGCGCGTTCCGGAGCGCTTCGAGCGTTCCCTGCGCGAGCTCGCGGAGCTCGCTCTCGGTTCCCGGCATCACGACGAATCGCTCGAAGGCAAGGACCGTCACTGAGCGCTCGCGGGCTTGTTGCCGACGACCACGTGGAGCGTCAGGTTCTTGCCGGCGCGGATCACGCCGAGGGTCACCTTGTCGCCGACCTGTCGTTCGCGGATGGCGACGACGAGGTCGTCCATGCTCGTGATCTTGTGTCCGTCGAAGGACACGACCACGTCGTTCGCCTTCATGCCGCCCTGGTCGGCCGGGCCGCCTTTCGTCACGGCGACGATGAACGCACCCTGCGACGCCTTGAATTGTTGCGCGGTCTCCGGTGTGATGGCTTGTCCGCTCACCCCGAGCCACGGGTGCGTCGCTTTGCCGCTGCCGATGAGCTGGCGCGCGACGGCGGTTGCGATGTCGATCGGGATCGCGAACCCGATGCCTGTGCCGCCGACATCCGGTGCCGTCGCGATGGCCGCGTTGATGCCGACGACCGAGCCCGTCGCGTCGACGAGTGCGCCGCCGGAATTGCCTTCGGTGATCGGCGCGTCGGTCTGCACCATGTCGACAAGCGGCGGTTGGTTCGTCCTGTCGACGCTTCGTCCGAGCGCCGAGATGATGCCCGCCGTCACGGTTTGATCCAGTCCGAGCGGCGACCCGATCGCGACCGCGAGCTCACCGACCTGGATGTTCTTCACGCTGCCGAGAACGGCGGCCGGCAGACCGCTGCGGTCGACCTTGACGACGGCGATGTCGGTGTCGGGATCGATGCCGACGGCGTGTCCGGTGAGTTTCGATCCGTCGGCGAGCGTGACGTTGATCGACGACGCGTCCGTGACGACGTGCGCGTTCGTGAGGATGTATCCGTCCGAACGGATGATCACGCCGGAGCCAGTTCCGGCGACCGGGACGGAACCGAAGAGCGTTTGTTGCGACGACGACACGTCGATGTTCACGACCCACGGCCGCGCCTTCGCCGCGATACCGACGACGGACGCACCACCTTTCGTCGTCGCGCCGGACACGGCCGGCGGCGCGGACAGCACGCGTTGTTCGATCGCGGGGGCCGAGCGCGACGTCAACCGCGCAACGGGAAACGCGACGGCGGCGGCAACGACCGCACCGACGATCGCTGCGGCGAGGAGCGAACGCATCGACGCGCGCCGGTCGTTCGACGCGGGCCGTTCCTTCGTCGGTTCCACCCATTCACCGGTCCGTGGATCCCAGACGGGACCGTCGTGGAGGGGAAGTTCCGCGGTGCTCGTCTGGGTCGTCCAGGGGTAGGCCGTCGTCGGTTCGTCGTGTCTGTCTTCTGCCGTCATGGTTCCTCCATGGTGGAACAGGCACCTAAGAGGATGCTGAAACCCCCTCGGGGCTGCGGAAACGCTGTACGGCGTTTGATACTGAAGCGTGCCCGGCCCCCGGATCGAGATCGGCTCGCCCGAGGCCGACGCGCTGGTGCGGGATGCGATCGCGGGTGACACCGAAGCGTTCGCGTTGCTGTTCCGCATCACGCTGCCGTCGGTCTATCGCTATCTGTTCGGTCGTTCGGGCGATGCGGCACTCGCCGAAGACCTCGCGCAGGACTCGTATCTACGCGCGATGCGCGCGGTGCGTTCGTCGTTCACCGGTGGTTCGTCCGAATTCCTCGCTTGGCTGATCCGGATCGCGCGGAACCGTTTCCTCGACCACGTGAAGTCGGGACGCGTCCGCTGGGAAGTCGTCGTCGAAGAAACGCCTGTCACGCTCGCGACAGGTGATCCCGAGATGGAAGCGCTCTCCAAGGTCGAGAGCGCCGATCTCAAGCTCGCGCTCGCTCGGCTCACCGCGGATCAGCAAGAGATCCTCTACCTGCGGTTCTTCCAAGGGCTCGCCATCACCGAAGTCGCGAGCGCGACGCAGCGGACGGAGGGCGCCGTGAAAGCGTTGCAGTTCCGCGCGCTCCGCGCGCTCGCCCGGATCCTCGAATCCGAAGGCATGCTCGGCGACCGCGATGGCAAGGACGAACAGTGACCGCAGAACCTAGACCGCGTCCGCGTCGTTGTTTGTACATTGAGCGCGTCCGGCTTCCGGGCGGCACCGTAGGAGCCAAGCATGAGCGACGACACACCGAACAAGCCCACACCGCGCAAGCGGAAGCCCGCGCCGCGCAAGCCGGCGCCGCAGCGCGAGCGTTCGACCACCGACGCGATCACGGTCGGCGCGTCCGAACCGGCGCCGGCGACGCAACCCGTCGCATCGTGGCGTCAGCGCCTGTACCGCGTGCCGGTCATCGGGACCGCGGCATATGTCATCTGGCCGCCGCGACAGAAGACGTCGTGGTTCCGCCGCAGCCTCTCGGCCGTGCTCGCGGTCATCGCGATCCTCGGGATCGGTATGGCCGCCTATCCGTGGGCGGGCGGGAGCTATCCGGGCTTCTTCCGGGTCCCCGTCGAGCAGCTGATCGCCTGGTCGAACTTCCTCTCGGACCTGCAGCACAACAAGATCCAGGGCGAGCTGGCCAAGGAGTTCGCCGGCCTGCATGGGCTCGCGCTGCGCGAAGGCGACCCGCTCACACGGATCGAGATCCCGGCGATCAGCGTCGACACGATCGTCGTCCAAGGCACATCACCGTCGGCGCTTCGAGCGGGGGCCGGGCACTACCCGAACACACCGCTTCCGGGTCAGCGGGGGAATGTGGCGATCGCGGGGCACCGCACGACCTACGGACGTCCGTTCAACCGCATCAACGAGCTGAAGGTCGGCGACTCGATCATCCTGACGACGCCGGTCGGACGCTACACCTATACCGTCTCGAGGTCTCCTTGGATCACCACACCGTACGACTGGTCGGTCATCACCAACACGGCCGACCCGGAGCTGACGCTGACGGCCTGCAACCCGAAGGGGAGCGCCGCCCAGCGGATCATCATCCGGGCGAAGCTGACGAAGAGTCAGCCGGTGACGCACCAACAGGCCTGACCAGGCCGGATAGGCGCCACCGGGCGGTAACCCGGGGGCCCTGTAGCTCGTTTCCTCGAGGGAAGGACTAGTCCTGCATGATTCGTCATCTTCGTGACCGGGTTGCTTCGAAAGCGCTCCAAGCCGCTCTGGAGCGCTATGAAGCCCTGCTCGCGGCCGGTTCGAAGCCGGCGGAGGCCCGGATCGAGGCCACGCGGTCACTCGACGCCGACCTCAGGACGGCCTTCGCGCTCGCCACAGCCTTCCCCCCGGCCGTCGAAGCCGATCCGGACCCGGCCTTCGCGCGATCTTTAGAGGCGAAGCTCCGCGCGCAGCCGATGCCTCGTCCGGTGGCTCGTCCCCGTTTTTCCCTCCAGCCCGCTCTCGCGCTCGCCGCGGCGATCATCGTGCTCGGAGCGTTCCTCGTCCCGGCGATGCGGAGTCTTCCCGGAGACCCGCTGTACGCGTTGAAGACCGCGAGTGAGAACGGCCGCCTGTTCGTCGCGTCCGGCGCGGGTGAGGCACGCGTGCGGCTCGACCTCGCGAACGAACGATTCCGCGAAGTGGAAGGTCTCGTTGCGCGAAGCCGCTTGCGGTTCGTCGGCGTCGGCACGTCGGCCGCGGCCGCGCCGGACAACGTCGACCCGAAACTCGCGGCGCTGATCAGATCGACGCTGCAGTCGGCGGCGGACGACGTCGCGCAAGCGGCGGCGATCATCATCGAGCAACCGCACGACGTCAGCGGACTCGACCAGCTCCTCCAAGTCACGCAACGCGGACAGAGCATCGCCGCGAATGTCGCGGCGGTCGTTCCGCACCAGGACAAACCCCCGGTGCTGAAGACGCTCGTTTCGCTCGCGAAGATCGAAGCGCAAGCGAACGCGGCGCGGATGACGGCCGGGCCGGCGACGACGCCGGAGCCGTGCGCGACGCCGACGAGCGCACCGACGGCAACGCCGGATGAGTCGCCGACCGCGACGCCGTCCGATACGCCCGCGACTTCCCCGACCGAGAGCCCGACGTCGACGCCCACAGCGACGCCGACCGCGACGCCGACGGAAACGTCCTGCGGCGGGCCGACACCGGTGCCGGCGCCGACGCAGACGCCGGGCGCGGACGACAACGTCACGACGACCTCGGAGCCGACGGCCTCGCCGTCGGCGACGCCGTCCGACACGCCGCCCACGGCGGGCGGCGACAACACAGATTCGCGGCAGGGCCAATCGGCGCCGCACAGCCCTGCGATACTGGCCGGTACATCCGGCTGATGACCGTTCTCCGTCGAGCAGTTCTCATCACTTCGATCGTCGGCGCCCTCTGGGCGACGACAACGAGTGGCATCGCGAACCCGACGATCACCTTCCGGGATTGCTCGACGTCGAACCCGGCACCGACGGGGACGCCGCCGTCGGTCACCGGAGCGCCGGTCTCGCCGCCGCCCGTGACGTCGCCTTCGCCGTCGCCGAGATCGACACCGATCCCCCAACGCACGCCCGGGCCGGACAACTGCACGCCGAGCAGCGGCAGCGTCGTCTTCGGGACGCAGACCCTTGGGTTCACCGTGACGTCCGACGGGTTCCAGCCGATCAAGAACGTGAAGCTCTCCGTCCTCGCGGACAACGATCCGGGCGCGCAGAATGCCGCGGAGCCGTTGTTCAACGACGGCTACGACTGCAACAACCAGCCGAGCGTGCGGAACCCGATCCTTGTCCCGTGGGACACCGCCGCGGACACGCCGCACAACGGGCACTACAAAGTCGTCGTCACCGCGGATACCTACGCGAACCCGACATGCGGCAGCACAGGTCGCTCCCAAACTGCGACGCGGTCGAACATCATCGTCGACAACCCACCCGACACTCCGGCGGCCCCGGTCGTGATCGCCACGACACCGACGGCCGTGACGATCCAGTGGACGGCGTCTACCGCGCCCGACGTGATCCGATACGGCGTCTATCGCGCCGAAGGATCGTCGACGAAGCAAACGCCGCAGCCGTCCACCTTCCACTTGATCGGTTACACGCAGGACCCGACGTTCCGCGACACGCAGGTCTCGGCCGGCGTGTACTGGTACGCGATCGTTGTGACACGCAAGAGCGTCGTGACGCCGAAGACGGGCATCTCGTCGGCGATGAGTGCTCCGTCCGCACCGGTCACGGTCGCGGCGGCGCCGCCCCCAGCGAGTTTCAACACCGGTTCGGGTGGCGGATCGACCGTGCAGCGGTACTTCCCGATCAACCCACTTGTGCTTCCGCCGAGTTCGAGCGGTGGCCTGGCACCCGTGCCCGACGCGCCGTACTCGGCCCAGCTGCCGTACGGCAACGCCCCCGAAGGCGGCGTGGGGGCGGCGGCGAACAACGCAAAGAACAGCGAGCCCGGTGCTGCCGATCCGAGAGGACCGGTGTTGCCCGTTGCCGTGGGAGCGTTCCTGGTATCGGCGGCGTTGGCACTGGGACGCATGCCGTACTGAGCGCCGCCCCAGACGGCGCTCTCGGGGTAAAACGTTAGCTGTGCCAGCTTCCGAGCGGAGGGGCAGGCATTGGACGAACGACGTGCAAGAAGCGTCGCCGACCGTTGGTACGGCGGCGCTGGTGTGGTCCCGCGCGGGCCTCGTCGCGTTCTTGCCGTCGTACCCGTGACTCCGGCAGAGATCGAACATCACACCGGACGGCATTCGCTTCCCCAGAAGAATCTGTGGCGCATCGAAGTCAGCGGACGATTCCTGCAGTCGCAGGGGACCGTCTATCCCGGCGGCGTTCCTTTCCCGGAAGAGTTGCACAGCCGCACGGCGATCATCGCGAACGAGGTGTGGCTGTACGCCGACGACGAAGGTGACGTCATCGGTGCGTACTGGTGGCCCGATGCGATACGGAAGCCGATCGCCGCGCAACCCGGGTCGGATTTCCATCCCGACGACATCTGTGAACCGTCCGAGCTCGCTCGCGGTATGGACATCAACGTGCGATTTCCGAACAAGCCGTGGGAGCCGACGATCGCGGTTCGCTTGTCGACGCAGGAAGCGATCGTCTTCTCGATCCCGGGACGGATCCCCGATCCGCTGAACGAGATGGTCGTGTACGAAACGGGTGGTGTCTCGCTACGCACCCGCGCCGACAAGACGCGTCCGGATTTCGACTCGTTCCTCAGACGCAACCAACCGCCGTTCCGCCGAGTGACGGTCGCGCGCAATGCCGGCATCGGACGAGACCCCGGACGTATCCTCGGCCCCCAGACGTGGCCCTGGCCGGGCGAGCTGCGGTGGTGGGAGGACGGTGTCTCCTTCGAGCTGCGCGGGATGCTGCCCCTCACGAAGCTGCAAGCCGTAGCTAGCTCCTAAGCAACAGATCGAGCACTCGCACGGCGCCGAGCTTGTGCAGGGGTTCGTTCCAGTTGCCGCACTTCGGCGACTGCACGCACGCCGGGCAACCGCTTGCGCACGGGCAATCGTTCACGTGGGTGCGGGTCGCGGCGAGATGATCCTGCGCGACATCGAACGCGTGCTCCGCGATCCCGGCGCCCATCGGGTAGCCGTCGTAGATGAAGATCGTCGGTTCGTCCGTCTCGGGATGGAAGTTCGTCGACAGGCCGCCGATGTCGGAGCGGTCGCACATCGCGAAGACGGGAAGGATTCCGATCGCCGCGTGCTCGGCGGCGTGCAGGGAGCCGAGTAGCGCATCGCGTTCGGCCAGATCGCGCAAGGCGTGCACGAGTTTTCGTTCGTCGATCGTGTACCAAACGGCGCGCGTCACGAGGCTCTCCGGCGGCAGATCGAGATCGTGGACTTC
>JAICYB010000089.1 GCA_025934435.1 Actinomycetes bacterium | reverse complement strand
GTCGCCGCTCCCGCAGGACGTCCACGTGATGATCTCGAACGTCGACGAGACCTGGGAGTGGTACGCGAAGGCCGGAGCGGCACGTATCGCGTTCCATCCGTCCGAGTCGCCGGACGCCGCAAAGCTGCTGCAGACCTTCCGCGCGGCAGGGATCGGGCCCGGTATCGCCGTGAACCCCGACGTCGCGGTGAGCGATGTCGAACCGCTCCTGGATCTCTGCGAGTGGCTGATCGTGATGAGCGTGCACCCCGGGTTCTCCGGCCAGAAGTTCATCCCGGAGGCGATCCCGAAGCTCCGCGAGCTGCGAAAGCTGCGTCCCGATCTCGATCTCGTCATCGACGGGGGAGTCAGTCCGCGCAATGCCGCCGAGTGCGTCGACGCCGGCGCATCGGTGCTGGTGTCGGCATCGGCGATCTTCGGCTCCGACGATCCCGCCGGCGTCGCCGAGGAACTCGCCGAGATAGGCCGTGGCCGGCCCAACGCGTAGGCGAAGCCGGAGCGGTTCGAGCGGGTGTATCGTGACAGTGCAACTGTAGAGACATAGCTGTTGGCCTTCAGGGCGGGGTGAAATTCCCCACCGGCGGTGAAAGCCCGCGAAGCCTCGAGGAGATCTTCTCGGGGCCCGATCCGGTGAAACTCCGGAGCCGACGGTGACAGTCCGGATGGGAGAAGGCGGCGGCCTGTTGTGCTTACCCCACCACGGGGTTGAGCAGGCTTCCACGTCTCCCGTCCGCGTTTGGAGGAGACGTGACGGAAGCGACGTATATGGCGCGGGCGCTCGAGCTCGCGAACCGCGCGGACGGCTCCGTCGCGCCGCGTCCGCCCGTCGGTTGCGTCCTCGTCACGCCGGACGGCGAGACCTTCGAGGGCCGCACGAAGCGCAAGCCCGGACCCCACGCCGAAGCAGAAGCGCTTTCCGAGGCCGGCGACCGAGCGAAGGGCGCAACGGCCTACGTCACGCTGGAGCCGTGTTGCGTCGCCGTCAACAAGCCGGTGTCGTGCGCCGACCTCCTGATCGAAGCCGGCGTCGCGCGGGTCGTCGCTTCGATCACCGATCCGTGCCCGGACATCGACGGCCGCGGCTTCGCGAAGTTGCGCGACGCCGGTATCGAGGTCGAGATCGGTCTTCAGCAGGACGAAGCTCGTGCGCTCATCGAACCTTTCGCGAAATGGACCCTGACCCGCGAGCCGTTCGTCACGCTGAAGCTCGCCGCGTCGCTCGACGGGAAGGTTGCGGCACCGGACGGAACGTCGAGGTGGATCACCGGCGAGGAAGCGCGCGCCGACGTCCACGACCTTCGTCGCCGTGTCGATGCCGTGATCGTCGGCAGCGGAACCGTCGTCGGCGACGACCCCGCGTTGACCTTCCGCACGCCCGGCCTCGAAGGTGATCAGCCGCTCCGCGTCGTCTTCGATTCGTCCGGACGAACCCCGCGGAGCGCTCAGATCTTCGACGGCGCGGCCCCGTCACTCGTCGTGACGACGGACGGCGGTGAGTGGCCCTCGGAGACGATCAAAGTTGCGCCCGCACACGGCGGTCTCGATATCGCCGCAGCGTTGCGCGCGCTCGGCGAACGTGGCCTCTGTCACGTCCTCGTCGAAGCCGGACCCACGCTCGCCGGCGCGTTCATGGCGAGCGGCCTCGTCGACCGATTCGTCCTCTATCTCGCGCCGAAGATCATCGGTGGCGACGCGCCCGGACTGTTCCGCGACGGCGTGAAGACGCTGACCGATGCGTGGCAGCTCCAGATCACGAACGTCGGTCGTGTCGGGGAAGACATCAAGATCGAGGCGACGCGCTGATGTTCACGGGCATCGTGGAGCGCGGTGAAGTCGTGAAGGTCGAAGCGACCCCGGACGGTGCTCGGCTGTGGATCCGTTCACCGATCCTCGAAACCTGTGCGCTCGGCGCGTCGGTCGCGACGAACGGCGTGTGCCTGACCGTCACCGACCGCGACGGCGACGTGTGCCGCTTCGACGTCATCCGCGAGTCGCTCGATCGCTCGGCCCTCGGCGATCTCGAGGCCGGGGACCGCGTGAACGTCGAGCGTCCCGTCCGAGCCGGCGATGAGCTCGGGGGACACATCGTGCAAGGCCACGTCGACGGCGTCGGTGATGTCGTCTCCGTTTCGTCCGAGGGTCGGATGCGCGTCGCGACGCCCCTCACGCGCTACATCGTCGAGAAGGGAAGCATCACGGTGAACGGCGTGTCGCTCACGGTGACCGCGGTGGACGAAGCGGCGTTCGAGGTGGCGCTCATCCCGCACACACTCGAAGTGACGAACCTTGGCGAAGCAGACAGAGTCAATATCGAGGTCGACGTTCTTGCGAAGTACGTCGAGAAGCTCACACAAGGAGAGAAGCGTTGCCTCTAACGACAGTTGACGATGCGATCGAGCGGATCCGTCGCGGCGAGATGCTGATCGTGGTCGACGACGAGGATCGCGAGAACGAAGGCGACCTCACGATGGCTGCCGCGCGTGTCACGCCGGAGGCGATCAACTTCATGATCAGACACGGTCGCGGCCTCGTCTGCGCTCCTGCCGACGGCAAGCTGCTGGACGCGCTGCACCTCGAGCCGATGGTCGCGCAGAACACGTCGTCCCACGAAACCGCGTTCACGGTGTCGATCGACCACCGAACGGTGACGACGGGGATCTCGGCCCGTGAGCGCGCCATCACGATCCAGAAGCTCCTCGATCCGGACGCGCAGGCCACCGACTTCATCCGGCCGGGCCATGTCTTCCCTCTCCGGGCGCGCGACGGCGGCGTGCTCCGCCGCGCCGGACACACGGAAGCGTCGGTCGATCTCGCCCGCCTCGCCGGGCTTCCGCCGGTGGCCGTGATCTGCGAGGTGCTGAACGACGATGGATCGACGTCGCGCCTGCATCACTTGGAGAAGTTCGCGGAAGAGCACGGCATGGCGGTCGTCTCCATCGCGCAGCTCATCGAATACCGGCGTCGGCGGGAGAAGCTCATCCAGCGAACCGCTGAAGCCACCATCCCGACCCCGTACGGGAACTTCCGCGCGATCGAGTTCGAGTCGCTCGTCGACGGACGCTGCCATATCGCGTTCGTGCTCGGAGAACCGTCCGGCAAACCGAACGTCCTGGTCCGTGTGCACTCGGAGTGCTTCACAGGGGACGTCCTCACGTCGATGCGTTGCGACTGCGGTGCGCAGCTGCGGCTCGCGATGGAACAGATCGGCGAGCAAGGCGAAGGCATCATCGTGTACATCCGCGGCCACGAAGGACGTGGCATCGGCCTCCGCCACAAGCTGAAGGCGTACGAGCTCCAGGAGCGCGGACTCGACACGGTCGAAGCGAACGAGGCGCTCGGCTTCCCGCCGGACCTCCGTGACTACGGCATCGGCGCCCAGATCCTCGTCGATCTCGGCGTGAAGACGATGCGCTTCATGAGCAACAACCCGACGAAGGTTGCCGGGATCGAGGGCTACGACCTTTCCATCGTCGAATGGGTGCCGCTGCAGACGACACCGACGGAAGCGAACATCGAATATCTGCGGACGAAGCGCGACAAGATGGGGCACAGGCTGGAGCTCGAAGATGATTAGCGGATCGTTCGACGGCAAGGGCCTTCGGATCGCGGTCGTCACTGCTCGCTTCAACGACCTCGTCACGAGCCGCCTCACCGAAGGTTGCCGTCAAGCGCTCGCGCGCTACGGCGTGCGCGACGAAGATGTAACGCTCTCCGAAGTCCCCGGCTCACGCGAGCTTCCGGTCGCCTGCAAAGCGCTCGCGGAGTCCGGACGTCACGATGCCGTGATCGCGCTCGGTTGCATCATTCGGGGCGAGACCGTCCACTTCGATCTTGTTGCGAATGAGACATCGCGCGGACTCGGTCAAGCGGCGGTCGCGACGGGCGTGCCGATCATCTTCGGCGTGCTTGCGACGGAGACGCTCGAGCAAGCGTTCGATCGCGCCGGCGGGAAGATGGGCAACGCGGGCTGGAACGCCGCGGTGTCCGCCATCGAAACCGCGAGTCTTCTCGAGAAGATCGCGAAGGGCGACCGTTAGGCTAAGACGATGCTGAAGCTCGTCCTCCCCAAAGGCTCGCTCGAGCGACTGACGTTCGAGCTCTTCGAAGCCGCCGATCTGTCCGTGCGGCGTGAATCGGCGCGCGACTACCGGGGCGTGATCGACGACCCTCGTGTTGCGTCGGTGGCGGTGATCCGTCCGCAGGAGATCCCGAGGTACATCGAGGACGGACACTTCGATCTCGGCATCACCGGACAGGATTGGGTCGCCGAAACGGAGTCCGACGTCGTCGAGGTGGCGACGCTTCCCTACGCGAAAGCGACGCCGCGGCCGGTGAGGATCGTCCTCGCCGTCGCGGAATCCGCGGGCATCGGTTCACCCGACGATTTGCCGCCCGAGCTACGAGTCTCGACCGAATACGTCGGACTCACGCAGCGGTACTTCGACCGCCGCGGCATCCCCGTGCACATCGTCCGTTCCTACGGATCGAATGAGGCAAAGGTGCCGGACATCGTCGACGCCATCGTTCACAACGTGGAGACAGGCGACACGCTCGTCCGTAACGGGCTGAAGATCGTCGACACCCTGATGGAGTCGTGGACGGTCCTCATCGCGAACCGGAAGACGATGGAGGACGAAGGCAAGCGCAAAGCCATCGAGGAGCTGCACATCCTGCTGGACGGCGCGATCCGGGCGCAGGGCCGCGTCCTCGTGAAGCTGAACATCCCGGCGAACCGGCTCGAGGTCGTCCTCAAGGTGCTGCCCTCGATGAAGGCGCCGACCGTGTCGAAGCTCGCGACCGGTGAGTTCTACGCCGTCGAAACGGTGGTCGCGAAATCCGATATCAACACACTCATCCCCGAGCTCAAAGCCCGGGGCGCTGAGGACATCATCGAGCTGCCCCTCAGCAAGATCGTTCCCTGAGCGCTCCACGCTCAGCCTTGCTCGCGTCCGAAACTGCGACCTGCTACCGTTTCCCGAGTTGATGGGCTGGCTTCGGGGCCGGCGATGAAGGAGGCAGGACGTGGCTGAAGGTGTTGTGAAGTGGTTCTCCAACGAGAAGGGCTACGGGTTTATCGCGCAGCCGGACTCTGAGGACGTGTTCGTGCATTTCTCCGCCATCCAGGCGGACGGGTACAAGTCGCTCGCGGAAGGGCAGAAGGTCGAGTTCGAGATCACCGAGGGCCCGAAGGGCAAGCAAGCGGCGAACGTCCGCATCGTCGGCTGAGATCCGGCCCCACGCGCCGGCTCTCGACACCCCGCAAGATGAGGGTAGACTTAGCCGTGCTCGTGAAGCCTGTTTCAGGCGTTTGAGGTACGACAAGAAGGGGCCCGCAGCCCCTCACCCGAAGTGACCCACCGCGCAGTGAAGCGACGCGGGAAGTCGGGATCGCGCAAGGGTTCGTGGGATAGAAGTTCTCGTGCTGCGGACTCTCTTCGAGTCCGCATTTTTTTGTCCACAACAAGGAGTGATGCTTTATAGCGCAGGCGGGACGGGTTCAGCGTGCGGCCGACAATCGCATCAACGAACGGATACGCGCTCCGAAGCTGAGGTTGATCGGAGCGGACGGATCCCAGGTCGGGATCGTCACGAGAGAGCAGGCCCTCGCCCAGGCACAGCAGGCGGGGCTCGATCTCGTCGAGGTGGCGCCGAACGCCGACCCACCGGTCTGCAAGGTGATGGACTACGGGAAGTTCAAGTATCAGGAGTCCATCAGAGCGAAGGAAGCACGGAAGAAGCAGGGTCACCAGCAGGTGAAGGAGATCCGCTTCGGTCCGAAGATCGGTACGCACGATTACGAGACGAAGAAGGCGCACGTGGCCGGGTTCCTGGAGGAGGGCCACCGCGTGAAGGTTTCAGTGAGGTTCAAGGGACGAGAGATGCATCACACGGAACTAGGCGTAGCGCTTCTCCGGCGTCTGTCCGCGGATCTGCACGAGGTCGGTACGGTCGAAGTGGAAGGCAAGCTCGACGGCCGGATCATGACGATGATGTTCTCGCCCGCGAAGAAAAAGTGAGGAAGTAGCGATGCCGAAGAGCAAGTCGAGCCGCGCGGCGAAGAAGCGTTTCCGCGTGACCGGAACGGGCAAGATCGTCCATCGCAAAGCGTGGGGATCGCATCTGTTCAAGTCGAAGTCGAAGCCGCGCCAGATGCGCCTGAAGGGCAACAAGGTCGTGGCGCAACAGGATGTCGACCGGGTCAACCGGTTGATGAAGGGCTAAGGGGCAACCATGCCACGCGCAACATCTGGAGCAGCACATCGCAACAAGGTGCGGCAGGTCCTCGGCCGCGCCAAGGGTTACTCCGCCTCGCGCGGCAAGAAGTACAAGGCCGCGAAGGAGCAGGTTGCCCATTCGATGGCGTACGCGTACCGCGACCGGCGCGTACGTAAGCGGGACTTCCGCCGCTTGTGGATCACGCGCATCAACGCAGCCGCGCGCATCCACGGGCTGTCCTACAACCGCTTCATCTCCGGCTTGAAGGTCGCGGAGATCGATATCGACCGCAAGGTGCTCGCGGATATCGCCGTCCGCGATCCGGCCGCGTTCGGCAAGCTCGTGGATGCCGCGCGTGGTGCCCTGGAGGCGCAGTAGGCCGGGAGGGCGGGCGTCCGATGGATACCAAGCGCGCCGGCCCGAAGGAACCTAGCGACTTCAGCGCTGTCGAACTGATCGCGATGGTCTCGCATGAGATCCGCTCGCCGCTGACCACGATCAAGGGCTTCACGAAGACGCTGCTCGATCGCTGGGACCGGCTGAGCGATCAGATGAAGATCGACATGCTCCGCAATATCAACGAGGACGCCGATCGTGTCACACGGATCCTCACGGAGCTGCTCGACGTCTCGCGTCTCGAAGCCGGAACGTTGACGCTCCATGCACGGCCCGTCGACGTTCGAGCCATCGCCGAGCGCGTCGCCGGCGAACTGTCCGACCGAAGCGAGAAACACGAGGTGGTCGTCGACGCCGCGGAGGAGGTCGAGGTGATGGGCGACCCCGACAAGCTCACACAGGTGCTCACGAACTTCATCGAGAACGCCCAGAAATACACCGATGGCGGGAAGGTTTCCGTCTCGATCCGTCGGGAGGACGGCTGGGGCATCGTCGAAGTGCAGGACGAGGGCAACGCCATCCCGGCCGACCAGATCCCAGAACTGTTCGAGAAGTTCGTTCGTCGTGAGCGGGCTGGGTCTCCGTCGGGGACGGGTCTCGGCCTCTACATCTGCAAGGGGCTCATCGAAGCGCACGGCGGCGAGATCGGCGCTCGTTCCGTC
>JAICYB010000010.1 GCA_025934435.1 Actinomycetes bacterium | reverse complement strand
CACTTCACAGATGACGGCGACCGTCTGGAGACCGGCGAGGCGGCAGAGATCGACGGACGCTTCGGTGTGGCCCGGTCGCTCCAGGACGCCGCCCTCGCGTGCGCGGAGCGGGAACACGTGACCGGGGCGCCGGAAGTCCCACGGACGCGCGTCCGGATCGAGGAAGCCGCGTACCGTCGCGACGCGGTCGCGGACGGAGATGCCCGTCGACGTCGTGTGATGGTCGATGGAGATCGCGAAGGGCGTGTCCGCCGTCGCGTCGTCCGGGTGCACCATGGGGCCGATCTTGAGCGCGTCGAGGCGTGCTCCGTCCGACGGCATGCAGACGAGCCCGCACGCTTGGCGAACCATGAAGTTGATGTGTTCGACGTCCGCGAATTCGGCGGCGATCGTGAGGTCACCCTCGTTCTCGCGATCGGGGCCGTCGACGACGACCAGGATCTCGCCGGCCGCGAAACGCTCGATCGCTTCGGTGACAGGGACGAGGCTCATCGGCAGAACTCCTTCCGCAGGGTTGTTGCCCTGGATAGTGAAAGATTGAACGTGAACGGTCCGTGACGCGGCGCGGATGTCACTTCGCACGCCGCAGGTGTACCGGCGAGGGCCGGCACGGCGTCGGTACTGAGCCCGCCGAGGTATGACGGGTCGAAGTGCGCCGAACGGTGCGAGAGGTTGTACCGCGCGACGAAAGCCTCGGGGTTCGCGACGTTCAGTCCGAACAGCGTGGCGAGGACGACGATGCCGGCGAACGCGGCGAACCACGGGCGGTGGGCGACGACACCCGCGATGCGAACGGCAAGCACCACGAGCAACAGGCCGGCGCCGACGATGGCGATGTGGACGTACAGGCGAAGCATCGTCAAGCCGTAAGCATGTTCGTAAAGCGTCAGACGATGGAACGCCGACACGACGACGACGAGCGTCAGGGCGATCGCCGCAAAGGCGAGGACGCGGAACCGGGCGCCGCCGCGTTCCGCGCTCGCGTGGAGCGCGATGAGCACGAGCCCGGTGATCGTGACGGCCGCGAGCAACTGGAAGAACCCGGAGCGTGCGTACTCGGCGTATGTGAACCCGGCGGTGTGGAGCAGCTTCTTGCCACCGGATGAGAGCGCCACGAACTGCGCGACGGCGAACGCGGCGAGGACGACGTCGAGACCGGCGAGAACGATCGTCCATTCGATGCGGTCGAGCGTCGGCTTGGCGACGTCGGGAACGTCCGCTTTTCGCAGCGATGCGATGCGCAGGAGCCACCCCGCTCCGATCGTTCCGATCGCCACGAGGACGATGTGTTGGACGGCCGTCGACACGTTGATATCGACGGCGCGAGCGAAGATCGCATCGGCCGACGCGAAGAGCGCAGCTAGGACGGCCACGAGAGGCACCGTGATCGCCAGAGCCCGGACGATCCGCCTGAGCTTCGTCCCACTTCCGTGCACCGTGCCGCGAATGAGGAACGCCGGTGTGAGGAAGCCTTGGGTTGCTGCCTGGATCGCGCGCGCGGCCGCTTGCGGCAGCCCGATGTCGAAGAGGCTCCCATCCTGGGCGAGCGACGCACCGAGGAACAGCAGCGCGGCGGCCGCGATGATGTCGAAGGGCAGGAGCCAGGGTGACATGCGCACGGCGAGCCACGCGCCGAACAACGGCGCCGCCGCGACCATCGATGTCGCGTGGACACCGCGGATGTGCCGCGCGCTCAGCATCACCGCCGCGACGACCGCGACGGCGCATGCTCCGGCGACGCTCGCGACGCCGCTCCGCATACCGACGTCGAACGCGAGGCCGCTCACGAGAGCCAGGACGACGACCCGCCGTGATGCTTCGTGCTCGAGCGGCGCGTCGAGGTACGCGGGCCAGCCCGCGGCGATCGAGCTCATGAGGGAAGCGCCACGACCATGCGGGACGAACCGGGGACGACCTTGATCTCGCCGCCGTGCATGTCGACGATCCACCGTGCGATCGCGAGTCCGAGACCGCTGCCGCCGTCGCTCCGCGTCCGTGCGGTGTCGGCGCGATAGAAGCGTTCGAAGATGCGCTCCTCCTCGCCGAGCGGGACGCCCGGTCCTTCGTCGTTGACTTCGATCTTCACGTGACCGTTCTCGCGGGCCGCCGACACGGTGACGGTTCCGTCCGGCGGGGAATGACGGACGGCGTTCTCGACGAGGTTCGACACCACTTGGTGGATGCGTTCGGCGTCGCCGTTCGCCTGTAACGCCGTGTCGGCATTCACGACGAGATGCACGCCTTGCGGCGCGTGCAGTTCCACCTCGCGGACGGCTTGGTCGAGCAGGGGGCGGAGCGCGAACTTGTCGCGGTTCAGCGGGACGACCCCCGATTCGAGCTTCGAGAGATCGAGCAGTTGCGTGACGAGACGTCCGAGCCGTTCGACCTGTTCGAGCATCGTCCGAAGCTTCTCGGGGTCGGCCGGTTCGACGCCGTCGAGGATGTTCTCGAGCCCGGCGCGGAGCGCGGTGATCGGCGTACGCAGCTCGTGCGAGACGTTGGCGATGAGATCACGTCGCATGCGATCGACTTCCGCGAGTTGCGACGCCATGGCGTTGAACGCACGGGCGAGATCGCCGACCTCGTCACGAGACGTGGCGGTGACGCGTCGTCCGTACTCGCCGCGCGCCATGGCTTTCGCCGCTTGTGCCATCTCGCGAAGGGGCGCGACCATCCCGCGCGCGAGCACCTGCACCATCGCAAGGGCGAGTGCGCCGGCGAGCGCGACGGTGAAGTACGGCCAGATCCGAAGCTTCACGCCGAGCGCGATGACGACGACGGCGACGCCGACGGCGCCGACGATGATCGCGCCGAGCTTGAGCTTGATGGACGGGAGTCGATCGAGAGGTCTCATGTCCGGTCCCCGAATGCGTACCCGATACCGTGCACCGTCCGGATGATGCCGTCGCCGAGCTTGCGTCTGATCCCGCGCACGTGTGAGTCGACGGTGCGCGCGCCACTCCCGTCCCGGTAGCCCCACACCTCGCCGAGCAGACGCTCCCGCGGGAAGACCGACCGCTTGTGCCGTGCGAGATACACGAGCAGGTCGAATTCGGTCGGCGTGAGGTGGACGGTCTCGCCGTTCTTGGTCACCTTCCGCGCGTCGGGCTCGATGTGGATGTCGTGGACGTCGATCGTCTTGCGCTCGTCCGGCTCGCGGTTCGCGCGGCGCAGGAGCGCGTGCACGCGTGCGACGAGCTCGCGGGGGGAGAAGGGTTTCGTCATGTAGTCGTCCGCCCCGACCTCGAGGCCGACGACCGTGTCCGTCTCCGAGTCCCGTGCCGTGAGCATCAGAACCGGAACGGGGGCGTCCTTCTGGATGCGTCGGCAGACCTCGAGGCCGTCGACGCCGGGGAGCATCAGGTCGAGGACGACGAGGTCGGGACGGAGCCGTTCCGCCTTCTCGATCCCCGAAGTGCCGTCGGCGGCGATCTCGACGTCGAAGCCTTCGGAGCGGAGCCGGGCCGCGACGGCGGAGGCGATGGGGGCCTCGTCCTCGACGACGAGGATCGTTGCCGATGTCATCAACGTCAGCTTAGGCGGCGCTTGTGGGGAAGTCTCGCGCGAGTTGTGGAGGTTTCGTGCAGGCCAAAGGTGCGTCTTCGAGGCCAGGAACAGCACGATCGTTCCGTGTCGGCGGCGTCAGGCGTGGTCGCGGATGAAACCGACCAGCCCCCGGAAGTACACGTCCTGGTCGTCGTACATCGCCATGTGTGATCCGTCCGGGCAGAGCAGGAAGCGTCCGTTCGGTAGCTCGGACGCCATCCACTCCATGTGGGACGGATCCATCGTGTCGTGCGTCGCGCCGATCACGAGGGTCGGCGTCTTGATGGCCTTCAGGTCACCGGAACGATCCCAGTCGGCGAGCTTGCCGCGGACGCCGAGCTCGCTCGGTCCCTGCATCGGAACGTAGACGTCCGGATTGATGTGTGCGAACGCGCGGTTCACGGGATCCGGCCACTCCTCGTACGGCATCCGCAGGACATGCGAGACGTAGTGGTGCGGAATGAGCAGTTCCATGTACCGCGGGTTCTCGTAGTCCTCCGCATCTTCGAGCGCTTTGATCTCGGCGAGGACGGCCTGATCCATCGTCGGCATCAGCACCTTCTCCGCGTACGCGCCGTACTCGGGCGCGCTCGACATCATGTTCGAGATCACGAGTCCGCGCACCTGATCGCCGTACTTCAGTGCGTACTCCATCGCGAGGATCCCGCCCCATGAATGTCCGAGCAGGAAGAAGTTGTCGGGTCCGAGTCCGAGCGCGCGACGAACCTGCTCGACCTCCTCGACGAACCGCGGAAGTTCGATGAGGTCGGGATCGTTGGGATCGTCGCTGTAGGACGAACCGAGCTGGTCGTAGTAGTAGTACTCGATGCCCGCGGCAGGCAGGAAGCTGTCGCAGCACTCGAAGTATTCGTGCGTTGCGCCCGGGCCGCCGTGGAGCAGCAGCAGTTTCATCGTCGGGGAGTTGCCGACGCGCTTCGTCCACACACGGAAGTTGCCCTTCGGTGTGTCGATCGGGATCAGCTTGACGCCGCCGCTGAGCGCGTCGTCGCGTCCGGCGTTGTCGAGATACATCTGGTCGACGCTACCAGCCCTCCGCGGCGTGTTGCGCGAGCGCGCGGAGGAGGCGCGACTCGAGCTCGGCCCGGTTCGACAGGCGCTTGAATCGCAAGCCGCCGTTCGTGCGGTCGGCTGCGTAGATCGCTGTGGCGAGGAGATCGCGGTGCGCTGCGCCGACGTCGCTGTCGATGCCGATCGTCATCTTGCGAAGCGAGCGAAGGTACGCACGCTCGACGGCGCGAGCGAACGCGGGATCGGTGCCGCCGTCGTCGGTGCTCTCGACGTCACGGAAGCGTTCCCACGCGGATTGACGCGACACGTGGAGCGCGTCCGCGACGCGCTGCCAGCTGTATCCGCGTTCGCGTGCGACCTTGACCCACTCGCGAAGCATCGATTCGATGCCGTGGGACGAATCGACGATCCCGCCGATGACGGCCAGGGGATCGTCCAGTCCTTCCTTCACCTCGAGATGCATCCGGACGGACCAATCGCTCATGCGGACGACTGTACGGCTGCCCAGACAAGTTGTCAATCTAGCCTGACGCGAGGACGGATGCCGCGACCCGGCGGACGCGATCGGCGTCGACGATCACGTCGATCTCGGTGATCCGTCCGCGCACGACCGTGAAGGCCATGACGGCGAAGGGACGTCCGCGCATCGTGATCACCGTTCCCGCCGCGCCGTTCACCACGGCCGGACGGATCTCCGCGTGCGGCAGCGCGCCGAGCTTCGCCTGTTCGGCGACGGCTTCCGCACCGCGCACTTCCGTCGGAACGGCCGGCGTCCGGTCACCGAAGTCGCCGCGCAGGACGACGTCCGGATCGAGAACCGCGATCAGTCGCTCCATGTCACCGGCGCGCGCGGCCGAGTAGAAGGCGTCGACGACGGTTCGCTGCGCGGGCAGGTCGCCGTCGGGCGTTTCCAGATCGCGCACGCGCCGGCGTGCCCGGCTCGCGAGCTGGCGCGTCGCGTCGGGGGTTCGTCCGGCGATCGCTGCGATCTCGTCGAACGGCAGATCGAACATGTCGTGCAGGACGAACGCGAGTCGTTCGGGCGGCGACAACTTGTCGATGACGACTTGCAGCGCGAGACCGACGGCGTCGGCGAGGACGGCTTCGTCCTCAGGCGTCAACTCGGTGCTCACGATCGGATCGGGAAGGTGCGAGTCGAGTGGTTCGTCCCGACGTGATCGCAGCATGTTGAGGCAGATCCGTGCGACGACCGTCGTGAGCCACGCGCCGAGATTCTCGATCTCGTCGGGGTTCGTCCGGCCGAGACGGAGCCATGCGTCCTGGACGGCGTCGTCCGCCTCGGCCAGAGAGCCGAGCATGCGGTAGGCGACGGCACGGAGGCGCGGACGGTGCTCTTCGAAGCGCGTGACGAGGTCGTCCATGTCTACCCATATGACCCGAAACGCAGCTCGGATGTGACATGTCACATCCGAGGTCTCCCGCGTGTCTACGGAGAAACGAAAGGAGATAGTCATGGGACCGTATCTGCAGCCCATCGAGAAGCCGCACGGACTGCGCCTGCGGCTCGTCTACTGGTTGACGCGGCGGATGCTCGGCAAGGTGCCGACGCCGCTCAAGGTCGGCTCGGCACGCATGCCGTTCGCCTTTCTGTCGTGGAACTTCAAGATCTCGCGGCTCGACAAGAAGCTGGAGCTGCCTCAGGCGACCGCGCAGTTCATCCGGGAGATCGTGTCACGGACGAACGCGTGCCTGTTCTGCATGGACTCGCAGCGGTGGTTCGTCCTGAACAAGGCGCCGGAGAACCTGGCGAAGTTCGACGCTTTGCCCGAATACGAGACGAGCCCGCTGTTCACGGAGGGCGAACGCGCCGCGCTCGACTACGCCGTCGAGCTCACGCGGACGAAGCACGTCGAGCCCGAAACGTTCGAGCGGCTCGCGCGGTTCTACAGCGAGCGCGAGATCTGCGAGATCGCCTGGATCGTCGCGAGTGAACACGTGTACAACATCCAGAACCACGCGGCGAACATCGGCTCGGACGGTCTGTGCGAGCTCAGCTCTCGGGAGCGAAGCTCCACGCTTCGAGCATGAAGCCGTGGGGGTCGAGCCAGAACGTCGCGTAGTGCTCGCCGTACTCAGGGAACTCGCGCGGCGCGTGGACGATCTCAGCGTCCCGTGCGAGTGCCCAGGCGTGCGCCTCGCGCACGATGGCTCGGCTCTCGACCATGAAGGCGATGTGCTGCAGACCCGTGCCGTGCCGTGAGTGATCGGACGGTTCGAGCGCTTGATAGAAGAACACCTGCGTGCCGCGCGCCCCGTCCGGGCCGTAGTTGAACGTCCCGTCCGGAGCGGTGGGGAACCACTGCTTCATCCCCAGAACGGGCATCAGCTCGTCGTAGTACGCCTTGGCCGCCGCGAGATCGGGAACGCCGATGCCGAAGTGATCGATGAACGCCGTACGTGTCACGTCGAGAAGTCGATCGCGTCGGACGTAGCCGTTCGGCTCGTGCGCCCGGGATAGGTCACCCACTGCATCACGACGTTGAGCTCCGTAACGATGTCCTCGGCTTCGACGCGCTTGCCACTCGCGAGCTCGAATCCGCCCGTCGTGTGCGCGTCGGAAACGAGGGTCAGGTCGTAGCCGCGATCGAGCGCGCCGTAGGCGGTCGCGCGGATGCACCAGTTCGTCGCGGCCCCCGCGAGCGTGATGCTCGTCGCGCCGATCTTGGCGAGTTCGTCCTCGAGCGTCGTGTCCTCGAAGGATGAGTTGAAGTTCTTGTGCACGACGACTTCGCCGGGGCCGGGCTCGAGCGCGAGCTCCCACGGTTCGGTGTTGCGCGGGAGCTCTTCGTCGTTGTGCTGCACCCACACGACGGGGACGCCGGTGCTGCGCGCGCGTTCGACGGTTCGGGCGACATTGGCTACGACGCGCTCCGCGTCCCACGCTTCGGCCATGACGCCCTTCTGGACGTCGACGACCAGCAGGACGGACCGCCGCCCCTCACGAACGGTTGCCATGTCTCCTCTTACTTTGCCGGTGGGGCTCGTTCCTTGTCACTACCGTATGCGAACATATGTTCGATGCTAACGGTCGCCCGTGACACGAATGCCGACTCGCAACATTTCGCGGCCGACCAGTGCAACGCGCTGCGCAACACCATGGATCTGCACTTCCTCGCGTACATCGAGGTGATAGACAGGACGAAGTCCTGGTACCACGACGCCGTGCCCTCACTCGAGCACTGGATCTCCGTGCGCTACGGCATGACGCTCGAGACAGCTCGAAACGATGTGATGGCGGCCCGGGCCGTCAAGCGCCTGCCGGCCATCGCTGCCGCCTACGGCGAGGGCCTGCTCTCCAAGGACAAGCTCGTGGTGCTCTGCTCCTTCGTCGATCCCGACGACGACTCACACTGGGCCCTCGAAGCCCAGCGCTACTCGGCCGCCCAGATCCGCCGCTCGGCCCGCTGTCGCAAGCGCCTCGAGCGGGACGAAACCGCCGCCATCGACAAGCGTCGCGAGCTGAACATGATCTGGGACTGGAAGGCCGAGGTCCTGCGCTTCCACGGCGAGCTGCCGGGAGCCGACGGAGCCCTCTTGAAGAAGGCCGTCGAGCGCCTGATCAAGCAACCCGTGAAGGGACCCAACGGAGAATGGATCCCCATCGCCGAGCGCCAAGCGGACGCCCTCGTGGAACTGGCCGCGACCTCCCTCGGCGCGGACGCCGACAAAGCGCGAGCCACGGTCGTCGTGCACGTCGATGCCCGAGACCTGAACGCCGTCAACGGCACGGCAACCCTCGAAGACGGACCGGTCGTGGCATCCGAGGTCGCACGCCGTCTGGCCTGCGACGGCCACGTCCAGACCATCATCGAGTCGGACGGCACGGTCACCGGCATCGGACGACGCTCCCGCATCATCCCCAAGGCCCTCGAACGTGCGGTCAGGGCACGTGACACGGAGTGCGCGTGCTGCGGAGCGAGCAACCTCACGTGGTCGGAGATCCACCACATCATCCCGTGGTCACGCGGAGGAAGAACCGACCTCGACAACCTCGTCGTCGTCTGCCGCAGATGCCACCGTCTCATCCACGAACGCCGCTACGACCTGCGCCGGCGAAACGGAACGATCACCGTCCGACATCCCGACGGACGAACCCTCGTCAACAGGCCGACACCGCTTCGTCCCGACATCAAGGCGCGGATGGTCGGCCCGCCCGTAACATGATTCGGGCGATGTCCCTCTACGATCGCGACACAACGCCGCGTCCGGTGGCGATCACGGTCGCTCGATCGCATACACCGCGAACGGGGCGTCGCCGTGCACGCCGGCGCGGCCTTCGACGAGCCCTTCGGCGGTGATCTCGCCCACGCCTGACATGCCGAGCCGTTCCATCACGGCACGCGATCTGATGTTGTGGCGTTCGGTGAATGCGACCACGACATCCGTCATCGAGAACGCGAGCTCGAGTCCGGCGCGGCCGATCTCGGTTGCGTAGCCTCGCCCCCAGAACGGCGATCGCAGCGCCCAGCCGATCTCGTAGCCGTCCCACGCCGGTATCAGCGCGCTGATCGCGCGCTTCGCGTGACCGTCCGGAAGCAGCGACGAACCGCCTCGTCCGACGAGCTCACCGCTCCCGCGTTCGTATGCGAGCCATTTGCAGATCCCGTCGCTTTCCCACGCCTCGCCCCAGGCGCGAGCACGCGCGAGCGCCTCGTCCCGCGTCAGCGGGTACCACTCGGCGACGGCGTCGTCGGCATGGACGGCCCACAGATCATCGGCGCGCTCGGCCGTGATCGGCACGAGCCGGAGCCGCTCGGTTTCAGTGGATCCGTTTGTCGTGGCCCGCCCACTCCTTGTCCCGCAGTACGAACTTCTGCACCTTGCCGGTGGACGTCTTCGGCAGCTCGCCGAAGTCGACGGCCTTGGGGCACTTGAAGTGCGCGATCTTGCTGCGGCAGTGATCGATGATCTCGGCCTCCGTCGCGGTCTGTCCCTGCTTCAAGACGACGAACGCCTTCGGCACCTCGCCCCACTTGTCGTCCGGGACGCTGATCACTGCGACCTCCATCACGGCGGGGTGTGACGCGACGGCTTGCTCGATCTCGATCGTCGAGATGTTTTCGCCGCCGGAGATGATGATGTCCTTCTTGCGGTCGCGCAGTTCGATATAGCCGTTCGGGTGCATGACGGCGACGTCACCGGAGTGGAACCAGCCGCCGCGGAAGGCGGTCGCCGTGGCTTCCGGATCGTTGAAGTATCCAGCCATCACGTTGTTCCCACGCATGCAGACCTCGCCCATCGTTTCGCCGTCGCGCGGTACGTCGCTCATCTCGTCGTCGACGACGCGGAGCTCGCACGCGACGAGATTCGCGACACCTTGCCGTGCGCGCAGCCGCGCTTGCTCCTCGGCGTCGAGCGAGTCCCATTCGTAGTGCCAGTCGCAGAACGTGTGCGGGCCATAGGTCTCGGTCAACCCGTACAGATGCGTCACTTCGGCGCCGATCGCGTCCCATTGCGCAAGCAGCGTCGGCGACGGAGGAGCGCCGCCGGTCGCGATCCGCACCTTCTGGTCGAGCTTCTGCTTCGGCGCGCTCGCGTCGTTGATCAGCATGATGAGCACTGTCGGAGCACCGTTGAAGTGCGTCACGCTTTCGCTCTCGATGAGCTTCCATACGAGCGGCGGATCGATCTTGCGCAGCAGGACGTGGCGCGCACCGACACCGGTGAGGGCCCACGGGAAGCACCAGCCGTTGCAATGGAACATCGGGGGGCCGACCCAGAGATAGACGGAATCCGTCCAGAGCCGGTGGTCGATGACCTCCGCGAGCGCGTTGAGGTACGCACCGCGGTGCGTGAACATAACGCCCTTCGGACGTCCGGTCGTCCCCGACGTGTAGTTGATCGAGAACATGTCCTCTTCGTTCGGGACGCGGTACTCGAGGGATGGATCGGGAGCCACGTCGATGAAAGATTCGTACTCGGGGCCGTCGAATACGTGCGCGATCCCCGGCGCGAACTCGGGATCGTCGACGGTCACGACGAGTTCCACCGATCCAAGCGAGTCCTTCACCGGTTCGAGCACCTGCGCGTGCTCGGCGTCGGCGATGAGGATGCGAGCACCGGAGTGGTCGAGGATGTACGAGATCTCCTCCGCGTTGAGCCGCGTGTTGATCGCCACGATGACGGCGCCGAGCAGCGGGATGGCGAAGGTCGCTTCGAGCATCGCCGGGACGTTCGGACAGAGCACCGCCACGCGGTCCCCGCGTTCGATGCCGGCCCTCCGCAGCGCGGTGGCGAGGCGCTTGATCCGGTCGGCGAGCTCGGCATACGTGAACGACCGCGCGCCGTAGACGGCACCCGTCCGTTCCGGGAAGACCTGTTCGGACCGCTCGAGGTACAGGAGCGGTGTCATCTCCGTGCGATTGACCTGCTGCGGCTCCGCTGCGCTCCCCGGTGGCATCGATCCCTCCCTTTTGTCTTCAGGCAGGATAAAGGCGTGGGCGAACTCCTCGATGCGGCGAACACGCTCGGCCCCCGGATCCGCGAGCTCGGGCCGAAGGCCGAGGCGGACCGGCGTCTCCCCGACGAGCTCGCGCAAGCCTTCGGTGAAGCCGGTGTCCGGCGGATGTGCACGCTGCGAGTCGTCGGCCGGCGCGACTTCCGTGACATCGACGCGGCGACGCAACACCGCGTCGTGTCAACCTCGACCTACGAACCGACCGGACGTCTGCTCCTCGGCGTCGAAACGGAGGTGTCGCAACTTTGAAGTGGACCAATTGGGGGAAGACGCAGACCTGCAGTCCGTCCGGCACGGCGAAGCCGAAGTCGGAGAGTGACATCCGCGAGACGGTCCTCAACGCCGCGCGCACGGGAAAGACCGTCAAAGTCGTGGGGGCCGGGCATTCGTTCACGGACATCGCCTGCACCGACGGCGTCATGGTCTCGCTCGACGATTACGGCGAGGTGCTGAACGTCGACAAAGCGAACGGGACGATCACCGTCCAGGCCGGCATCCGCCTCCGCGATCTGAACGAAGCGCTCGCGCGCGAAGGACTCGGCATGTCGAACCTCGGCGACATCGCTTACCAGTCGATCGCCGGCTCGATCTCGACGGCAACGCACGGCACCGGACGGAACTTCGGCAACATACCGAGCTTCGTCACCGAGCTCTCGATGGTGCTGGCGGACGGATCCGTCCGGCGCTTCTCGCCTTCTGAAGACGAGACCGCGTTCCGTGCCGCGCAGGTCGGCCTCGGCTCCCTCGGGATCCTGTCGACGGTGACGCTCAAGTGCGAGCCCGCGTTCAACCTCCGGGCGGTCGAGGACGCGATGAAGATCGACGACGTGCTCGCGAACCTGGACACCCTCATCGATTCGAACGAGCACTTCGAGTTCTACTGGTTCCCGCACACGACGTCCGCGTGGACGAAACAGAACAACCGCACGACGGACGCACCGACGCCGCGCCGTCGCTGGAAGGAATTCCAGAACGACATCATCATGTCGAACGTCGCGTTCGGCGCTGTGTGCCGCGTCGGCCGGATCCGGCCGAGCCTCATCCCGACCATGTCGCAGAAGCTCGTCGCACCCGGAGTCGGACGCATCCGCCGCGTCGCCCGAAGCGATCTCGTCTACACGAGTCCGCGCCTCGTCCGCTTCTCGGAGATGGAATACGCGATCCCGCGCGAGAACGCGCGCGAGGCCGTCGAGGGGATCCGGAAGCTGATCGACGCGAACGGGTTCAACGTGAACTTCCCGATCGAGTTCCGCGTCGTGAAAGGCGATGACATCCTGCTGTCGCCGGCGCACGGCCGCGAGACGTGCTACATCGCCGTGCACATGTACCAGAAGATGGATTACGTCCCGTACTTCAAAGCGGTCGAGGAGCTGATGATGGGCTTCGGCGGACGTCCGCACTGGGGCAAGCTGCACTTCCGCACGGCGAGCGATCTGAAGCCGGCGTACCCACGCTTCGACGATTTCCTCGCCGTGCGCAACGACCTCGACCCGAAGCGTGTGTTCCGCAACGCGTATCTCGACCGCGTACTCGGTGTCTAACGCGGACGTCGCGTCCGCGCTCCACGAGATCGCGGACCTGCTCGAGATCAAGGGCGAAACGCGTTTCCGCATCAACGCGTACCGCCGTGGCGCCGAAGGGATCGAAGGTTCGTCGCGGGATGTGTGCGAGCTGAGCGAAGCCGAGCTGCAGTCGTTGCCCGGTGTCGGCAAGGGCGTCGCCGCTCGCGTCAAGGAGTTCTGCACGAGCGGGACGATGCGCTCGCTCGAAGACCTTCGTGCGCAGGTACCGATCGGGCTCCGCGAGATGACCCGCGTGCCCGGCGTCGGGCCGAAGCGCGCGATGGAGCTCTACAAAGCGATCGGCGTTTCGAACCTCGAGGAGCTAAAGGCAGCCGCGGAAGGCAAACGCATCTCCGAAGTGAAGGGGTTCGGTCCGAAATTCGAGGAGCAGGTGCTCGACGCGCTCGAACGCGGTGTTCACGTCGAGGAACGGACGCTCCTCGCGATCGCGATGCCCATGGCGCAGGAACTCGTGGACGTGCTCGCGCAGCATCCGGCCATCGAGCAGGTCGCGTTCGCCGGTTCGCTTCGCCGCTACCGCGAGACGATCGGCGACATCGACATCCTCGTCGCGACGGACGAACCGACCGACGTCATCGAGTTCTTCCAGAAGCTCCACGGCATCGCGAAGCTCAAGGTGGACGGCACCACGAAAGTCAGCGTCGAGACGACGCGCGGGATGCAGATGGATCTGCGCGTCGTGGAGCCGGCGGCGTGGGGTGCCGCGTTGCAGTACTTCACGGGATCTCAAGCGCATAACGTCAAAGTCCGGGAGCGGGCCGTCCGCCGAGGCCTGAAACTCTCGGAATACGGTCTGTTCCGCGACGACGAACGGATCGCGTCACGAACCGAAGACGAGGTCTACGCCGCGCTCGGCATGGAATGGATCGCGCCGACGCTTCGCGAGGACAAGGGCGAGATCGAAGCCGCGATCAAAGGCGAGCTGCCGCCGCTCGTGGCACTCGACATGATGCGCGGCGATCTTCAGAGTCACACGACGTACTCGGACGGCAAGGTCTCCGTGCTCGAGATGGCTCGCGCCGCGGAGGCGAAAGGCTACGAGTACTACGCCACGACTGACCACGGGCCGCGCTTGACGTATATGAACAATCTCAGCCTCGACGCGATCGTCGCGCAGCGCCAGGAGGTTCGTGCCGCGAACGAAGCGACGACCATCCGCGTATTGCACGGCGTCGAGCTGAATATCGCGCGGGACGGATCACTCGACTACGACGACGACGTGCTCGCCGGTTTCGATCTCTGCGTCGCCTCGATCCACTCCGACTTCCGCCTCCCGAAGGTCGAGCAGACAAAGCGGATGATCAGGGCGATCGAGAACCCGCACGTCCACGTCGTCGGGCATCCCTCCGGACGCCGGCTCGACCGCCGCGAGGGCATCGACTTCGATGTCGCGGCCGTGGCGAAAGCGGCCGTGAAGCACGGCGTCGCGCTCGAGATCAACGCGCATCCCGCACGCCTCGATCTTCGCGACGATCACGTGCGATGGGCGGGGGAGCAGGGCGCGAACTTCGTCATCTCGACCGACGCGCATTCCGTCGCGGAGCTCGGCAACATGCATTACGGCGTGGCGACGTCCCAGCGCGGGTGGGCCGATCCGGCGATGGTGATCAACACGTGGCCGCTCGAGCGGCTGCTCGCGTTCCTCAGGAAAGGAACGGCTCGAGCTCGGCCTTGAGCTCGGCGGGGGTTCGTCCGGCGCCGACCACGATCCCGCGACGCCGGCCGTCCTTGTAGACGGCGAGGGTCGGGATCCCGCCCGACGGGATGTCCTCCCAGATCTCCGGGTTCTCGTCGATGTTGATCTTGCCGACGGAGATCTGGAGGTCGTCGGTCACTTCCTTCAGTACCGGCGCGAGCATGTGGCACGGCTTGCACCACTCGGCCCAGAAGTCCACGATCACCGGGACCGACGAAGCGATGAAGCCGGCGAACTCCGACGCCTCGAGCGCGCGGAACGTCTTGCCGACCTTGTGGCCTTCCTCGACGAGCTTCTCCATCTCTTCGTGCTGCGCGATGTCCTCGTCGCTCATCTCTCGCTCGACGATGTGATCCGGCACCCACTCTTGCCATTTCTCGCGCGCCGGCTCACTGAGCTCGAGGTGCTCCTGGAGCATCCCGAGGAGGCTGTGGAAGGCGTCGTCCTTGTCGGTTCCGACGGCCTCGAGACCGAAGAGCGGGAACTTCACGGAGACGCCGCCGTCCGCGAGATCGGTGTACTCACACGAGCTGCCGACATCGACGACGTGCTGCTTGGGGCGCTCGCTCATGACTGCAACACCCTAGCGAGCCAGAGATCCGGCTCGGCGAGCTCCTTCGTCGTCGGGAGCGAGTCGGGGTTGTCCCAGACCTTGTTCAACGTGTCGACGTCGTGCATCGCCGCGACGTAGCGGCAGAATTTCACGCCCTCTTCGTACTGGCGTCGCTTGAGCTCGAGACCGAGCAGCCGCTCGAAGAGCGCTTCGCCCGGCGAGGTCGAACGTTTCCGCCGTTCCATGACTTCCTTGAGCCGCGCGTGATCGGTGAGGACGCGTGCGCCGACGGCGTCCATCACGAAGGTCGCGTAACCCTCGGCCAGCGTCATGAACGCTTGCAGTCGTTCGACGGCGTCTTCCGAGAGCGGCGTCCAGGCAGCTTGTATCAGCCGGTCCGGATCGCCGAGTGCTTCGGCCATGCGGTCGGGATCGAGCATGCCGAGTCCTTCGAAGGCCGACTGCATGCGCGCGGGATCGAAGTCGAGCGAATCGATCATCGTTCGGATCTGCGAGCGGAAGTAGTTCTGCACCCACGGACGGCTGAACTCCAAGTGGTGCGTGATCTCGTGGAGCGCGATCCAGTACCGGAACTGCTTCGGATCGAGCGACCAGTCCTTCTCGATCTGCTCGAGGTTCGACACGACGTACAGCAGCTTCGGTTCGGCGACGGGGATCGGGACTTCGTACTGACCGACGACGGCGCGACCGAGATAGCCCATCACGAAGCCGGTCTGCAGTCCCATGAACACACCGGACACCTGCTGCAGCACTTGCGTCGCCCCCGGAACCATCGCGAGCTCATTGGCGCCGGCCATCTTCTGGGCGAGCGGATTCATCAAGATCTTGAAGGCTTCGATGTTCGCCGTGACCCACTCCGCTCGCGATACCGCGCTCACGGGGGCGATGGACGATTCACTGAGTCCCGAGAACTCTTCGGCTTCGACGGTCGCGGCCCGCGTGACGGCTTCGAGCTCGGCTTGCGCGGCTTGCGTGTCGACGGCGACCTCATCCTCCGAAGCGAGCGCGACGCCGACCTGCCGTGCGAGCTCCCAGTTCACCGGCTCCGTCGACGACAGGAGCTTGTACAGCTCGCGCAGCACCGGAACCTGTTCCCACCATCCGTCGGACGGTTTCGGGATCGCGATGTTTTCGCCGAAGTCGGCAGGATCCGGCGACGCCGGCCCCTCGAATGGGTCACTCACGAAGCTAGTGTAGTTTCACCTTCTCGACGGAAGGCGCGCCGATCATGCGAAGTGTTGCGGTCACCGGGATCTCCGGCTACCTCGGATCGGCCCTCGTTCGTCTGCTCGACGCGGATCCGTCCATCACTCGCATCGTCGGGATCGACGTCGCCGAGCCCGCGCACACGGCGCGGAACCTCGAGTTCTATTCGATGGACGTCCGCTCTCCCGACCTCGTCGAGGCGATCCGCGGCTGCGATGCCCTGATCCACCTCGCGGCGGTGGCCGGCGACGAAAGCGAGATCCCGGACGTCAACGTCGCCGGTACGCGGAACGTCACCGAAGCCGCAGGACGAGCCGGTGTCCAAAAGCTCATCTTCGCCTCGTCCCACAGCGTCTACGGTTCGCACGCCGACAACGACTTCCCGCTCACCGAGTCGTCGCCGGTGCGTCCGAACGCCGAGAACGTGTACGCGCTCAGCAAAGCCGAAGCCGAGCAGATCGTCGCGTACTTCTCATCGCAGCATCCGGACGCCGTCGTAACGACCTTGCGCATCGCGTGGGTCTCGGGTCCGAACCTGCCGACGTCACACGCGCGCTCGGTCGACGTGAAAGTTCGTTTCGTCATCGCGGGTTACGACGTGCCGACGCAAACCATCCATGAGGACGATGCCGCCGCGGCACTGGCCTTCGTCCTCGAACGTGACGTCCCGGGCACGTTCAACGTCGCCGCCGACGATACGGTCGCCTCGCCGGACGAGATCTTCGGCCAGCGGCGGGTCGTCCTGCCGCTCGATCGCGCCGGCCGCGTCCTCGACCGGACGGCACCGATGGGACTGTCGCCGCCCTCCTCGCAGATCGCCGTCCTCATGTATCCGCAGGTCATGAGCAACGAAGCGTTGAAGGACGCCGGCTTCTCGGCGCGTCACTCGTCCCGGGCGGCCCTCGAAGCGGCGGCCGCCGCGCGGCATCGATTCATGACCGTCGGACGGTTCTCCGTGAACCGGAGGAACGCGATCGTCGTCGGTGCGGTCGGTCTCCTCGCCGTCGTTTCGGCGATGGGACGGCGTCGCGTTAGACGGGCGCGCGGTTGAGGTTCGCTTCTTCCCAGGCTTCGTACTCGCCGGTGAAGTACGGGACCCGCGTCTTCTTGAACTCTCGCGTCGAGAACAAGATGTCGTATTCGTTCAGGCCGGTCTCCGACGCGATGTCTTTGATCACGTCGCGCACTTTGTCTTCGGTGCGCGCGTGCACCATCGAGAACACGCGATAGGGCCAGTCTTCATAGACGGGACGCTCGTAGCAGTGCGTCACTTGCGGGAACGACGCGATCTTGTAACCGAGCGTGTGCGCCTCGTCCTCGGCCATCTTCCAAACGCCCATGCCGTTCGCGAGGAAGCCCGCGCGACGGTGCCGAAGGATCGCCGCGGAGCGACGCATGCGACCGTCGCCGACGAACTTGTGTGCGTACGAGAGGATCTCGTCCTCCGTCATGCCGACGGTTTCCGCTTCCGCGGCGAACGGACGGGACACCAGCGGCATGTCCACCTGCAACCCTCGGATCGCGCGGATGTCGTCATCGGTCAGCGGCGGGATCTCGACCTTCGGCGGCGGCGGTGAGTCGGCGTTCGACACGCCGGTTTCCATATCGAGACGCACTTCGATCTTGAACATCTTGAGCGTGGGAAGGATCCGTGTGGATGTCGCCCCGACCATGTCGTGCAAGCGGTTGATGTGCTCTTCGAGATCCATCCCGGGCGGAACGGCGAGCGTGAACCAGAGATTGAATTCGTGGTCGCGTTCGTAGTTGTGCGAGACGCCGGGATGGTCGTTCACGATCTTCGCCGCTTCGTTGATCTTCTCGTTCGGGATCTTCATCGCGACGAGTGTGGACGTGTACCCGAGTTTGCGGGTGTCGAAGATCGCTGAGATCTGACGGATCACGCCCTCGTCGTCTCGCCAATGACGGAGCCGGTTGATGACCTCGTCTTCGGAAAGGCCGACTTCCTGCGCGATCTGCGCGAATGGCTGTGGAACCAGGGGAACTTCCTTCTGGACGGCGTTCAGCAGCTGACGATCGATACCGGAGGGGGTTTCACTCATGTGGGTGATACTACCGCTGACGTGCGAGATTGAGCGGCTCGCGGATCGTGGGTAGCCTCGTCAGGGTGAGTTCCTTTGCAGGGTTGTTGTTTCTGCTGGGCGGGATCGCGTTGTTCGGAGTCGCTGCCCTCTTCTACGTCACGTGGGAGCGTTCCGGTCGTTCGCCGAGATCTTCACTCGAACGATTCGCCAAAGCGCGTCACTCGCTCAACAAGATCCACACGCAGCAGGTCACGCTGCGTGACTCGATGCGCGCGCGCGCACGCGCGATGCATCCGTCGGGACGACGCGCCGCGCGTGTCGCTCGTCAGACGCGACCGCAGCAGCAGAAGCGCCGCGGCGCTTAGAGCTTCTTCTCTGCCGGACCTGTGTAATCCGCCGATGGACGGATCAACCGGTTGTCGCGCACCTGCTCGAGGATGTGCGCCGTCCACCCGATGGTGCGGGAAACGGCGAACGTCGGGGTGCAGAGCTCCCGCGGGATGCCGGCATGTTCGAGCACGACCGCCGACCAGAACTCGACGTTCGTGTACAGGGCGCGTCCCGGCTTCGACGCCCGGAGCTCTTCGAGAACGACTGCCTCGACGACCTTCGCAAGAGAGACGCGTTCGCTTCGCAGTTCGACGGACGTGTCGCGGAAGCACGCGGCGCGCGGGTCTTCGGCTTTGTACACCCGGTGACCGAAGCCCATGATGCGCTTGCCGGTCTTGACGGCGTCCTTGACCCATGCTTCGGCGCGATCGGGTGTCCCGATCTCGTCGAGCATGTTCAGTACGAGTGACGGTGCGCCGCCGTGCAACGGACCCGACAGGGCACCGGCCGCGCCGGCGACCGCGGACCCGACGTCGGCGCCGGTCGACGCGATGACGCGTCCGGTGAACGTCGATGCGTTCATGCCGTGCTCGGAAAGCAGCGTGAGGTAACGATCGGCCGCGAGAACTTGATCGTCGGTCGGCTTCTCGCCGTGCATCATCCAGAGGTAGTTCGTCGCTTCGTCGAGTGACGGATCGGGTTCGATCGGTTCTTGTCCTTGGCCGAGGCGCCAGAGCGACGTCACGAGCGTCGGCATCACGGCTCCGAGGCGCAGCGCTTCCTCTTCGACGTCGGCTACGTCTCGCTCGAGCCACGACTCGAGTCCCCAAGACGCCGTGCACGCGGCGATCGCGGCCTGCAGCGTGGCCATGAACGTGCCGTGCGACTGCGCGAGATCCTTGAGGGTCTGCGGATCGAGCGGCGACTGGCGCATCGACGCGATCTTCTTCGCGAAGGAATCGTCCTTCGGGAAATCGCCGTAGTGGAGCAGATGCCACACGTCGATGAAGTGCTTCTTCAGTGCGAGGTCGACCGCGTTGTACCCGCGGAAGATGAGGCGCCCCTGCTGTCCGTCGATGTACGAGAGCTGCGTTTCGGCGACGGTGATGTTCTCGAGCCCACGCCCCGTGCCCGGCGCCCACGGATCGACGTGGCGGATCTTCGCCGCCTCGACGAGCTGACGGAAGGAGACGATGCCGACGAGCTTGCCGTCATCGCAGACGGGGATATGCCGGAAGTGGCGCTCCATCATCTGATCGAGCGCGACGGTGATACCGGTGTCGGAGCCCATCGTGACCGGTGAGGCCGTCATCCACTGGTCGACCTTCGTCTCCGTCGGGTGCGCGCCGTCGGCCGTCGACCGGACGCAGTCGCGTTCGGTGATGATCCCTTCGACCTTGCTGCCGTCGGCGATCACGAGCGATCCGACGCTGCGCTCGCGCATGAGCGCGGCCGCCTCGGCGAGCGACGTGCCCGGAGGGGCGGTGAGCGGTTCGGGGGTCATCACATCGCCTAGTCGGAGCTCCAATGCGGTTCCTCCTCCGCTCTTATGAGGTTCGTAGTTCGATCAGCTCGTCCTCTGATGCCGGCGGCAGACCGAAGTCTTGTGCGTACAGCTGTTGTACCCGTTCGAACTCGTTTCGCGTCAGAGGCTTGGACGCGGCCCCCGCGAACTCCGTGATCTGCTCCTCGGTCGTCGCCGTCGGCAGGACGGTCGAGACGCCGGGATTCGCGAGGAGCCACGCGATCGCGACCTGGGCGATGGTTCGTCCGTCGAGCAGGAAATCGAGCTGGTCGACCTTGCGCAGCGCGCGCAGCAGCCACTCGCGCTTGCGGAACGATCGGTGATCGGTCGCCGGGAACACGGTGTCGACGGTGTAGGTGCCCATCAGGGCGTCCGAAGCGTGCGGGACGCGCGCGATGATCGACTTTCCCTCCGCGTTCGCGAGGAACGTGTTGCCGGGTTCCTGCTCGAGCACGTTGAACACCGTCTGAACGACATCGCCCTTGCGTTCCCGGAGCGCGAGCACGCCTTCCGCCTCCCAGCCGATCGCCGGGCCGAGCGCGACGCCGTAGGAACGGATCTTGCCCTCGGACTTCAAAGCTTCGCACGTCTCGAAGATCGCGTCGTCGGTGATTTGGCCCATCCGCGGGTTGTGCAGCTCGTAGAGGTCGATCACGTCGGTGCGCAAACGCTCGAGTGATGCCTCGCAACGCTCGCGGATGAATGCGGGATCCCAGCGCTGCGGACGCTCGGAGTGGTTGCTCTGGTCGTGCGGGATGGTGATGTCGTAGCCGAACTTCGTCCCGATGGTGACTTCGTCGCGGCGTCCGGCCAGGGCTTCGCCGAGGCGCTCCTCGCCCATCCCCGCCCCGTAGGTGTCGGCGGTGTCGAAGAAGGTGATGCCGGTGTCGATCGCGTGGTCCACGAGGCGGCGCGACTGCGCGGCGTCGACCTTGCCCCACCAGTCGAGACCTAGGGTCCAGGCGCCGAAACCGACCTCGGATACCTCCACGCCGGACGAACCGAGCGCTCTCTTGGCGATCACCAGCCGATTCTAGCGATTCACCGCCCCCGAACCGGACGGGCGTGGATAACGTTCTTGCAAACAGATGCCGGTGCGCAAGATCTTCCTGGCTGCGTTCTGTTGTGGCCTCGTCGGCCTGTTCGCCGGCGTACCGGCAGCCGGAGCGACGACCGACACCTATTGGAGCCAGCTCTGGGGCATCCGAGCCGTCAAAGCGGACAAGGCGTGGTCGACGGGCACGGGCAAAGGCGCGACGATCGCGGTCGTCGACACCGGCGTCGATATGACGCACCCCGATCTCAGGGCCAACATCGTCCCGGGCCACGACTTCGTCGATAACGACTCCGACCCGAGCGACCAGTTCGGACACGGCACGCACGTCTCGGGCATCGCGGCGGCCGTCGCGAACAACGGCATCGGCGTTGCCGGTGTCGCGCCGGGAGCGAGGATCATGCCCGTGCGCGTGCTCGATGCGTCCGGCAGCGGCTCCGACTCCGTGATCGACGAAGGGATCCGCTACGCGGCCGACCACCACGCCGACGTCATCAACCTCTCATTGAGCGACGGCGTCGCCGTCGAGGACGTCACGGGCGACGCGCGCGCAAGCGCCTGCGACTACGCCTGGAGCAAGGGTTCGATCTGCGTCGTCGCCGCCGGCAACGACGGCCTCTTCCGGACGGAGTGGCAGAACGCGAAAGCGGTCATCGTGACCGCGACGGGTCCGGACAACTCACAGGCGTCGTACGCGACGAGCGTCGGCTTCGCTGCGTGGGGGATCGCCGCGCCCGGTGGCGAAGACGATCAGGGACAGGCGTCGCAGGAGATCTTGTCGACCTGGTGGTCGAAGGACGGCAAGCGGTACGCGTACGCCGCCGGCACGTCGATGGCGGCACCGCATGTGTCGGGTGCGCTCGCGATCCTGCGCGGACTCGGTCTGTCGCCGCAGCGAGCCGTCGATCGCGTCCTCGGTACGGCCACGAACATCGGCAGCAGCTTCACGTTCGGGCACGGACTCCTGAACGTCGAAGCAGCCGTCGCCGGCCTCAAACAGACGCACGTTTCGTCATCGACGACGCCTGCGCCGGCGCGCAGCGGTGGTTCGTCCGCTCCTGCGCCTTCTTCGTCATCGAACCAGGCGCCGCCGGAGGGTACGTCCGCACCGGCACCTGCATCTTCGGGTGGTGCGAAGGCGACGGGATCTTCGTCGCAAGGCACCGTCGCGGCCGTGCCGCGATCTTCACCGGCGCTCGCGCTGTTCTCGCCTGCGCCGCAGAGACCTCGTGGTGCCGCATGGACCATCGGGTTCGTCGTCGTCGGTATCGCAGCTTGTGGTGCCGGCGTCGCTTCGCTCGCGCTGCGCCGACGTTTGCGCGGCTAACCCTTGCCGACGACGACACCGAACAGGAAGGCGACGAGGGCGATCGCGATGGCGATCGCGAGTCCGATGGAGATGATGAGCGACACGAGTCTTCCGACGGCCGTTTGGCGTGCGCGAACGGGCTCCGGCTCGCTCGCGTAGGTCACCGGCTCCGGTGGTGACGGCGGTTCGTACGTGGGCTCGGGCTCGGGCTCGGGCGGCGGCGGCGGGGCGGGCTCATAGATGGGCGCCGGTTCGTAGGCGGCCGGCGGGGGCGCCGGTTCGTAGACCGGTGACGGTGGAGGCGGCGGTGGCGGGACGTATTGCGGCGCCGGTTCGGGCGGTGCCTCGTGAAGCGGCTCCCGCGGTGGCTCTTCGGGCATGCTAGGCGGGAGGTAATCAGACACGTGGCAAGCCTACCGAGCGCGCGGTCGCGACCGAGCGGAGCTCCGGCGATCGTCGCCGCGATGATCGTCATCCTCGGCGTCCTCGGGCTCAACATCCCGTACTTCGTTCTGACGCCGGGGCCGACGGTCAACGTCTTGAAGCTCATACAGATCCAGGGGGCGAAGACGAGCCGTCCGACGGGTCAGCTCCTGCTGACGACGGTTTCCGTCGAAGAGATCCGGATCGTCCAAGCCATCGTCGGTTTCTTCCGCCCCGACTACCAGGTCGTATCGCGCGCGACGATCGTCCCGCCGGGGCAGACCTCGGGCGCCGTCCAGGTGCAGAACACGCAGGAGATGTCGCAGTCGCAGATCTTCGCCGCCGCGGCCGCGCTCCGTTATCTCGGGTACCCGGTCCGCACCGATCCCGCCGGCGCAAGCGTGCAGGACGTCGCATCGGACGCTCCGGCCGCATCGGTCCTCGAGCTCGGCGACACGATCGTCGGCGTCGACGGAACGACGATCCGAACGTCGGACGACTTCCGGCGCGCGATCGCGCGCCACAAGGTCGGTGACGACGTGTCCATCAAGATCGTCCGTGGGACGCAGACCGTCGTCGTGCGCACGAAGACCGTCGCGCGGCCCGACGCCCCGTCCCAGCCGATCGTGGGCGTCGTCCTCAGTGACCTTCCCGACGTCCACCTGCCGCTCGCCGTGCGGATCGACTCGCTCGGCATCGGGGGCCCCTCAGCAGGGATGATGTTTGCGATCGGGATCATCGACCTTCTCAGTACGTCCGACATAGCCCGGGGGCGGATCATCGCGGGGACTGGAGAGATCACGGTGGGCGGACAGGTGATGCCCGTCGGCGGCGTTCGTGAGAAGGTCGCCGGCGCGAAGCGCGCGCACGCAAAGCTCTTCATCGTGCCGATGGACGAGAGCCATGAAGCGTGCTCCGTCCGCGGCGATCTTCCCGTCTACGCAGTGAACACGCTGCCCGAAGCGATCAAGGTACTCACCGATCCGCGCTTTGCCGCGGCGCATGTCTGCCACTGATGGATCCGACGATAACCGTCCCGGCGCATTTCACGCTCGAGATCCTGAGCGTCGTCGCGACGGGACTCGTCTGCGCGTGGGCGATCTACGAGAAACGGTGGATCGCGGCCGGTGGCGCGGCGGTCTTCGCGGTTGCGCAAGCGTTGCACGCAGGTTCGTTCCTGGCGGGCGACGACGACACGGCGCTCATCGTTTTGCGTTTGGTCGGTGTCGCACTGATCGCCGCAGGTGCGTACGACATCCGTGTGCGTCGCGAACCGTTTCTCGCGGGGCTCGCACTCTTGCTCGGCGGTGCGATCTGGGGCGCGGTGTCCGGCGGATCCGCGGCGCAGCTGACCATCGGTCCGCACGTGATGAATGCGGTCGGCGCGATCGCGCTGCTCTGGTGGACGTGGTTCGTGACCCGTCCGTCGGTTCGTTTGCGACTCCTCGTTTCGTTCGTGCTGGTGCTCGGTGTCGCGGTGATCGTCACCGGTGGGTCGGTGTCGCGTGTCGCCGCGGTCGAGAAACGCGACGAGGAGTACGGCAAGCTCGGCCCGACCGCAGCCGTTGTGCGCCAACAACTCGCGGCGACCGCGACGGATCTCGCGACACGCGCGGCAGCGTTCTCTCCCCAGACGGCGCCGAAGTTCTCGGACCGAACATCTCTGCGAGGCGCCCCGCTGCGCAGCGGAGAGTTCGCGGCCACCTTCGATCCGAAGGGGAAAGCGGTAGCCGGGTTGAACGACGGTTCCATCCCGTATGCCGTGACGACGATCCCGAGGATGGACGCGTTCCGCGCGGCCACGGGCGGCAACGCCGGGACGGGCTATCGCGTGTCGCACGCGGCGGGCGCGGACGGGCTCGGCATCGTGGGTACGGCACCGGTGTTCCGTCCCGGAGGATCGAGGTCCGGTTCGGACGTGCTCGGCGTGATCGCGTTCGCGCATCCACTGACGATCGGTGAGATCCAGCAGATGGTCGTTGCGGTCACTCCGGAAGCCGAAGTGGCCCTGGGGCAGGCCGGCGTCGGCAGCGTCTCGACGATCTCGTCGAAGGACATCACGCGGGCCGTCGCCGGCGCCGCCGGGACGAGCTTCCGGACGATCTCGACGCCCACGGGAGACTGGCCCGCCGTCATCACACCGATCGACGGCTCACCCGGTGTCGACATGATGATCGCGTTGCCTGCGGCGCGCGTCGTCGACGCGACGCGGACGCTGGTCCGTTCCTTCCTCATCGCTCTGCTCGCCGCGGCGCTGCTCGCCGTCGTCGTCGCGCTCTGGCTGAGTGCGCGGATCACACGTCCGATGCTCGATCTCGTCGAGCAGAGCGAACGCTTGAAGACGGACTTCCTCGCGAGCGTGTCGCACGAGCTGCGCACACCACTGACGCCGATCCGCGGATACACCGAGATCCTCCGGCGTGGACGGGTCCCCGCTCGACGTGCGAGCGGGTATCTCGACGAGATCGGCCAGGCGGCGCAGCGGCTCGAGCGGATCGTCAGCCTCCTCGTCGATGTCGCCGCGATGGAGGCGAACCGGTACCACGTGAACATCGACGACGTTGCGGCGAACGATCTCGTGCGCGATGTCGCCGCGCGTTGGGAGCAAGTGTCGTCCGACCATCCGATCCGGACGGAGCTCGACGGCGCGACTGACGTGAAAGCCGACCCGGTCGCGATCGGGCGCGTTCTCGACGAGCTCGTCGACAACGCGATCAAGTTCTCACCCGACGGAAGCGCTGTCACGGTCGCCGCGGAAACCGGAGACGGCGGCGTGACGTTCTCCGTGCGTGATCAAGGTCAGGGGATCGATCCGGCGCGGCTCGCGGAGCTCGGCGGCGCGTTCGAGCAGATCGATTCGGGGGACACGCGCCGCTTCGGCGGGCTCGGTCTCGGGTTGAACTACGTGCGCGGGGTTCTCAAGATACACAACAGCCGGCTGGAGCTATCGAGCGGGAGCAAGGGCGGCACGACGTCGGCGTTCACCCTGCCAACGGGTACAGTGTCGCGGATGTCGGCCAAAGCCCAGCGGTCACGTAAAGCATCGAAGTCGAAGGCCCGATGAGGCCGGCGCAGCGACCGCGCATCCGTCGCCGTTGGATCATCGTCGGCGCGATCATCCTGATCGCATTCATCTCGATCAGCTCGATCGTCCGCTTCTACACGGATCTGCTGTGGTTCCACGAGCTCGGCTTCGCGAAGGTCTTCTGGAAGATCGTTTGGACGCGCGTGGGCATCGGCGTGATCGGCGGCGTCCTCGCCGGGATCATGATCTTCGCGAACCTCGAGGTCGCGCGACGCGCGGCTCCGCGGTACCGCTTCGTGACCGCCGGACAAGACCTGACCGAGCAGTACCGGTCTGCGTTCCGTCCGTATGCGCGTCTCGCGAACATCGTGATGGCCGCCGTGGTCGCCTTCTTCACCGGCCTTTCGACGTCGGCGACGTGGCAGCGGTACCTGCTCTGGAAGAACGCGGTGCCGTTCGGACGGCAAGCGCCGAAGCCCTTCGGACACGACATCGCCTTCTACGTGTTCAGCATCCCGTTCCAGAGGTCCGTCCTGTCCTGGCTGTTCGGGATACTCGTCGTGTCGGCGCTGCTCGCGGGCGTCGCGCATCTGTTCAACGGGTCGATCCAGCCGGAGACGAACCGCGTCCGCGTGGCGACGATCGTCAAAGCGCATCTGTCGGTCCTCTTCGGCCTCATCGCACTCGTGAAGGCGTGGGCCTACCGGCTCGACGCGTACGACCTCGTCTTCTCGTCGCGCGGCGTGGGGACGGGTGCGTCCTATACCGATGTGCACGTACAGCGGAGAGCGCTCCAGCTGCTGATCATCATCGCCGTCGTCGCGGCGGTGATCTTCTTCGTCAATGTCTTCCGCTTCCGGGGATGGATCCTGCCCGGCGCGGCGATCGGCCTCTGGTTGTTCGTCTCGATCCTGCTCGGTGGGATCGTGCCGGCGGCCGTCCAGCGTTTCGAGGTGAAGCCGAACGAGTCGCAGAAGGAACGTCCGTACATCGCGCGAAATATCACCGCGACCCGTGATGCGTTCGATCTGAACAAGATCAACGTGAAGACGTTCACTCCGCAGAACACGCTGCCCGCGAGCACGGTCGCGGCGAACCAGGGGACGATCCGGAACGTCCGCGTCTGGGACCCGACGGTGCTGCTCCCGACGTACCAACGACTGCAGGCGATCCGTTCGTACTACACGTTCAACGACGTCGACATCGACCGGTACAAGATCAACGGCCAGCCGACGCAGGTCATGTTGTCCGGGCGCGAGGTCGACGCGACGAAGCTCGATCCCGGCAGCCGGAACTGGGTCAACACGCGGCTGACGTACACCCACGGTTACGGCTTCGTCGCGAACCCGGCCAACGCGCAGACGTCGGAAGGGTTGCCGAACTTCCTCGTTCAAGATCTTCCGCCGAACGGGCCGAAAGAGCTCGGCGCGAAGCAGCCGGGGCTCTATTACGGCGAGGAACTCAGCGCCGGTTCGTACGTCGTCACGAAGACCAAACAGCCGGAGATCGATTACCCGAAGGGTGAGCAGCAGGTCATCACGACGAACTACAACGGCAACGGCGGGATCGCGCTGTCGAACATGGCGCGACGGCTCGCGTTCGCGGTCCGGTTCGGCGACACCGACCTGCTCGTGTCGAGCTTCATCACGCCGAAGTCGCGGATCATGATGCGCCGGAACATCGTCGAGCGCGTGCAAGCCGCTGCGCCCTTCCTGCAGTACGACTCGGATCCGTATCTCGTCGAGAGCGGCGGAAAGATGTACTGGATCATGGACGGGTACACGATGACGGATCGGTATCCGTACTCCCAGCGCATGGATCTTGGCGCGCAAGGGATCGGGAATCTCGGCGGCGTCGCGAACTACATGCGGAACTCGGTGAAGGTCGTCATCGATGCCTACAACGGCACGACGAAGTTCTACGTGATCGACCCGACCGATCCGATGATCGAGACGTACCAGAAGACGTTCCCGCAGCTGTTCACGCCGACGAGCAAGATGCCGTCGGACATCGCGGCGCACCTGCGCTACCCCGAGGATCTCTTCACTGTGCAGGCACTGCAGTACCGCGCGTATCACATCCTCGATCCGCAGCGCCTCTACTCACGCGAAGACATCTGGGACGTTGCGAACGATCCCGTGAAGTCGACCGGCAACACGTCGATCCGGATGGTCCCGTACTACGTGATCATGAAGCTTCCCGGCGAGACGAAAGAGGAATTCGTCCTCATGTTGCCGTTCACGCCGACCGGGAAGCCGAACCTCAACGGGTGGATGGCCGCGCGCATGGACCCCGGACATTACGGACAGATGGTCGCTTTCTCGTTCCCGCGCGGCGCGCAGATCGAGGGCCCGGAGAACATCTCCGCGCGCATCAACCAGAACGATCAGATCTCGCAGCAGTTCACCCTCTGGGATCAGGCCGGCTCGACCGTGATCCACGGGAACATCCTCGTGATCCCGATCGGCCACACCTTGCTCTACGTCGAGCCGATCTACCTCGCGGCGCAGGAGGAGTCGCACGCACTGCCCGAGCTGCGCCGCGTCATCACCGTCGTCGGCAACGGCAGCATCGGCTTCGAGCCGACGTTCGCGCAGTCGTTGGGCGACGTCGTGAACGGCACGGTTCCACAGCTCCAGCAGCCGACGGCGACGCCTTCGCAGCCGTCCGCTCCGTCGACGAGTTCGTCGAACGTCTCGAGCCTCTTGCAGTCCGCGCTGTCGCACTTCAACAACGCCGACAACGCTCTCAAGAACGGTGACCTCGCGACGTACCAGAAGGAGAACGAAGCGGGTCAGGCGGACGTCCAGAAGGCGCAGCAAGCCTCAACGCCGTAACGCGATGGACGTGCTCGACGCGATACGCACGCGAGTGATGCGTCCGAAAGTGTCGGACGAACCTCCTTCGAAGGCGGAGATCGAGGAGTTGCTCGAAGCCGCGGCGCGCGCACCGTCGCATCACCTCACGGAGCCGTGGCGTTTCTACGTGCTCACGGGCGACGCCAAACGGCGAGTCGCGAATGCGATCGCGGCGGCCGCGACGGAGTCGGGCATGGAGCCGGACGACGCGCGGGCCGACGGCGAGAAGAAGGTCTCGCGCGCGCCGGTCATCGTCGTGTTCACGTGCCTTCCGTCGACGGAGCCGGGTGTCGTCGAGCAGGAGGAGTTCGCCTCGGTCGCGATGGCCGTCGAGAACTTCCTTCTCGCGGCGCACGCCAAAGGACTCGGAGCGATGCTGCGGACGGGTCCCGCCGCGTATCACCCATCGATACGTACGGAGCTCGGTCTGGCGCCGGACGAATCCGTTGTCGGCTTCGTCTACCTCGGCTACCCCGCGGGCGACCGTGCGGTGACGCCGCGAGCGACGGCCTCAGAAAAGACCGTCTGGCTCTCCTGAGAACTTTCTCCCCACAAGCACCGTTCGTGTAGATCGTCACGATGATCGCCATCGGACTCGCGCTCCTCGCCGCCGGCGCGTTGCTCCTCGGGGGCCGGAAAGTGGCGACCTCGTAGGCCGCGAGCCGTCGCAAACGGTACAATCCGGGACCGGTCCCGCAGGGGTGGGGCCGGTCCCATCCGTTTGAAGGAAAGGATTGACGAGTGCCGGAAGCAAGACACCTGAACATCAGCATCACCCACTTCGACGCGACGTCGCTCTGGGTGATCCTCGGGCTCTCGATCGTGGCGTTGCTCTTCGCCGGATACCTCGTGCGCACGGTGCTCTCGCAGGACGAAGGCACGCCCGCGATGCGCGAGGTCGCGAAGGCGATCCAGGAGGGAGCCTCCGCCTATCTCGGAAGGCAGTTCCGAACACTCGTCGTCTTCGTCGCGGTGCTGATGTTCGTGCTCCTCGGACTTCCGGCCCCCGATTGGAAGATCCGCATCGCTCGTTCGATCGCGTTCGTCGTGGGTGCGTCCTTCTCGGCGATAACGGGATATATCGGGATGTCGCTCGCCGTCCGCGCGAACGTACGCAGCGCCGCCGCGGCTCGCACGAGCTACCGCCGTGCGATGGAGATCGCGATCCGGTCCGGCGGCGTCGCCGGGATGTTCACGGTGGGACTCGGCCTCCTCGGCGCAACGTTGATCTTCATCGGCTTCAAGGGTGACGCCACGCAGATCCTCGTCGGATTCGGTTTCGGCGGCGCGCTCCTCGCGATGTTCATGCGTGTCGGCGGCGGTATCTACACCAAGGCCGCCGACGTCGGTGCCGACCTCGTCGGCAAGGTCGAGGCCGGTATCCCGGAGGACGACCCCCGCAACGCCGCCGTCATCGCCGACAACGTTGGCGACAACGTCGGCGACTGCGCCGGTATGGCGGCCGACCTCTTCGAGTCCTACGAAGTCACGCTCGTCGCGGCGATGATCCTGGGCTTCTTCGCCTTCGGCGGTGCGCACGACCCGCGCAAAGCGGCGGTCGGCGTCATGTTCCCGTTGTTCGTCCGCGCGATCGGCGTCATCACATCGATCTTCGGGATCATGGGGATCCGTCCTCGCTCGGAGGACGAGGGCGGCATGAAGGCCATCAACCGCGGTTTCTTCCTTTCGGCGATCCTGTCGGGGATCGCCGTCCTGCTGCTCGCGAAGACGTACGCGAAGGACCTTCGCCTTGGATGGGCCGTCGTGTTCGGATTGCTGCTCGCCGCGGGCATCCAACTCCTGACCGAGCACTTCACGTCGACGAAGCGCAGGCCGGTGAAGGACATCGCGGCTGCCACCGTCACCGGGCCGGCGACGACGATCCTGTCCGGTTTCTCGACGGGTCTCGAGTCGACCGTGTACGCGATCCTCATCGTGGGCGCCGCCATCGCCGCCGCGTTCTATCTCGGCCACGGCAACCTCGAGTACGCGCTCTACGCGATCTCGCTGCTCGGCATGGGCATGCTCACGACGGTCGGCGTCATCGTGTCGATGGACACCTTCGGCCCGATCGCGGACAACGCGCAGGGCATCGGCGAGATGTCCGGCGGGCTCGGCGAGAAGGGCAGCGAGGCGATCGAGAGCCTCGACGCCGTCGGCAACACGACGAAAGCGATCACGAAGGGCATGGCGATCGCGACGGCGGTCATCGCCGCCACGTCACTGTTCGGCTCCTTCCACGACGCGGTCACTTCGCTGACGCACAAGCCCTTCAACATCGGGATCGACAACCCGCTGGTCCTCGTCGGTCTGTTGATCGGCGGCGCGGTGCCGTTCATGTTCTCGTCGCTGCTGATCCGCGCGGTCGAACGCGCGGCGTCGCGCGTCGTCATGGAGGTGCGACGTCAGTTCCGCGATCACCCCGGGATCATGGAGGGGACGGAAAAGCCTGAGTACGGGCGCGTCGTCGACATCGTGACGCGCGACTCGCTCCGTGAGCTCATCACGCCGGGCCTGATCGCGGTGCTCACACCGGTCGCGGTCGGCTTCGGCCTCGGCGTCGCTCCGCTCGGCGCCTACCTAGGCGGCGTCATCGTCTCCGGCCAGCTGCTCGCGGTCATGCTGTCGAACTCCGGCGGCGCGTGGGACAACGCGAAGAAGCTCATCGAGGAAGGCGCCTACGGTGGCAAGGGGTCCGAGTCGCACAAAGCCGGTGTCATCGGCGACACCGTCGGCGACCCGTTCAAGGACACCGCCGGTCCGGCCCTGAACCCGCTGATCAAGGTCATGAACCTCGTGGCGTTGCTGATCGGTACGCAGATCGTCACGTACTCGCATACGCCGAGCGTCCGGTTCCTCGCGGCGGGCATCTCCCTCGCGGGGATCGTCATCGCGATCACCTTGAGCAAGCGTCAGCGCACGGAGGAGCTCGTCGAGACGCAGGCCGCGTCGGGGCCGCCGACCCCGCATGTGCCGGAACCGGTTGCTGCGACGCCGGCGCCTGCCCCCGACGACGCCAGGCCGAGCGACGCGACTCCATAGTGGAGGCGCGCTAACTCAAGTTGCGGATCGCTTCGTCCAGCTCGGTTCGGATACCGAGGACGAAGGGGATGTCGAGCTTCGTGTAGCGGCGCGCTTCCGCTTCGCGTAGGCGGCGGATGCAGTCGACGATCCTCGTGAGGTCGTCGGCTTCGAAGGCGAGGATCCATTCCCAGTCGCCGAGACCGAACGCGCTGGTCGTGTTCGGCGAGACTTCCGGGAACTCGCGTCCCATCCCGCCGTGGTCGCGGAGCAGCTTGCCGCGCTCGTCCGCGGGCATGAGGTACCACTCTTCGGTGCGGACGAACGGATAGACGGTCATGTACCGCATCGGCGGCGTCCCTTTGAGGAAGCCCGGAAGGTGGTCGGGATTGAACTCCGCCGGACGAGTCACTCCGAGGAAGGAGTGCGTGAGCTCGAGCGAACGTCCGATCTCGGTGCGCCGGAACTCGACGAGGAGCTCCTGCGCGTCGTCCGCCGAGTCGGCGAGCCACCAAAACATGAGATCGGCGTCCGGGCGGAAGCCCGTCGACGAATACGTCGCGCGCACCTTCACGCGGTCGGCGAACTTCTCGAAGAGGTTCGCGACCTCGGACGGATCGCCGGTCACCGGCTCGATGCGCTTGAAGACGGGGTAATAGGCGTAAACGGCGTCGGATGTCATGCGTCTATCTTGCCGTACCTACTCGGTCGCGACGGCTTCGAGCTCGGCTTCGGCCGGTTCGATCTCCGCCTGCTTGGCCGTTTCCGCGCGCTCACGACGGAGCAGCAGGGGGCCGAGGATGAGCGCGACGGCGAGCGTCGGGACGCCGCCGACCATGAACCCGACGCGCGGCGACCAGTGCTGCGAGACCCATCCGATGAACGGACCCCCGATCGGCGTTGAGCCGAGGAAGACGAGCGACCAAAGCGCCAGGACGCGACCCCGCATCTCCGGTGCCGCGCGCAGCTGCAGCACCGTGTTCGACGTGGAGATGAAGATCATCGCCGCGAGCCCGACGAGGGCAAGCGAGACGTAGGACTCGCTCATCGTCGGGGTCAGTGCGACGCCGATCATCGTTGCGCCGAAACCCGCGCACGAGATGGTCAGCAGCTTGAGCGAAGGGATCTTCCGCGATGCCGCATACATCGCTCCGATGAACGAGCCGATCCCCATCGTCGCGGTGAACAGTCCGAACGTCGTGATGTCACGGTGGAACGTGAACTTCGTGAGCAGCGGGACGATGATCTGGAAGTTCAAGGAGAGCGTTCCCGCGACGGCCATCATCACGAGCGACCACAGCAATACCGGCGTCTCGCGGACGTACTGCAGGGCCGCGCGGATCTGGCCGCGTCCGTGGGGCGCCCGGGCCTGATGCGAGAAGAGATCGCGTTCGCGCATCAACAGGAGCGCGACGAGGACGGCGAAGTAGGTCCCGGCGTTCACGAAGAACGCTGTTGCCATCGAGACTTCCTTGATGAGGATCGCGGCGAGCGTGGGCCCGATGAGGCGTGCGCCGTTGAACACCGCGCTGTTGAGGCCCACGGCGTTCATGACGTCGTCCTGCGCGACCATCTCCGACACGAATGCCTGACGGGCCGGCACATCGAAGATCTGGACGATGCCGTAGGCAACGATCAGCGAGTAGAGCATCCACAGCCGGAGCACGCCCGTCGCAACAAGCGTTCCGACCGCGCAGGCCTGAAGAAGGAAGAGCGACTGGGTGATGATCAGCAGCCGGCGCTTCGGGATCCGGTCGGCGACGAGGCCGCCCCAGAACGATCCGAGCAGCATCGGTCCGAACTGCAGCGCGGACGCGAGGCCGACCTGCGTGCCGCTTCCTGTGAGCTGGAGGACGAGCCACGTGTTGGCGATGATCTGCATCCACGTGCCGATCAGCGACACGACCTGCCCGAAGAAGTACAGCCGGTAGTTCCGCGTCTTGAGGGACCGGAAGATGCCTTTCATCAGCCCTCCACCAGACGGTCGAAGATCTCGGCGGCTCGGCCGAGCGTTTCGCGCTCGTCTTTCGTGAGGTCGGTGAGCTTCCGCGCGAGCCATGCGTCGCGACGCTGCTGGTATTGCTCGTGGTACGTCCGCCCGTCGTCGTTGATGACGACGTTGATCAGGCGCCCGTCGGTGGACGAGTGTTCCCGCCGGACGAGGCCCTTCTCTTCGAGTCCGGCGACGATCCGGGTCATCGTGGGGGGCTTCACGCGTTCGATGGCCGCGAGCTCGCCGAGCGTCAGGTGCACGCGGTGGTACAAGGTCGCGAGTGCCGCGAGCTGGGACGGGGTAGCGTCCTCGGAGGCCCCCTGATGGCGGAGCTGGCGGGCCAGACGCGCGACGGCGACCCGAAGGTGCGAGGCGAGGGTCGGCGTCGTGGTCTTCACGATTCTTAGCATACCTAATTAGGCAAGCTAAGGAGTCGCGCCGGACCTACCCGCCTTCGGTCAGGGGCAGGTCACGCCCACGCAGTTGGCCGTCCCGTTCCCGCTCGCGCGGTTGCCGCCGTCGTCGGTGACCGTCGGGACCGCGAGGATCCCGTCGAGGGTGTTGTTGTCGGCCGTATTGCCACCGATGTGCGTGCTGGGGTCGGACGCAGCGATGTCGAAACCGTTCGCGCCGTTCGTGTCGGACGTGTTCCCGTGGATCGACGTTGCCGTTACGTTCGCGACGACATTGACTCCGTTCGTCGTCGAGTTGGTGATGACGTTGCTCTGCAGCTCATTGTCCTGTGAGTTCGCGAGCGCGGCCGACTCGATGTCGATCCCGGTCCCGGCGTGCTTGATGCGGTTGCCCTCGATGAGGTTGTCCTTCGAGTTATCGATCTCGATCCCGGCGTTCGTCGTGGTCGTGATCGAATTGCCGAAGACGTTGTTGTTGTTCGCACCGGCCAGGAGATAGATCCCACGGTCCTGCCCATTCTTGATCGTGTTGTGCGCGACGGTGCTGAACTGTGTGCCGTTCAGCCGGATGCCGCTCCCCGCGCCGGGCGAAAGCTTGTTGTTCGTGATCGTGAGGCCCAAGCTCCCGGACGTCGTGAGGATGGCCGCGTCTCCGCCCGACGTCTTGTTCTTCGTGATCGTGATCGAACCGGATTCGAGGATGCGGATGTTGTGGAGGTTGTTCTTCGCCTTGATCTTCGAGATGGTGCCGCCGATCACACCGTCGAAGTTCACACCGTTGTTGAAGCCACGGATCTTTCCGTTCGTCACGGTGATGCCGAAGAAGTTCGTCGCGTCGACTCCGTTGCCTTGCCCGACGGACGTCGTCGAGATCGTGTGATGGTTCAGGTTGATCGTGATGTTCGATGCGCCGACGACGAGTCCGTTGCCGGCGGTGCATCTGACATTCTTCTTCAGCTTGACGTTGTGCGTGACCGTCGCGCCGCAGGCCGGTGACGAGGCGTACGACGGCGCGCCGACCGCGAGAAGACCGGCGCCGAGCGCGAGAGCGAGCGCGATGCGAAGTTTCATCCCCACCCCTTTTTTTCTTTGATCGAAGAGCCGACAACCTACGGCGTCATCGCCCAACCGTCAACGGCTACGCTGTCGCGGATGTTTCGCGTGGTGCAGTGGGCAACGGGCAACGTCGGGCGGCACACCCTCGCCGGTATCGATGCGCATCCCGGGCTGGATCTCGTCGGCGTGTGGGTCTCGTCCGACGCGAAGGACGGCAACGATGCCGGCGAGCTCGCCGGCCTCGGACGCGCAATCGGCGTCGCGGCGACGACCGACGCGGATGCGTTGCTCGCGCTGAAACCGGATTGCATCGTGAACACCGCGATGGCCGACCACCGCCTCGGCGAAGCGATCGGCGATCTCTGTCGTTTCCTGCGAGCTGGGATCAACGTGGTTGCGTCCGGCCCGGTCTTCCTGCAGTACCCGTACGGCGTCATGCCGGACGAGACGATCGCACCGATCGTCGAAGCCGCGAAAGAGGGCAACGCGTCGCTGTTCGTCAACGGCATCGACCCCGGATTCGCGAACGACTGGCTCCCGCTCGTCGTGACGTCGATCTCGGAACGCATCGAAGAAGTCCGCTGCATGGAGATCTTGAATTACGCGACGTACAACCAGTCGATGGTGATCTTCGACATCATGGGCTTCGGCAAGCCGCTGGACGAAACACCGTTCATCCTTCTGCCCGGCGTGCTCACGACCGCGTGGGGAAGCGTCGTGCGTCAGATCGCTGCCGCGCTCGACATCGCACTCGACGGGATCGAAGAACACCACGAACGGTTGCCGGCGCCGGAGACGTTCGAGATCGCGTCCGGGACGATCGAGAAGGGTACGGCTGCCGCACTCCGTTTCGAGGTGCGAGGGGTCGTCGGCGGACGACCCGCCGTCGTGCTCGAGCACGTGACGCGTTTGCGCGACGACCTTGCGCCGGACTGGCCGCAACCCGCCGGACACGGTTGCTATCGCGCCGTCGTCAAAGGGGAGCCGAATTACACGTGCGATCTGCAGTTGCTCGGCAGCGACGGCGACCACAACACCGCCGGACTCAAAGCGACGGCGATGCGACTCGTGAACGCGGTGCCGGCCGTGGTCGGAGCCGAGCCGGGCCTGCTCACCGCGCTCGATCTGCCGCTCGTCACCGGACGCGGTCTCTTCCGCGCGCGCTAGCCCGCGCGCTGTTTGACGGCTCGCGAAAGTCGCATACGCAACAGCAGCGCGGCCGCGACAGCCGCGGCGAACGAACCCACGAGGAACGCGTATTCCACGCGCGCGATGAGCGGCGCCGAGTTCGCCATCCCGACGCCGAAACACGCGAGCCCCGCCAACCACGACGCGGCGGCGAGCTCGTGCGAACGGACGGCGATCAGCGCCTGCGCGAGGAGCGTCGCGATCATCAGCGCGCCGCTCGCTGCGGCGAGCAGGACGAGGTCTGTTCGTCCGAGCAAGAACGCGCGCCCGAACACGAGCCGGAGCGAGGGACGTCCCACGATCGCCGCGGCTATCACGGCGAGTCCCATCACGGCGACGAGCGCTCCGACGAGCGACCGCACCGTGTCGCGGAGGTGCTCGTAGCGGTCGTGGGCGGCGGCCGCCGCAAGCATCGGCAAGACCGTCACCTGTATCGCGAGGAAGAGGAACAGTGGGACGCGCATCACGACGAACCCGGCATAGAACCGTCCGACCGCCGCTCGCTGCGACGTCGACGCCAGCAGCAACACGACGATCGGCGGCGCGTTGGCGAGGAGCTGCGTGAAGAGTGTCCCGCCGATCAGATAGCCGATCGCGCGCAGAGCCTCAGGCCATGCCGGCGACGGCCCGGATGGGAGCAACCCACGAGAGGCCAGCACGACGAGCGCGCAGGCAAACAACGGCGCGAGACCCAGCGCGAGTCCGTATTCGCCCGGCGACCGCGTGTGGTCGAGGAAAAGGATGACTCCGCCGGCGACCCGGATGACACCTTCGGCCCCGAGTCCGAGCGCGTACAGATCGAAGCGGTCCGAGCCGGCGTACAGCCCGCGCATGACGTTCTGCGAGAGGTACGACAAGATCGCGCCGCAGAACGCGAAGATCAGCAGCACGTCGTGATCGAAGAGGCGATCGAGCACCCCGCGTCCGACGGTCAACGCGAGGACGATGAGAACGACGGCGCTCGCCGTCGCGAGCAAGGCCAACCGTGTGAACGCTCCGCGCGCACCGGAGCCCATCGCTCGACCGGCGGCGACGAGTCGCGTGATCTCCTGCTCGAAGGGCAGGAAGAATCCCGGTCCGAGAACGAACACGACGGCGGACAAGGCCGCGAGGGACGCGTAATGCTCCGGACCGAGGGCGCGTGCCGCCAGCACGGTGAAGGCGTACGCGCTCAGACCATTGACGACGACGCTCGTGCCGATGACGCCGGCGCCCTTCGGCACGCGGATGGCGCGCTCCGTTGGAGGTCGCAGGCCCACAGTACGGTGAGGCGCTACTCGGGAGGCGTTCGCGCGCGCAGGAGCGCGAGTTCACGCACGATGCCGACGATCGCTTTCTGTTGCTCGCGGAGACGCACGCGCTGAGCGCCGGCGAGAAACAAGAGGAAAAGGAATCCCAGGTAGAACACGAGGTCGGCACCACGACCGATGCCGACGCGATTGGCCACCCATGTCGTCGTTTGCGGGTCGATAACCGCAACGAGCAGCCCGACGACGAGCGTGAGCACGATCAGTCGATCCCTCACCGCGGATCGCGTCTTCGTGAGGTAGAAACGCGCGATCAGCAGGCCGACGACGATCAGCCCCAGCTTGAAGACGAGGAGCTTCATCGTTTCGGCCCCCAGAACAGATCCGACACGATGTCGAGCGCACCGAGTACCGGCTGGCCCTTCTTCCTCGAGTAGTCGCTGTAGTTGATCGTGACGGGAACTTCCGTCCAACGAAGCCCTAGGCGCAAGATCTCGTCGGTGATCTCCGAAGCGTGCGCCATCCGGTCCTGCGTGAGTGAGATCGCTTCGGCGGCTTTGCGGTTGAAGGCGCGGAACCCGTTGTGGACGTCGGTGAACGGTGAGCGCGACGTGACTCGGCTGAAGATGAGCGCGAGCCTGAGCAGCATCTGGCGCGAGCGCGTCATCCCGACGGGCGCGACGCCGCCGAACCGGGTGCCGAGCGCCACGTCGTGATCGCCCGACGCGACGGGTGCAACGATCCGCGCGACGTCGCTCGCGGACATCTGTCCGTCCGCGTCGAACGTCACGATGATCTCCGCGCCCTGTGCGAGCGCATGGTCGATCCCCGTCTTCAGCGCGGCACCCTGACCGAGGTTCGCCACGTGATGTAGGAGATGGACGGGACGGCACTCGGCGACGCGATACGTCTCGTCCGTCGAGCAGTCGTCGACGACGACGATGTGCGCTCGTGGACATGTGCGCTCGAGATCGTCCAGGACGTGACCGAGCATCCCCGCTTCGTTGAACGCAGCGATGACGACGAACGTCGGATCCCCGTCCATGCCGATCGATGGTATCAACGGTCGATATCTGTTCTGCGCTCGGAGGTGTGCACCTAGTACCGTGCACCCGGTACCGGATGGACGAGACGAATCGGAACCGACAGGGGGCGTGGAGGCTCGAGCCGTTCAGCCGTGCCTGGGCGACGCTGCTCGTAGCTGTCGCCGTCGGATTCAACCTCGTCGTGCTGCGCAAGGAAGTCACCTACGCGCAAACGTCGAACGACAGTGATCTACATCTCGCGATGGTTCGGTGGGCTCGGCATCGTATCCAGACCGGACACATCCCACTCGACGGCTGGTTCCCGAACTTCGGACTCGGATCGGCGCAGTTCCACCACTACCAGAGCTTCCCGCACATCGTCGCGGGTTACATCGCGACGATCTTCGGCGCGCAGCGCACGTTCCTCTGGACGCTGTACATCCTGCTCGCGCTCTGGCCGATCTGCGTGTACATCAGCGGCCGCATCTTCGGTGCCGAGCGATCGATCGCGGCCTTCGCCGCGGTCGTGTCGCCGTTGATCGTCAGCCTCACGGAGATCGGATACGAGCACGGCGCGTATACGTCGCGCGGCTTCGGAACGTGGGCGCAGCTGTGGGGCATGTGGCTCTTACCGCTCGCACTGGCGCTCGCGTTCCGCGCGCTGACGAAGGGAAAGGGCTACGTGTGGGCGGCGCTGACCCTCGCGCTGCTCCTCGCGACGCACTTCCTGACCGGTTACCTCGCGGTGCTCACGATCGGGCTCTGGGTGATCATGCATCGCGAGGGGTTCGTCCGGCGCTTGGGGCGCGCCATCGTCGTTCTCGTCGGTGCGGCCTTCGTCGCGGCGTGGGCCTTGATCCCGCTGCTCATCGACGGCAAGTACATCGCGGGCAACGAGTCGCTCATCGGGACGGTGCAGGCCGACTCCTACGGCTTGCGGAAGGTCGTCCTCGATCTGTTCGCCGGACGCCTGTTCGACTTCGGCCGTCCGCCGATCCTGACGATCCTCGTGATCTTCGGGTTCATCATCTGCCTCGTCCGGCGCCGCGACGATCGCGCGCGCGCGCTGCTGATCTTCGGGGTGCTGTCGCTCGTGCTGTACATCGGACGTCCCACCTTCGGCCCTCTCTTCCGCCTCCTGCCGGGCAGCGGCGAGGTCTACTACCAGCGCTTCATCCTCGGCGTGCACCTCGCCGGTCTCGGATTCGCGGGCGTGGCGATCGCCCGGCTCGGCGAACTGCTGCGCGGCCGTCTCGCGGCGTGGGCGCCCGATCTGCCGCTCGTCCTGCCGACGGCGGTGATGCTCATCGCGGTGCTCGCCGTCCTTCTTCCGGCGTGGCACGAACGCTGGACGTTCGATCGCGGCGGCGCAGAGCTCATCGACGCGCAGCGGTCGGTCGACGAGACCACCGGCGTCGGCGTGCGAAGCCTCATCGCGAAAGCGGTGTCGTTCGGCGACGGACGGGTCTACGGCGGGCTGCGGTCGAACTGGGGCAGCTCCAACCGCATCGGTGGCGCACCGCTCTACTCCATGCTTGCCGCCCAGGACGCCGACGCGATCGGACTCACATTCCGGACGAATTCGCTCGGATCGGGAGCGGAGGCGCAGTTCAACGACACCCAACCGGCGCAATACGACCTGTTCAACGTGCGCTATCTCATCCTGCCGGTGAGCAGGAAACCGTCCGTGCCCGCGACGCGCATCGAAGGACGGAGCGGAGAGGTGCTCTGGCGTGTCGACACGAGCGGGTACCTCGAGGTCGTCGACACGGCCGGTGTGATCGTCGCCGACCGATCCGATCTCGGACGAAGCTCCAACGTCTTCCTGCGTTCGGATCTCGTCGCCGAGCACCGGCTCCCGGTGGTCGCCTACGGCGGCAGCCCCCCGCCCGACCAGACGTTGACCGATCCCGCGGTGACCTCCTCGCCCGGCGACGTCACCGAACAGATCGCGTCACCGCAGGACGGCGTCTTCGCCGGTCATGTGACGGCGACGCGCACGGCGGCCGTCCTCTTGAAGTCGTCCTACGATCCGCGTTGGCGCGTTCTCGTCGACGGACGTGCCCAGAAACCGGAGATGGTCGCGCCCGGCTTCGTCGCCGCGACGGTTCCCGCGGGCATGCACACGGTCGAGTTCATCTACGTCCCGTTCCCGGGGTACGGATGGCTGCTTGCCATCGGGATCCTCGCACTGGCGGCCCTCGCCTTCGCACCGAGGTTCTTTGCGCGAAGGGGATCTGTTGCTTCATCAGGTACCTGACCCGCATCGCAGGGTGAGGTGTTGCCTGGTCAGGCACTTGACGGGCGGTAGCGCCAGCGACGACTCTGTCCACTCATCTATGTAGCAGCGCCTTTCCGCGGCGCCATCACAGACGGGAACGGTACGCGAGCAGGGACGAAGTGGGTGGGCCTAGTCGGCCTCGTTTTGATGCTCGTGATGTCCGCGACCATGGTCGACGCGAAGGTCGGCCAAGCGGGCCCCACCAAGACCGGGACGATCTACAGCTGCAAGGTCGTGCGCGGGCGCGGCGTAGGTCACATCCGTATCGTCGGACCCCACGCGAACTGTGGCTCCCGTGAGAGGCACTTCAATTGGATCTCCGGCGGACCGCCCGGACCGACCGGCGCGACTGGTGCCACCGGACCGACGGGTGCCCAAGGATCGACCGGACCTACCGGACAGACGGGAGCCACCGGACCGAGCGGACCTACCGGCCTGACCGGAGCCACTGGACAGACCGGACCCACGGGACCGAGCGGTGCCACAGGACCGACCGGAGCGACGGGACCCACCGGACTGACCGGATCGACGGGACCGACGGGACCGACGGGACCCATGGGCGCCACCGGCGGCGTCGGACCGACCGGAGCGACGGGTGCGACCGGACCGACCGGACTCACGGGACAGACCGGACCGACCGGAGCGACCGGAGCGACGGGCGCGACCGGACTGACCGGACCCGCCGGACCGACCGGATCGACAGGACCGACGGGACCGACAGGACCGACGGGTGACGTCGGGCCCACCGGACCCACGGGTCCGACGGGTGACGTCGGACCGACGGGTGCGACCGGACCGACGGGACCCACTGGGCAAACCGGCGCGACGGGTAGCGTCGGACCGGCCGGCCCCACGGGCGCGACCGGCCCGAAAGGCCCGACCGGGTCCACCGGTTCGACAGGACCGATCGGCCCCAAGGGCCCAACCGGTTCGACAGGACCCACCGGTCCCAAGGGCGCGACGGGCAGCACCGGTTCGACCGGACCCACCGGTCCCAAGGGCGCGACGGGCAACACGGGTTCGACAGGACCCACCGGTCCCAAGGGCGCGACGGGCAGCACCGGTTCGACCGGACCGACCGGTCCCAAGGGCGCGACGGGGAACACCGGTTCGACCGGACCCACCGGCCCGACGGGAGCCGCCGGCACGACGACGCGCACGATCTGGTTCGAGTCGCTCGCGAATACCAATAGCGGCAATTGCATCGCGCACGAGGACTCCAAACAAGCCGCGTGTCCTAGCGGCGTGGACTTCAACTACAACTATCAAGTGCCGCGGGCGGGAACCATTACCGAGATCACCGCGATCCCCCTCGCCGCGCCGGCGTCCGGCAAGAGCTGGGTCGTCAGCGTCAACAAGAACGGGAGCAGCGTCCTCGCCTGCACCGTCGCCGCGACCCAGACCGAGTGCGACAACACCGGGTCGGCCGCGGTCGTAGCAAACGATGAGATACAGGTCCAGGTCACGACGGCGAACGGTGCAGCAGTTACGCAATGGAAGGCCTACGTCACGATCTCGGGATAAGTCGGTCGAAGACAAGATTTCGCCTCAGTGGAGGATGCGTTGAGCAGACGAATCGCAGGCAAATGGGCAGCGGTAGGCGTGATCGTCGTCATGCTTGTCTCGATGGCGGCGGTCGTCGACGCGAAGACCGGCCAGGCAGGAGCCACAACCACCGGGACGATCTACAGCTGCAAGATCGTCAGGAAGAAAGGCCGCGGGCATATCCGCATCGTGGCCCCCAACACGACGTGTAAGTCCTTCGAGAGGAACTTCAACTGGCTGTCCGGCGGACCGACCGGACCGACCGGCGCGACCGGAGCCACCGGAGCCACAGGGCCGAAGGGCGCCACCGGATCGACCGGAGCCACCGGAGCCACGGGGCCGAAGGGCGCCACCGGATCGACCGGAGCCACCGGAGCCACAGGGCCGAAGGGCGCCACCGGATCGACCGGAGCCACTGGAGCCACAGGGCCGAAGGGCGCCACCGGATCGACTGGTCTGACGGGCGCAACCGGACCCACGGGGCCGACGGGATCGACTGGTCTGACAGGCGCGACCGGCCCGACAGGACCCACAGGCGCGACCGGCCCGACAGGCGCGACCGGCCCGACAGGACCCACAGGCGCGACTGGCCCGACAGGACCCACAGGCGCGACCGGCCCGACAGGACCCACAGGCGCGACCGGCGCGACCGGACCCACTGGGCCGACCGGCAGCACGGGCCCGCAAGGACCCACAGGCAGCACCGGCGCGACGGGTTCGACCGGCCCCACGGGACCGACGGGAGCGAGCGGATCCGGTGACGGCATCATCCAGGGCGAGACGGTGAGCAACATCGTCAACAACGCGACGACCTTCATCGGACCGGGCCACGATTACGGCAGCGGCAGCACGACCGAGTCGACCGTCGCCTTCAAGGTCGCGTCGGCCGGCTCGTACAAGAGCTTCAAGGCGATCGTCGGCGGCGCGCCGGGAGCCGGCAAGACGTGGACCCTCACGCTGCGGAAGAACGGCGCCGACACGGCGCTCACGTGCTCCATCACGGGAACGGCGACGAGTTGTACGGACACGACTCACACCGCATCGTTCGCGAGCGGCGACACGATCGACGTGTCGGCGGTCCCCACGTCGGCTCCGACGGCGAGGCCTGCTTCCTGGCTGATCGGAGGATGACGACGTTTCACGCGAAGAGATTGAAGTGCACTCGATCGACGAGGAAGGGGTCAGGATGAAGAAACGTATCGTGGCGCAAGGCGCCATCCTGGTGACGTTCGCGGGCCTGCTCGTTTCGGGCGCCGCGTTCATCAGTGCCCATGCGGCGGGGACACCCGTCACGGGGACGATCTACAGCTGCAAGGTCGTGAGAGGCCGGGGTCACGGACACATCCGTATCGTCGGCCCCAACGCGACGTGCAAGTCGTTCGAGAGGCCCTTCGACTGGCTCTCGGGTGGTCCGACGGGACCGACCGGCGCCACCGGCGCCACGGGCGCCACGGGTCCGAAGGGTGCGACGGGCGCGACGGGCGCCACCGGTCCGAAGGGTGCGACGGGCGCCACCGGCCCGATCGGTCCGTCCGGCACGGGACCGACAGGTCCGACGGGTGCCACGGGCGCAACCGGGCCCACGGGTGCCACGGGCGCAACCGGGCCCACGGGTGCCACAGGACCGGCAGGTCCGACGGGCGCCACGGGACCGGCAGGTCCGACGGGCGCGACGGGTCCCGCCGGCGCCACCGGTAACACGGGTCCGACGGGTCCGACTGGTCCTGCGGGATCTGGCAGCGGATTCCTCCAGGGCGGTACCGCGAACACGAACATGAATGCCAACCAGTTCATGACGGTCGGCGAGATGGGCGTGAGCGCGTCGGAGGCGGGCTTCTCCGCGACTGCTCCGGCGGCCGGCACCATCAGCAAGTTGTTCGTCCACGGCGAGGGATCGAACGGAGCGGGCCACACGTCGACGTACACGCTGTTCGTCAACGGGGTCGCTTCGTCCCTGACGTGTAACTACACGAACGGGACCGACTGTTCGGACACAGCGGACTCGGTCGCTGTGAACGCCGGCGACACGCTCTCCGTGGAGCTGACGGGTAACAACGCGACGAAGCCCGTGCACTGGCGAGCCCAGGTCACGTAACGATCCGCAACGGTTCGAGAGAAAGGCCCTCCGTCCGGGGGGCCTTTCTTCTTGTGCGCTTACGGCGTCGGAGTCGGCTTCGGCGTGGGCTTCGGGCTCGGGCTCGCCGGTAGGCGGCTGCGCAGCGACGGATCGAGCGACACGGCCGTCGCGACTTCGCTGTCGCCTTCCGCCTTCTTGCCCTCACCGCGCAACAACAAGCCGAGGTTCAGATGATCGGGGGCGTCGGTCGGGACGATCTCGGCGACGCGGCGGTACAGGCTCTCGGCTTCCTTCAGGTCGCCGTCCCGCTGGCGGAGGATGGCCAGGTTGAAGATCGGCTGGGCGAAGTTCGGGTCGACCGCGATGGCGAGACGATAGTTCGCCTCTGCCGACGCCGGACGGCCGCTCGACTGGTCGATGACGCCGAGATCGAAGAACGCGAACTTGTTGTTCGGATCGATCTGCAAGACCTTGCGGTACAGCACGGTCGCGTCGGCGAAGCGTCCCGCACGGTGAGCCACGAGACCCTGATCGAGGACGTCCTGCGCCCGCTGCGCGGCGGTCTTCGAACTGCACGATGTGGCGATCGCGAGGAGCGCGACGAGGCCGATGACCGCGCGCCGGCTGCTCATGGGTGACGCGATGCTACCAACGCTACGTCGCCGATCAGCAGATCGTGATCGGTGAGCAATCGTTCGGGTCGTCGTTGAACCCGGCCGAGTTTCCGGTCGCGTCAACATCCGGCGGCGCGTCGAGACCGAGGCCGACGCCGTCCGACCCGTTCAAGAACCCGTTGTAGTCGGCGCGGTTGTGCGCGACCAGCGGGGCGGGCAGATCGCCGTCCTCGACCTGGAGTCCTTCGTACCCGTTCTGTGAGAACGCGTTCGAGGTGAACGAATCGTCCGCCGAATGTTCGTGGGCGTGTGCACCGTCGCCGGCGTTTGCCGTGATCGTGTTCTTGTCGAGAGCGTTGGCGCCTCCGAGGGCCCAGATCCCGACGCCGTCCCCCATGTTCGCCGTCACGACGTTCGACGTCAGCGTGTTCGAGCTCGACGCGCCGGTCGATGATCCGACGAAGTCACCGGCGAGGCTGATCCCTTCACCGGCGCCGGTGAAGTTGCAAGAGCCCAGCGCAGGCGAGCAGCCGTTACCGACCACGTTGTTGGCCGTGAGCGCGTTGTCCGACGAATCGATGAGGAAGATCCCATCGTTCGAGTTCGCGCTGGACCGGTTGGACGCGATCGTCGCGTGGTTCGAGAAGGTCGACGCTCCGCTGCGGATGCCCAAGCCGTTCGCGTTCCCGATCGCGATGTTGTGCTCGATCTTGTCCTGCGTGCCGGTGCCGAAGATCCCGATGCCCACGTTCGTCGCCGCCGCGGCGAAACTCGACTGGACGGCGTCGCCGGAGCCGCCGATCGTGATCCCTGCCCCGGACGGACCGAGCACGGAACTCTTCGTCACCGTCGTCTGCGTGTCACGGGTCAGCTGCATCCCCGTCACGCTGTCGTTGACTGCGACTGCGCCACTGATCGTCGTGCCCGTCGTCTGATCGACGGCGATCCCGATGCCCGAGTCGGCGAAGACACCGCCCTTGATCGTGACGGATGTGCCGGACCCGTTGACGAGAAGTGCGGCGCTCGGGAAGCCCGCGCCGCCCCTGATCCGCTCGTTCCCGAATCCGATCGTGGCGTCACTCGCGGTCACCGTGATGGCATTGCCCGACAAGCACTGAGCGGGGTTCGCGACGGTTGTGTCCCCTGTGATGGAGGAATTGCACGTGATGAGGGCAGCTGGATGGCTCTCCGGTGACGCGAGGGCCGTACAGAGGTCGGAGTTGTTGCACTGCTGGAAGTCATTCAGGACGTCGTTGCCGTTCGCGCTGTTCTTCCGACGCTTCGCCGCCCGCCCGTCGGGCGCAGCGATACCGAAGTTGTCGTTCGTTTCGATGCCGTTCAGGAACCCGTTCTCGTTCGTCGTGTTCCGCTCGATCACCGGCCGCGAACCGGCCGCCGCCTCGATGCCGTTCGCGCCGTTGTTGTTCGCATGGTTCGCTACGAGCGAGGCACCGACGGCGTCGGCGGCGAGATGGATGCCGGCAACGAAGTTGCCCGATGCGGTGTTGCCGTCGAGGACGGAGCCGTCGCTCGAGGAGACGTCGATCCCATCGAGCTCGCTCCCCACCGCCGCGTTCGCGCCGAGAGTGGTTCGCGGTGAATGAGCGACGGCGATGCCGTCGGCGCCGCTCGCGCGCACCAGGTTCTTGGAGACCTTCGTGGCGACCGAGGGGACCGCGTCGGGCGTTCCCGGCGGGTCGGGTGGACGCTGGTCGACGTCGATGCCTGTACCCTCTGCGCCCTCGACGTGGTTGGACTCGACCAGGGTGGACGCGCTCCCGACGACATCGATGCCGTCGCCACTCGTCGATGCCACGTGGTTCTTCACGACGCTGACCCTCGTCGACGCCTCGATCCTCATGCCCACGGCGCCGGCCGCGATCGTGTTGCCGCTCACCTGGACGCGGCCGATGAAGAACGTCGAGATCGCCGGGCCCGCGGTGCGCGTGATCGTGTTGGCGATGATCTTGTGTTTGCCCGTTCCCGGCCCGAACGCCGCGATGCCGGTTGTTCCGCCCGTGACCGTCAGATGGGAAATCGTCGCTTGACGCACGTCACCGAGGACCACGCCGAGGTCGAAGTCGGTGATCGTGCCGTTCGTGACGGAGACTTTCTTGCTGACCTTCAGCGGACCCGCGAGACGGAGGCCCGCGGAACCGGGCGACGCGTCACCCGTGATGCGGTGACCACCTAAGTCGATCCTGATCTTCGAACCGGTGATGTCGAGACCGTCGGAATTCGTGCACGTCAGATCGTTGAGCAGACGGAAGCTCTGCGTGATCGTGTCCCCGCAGTGGTGCATCTGTGCAGGCAGATGCTTCTTCTTCGCCAGCGCCGGTTGCGCGCCGAACGTCAGCAACAACGCGAACGTCGAGACGCCCACCCCCACGAGCCGCCACAGCTTCGGCACCGGTGTATTGTTACGCAGCATCGCAAAAGGTGTGGATGGGACGAGGGGTACGGGTGACGTGAAGCGCCGGACGCTTCCTTCATGGCTCCTGCGCGGTGCCGTCGTCATCGCGTTCCTCGCAGGTCTTTTCTTCTTCGGAGCACACGCCGACGCCGTCACCGCATGGGGCGGCCGAACGAAGCTTCGGCAGCCGGACGGCTCCCTCTTCGACGCCCGTCAGTGGGGCACGTGGCAGGTCCACGGATTCGAGACGGTGAGCGGTTACACCGTCGTCAAGGCGAAGAACAGGTACTGGTATTACGCGAGACGCGATCGTCACGGCCGTCTCGTCGCCACCAAGGTCCGCCCGGACAAAGCTCCGCCCCCGAAAGGGACGCGTCATCACCTCCACGCGCGCCAGAAGGCCGCGCCCCCGATCATCCCGCCCAAGCTCGCCGTCCCGACGGCCGCGCCCCGCAACACCGGGAGTCAGCCCGTCCTCGTGATCTTGGTCCAGTTCCAGGATCGAGCGAGCAAGACCGACCCGTCCTACTACCGCGACCTGTTCTTCGGCGCTACGAACAGCGTGAGCTCCTACTACCACGACATGTCCTACGGGCAGCTTTCGCTCGTCCCGGCGACCGAGAACTGCGGGACGGCGAACGACGGCGTGACGCCGTGGGTCCACGCGCCGATCAATGACCCCGGCGACGGCTCGGACGAGGCGGAGTCGACCATCCTCGGGCAAGCGATCTCCGGCGCGACGACGTGCGTCAACTTCGCGCAGTTCGACACGAATCACGACGGCACGGTGACGACGGACGAGCTGCACCTCGCGTTCGTCGTGGCGGGTTTCGAGGCGTCCTACGACGGAACATGCGGCCCCAACACCTGGGCGCACGAGTTCACGTTCCACGGGAACGCCGGCGGCGTCGATCTCGACACGAACTACGAGATGGTGGGCGAGCTCAACTGCTTCAACCTGTTCGCCCACGGGTTCACGCCCGAGCACCCGACCGTCGTCGGCACCGTGGTGCACGAGATGGGCCACATCCTCGGGCTCCCGGACCTGTACGACACCGATCCTTCGAACGGCAACTCGAACGGCGTCGGTGACTGGAGCGTCATGGCGAACGGTCCGTGGGGACAGCTGACGCCGAGCGATTTTCCGGGTTCGCATCCGTCGGGCCTCGATGCATGGAGCAAGTACTACGAAGGCTGGACGGACCCGACGGAGATCCGTGGTGAATCGGACACCACCGTCACGCTCCACCCGGCGTCGTCGAGTCCGGATGCCGTGCGGTTCCTCGAGAATCCGAACGGGGTCGACTGGTCGTTCAACGACCACAGCGGCACGGGCGAGTACTGGCTCGCCGAGTACCGCGACCGATCGTCGTGGGACGCATCACTGCCGGCGTGTGGGGTCGTCCTGTATCACGTCGACGAAAGCGTGACGCAGTCGAACGCCGCGAACGCCGACGCCGGTCACAAACTCGTCGACGTCGAAGAGGCGGACGGACCGCAAGGTCTCGACACGAGAAACGACGAAGGCGACGGCAACGACGTCTACGGACCGTCCGGACACCAGGATTTCAACCTGTTCACGACGCCGGGCGCGGATCTGTACAACGGGTCGATCACCGGCGTGAGGATGCACGTCGACAGCACATCGTGTGGATCGACGATGCAGATCACGGGAAACGTCCTGTGCTTCGACTCGGCGTACGAACCCAACAACTCGTTGTCGCAGGCGGTCGATCTGAGGTCGGGGAGCTCGATCGACGCGCACATCTGTCCCGGTGACACCGACTACTACGTCGCCGGCGCTCGCCGCGGGAACACGATCACGTCGTCGATCACCTACGACCCTTCACGGGCGGATCTCCGTCTCCAGCTCCTCGATGGGTCCGGCAACGTTCTCGCGAACGGCACCGGCTCGGGCACCCAGAGCATCAACTACACGGTCTCGAGCGCGCAGACGAACTTCTACTTCCGGGTCGTGGGTGCGTCGGCGACCGATGAGGGCGCCTACTCCTTCAAGGTCGATGTCGGCGGGTGCGACGACGACTCGGCCGAGCCGAACGACTCCATCGCGCAGGTAACAGGGGACAAGTTGCGATCGCTTTCGGAGAACGGCAGCCGCACGGGCCACATCTGCGGCGCCAACCCCGACTACTGGCCCATCTTCATGCACACGCTCGACCGGCTGCAGATCACGACGTCATACCTGACCACCGGCGGCGCACTGCGAACACGGCTGTTCGACGGGAACGGCAACGTCCTTGCGCAGGGGACATCGCCGACGGACGGCCAGAACGTCCTGCAGGAGCGGCTCACCGACTCCGACCAGTGGGTATATCTCGCCATCGACAGCCCGGCGGGGACGGACAACGCCTATACCATCGCGACGCAGCTCAACACCTGTGCGGACGAATCGAGCGAGCCACGGAACGGGCTCCGGGATTATGCGATCCCGCTCACGTCCGGCGTGCCGCTGAGCGGAGCGGTGTGCGGTCCGAACCAGTCGGCCTTCGGCACGACCTTCCAGTCGTGGGACTACTACCAAGCGAAGGTCAAACAAGGCCGGACGATGACGGTGGATCTCGACGCGCTCCCGCCCGACGCGAGCGAGACGCACCAGAACGAGAACATCGATCTGGCGTTGTACAACAGCAGTGCGGCTCCCAACCCCGTTCCGCTCGCGACGTCGACCGGGAACTCGCTGACCAAGGGGATCTCGTTCACGGCGCCGAAGACCGACACGTACTACTTCAAGGTCTACAACGACGGACCGTACGACGAGACGCCGTACCAGATCTCCCTGAACGTGTCGCCCTGCGTCGAGGATGCGAACGAGCCGAACGACACACCGGCCACTGCGACGCCGCTGCCCGCCGGCACGCCGATCGCCGGCCAGACGTGTAACGACGACTTCTACTCCGTGCCGCTCGTCGGGGGGCAGAAGCTCGACGCGTCCCTCAACTTCACGAACGCGAACGGAGACCTGCAGCTCGATCTGGACGACCCCAGCGGCTCGACGCTGCTCTCCTCGACCGGTGTGAGCAACACCGAGAAGGTCTCCTACGTCGCACCGTCGACCGGCACGTACTTGCTGCGCGTCTACGGTTTCCAGGGGGCCGAGAACGCGTACACGCTTCAGGACGCACTCTCGCCCACATCGGTGATCTCCTTCGATCCGAGCGGCACCGTCCGGGGCTCACCGACCTACCGGGCAACGGAAGGCTCCGACATCCCGTTCACGATCGATGTCTCACCGCCGAACGTCGCCCCGGTGTCGTTCACGTTCGCGACGTCGGCGCTCAACCCGGTCGATGCGGTCGCCGGCTCCGACTACACCGCTATCGATCAGACGGTGACGATCCCGGCGAATGCATCGTCGGTGAACGTCGACGTTCACACGCGCGCCAACGACAGTACGTTCCAGGGTGACCGCGCGTTCCAAGCCGCGCTCTCGAACGTGTCGTCGAACGCGAGCATCGGCTCGTTGTCGTCCGCGTTCGGTGTCGTGCACGACGACGACCCACCGCCATGCGTTGATGACGCGTCCGAGCCGAACGACAACGTCGCCGAAGCGGTTCTCGTCACGAACAGCTCGCCGGTCGCGGCGAACATCTGTCCGAACAATGCCGACGTCTTCGCCGTCACGGCGACGCCGTTCCAGACCATCACAGCGACGATCGCCTACGACCACACGAACGGTCCGATGGATCTGTCGCTGCAGAACTCCGGTGGCGCGGTGCTCGCTTCGGAGAGTGCACCCGACGCCGATCACAAGCAGGTGACGTTCCAGACGTCGTCCACGCAGCAGCGCTATTACCTGGTCGCGACGGGCACTCCCACGGCCATCTCGGGTGGGGCCAACGCCTACCAGCTGACGGTCGCCGTGACGGGCGGGTGCGGGGACGACGCGCTCGAACCCAACAACTCGATCGCCGCGGCGAGTCCGGTCACGGGCGGAACGCCCATCAGCGCTCAGGTCTGCCCGAACGACCCCGACTTCTACAAGATCGACGCGATAGCGGGCGAAGTGATCGGCGCCACCCTCGACCGGTTCAAAGCTGACGGTGATCTGGGCGTGACCATCCAGGATGCGAACGGCAACGTCCTCTGCCACTACGCGGATACGGGGCTCGACACCTACGCCTGTTCGACGACGGCCCAGTCGGACGGGACCTATTACGTCGAGGTCTTCGGCTTCCAGCCGACGAATGCGCAGAACGCATACAACCTGAACGTCTCACTGTCCGCGGCGTCGAAGCTTCGTATCCAGAGCGCGATCGCGACGGAAGGACAGATCGCGCACCTCGACGTTGCCGTGATCGATCCCGTGGGGAACTACGGACCCATCGGGTTCGACGTGACGACGCGAGATGACACCGCGCGTGCCGACACGAACTACACGCCGATGTCCGCCCAGCACTTCACGATCCCGCCCAACACGGCCGATTTCGACGTTCCCATCCAAACGCTCGACGATCAGGTGAACGATCCCGTCGAGGACTTCACCGTCCACATCACGAACGTCACACCGAACGCGTCGCTCGAGTTCGGCAACGATCAGTCGACCGTGACGTTGTTCGACAACGATCCGCAGCCGACGGTCGGCATCGCCCCGGAGACCGACCCGTACTCGGGTGCTGTGCGCTATACGCGTGAGGGCGCGAAGGGCACGTTCGCGCACATGAACTTCGTCGTCTCGTTGTCGCGCCCGTCCGGGTTCACCACCTTCGTTACCTTCGATACGGTCGGTGGCACGGCGAAAAGCAGGGGCAAGCACGCGGACTACGTTCCGGTCGTGCACCGGCAGGTCACCTTCGCACCAGGTGAGACGAGCAGGATCGTTCGCGTGACCGTCATCGGCGACAACAAGAAGGAGAAGAACGAGACCGTCATCGGACGGATCTCGAACCCGAACGAGCTCATGCTCGGAACCGTCGAAGCGACGGAAAAGATCATCAACGACGACTGAGGAAGGGATGTGCATGCGTCGTAATTTCATCGTTGGCTTGCTGGCTGTCGCGCTGCTCGCGTTCCCGGCGCCTGCTTCGGCGACGTCTTCCGGGGTGACGCAGCTCCCGATGACGACGGGCTGCGTCGCCGAATGGGCCGGGAGTTGTGTCGCCGGGACGGGTCTCGTCGGGGCGCGAGCGTCCGTCGTGAGCCCGGACGGGAAGAACGTGTACGTCACAGGCGCCGGCGGCAACTCCGTCGCCGAATTCAAGCGCAACGTATCGACCGGCGCGCTGACGCAGCTCGCGAACCCGAACGACTGCCTCTCGACCACCGCTGGGGAGTGCAAGGCCGCGGTGGGCATCGCGGGCCCGCGCGGGATCGCGATCAGTCCGGACGGCGCCTCCGTCTACGTGACGGGCGAGGACGCCAACGCGGTCGCCGAGTTCCGGCGCGACGCGACGACCGGTGTGCTGACGCAGCTCGCGGATCCGAACGACTGCCTCTCGCACACCGACACCGACTGTGCCGACGTCAAGGGGATCACCGACGCCATCGGCGTCACCGTCAGTTCCGACGGGAACAACGTCTACGTCACCGGCGACGATGGGAACTCGATCGCGGAGTTCAGTCGTGACACGACGACGGGGGTTCTCACGCAACTCGCCGATCCGAACGACTGCTTGGCGGAAGGTGGGACGACCGACTGCGCTGCCGCGACGGGCCTTGCGGGCGCGCACAAGGTCGTCGTCAGTCCGGATGACAAGTCCGTCTACGTCGCTTCGTCTACATCCAACGCCGTCGCGGAGTTCAGTCGCGATACGACGACGGGCGTCCTCACCCAGCTCGCGGATCCCGACGATTGCATCGCGGAGTCGGGGTCCGAATGCGCGGCGGGAGTCGCGCTCGATGGAGCTCGCGATCTCGTCGTTTCGCCGGACAACGCGAATGTCTACGTCACGGCGGAGAACTCGAACGCCGTCTCGGTGTTCTCGCGGAACACGACGACGGGCGTCTTGGCGCAGCTCACGGGCGCGAACGCTTGCTTCTCGAGCACCACTGCCGGCTGCACCCCCGCGTCGGGCCTCGGCGGCGCCGCCGAGCTCGCGATCTCGCCGAACGGAGAGAACCTCTTCTCCTCGGCAGATTCGGACAGCGCGTTGGCGGTGTTCACGCGGGACACGGGGACCGGTCACCTCACGGCGGTCGGATGCGTCGCGGAAGTGTCCGGACCGTGCGTCGCCGGAAGCGCCTTGGACGACCCGCTCGGCGTGACCGCGAGTCCCGATAACAAGAACGTCTACGTGTCGGTTCTCGGCTCCGACGCGATCAATGCTTTCAGTGTGACGGCGACGATGTCCGGTCTCCCCGGAGAGTTGTCACGGTCGGGTGCGCCGGGCGACTGCTACGCGGAAGCCGGCGCTCCCTGCACGCCCGAGCGGGGGCTTGCCGGCGCGTATTTCGTGACGACCAGTCCGAACGGGAGGAACGTCTACACCGTCTCCCAAGAGGACATTCCGCCGAGCGCCACGATCTCGGAGTTCTCGCGCGATCCGACCACCGGACAGATCACGCCGCTCGCCGCGCCGGACGACTGCATCGGAGCGGTCTGCGGCAGGCCCGCGAAGGGCCTCGGTGTGCCGTCCTCGATCGTCATCACGTCGGATGGGAAGAATGCCTACACCGCCTCGCAGAACGGTGGCATCTCGGTGTTCTCGCGTGACCTCACGACCGGTGCTCTGGGCCAGGTGATCGCCGATCCGAACGCGTGTGTCTCGAACGACGGTACGGGCGGGGCGTGTATCGACGGCGACGGTCTGCCGCAGCCGATATCGATCACGGCGAGCCCGGACGGCAAGAACATCTACGTCGGCGACTACGGCGGATTCCTCGACACGTTCAGGCGCAACAGGTCGACGGGTCTTCTGACGCAGACAGGCTGCATCTCGAACACGACCGGGGTGAGCGGGTGCCCGACCGTCGCGGCAGGGTTGGACGGCGTGTTCGACGTGATCGTCTCGCGTGACGGCAGGAACGTGTACGCCGCGTCGTCCGTCAGCGGAGCGATCGCCGAGTTCAAGCGCAACAAGAGGACGGGGAGGCTGACGCAGCTGCGCCACCGCAAGGGATGCATCTCGACGAGCGATCCGCGCTGCGCATTGCACACACCCGGTCTCGGATTCGTGCGCGCGCTGGCGCTGTCCGCCGACGGGAAGTTCCTCTATGCGGCGAGCGAGGGTGACGACAGCGTGGTCGGTTTCAAGCGCAACAAGCACACCGGCGCGCTGACTCCCATCCGGCACTTCGCGGCGAACTGGACGCAGGACGCGAACACTCCGGCGTTCGTGGGCCAGCGCGACGGCTGGGGACTCGATGGTGCGACGAGCATCGCGGTGAGTGGCAACGGCAGGTTCGTCTACGTGGCGAGCGACGAAAGCGATGCGGTTGTGACGTTCGCGAAGAGCAAGAAGAAGGGAACGTTGCAGGAGATGAACGCGCTCGGCGGCGACGGGCTCGACTCCGCGCGCTCGCTCGTCATCACGCCGGACGGGCGCAACCTCGTCGTCGCGGCGCAGAACCAGGATTCCGTCGGTCCCAACGGTGCCGTCGTGACGCTCGGGATCGGTCCATAAGGAAAGGGCCCTCCGAAGAGGGCCCTTGCTCGTAGCGGGGGCAGGATTTGAACCTGCGACCTCTGGGTTATGAGCCCAGCGAGCTACCTGACTGCTCCACCCCGCGTCGCGGTCACAAAGTATACGAGACCCTTCAGGCTGTGGGCTTGCGAGCCACGATGGCCACCCGGTCGCGGAAATCCGGTGTGACGAGACGCTCGGATCCCGCGATCTTGCGCGCCGCGGTGCCGAGCACGCCGGCGTACCCGCCGAGACGTCCGGCGTAATAGGAGACCGAGAACGTCTTCGGGTGCGTCGAGATCTCAGAGATCTGGAGCCCGGCGTCTCGCGCCAGTCGCGCGAGCGTGTCGCGCGAGAAGAGCCAGATGTGATTCGGCAGGACGGACCACCACCACCGTCGAAGCGTCCGGGCGACGAGGCTCCCGACGTCCGGCGTCGTGACGAACACCACGCCCCCGGGGGACAACAGGGCTGAAACACGCCGCATCATGTCGAGCGGGTCCGGGACGTGCTCGATCACGTCGGCGATGACGACGGCGTCCACGGATCCGTCCGCAAGATCGAGGTGCTCGAGCGGAACGTCGCGCACGTCGAGACCGCGTGACCGAGCCTGAGACACACCCCACGCGGAAAGCTCGATGCCGAGGGTCGTCCATCCGCGTTCGCGGGCGATCTCGAGCAGCAGACCGGGCCCGCATCCGATGTCGAGCAGCGTCCCCGGCGGACGACGGTAGCGTTCGATGCGATCGACGATCCGGTCGAAGGTCGCTTGTATCCCCGCACGCTCGGACAGGTACTCGGGATCTTCGGCCTCTTCGTAGGGAGCTTCCGCCGGTGGATCCTGGCGGACGAGTCCACACGAGACGCAACGCACGAGCGGTCCGGCGCGTCCGAAGAGCGACTCCGTGTGGCGGCCCGTCGGATCGGCGGCCTTCGGACGAAGGAACGAGAAGAACGGCGTCGTGTCGTCCGATCCGCAGAGCGGGCAGTTCACCGACGGACCATCGCGAACAAGTCGTTGCCGAACACGTAGCGGAACGGCCACGCTCCCGCCACGCGAGCGAACGCGCGGACGAGCGGCCGCTCGGCGAGCTCGTTCGTCCACGGGCCGCTCCCCGAACGCAGGATGTCTTCCGCGACCCACACCTTGGCCGGCACCCCCGCTTGGGCGAGCAGTCGCCGCAGTCCGAACGGCGAAAGCTCGTTCGGGTGCATCACGGTCTTCCGCTCGTCGTATTCCGAGATGCGATGCGCGAGCTCCGCGCGTCCGGTCAAGCGGAGACCCAACCGGACGACAGGCATGAAGAGCGATACGAACAACCGGTTGGGGGACGTGTGCACGATCAGGTAGCCGTCGTCGGTGAGCACGCGCGTGATGTCGCGGATGGCGGCGACCGCGATGTCCCACGGGAGGTGCTCGATCACATCGCCCATCACGACGCGATCGAACGTCTTGTCCGGGAAGGGAAGGAGCGTTGCGTCCGCTCGCGAGACGCGCGGTCCGACGAGATCTCGCGCGAGCTTCACGGCGGCGTCCGCATAGTCGATCCCGACAACCGTTGCTCCATCACGCATCACTGCCGCCATGACTTCGCCGCGTCCGCAGCCGACGTCGAGCACGCGATGACCGGGTTGTACGTCGAGGAGCCGGACGATCTCCTGTTTGATCTTCGAGACGTCACCCGAGACGTAGGAGTCGAAGCCTTCGCACGCATCCGACAGGAAGTACTCCGTCGTATAGACGTCGGAGGGAACCGGTTGCGAAGGGCCGTGCGACGAGCTCACCACGGGCCGGTAGCATGATGGACGTCTCCGGGAAGAGCAAGCCGACGTCGGCGCGCCCCTGCGTTTCTCGGTCCGAACGGAGTCGTGGGCATGGGTGAGGGTCGTACCGTCGTCATCGGCGGCGGCATCACTGGTTGCGTTGTCGCGCTGCGTCTCGCGCGAACCGGACGCGCCGTGACGCTTCTCGAGCGCAGTCCGACGCTCGGCGGTCTCGTCGTGAGTTTCGAGATCGGCGGGACGCCGCTCGAGTGCTTCTACCACCACGTCTTCCCGAACGAGCGCGACATCCTGCGACTCATCAACGAGCTCGATCTCGGTCCGGACTTCAAATGGTTCCGCAGCAGCGTCGGTGTCCTGCGCGATCAACAGATCTGGCCGTTCAGTTCCGCAACGGATCTCCTTCGATTCAAGCCGCTGCCGTTCGTCGACCGCGTGCGTACCGGGATCGGTTCCGTCCGCCTGACGACGTCGGATTGGCGGTGGTTCGACCGCATGCAAGCGCGCGAGTGGTTGCGCGTCGCGACGGGCGACCGCGTGATGGATCAGATCTGGGGGCCGCTGCTCAGATTCAAGTTCGGCACGGCCGACGCAACGGTCCCCGCGTCGTGGATGGCCGCGCGCTTCCGCCAACGCGCGTCGGCGTGGACGCTTCGCGGTGAGCGTCTCGGGTACCTGCGCGGTGGCTTCCGCAAGCTCTTCGACGCGCTGACGGTCGAACTCGAACGTCTCGGCGTCGACGTGCGGACGTCGACCGGCGTCGATCACGTCGACGTCGACGAGGGCTCCGTCCGCGGCGTCGCGCTCGTCGGCGGCGAATCGATCGAAGCGGACGACGTCGTCTACGCCGGACAACTCCCGCAACTTGCGAACCTGATCCCGGAAGCGCAACGCGATCCGCGGTGGTCGAAGATCGGGCGGCTCGGCGCGGTGTGCGTGATCGTCGAGATGGATCGTCCGATCAGCAAGACGTACTGGACGAACGTCTGCGACGCGAACGTTCCCTTCGGCGCGTTGATCGAGCACACGAACCTCGTCGGTCCGGAGAACTACTCGGGCAAGCGCATCGCCTACCTCAGCCGCTATTTCACCGCGGACGACCCCCTCGCGACGGACGATCTCGACGAGGTCGCGAAGCGCTGGATGAGCGCGCTCGCCGATGCGCTTCCGTCGTTCGACGTGTCTCAGGTCAACGCGGTCCACAACTTCCGCACGCCGTACGCCGCGCCGCTCGTCACACTCGGTTATCGCCAGGGCATCCCGCCGATCGAAAGCGGGATCGGGGGATTGTTCGTGGCGACGACGGCGCAGATCTATCCCGAGGACCGCGGCATGAACGAGTGCGTGAAGCTCGCCAAAGAAGCGGCGGACCACGTGCTCGCGCGCGACACCAGATCCGTTCGGCGGAAGGCGGCCGTCGGATGACGGCATCGTCCTTCGTTTCCGGGCTGTATGTCGTGAGCGTCATCGCCGCCGTGTTCCTCGCGGGCGCGGCGCTGTCCGAGTGGGCGAGGAGCGACGTGCTCGACCGAGCGCTCGCCGGGATCATCGGCGCGACGGCCGTCGGCGTCGGTGTGCCGCTCGCCCTCGGCATCGTCGGAGCGCTGACGTGGTCCGCGTACCTCATCGTGATGGTGCTCGTCGGTGCGGTGTCCGCGATCTACCTCGCCCGTCACGTCCCGAAGCCTCGCGTGCCGGCCGCGTGGTCTCCGGCGGGGATGCTCGCGATCGCCGTCGGCACGTTCCTGACCGTCGTTTCGCTCGTACCGACGCTACATGCGGCGGTGCAGCCCAACGGGGAAACGCGGCGGTACCACATCACGAACCTCGTGACGTGGGCTCACACGCACAACATCTGGCACCTGCCGTACCAGAGCCCCGGCGTCTTCACGTCGACGCATCCGGGCAACGGTGAACTCCTCGCCGTGGGGATGCTCTTCGCGACGGGACGCGACCAGCTCGTCTACACGACGTTCGCACTCCTCGCCGCGGTCTGCATCATCGCCGCGGCGAGCATCGCCCGGGATCTCGGCGGACGACCCGATTCGGCCGCGCTCACGATGACGGCGCTCATCGCATCGCCCATCGTCTACGGGACGCAGGCGCACAGCTTGCTGACGGACGTCTCCGCTGCCGCACCGCTGCTTGCCGGCGTCGCGTGCTTGCTCCGCGCACGACGCGAGCACAACCCGCGTTGGATCGTCTTCGCGGGAGTCGCGCTCGGACTCGCGATGGGGGCCAAGTACACCGTCTTGTTCCTCGCGCCGGTCGTGGCGCTCGTCGGTGTGCTCGCGCTTCGTCCACGCAAGCAAACGTGGTGGCTCGCGCCGGGGATGGCGTTCTTCGCCGCGCCGTGGCTCGTCCGGAACTGGATCGGCACCGGGAACCCGATCTTCCCGCAGGGGCTGCACGTGCTCGGCAAGCAGCTGTTCGCGGGGGGCTCGAGCTCATTCGACGTCTACAAGGCGACCATCGCGTCGCACGTGCTCGCTCGAAGGTGGCACGTCCTCGGCACATGGTGGCACCTGCTCTGGCACTTCTGGGGCTTCTCGCTCGTGCTCCCCGTTGTCGCCGTGGCGTTCGCGTTTTTCGTTCGTCCGCGACGCGTCGACCGGATGCTCCTCGCCGGGCTGTGTGTGCTCAGCATCATGATCTACGCCGTTACTCCGTATACCGGAGCCGGCGTCCAGGGCAACGCGGCGCTGATGGGCGCGAACCTCCGTTACCTGATCCCCGCAGCACTCGTCGGTGTGTCCCTCGCGGCGGTCGTCATCCCGTCGCGCGTGTTGTTCGTTCTCGTCGGCGGCGCGTTCGCGTTCGACGCCTATTTCTTCGTGACGAACTTCGGCTTCCGGAGTGATCTCGTCGTTGATCGCGGCGCGGTCGTGGCCGGAGCCGTCTCGGCGATCGTCGTGTGTGGTCTCGTGATGGCCTACGGACGACGCACCATCCCCGTCCAGAACGTGGCGTACGCGATCACATGCGCGGCCGTCGTGCTCATCGCCGTCTCGATCGTGCGCATCGATTCACGCGAACGATGGACCCCGCTCGAGCGGCTCGTCGTGAACACGCACTCCTCGCACGTCGCTGTTCTCGGTTCGGACGACTTCCGCAGCGTTCTCGGCCCCGATCTCAACACGCAGCTCGAAGACGTCGTCGGCGGACGACCCGACGGCAATCCGCCGCCGTCCTCCGGGGCGCAGCTCGCGCAGGAAGTGAACAACTCCAGCGCGGACACCCTCGTCTACCTCCCGGGAACGCCGGGTGTGCCGGCGGGGTGGAAGCCACCCGCGGCGCAGTGGCAGTCCGTCGGTTCGACGCCGAGCGGGAACGTCTACGTTCGGAAGACACCGCCACCCGCGCCCGCTGCGCCCGCGCCGCCGTCGCCGTCGCCGAAAGTGCCGACCGCGCCGACTCCCTAGACTCGTCTCGATGCATGCCGAGACGAGTCTGTTCATCGACGCACCGCCCGAACGCGTGTGGCGACTCGTGTCCGACGTGACACGGATGGGGGACTGGTCACCGATCACCTATCGCTGCGAGTGGCTCGACGGTGCGTCCGGTCCGAGGAAGGGCGTGCGCTTCAAGGGCTACAACAAGATGTCGCCCGCGAAGTGGTGGACGGTCTGCGAGATCACCGACTCGGAACCGGGTAAAGCGTTCGAGTTCCGGACCGTCCGCGTTTCCTTTCCGATCTCACTCGGCGTCGGCGAGCGCGAGATGACGCGATGGCGCTACACGTTCGAACCGGAAGGGATCGGTACGAAGGTCACCGAACGCTACGAAGCGTCGTTCGTCCCGCCGATCCTCGCCGTCCCGGAGAAGATCGCGCGTAACGTCGGACTCGGTGGAGCCGTCGACAAGCGGCGCAAGCAAACGAACGACGCGATGGACGAAACGCTTCGTCGGCTCAAAGCGGCCGCCGAGGACTGAGCGCCTCCAGGCGCTCCACGATCGCCGTGAGCGTGGGCCCGGCGTCGTCGTGGATCACCTCGTCGAAGATGTCGTCGAGATCGGTGGGCTCGCGATTGACGATCGCGAGCTTCGCGCCCCGGCGTTTCGCGACGATCGGGAAGCCGTTCGCCGGCGACACGACAAGGGACGAACCGACGACGAGGAAGAAGTCGGCGTCGAGTGACCAACGGTGCGCTTCCTCGACGACGTCTTCGGGGAGCTGCTGACCGAAGGAGATCGTTGCGCTCTTGAGGATCCCGCCGCAGTACGTGCAGCGGGGGTCGTCCTCACCGGCGACGACTCGTTCGAGGATGACCGGCGCGGGCCAGCGTTCGCCGCAGTCGAGGCAACCGATCTTCTTCGCGGTTCCGTGCAGCTCGAGGACCTTCGTGCTCCCGGACTCCTGATGCAGACCGTCGATGTTCTGGGTGATGACGCCTCGGATCGCGCCGGCGCGTTCGAGGTTCGCGAGAGCGGTGTGTCCGGCGTTCGGCCGGACGTCGCTCCGCATGAACGATCGCCCTTCTACGGCCTGCCGCCAGCGTTCCTTCCGGTGCTCGGGGTCGGCGACGTAGTTCTGGAACGTGAACTTCGCCGCGTCGTTCCGTTTCCAGAAGCCGTTCGGACCCCGGAAGTCGGGGATGCCGGACTCGGTCGAGATCCCCGCTCCGGTGAACGCGACGCCGCGCTGCGCCTGGGCGGCCCACTCGGCGATGCGGTCGATCGCGCTGCTCACGAGGCGGCTATCGTACCTTTCGACCTATAAAGCCAACGCGGGTAGGATTTAGTACATGGCCCAACGACTCGACATAGACCCGCACACCTCATACGAGGAACGATGGGGCTGGCGGACCCCTGAGAACTACGTCTTCCAGCCGAAGAAGGGGTTGTCCCGCGAGGTCGTCGAAGAGATCTCGTGGATGAAGTCCGAGCCGGAGTGGATGCGGAAGTTCCGGCTGAAGGCCTTCGACCGCTGGGAGCGTCGTCCTGTGCCGAAGTGGGGCGCCGACCTGTCCGGCATCGACTTCGACGACATCTACTACTACCTGAAGGCGTCCGACCGCTCCGAGCGGAACTGGGAGGACGTCCCACCGGACATCAAGAACACCTTCGACCGCCTCGGGATCCCGGAGGCCGAACAGAAGTACCTCGGCGGCGTCTCGGCGCAGTTCGAGTGTCTGCGAGGCTCGACGCGCGTGTGGACGACTGATGGCATGCGTCCGATCAAGTCCCTCGAAGCAGGCGACGGCGTTTTCTCGCTGGACGAGTCGACGAAGCAGATCGTGCGATCGACGGTGGTTCGGTCCGCGTCCGCGGGTGAGAAGCTCGTCTTTGAGATCAAGGCTCGCGGTCGAACGATCGGTGCCTCGGCGAACCACCCATTCCTCGTGTTGCGCGACGAGCGCAAGCCTGGCCGCCGGCGGGCTCGCTTTGTCCCGCGTTGGGTGCCGGTCGAGGACCTGCTGGTCGGCGACTTCGTCGCCGTCGCGACGGATCTGCCCGACTACGGCCAGTCGGCGACGATCGTGAAGCCGCGCTTGCCCGAGCATCGCGCGCTTCCTGAAAAGTCATCGGTTGACTTCTGCTGGTGGATGGGCGTCTTCCTCGGTGACGGATACCTCCATCATCGAGGTGACTACCTGTCGGCTGAGTTGGCGGTCAATAAGGAAGACGAAGCCTTCATCGCCGAGTTCGCGCGTGTCGGTAAGGAACTCTTCGGTCTCGACTTCAAGCTTTCGTCCGATGGGCTGCGACTTTGTGCTCGAGGTTCACGCGGTCTGAGCGAGATGATCGAACTCCAGGGATATGGAGTCCGCGCACCGGAGAAGCGACTCCCGTACTGGATCTGGCGAGTCCCGCTGGCTGAACGACTCGCTTTCATCGCCGGCTTCGTTGATGCCGACGGCTACGTCCGCGAACATCCAAAGAACCATGACGTCGTGATCACAAGTGCGAGCGAAGGGCTCCTGGATGGCGTCAAGGAACTTGCCGCTCTCTGCGGCATCACATCGAGCAAGGTCGTGTCTTTCGACACGCGTCGTCCCGACGGAAGAACCTTCCGGGGCTACAGACTGTTCTTGAGCGGCCGGTTCGACCGCCTGCCGGTCCGAAACCCACGCCGGCTGGCTCGGCTGGGTGCTCGTAAGTGGCACCACGATGCAAGCTCGCCGGGAGGGACGACACTCCGCGCCCACTGCAGCCCGCATCTCGGTTTCGTTCGGATCGAGAGCATCGATTCGGTCGACGTCGAGGAGACGTTCGACATCGAAGTTGAAGGGCATCACAACTTCGTTGCTGAAGGCTTCATCGTCCACAACTCCGAATCCGTATACCACTCGGTGAAGGAAGAGATCACCAAGCTCGGCGTGCTCTTCACCGACATGGACACGGCCGTTCGCGAACACCCGGAGATCGTCCAGAAGTACATCTCGACGATCATCCCGATCAACGACAACAAGCTCGCGGCGCTGAACTCCGCGGTGTGGTCGGGCGGTTCGTTCATCTACGTGCCGCCGGGTGTGAAGGTCGACATCCCGCTGCAGGCGTACTTCCGCATCAACGCCGAGAACGCCGGACAGTTCGAGCGCACGCTGATCATCGCGGACGAAGGAAGCTACGTGCACTACATCGAAGGCTGCACAGCTCCGACCTACTCGTCGAACTCGCTTCACTCCGCGGTCGTCGAGCTCATCGCCCACCCGAACGCGCGTCTCACGTACACGACGATCCAGAACTGGTCGAGCAACGTCTACAACCTCGTCACCAAGCGCGCCGTCGCCGAAGAGAACGCCGTCGTCGAGTGGGTCGACGGCAACATCGGCTCCAAGGTCACGATGAAGTACCCGGCCGTTGTGCTCAAGGGCCGCAAGGCGCACGGCGAAACGCTGTCACTCGCGTTCGCCGGCAAGGGCCAGCACCAGGACACCGGCTCGAAGATGACGCACATCGCGCCGGAGACGTCGTCGCGGATCATCTCGAAGTCCATCAGCAAGGACGGCGGACGAACCTCCTACCGCGGTGGTGTGTACATCCACCCCGGCGCGAAAGGCGCGAAGTCGAACGTCGTGTGCGACGCGCTGCTGATCGACGAGGAGTCGCGCTCGGACACCTACCCCTACATGGACATCCAGGAAGACGACGTCGAGATGGGGCACGAGGCGACCGTCGCCAAGATCGGTGACGAGCAGCTGTTCTATCTCCGCAGCCGCGGGATCTCGGAAGCGGAAGCGGCGGCGATGATCGTGCGCGGGTTCATCGAGCCCATCACGAAGCAGTTGCCGATGGAGTACGCCGTCGAGCTCAACCGCTTGATCGAGCTCGAGATGGAAGGCTCCGTCGGCTAACAGCCGATCAGACGCCCGCCCAGCGTCGCCTGCACGTCTTTCGCCGTGCGACAGGAGTCCGCGGTCACGGTCCAATAGGCGCCCACGACGACCACCGCGCGCCGGCGATGGTCCTGCGGGTTCTCGAGCCAGGTTCGGCGATCGGCGGCCACACCGAACACGTTGATGTCGACGGTTCCGGAACCGATCGAACACTCGCCTGATCCAATCGTGAACGGCTCGTCCGTCGGCTTCGTCCGGCATCCGAGCTTCGCTGCGAGTCCGCGAACGGATACTTCGGTTTGTCCTCGGGGCCGGCCGCCCGGTGTTCCGTACACGTCGACGCAGTGAAGACCGCCGGGGTCGCACGTGCTGAAGGTCAACGGCGGCTCGTACGTGCTCGTCGGATGCCTTCCTTGGGTGAAGTACAGCCCCGTCCAGAGCAGTGCGAAGGCGACGATCGGCACCGCCAGAACGATCAGAGCCGTCCGCACGTAGGGCTTCACGTTGACAGGATGCCGTATCAGGTTCCTGACACACGTGTATCAGGAACCTGATATAGTCGCCGGGTGACCACGCCCACCGAAGGCTCGCCGCTCTACATCCCGTTCCTGATGAAACGCGCGCAGAGCGCCTACAGGTCCGCTGTGGACGAATCACTGAAACCGCTCGGGATCTCCGGCGCTCAGTACGCCGTGCTCCGACGTCTCGGGCTCTCGCCGGATCTGTCCGGTGCCGAGCTCGCGCGGCAGCTCGAGGTCACGGCCCAATCGGTGAACGAGATGCTCGCGGTGCTCGTCGCGCACGGCTACCTCGAGCGCAAACCGCACCCGACGCACGGGCGGATCGTCCGCATGAAGCTGACCGCGGCCGGACGTAAAGTGCTCGCGAAAGGAACGGCGGTCGTCGAGCGCGCGACGAACAGGATGCTGTCCGGACTGACGACCGATGAGCAGCGCCGCTTGGCCCGTTACCTGGACCGCTGCGCGGGCGCGCTCGAGACGACCCCGCAGGAGCAACCGGCATGACGGAAACACTCGCGCCGCCGACCGGTGAGTTCACGCCGACGGGGCTGACGCATCGCCAGATCCTGATCGTCTTCAGCGGGCTCATGGCCGGGATGTTGCTCGCGGCGCTCGATCAAACGATCGTCGCGACGGCCCTCCCGACGATCGTCGGTGATCTCGGCGGCGTCACGAAGATCTCGTGGGTGATCACGTCCTACCTGTTGACGTCGACGATCTCGGTTCCTCTGTGGGGAAAATTCGGCGATCTTCACGGACGCAAGAACATCTTCCAGATCTCGATCGTCGTCTTCATCATCGGTTCGATGCTGTCCGGGCTCTCACAGAACCTGACGCAGCTCGTCGCATTCCGCGCCATACAGGGAGCCGGCGCGGGCGGTTTGATGGCTCTCGCGCAAGCGATCATCGGTGACGTCGTTTCGCCGCGCGACCGCGGCAAGTACCAGGGCTACCTCGGCGGCGTGTTCGCGTTCGCGAGCGTGATCGGTCCACTCATCGGTGGCTTCTTCGTCGATCACCTGACATGGCGCTGGATCTTCTACATCAACGTCCCCGTCGCGGCGGGTGCGCTGATCATCACGTCCGTCGTGCTGCGCCTCCCGTTCACCCGGATCGAGCACCGCATCGACTACGTCGGCGGTGCGCTGATCATGGGTTCGGCGACCGCGCTCATCTTCCTGACGCAGCTCGGCGGCATCACCTACCCCTGGGGTTCGCCGGCCATCATCACGCTCGGGATCGTCGGATTCGTCCTGCTCGCAGCCTTCCTCTTCGTCGAAGGCCGCCAGGAGGAACCGCTCATCCCGCTCCGTTTGTGGAACGGACCGATCTTCCCCGTCGCGACCGGTCTCGAGTTCCTCGTCGGTCTTGCGATGTTCGGTGCGATCTTCTTCATGCCGCTCTACCTGCAAACCGTCGGCGGCGCGAGCGCGGAGAACTCGGGCCTGTTGCTCGTCCCGCTCATGGCGGGTCTGATGCTCACGTCTATCTGGTCGGGACGCGCCATCACGAAATCGGGCAAGTACAAGATCTTCCCGATCGTCGGCACGGCGATCATGGCCGTCGGTCTCTACCTGATGTCGACGATGGGTGTCGGGACGAGCCGCCTCGAGTCGTCCGCGTACATGTTCCTGCTCGGCGCCGGTATGGGTCTGATCATCCAGGTGATGGTCCTCGCCGTGCAGAACTCCGTGGACCAGAAGGACCTCGGGACGGCAACGGCCGCCGAGCAGTTCGTCCGTTCCATGGGGGGCGTGTTCGGAGTCGCGGCGTTCGGCGCGATCCTGAACAACCGCCTCGCGTACAACCTGCCGAGGCTTCTGCCGCCGGCCGCCGCGAAGGCCGTCAACTTCACGCAAGTGATCGGGAGCCCCGAGCAGATCAAGAAGCTGCCGCCGGCGATCCAGCACGGCGTCATCCTGTCGCTCGCGCACGGGATCCACGTGCTGTTCCTGCTCGCGGTGCCGCTCGTCCTCGCCGCGTTCCTCGTGACGTTCCTTCTGAAGGAGATCCCGCTGCGCGAGACCGCGCACATCGGATCGGCCTACGCGGAAAGTCCGGCGGTCATCTCGACGGTCGAGCCGATCGAGAGCGCCCTCGAACTCGAGGCCGTGACGGCCGCGCGCACCTCGCCCGCTCGGAAGAAGGCCGTCGCGAAGAAGGCGCCGGCCCGGAAGACGAACGGCGCGAATACGAAGAAGGCGGCGACCCGGAAGCCGGCGACTGCGAACCGCAAGCCCACGGCGGCGGCGGCGAAGAAGAAGCCCGCCCCTCGACGAAGCCCCCGGTGACGCTCCTATAGCCAATCTCGGTAGGATTTAGTAGTCGTCCAACGCTGAGAGGGCTGTTGAGCGCCATCACTGAGCTGTCCATAGAAGACTTCGTCGCGGGTTCGCCCGACTGGCTCGCGGAGCTGCGCCGTGGGGCGTGGAAGCGGTACGGCGAGCTTCCCTACCCGGAGGGCCGCGAGGAGGTCTGGCGGTTCACCGACGTCAAGGCCCTGCACCCGGACAACTTCCGCCTGCTTCCGCCGGACGCTGCGCCGGGCGCGACGCCGCGTCTCGAAGCCCTCGATCTGGCCGGTGTTTCGTCCGCCGGACGCCTCGTCCATGTCGACGGCTCGACGGTCGAGCGCCAGCTTTCGGACGAAGCACGATCCAAAGGCGTCATCCTCTGCGATCTCGAAACGGCCGTCCGTGAGCACGCGGAGCTGCTCCGTCCGCGGCTCGGCTCCCTCGTCGGCGCGGACGACCCGCACACCGCGCTCTCGCTCGCCGCTCACCACGGTGGGACATTCGTGTATGTCCCGAAGGGCGTCGAGCTGAAGGAGCCGTTCCAGGCGCTCCACTGGTTGTCCGCGTCGGGTGCGCTCGTCCTTCCGCGGACCGTGGTGATCATCGAGGACGGAGCGAACGTCGTGTTCAACGACGTCTACGATTCCGACGCGATCGACACTCCGACGCTCGCCGCTCCGGTCACCGAGATGTTCATCGGCGCCAACGCGAGGGTGGGCTGGGTCACGTGGCAGGACTGGGGCGCCGGGTGCAAGCACCTGGCGCACGTCCGCGCGCATCTCGACCGTGACGCGCTTCTCAACACGCTCGTCGTCACGCTCGGCGGCGACTTCTCCCGCACCTGGAAGGAATGCACGCTCGCGGGTGAGGGGGCCCAGTCCTACATGTACGGCCTGTACTTCTCGCACGGTGATCAGCGTTTCGAGCATTGGACGCTGCAGGACCACGTTGCGCCGAACACGACCTCCGACCTCCTCTATAAAGGAGCGCTGAGCGATACGTCCCAAGCCCTCTACTACGGGACGATCCACATCCGCCCCAACGCGCGGAAGTCGAACGCGTACCAGGCGAACCGCAACCTCGCGCTCTCGTCGCACGCACGAGCGCTGCCGAACCCGCAGCTCGAGATCGAGAACAACGACGTCCGGTGCACGCACGGCGCGACCGTCGGCAAGATCTCCGACGAACATCTCTTCTATCTCGGCTCGCGCGGCATCCCGCCGGAAGAAGCGCGCCGGCTCATCGTGTTCGGCTTCTTCAACCAGGTTCTCGAACAGGTGACATGGTCCGGGATGCACGAGCGTCTCGCCGACGCCATCCGGGCGAAGATGGAGGGACAACAGGCATGAGCAAGTTCGTCAAGGTCGCGAAGATCGACGACATCCCGAACGGTGAAGCGCTACAGGTCGAAGCGGACGGCCAAACGTGTGCGCTCGTCGCCATGGACGGCAACGTCTATTGCGTGCAGGACATCTGCACGCACGAGCACGCGCACCTCTCAGAAGGCTTCGTCGAGGGGTATGAGATCGAATGCCCGCTGCACGGCTCGATCTTCGATGTTCGCACCGGGGAAGTGAAGTCGCTTCCGGCGACCGAGGATCTCAGGACGTACAACGTGAAGATCGAGAACGGAGAGGTGTTGATCGAAGTTGAGTGACCCCATCCTGGTCATCCGCGATCTGCATGCGTCCGTCGACGGCAAACCGATCCTGCGCGGCGTCGACCTCGACATCCCGAAGGGTGAGGTGCACGCGATCATGGGGCCGAACGGCTCCGGCAAGTCGACGCTCGCCTCCGTCCTGATGGGCCATCCCTCCTACGAAGTGACGGAAGGGACGATCAAGTTCAAGGGTCAAGAGGTCATCGGCATGGCGCCGGACGAACGCGCCCGCCTCGGCATGTTCCTCGCGTTCCAGTACCCGACGGAGATCCCCGGCGTTCCGCTCTCGGCGTTCCTGCGGAGCGCGGTGAACTCCGTTCGCGAGGAGGACATCTCCCCGCGCGAGTTCATCCAGCAGCTCCGGACCGACCTCGAGCTCGTCGGTCTCGATCAATCGTTCGGACGACGCAACCTCAACGAAGGATTCTCGGGGGGAGAGAAGAAGCGCGCCGAGATCCTGCAGCTCGCTTTGCTGAAGCCCGAGCTCGCCATCCTCGACGAGACCGACTCGGGTCTCGACATCGACGGCGTCCGCATCGTCGCGGAAGCGGTCAACCGTCTGAAGTCGCCGGAGATCGGGTTCTGCATCATCACGCACTACACGCGGATCCTGAACTTCACCTCGCCCGACGTCGTGCACATCCTCCTCGGGGGCCGGGTCGTGAAGTCCGGTGGGCGCGAGCTCGCCGACCACCTCGAAGAGGTCGGCTACGACGCCGTGAAGAAGGAATTCGGCTACACGTCGGACGAAGCAGAGGTCGAGGAGGCGCCCCAGTCCTGATGTTGGACGTTGCACGGGTCAAGAAGGACTTCCCGATCCTCGAACGCGAGGTCCACGGCAAGCGTCTCGTCTATCTCGATTCGGCGGCGACCTCGCAGAAACCGCGGCAAGTCATCGACGCGATGACCGACTTCTACGAGCACACGAACGCGGCCGTACATCGTTCCGTCCACTCGCTCGGTGAAGAGTCGACGGCGCTCTACGAGGGTGCGAGGACCAAGATCGCGAATTTCGTGAACGCGTACGACCCTCGCGGCGTGGTCTTCACTCGCGGCACGACGGAAGCGACGAACCTCGTTGCGTACGCGTGGGCGCGTCGTCGCCTGAAGGAAGGCGACGAGATCATCTCCACGGTGATGGAGCACCACAGCAACATCGTTCCGTGGCAGATGGCTTCGTCCGACTCAGGTGCGACCCTCCGCTTCATCGACATCACCGACGACGGTCAGCTCCGCATGGACGCATTCGAAGCGACGATCTCCGAGCGGACGAAGCTCGTTTGTGTCACGGGGATGTCGAACGTGCTCGGGACGATCAACGACCTCGGATGGATCATCGAACGCGCGCACGCGGTCGGCGCGCTCGTCCTCGTCGACGGCGCGCAGCTCGTGCCGCACGTCGGCGTCGACGTGCAGGCCCTCGACATCGACTTCCTCGCGTT